>DAEB01000027.1:82434-83885 GCA_002495185.1 Thermoplasmata archaeon UBA184 | reverse complement strand
GGCGGGACGCGCCCGGGCGCCGGTCGGGGACCTCCCCCGCGGAGGGAGTGAGTCGCGATGGCGTGGATGATCGTCCGGGTTCGCGGCACCGTGCACGCCCGGCACGACGTGACGGAGACGCTCCTCTACCTTCACCTGACGCGGCCGAACCATGCGACCGTCGTTCCCGAGGTCGCGTCGGTGCGCGGCATGCTCACGAAGGTGCAGGGCTACGTCACCTGGGGAGAGGCCGAGCCCGACACCGTCTCGCTGCTGCTCCAGCAACGGGGCGAGACGGCCGCGGGACAGAAGCTGACGGCCGAGACCGTCCAGGAGATCGCCCCGGGAAAGGACCTTCCGTTCCTCACCCGCTCGGTCGCCGAGAGCGGCCTCACGCAGGTCCGCGGCCTCAAGCCGCTCTTCCGCCTCCGCGCGCCGAAGGGTGGGTGGCGGTCGACCAAGAAGCCGTACACCCTCGGTGGCTCCCTCGGGTACCGGGGCCGGGCGATCAACGAGCTCGTCCGGCGAATGCTCTAGTCGAGGGGGGGAAGAGGTCGATGCCGAGTCGCACGCGAAAGTTCCGCGGCCTTCGCACGCACGGCCGGGGGATCAAGGCCGGACGGGGCGCAGGAAAGCAGGGCGGCCGCGGGAACGCGGGTCTTCACAAGTACAAGTTCAAGTCGATGCTCATCTACGCACCGGACCACTTCGGTCGGCACGGGTTCAAGCGGCCCCCCGAGATCGTCGAGCGCCCGACGAGCCTCAACGTGGGGGAGCTGGACGCGTTCGTCCCGGCTCTCGTCGCCGCCGAGGCGCTCTCGCGCGAGGGCGAAACGATCGTCGCGGACCTGTCGAAGGCCGGCGTCGACCGGCTGCTGGGCGGCGGAGCGACCGCCCACGCCTGGAAGGTCTACGTCTCCCACGCCTCGAAGCACGCGCGCGAGAAGGTGACCGTCCTCGAGAACCCTCCGGGCGGCGGTGCGGCCGGTCCCGCGGATTCCGTCCCGTAGACTATATAACTCGCACACCGGCTCCCCGAGCGCTCCATGGCGGAAGAGGAGATCCCGCGGGACCGCCGGTGGGCGCTCCCGCTCGGCCTTCTCGGCGCCGGAATCCTCGCGCTCTTCTGGTTCTGGGGCAAACCGACGATCCTCGCGTTCGCGCTCATCGCCGTCGCGATCGCCGTCCTGTTCGTGCTGTTCTACTTGGGGCTCTCCTACAACGGGCCGCGCTCGAAGCTCTACGGGCTCAAGCCGGTGACGACGCGGATGCCGGCGGTCGCCCAGCCGAAGGGCCACGTCCACTTCCGGACGAAGCTGTTCTGGACGATCGGCGTCCTGCTGATGTACTTCCTGCTGACGAACATCTACCTCTTCGGCGTCGACCAGGCGACCGTCATCGACCTGTTCGCGAGCTACCGCGCGATCCTCGCGGGAGCGCAGGGGACGCTGATGCACCTCGGGATCGGCCCG
>DAEB01000027.1:0-82405 GCA_002495185.1 Thermoplasmata archaeon UBA184 | reverse complement strand
CTTCATCGAGGCGATCCCGCAGGTCTACGGCTACCTCTCCCCCTCGGGCTCGCTCGTAGCGAGCCTCGGCACCGTCTCGCCCGGGAACGGCGCCCTCCTCGCGAACAGCGTGATCATCGCCCAGCTCGTCTTCGGAAGCTACCTCGTGTTCCTGATGGACGAGGTCGTCTCGAAGTGGGGGATCGGGAGCGGGATCTCGCTCTTCATCGCCGCCGGGGTCTCGCAGCAGATCGTGCAGGGAACGCTCAACTGGGTCCCCCAGAACCCGGCGCTCCCGATCTCGCAGACGAACCCTCCGAGCGGGACGATCCCGAAGACCCTCTGGTTCCTGTCGCATTTCACGGCGTCCCAGATGGCGTCGGGCGGCTGGGAGCAGATCCTGCTCCGGCAGCCGAACCCGATCGTCGCGCTGGTCGGGACCGCGGCGATCTTCTTCCTGGTCGCGTGGACCGAGTCGACGCGCATCGAGCTTCCGCTGTCGCACGCCGAGGCTCGGGGCGCCCGCGGCCGCTACCCGCTGCGGCTGATCTACGCGTCGAACATCCCGGTCATCCTGATGTCGGCGCTGCTCGCCAACGTCTCGATGGTCTCGATCCTGCTCTGGACGAACCCGTCGCTCGTCCACTTCCCGCTGCTCGGCCATCAATGGTGGGTCGGGGGGTACCCGACGGCGACGCAACAGTCCACGCTCGGGGTGAGCGCCACGACCCCGATCAGCGGCGGCGCGTACTATCTCTCCACGGTGAACGGCCTGGAGGCGTGGTTGCTTCCGATGCTGAACTACCAGCAGTACGGGGGATTCCTCGTCTACCACACGTGGTGGCAGGGGCTCGTCCACGTGGCCGTCTACTTCGGGGCGATGGTCGGAGGCTCGATCCTGTTCGCGAAGTTCTGGATCCAGACGACGAACATGGGTCCCGAAGCCGTCGCCCGGCAGATCGAGGCGTCCGGCATGCAGATCCCCGGGTTCCGTAGAGAGCCGCGGGTCCTGCGTCGCGTGCTCGAACGGTACATCCCGGTCATCACCGTCATCTCGGGGGCCGCGGTCGGGTCGCTCGCCGCCGGCGCGGACCTCATCGGAACCCTCGGGAACGCCTCGGGGACCGGCGTGCTGCTGACGGTCGGCATCATCATCAACCTCTACGAAGCCATGGGGCGCGAGCAGCTGATGGAGATGAACCCGCTCCTCCGTCGCTTCCTCGGAGGCGAGAGCTGATGAGCGGGAGGTCGAAGCCCCTCCCGTCGACCTCCTCCCCCGAGGAGCCTCCCGTCGACGAAGAGGAGGACGAGGAGTCGACCGACGAGGAACCCTCGGAGGAAGAGGAGGAGTCCGACGCGCCGGAAGAGGAGACGGCCTCCGCCGAGAAACCCGCACCGACCGCCGCGAAACCGGCGCGCCCGCCGCCTCCGACGTTCAAGCTCTCGACGTTCCTCTACTTCTTCCTCGGGTTCCTTGGGATCTGGATGCTGTTCGACACGAGCTTCCGAAACTCGATCGCCGGACTCCTCGGGACCAGCGACTCCAACCCGGGCCCCCTCTACTCGCTCATCGGGTTCCACTCGGAGTACCTCCTGCTCACGATGGCGCTCGCGGGCGCGATCGAGATGCTGGTCACGTCGCTCGCGTACAACTACACGACCGACTGGATCAAGGCCGCCAAGGTCCAGAAGTGGAGCTCGGCGTTCCGCAAGGTCCAGATGGAGGCGATCCGCTCCGGGAAGAAGAACCGGATCGCCGCGCTGAAGCCGTACCAGGAACGCCTGACGAAGCTCTCCGCCGAGGTGTCGATCGCCCAGTTCAAGGGGATGGCGATCACCTACTTCCTGCTCATCCTGCTCTACAGCTGGATCGGGCTCGTCATCGGCAACGCGAACGCGGTCAACCAGACGGTCGCGCTCGGCACCGGCAGCACGATCAACCTTGCGCACGCGGTCGCGTTCGGCATCCCGTGGTGGTTCCTCATCTTCTCGCTCTACACGGTCCCTCCGTCGCTCGTGTTCCGCCGGTTCCTGAAGCACCTCTGGCTCCGACGGTTCGAGGCGAGGAATCGCTCGACGTCGATGCCTCTCCCGGCCACGGAAGGGGCCGGGGGGCCCGCGTGATCCACGCGGTCGTCACGGTCGGCGGCCCTCCGGGCAGCGGGAAGTCCACGGCGGGGCGCCTGGTCGCGACGTCGCTCGGCCTCGAGTTCCGCTCCGCCGGGGACCTCTTTCGGGCGGAAGCGCGGCGGCGCGACATGGACCTCGCGACCTTCGGGCGCTACGCCGCGACGCATCCCGAGGTCGACCGGGAACTCGACCGGACGATGCAGGCGCTCGCCACCCCGGGCCGCCTTCTGGACGGCCGGATCCAGGGAGCGCTCTGCCGGCGCGCCGGAGTCCCGGTCTACGATATCGTCGTGACGGCGCGCGAGGACGTTCGAGTCCGCCGCGTCGCCGAACGGGACAAGGAGGCGGTCGACGAGGCGCGTCGGCTCGTCCGCGAGCGCGAAGCGAGCGAGCGGGACCGTTACCTGCGCTACTACAGTATCGACCTCGACCGCGAGACACCGGGGTTGACGGTCGACTCGAGCGACCTTCCCCCGGCCGCGGTCGCGGAACGGATCCTCTCGTTCGTCCGGGAGCGCGAAGCGGCGGCGACGCGATGAGCGGGACGAGCGGGACGGACGCGGTCGACGAGCGGTTCGCCGAAGGGGCGTTCCTCCTCATCGACAAGCCGCGCGGCCCCTCCTCGCATCAGGTGACGGCCTGGGCGCGGGACCTTCTCGGTGTCCCGGTCGCCGGCCACGCCGGGACCCTCGACCCGAACGTCTCGGGGCTCCTCTGGGTCGGGGTCGGTCCGGCGCTGAAGCTCCTTCCCCTCGTCCTCGAGTTCCCGAAGCGGTACGTCGCCTCCGTCGTTCTCCACGGGCCCGTTCCCCTCCGCGAGGTGAAGCGGGTGCTCGCGGAGTTCACCGGGCCGGTCTACCAGACGCCTCCCGTCCGGTCGGCGGTGAAGCGGGAGCGCCGCATCCGCACCATCCATCGGCTCACGCTCGTCGAGTCCGAGGGGCCTCGGCTCCTCCTCGACATCACGGCGGACTCGGGAACGTACGTGCGAACCCTCGCCGTCGACCTCGGGGAAGCGCTCGGGCTCGGGGCGCACATGGAGGAGCTCCGGCGCGTCGCGAACGGTCCGTTCCGTGAATCGGCGGCGGTCCCGCTCACGGTCCTCGCCGACGCGGCGGCCGCGCGGGCCGCGGGCGACCCGGCCCCGATGCTCGCCCTCCTCCACCCGATCGAGGAGGTCTGGCGGGAGTTCCCCGCGATCGTCGTGAAGGACGCCGCCGCGAGCGCGCTCGCCCACGGCGCGGGTCTCGCGAGCGGGGGGATCCTCGCGCTCCCGAAGCCGTTCGCGACCGGCGCGCGGGTCGCGCTCGTGCACCGCAACGGCGAGCTCATCGCGACCGGGGTCGCGCTCCGCGGCTCGGACGAGGTCGGCCACGTGAAGCACGGGTGGGTGGTGGACGAGACTCGGGTCTTCGTCGACCCCGCGCGGTTCCCGGCCCTGTGGCATCACGGCCCCGGTCGCGCGGCGAGCGCCTCGCGCGCGGTCCCAGAATAGACTCGGCCGACCGGTCTCCTCCCGGTCGGAGCCCGAGGCCGCGGGGGCGCAGAGTGCGCGCCGCCTACGCGGTGAGAAAGCGAGCGCGGGCTCGCTCGAGATGCGGTCCGGGGGACGAGGTGTCGATAACCTCGACGACCTTCCCGTCCGAGTCGATGAGGAAGGTGACACGACGCGCCCGACCCCGGGGGTTGAGCACCCCGTACGCCTGGGCGACGCTCCTCGAGGAGTCGGCGACCAGGGGAAACGGGAGACCGTACTTCTGCGCGAACGCCTTCTGCTTGGGGCAATCGTCCACGCTCACGCCGACGACGCGGACCTTCTGCGCTTGGAACTGCGGATAGACGTCCCGGAACCCCTTCGACTCGATCGTGCAGCCGGGAGTGTCCGCCTCCGGGTAGAAGTAGAGGACCACGGGCGACCCGCGGAGCGAGGAAAGGCGGAACGGGGTGCCGTCCTGGTTCGGCGCGGTGAAGTCCGGAGCGCTCTCGCCCACCTCGACCATGCGCCGCCCGAAGTGGAACGGGTATTTTATGGGGCCGACCGACGCCCGACGGTTCACCCGGTCGCGACCGTCACGAGCGTCTCGGTGGACTTGATCCCGGCGATCTTGCGAATCCGGTGAACCACCGTATCCAGCGCGACGTTGATGTGGGGCGCCTCCACCTTGACGATGAGGTCGAACGGCCCGGTGACCGCCTGGACCTCGGTGACGCCGGGAACCGACTTGAGCCGGTTCAGGACCTCGTCGAGGCGACCGACCTCGGTCTCGACGAGGAGATAGAGCGTCTCCATCCGCCCGCTCGCCCCCGCGCCGACAAGCACCGTCCTCCCCCTTCAACCTTCCGAGGCTATCAGCGGGTAACCCGTTCCCAAAGCGTTATCCACGGCGGGGCGCCGGTTCGGACGCCATGCGTCTCCGGCTCGAGGATACGCGCTCCGGCGAACGTCGCAAGGTCCGCGCGCTTCCCGGCCGGCCGGTCACGCTCTATGCCTGCGGGCCCACGGTGTACTACGCGGCCCACGTCGGCCACGCCCGCACGTACCTGTTCTTCGACATCGTTCGACGGTTCCTCGCGGCCGAGGGGCACTTCGTCCATCACGTGATGAACATCACCGATTTCGAGGACAAGATCGACCGTCGGGCCGCCGAGCTCGGCACGACGTGGCGCGCCCTCGCCCGGCGGGAAGAAGCCGCGTTCTTCCGCGACATGGGGCGGTTCGGGATCCTTCCTCCGGTCGACCATCCCCGCGCGAGCGATTTCGCCCCCGACATCGTTCGCGTGGCCGAGGCGCTCGACCGGACCGGACGGGTCCGCCGTGAAGGCGACCTCTGGATCTACTCTCCGCCCGAACGGCCGGAGGAAGAGAACTTCCTCAACGAGGCGGACCTGGCACGTCATGCGGTCGAGGAGCCGGACCACCCGTTCCCTCGACGAGAGGGCGCGCTCGGGGAGTTCGTGATCTGGAAGCGGCAGGACCCTCCGCTCCCCTCCTGGCCGAGCAAGTGGGGTCGGGGGACGCCGGGCTGGCATCTGGAGTGCTACGCGATGGCCCGGCGCATCCTCGACATTCCCGTCGACCTCCACGGGGGTGGGCTCGACCTGATCTACCCTCACCACCACGCGGAGAACGAGATCGCCCTCGCGCTCGACGGAAAGCCGTTCTCGCGGATGTTCGTCCACACGGCGTTCGTCCTGCAGGCCGGGGCGAAGATGTCGAAGTCGACGGGCAACCTGACCTCGCTGCGCTCCGCACTGAAGAGCACGAGCGCGGGAGGACTGCGGTGGTACCTCCTCTCCACTCCCTATCGAGTTCGGATCGAGTGGAGCCCGTTCGCCCTCGACAAGTCGCAGCGGGAGTACGAGGAGCTCCGGAGGAACCTTCGCCGGTGGCTCGAGCCCGGCCGGGGCGGTGCCCTCGGCGCGGCGTTCGCGCGGAGACTCTCGGAGGGCGTGCGCTCCGACCTTTCCGAGGGTCTCGCCACCGACAAGGTCATCGACCGGTTGCGGGCCTTCTCGGCCGAGCTCGGAAAGGACGCGAGCGAGCGCGTGGCCGCGGGGGAGCGCGCCCCGGTCCGGGATGCGTTGCGAGAGGTCGAGGACCGGACGGGAATCTCGCTCCTACCGCTCAGGGGCCGGTCCGGTCGACGATCAGGCTGAGGCCGTTCCCGCCGCCCATGCAGGCCGTGGCGAGCCCGAGGCGCGTCTTCGTCCGGGCGAGCTCCTGGACCAGCGTCACGACGATCCGGGCGCCGCTCGCCCCGATCGGATGGCCCAGCGCGACCGCACCGCCGTGGACGTTGAACTGTTCCTCGGTGAACCCGAACGTTCGCTGGACCGCGATGGACGCGGAGGCGAACGCCTCGTTGTGCTCGACCCGGTCGAACTGGGCCGGAGCGATTCCGACGCGCGCGAGGTGCTTACGGACCGTCGGGATGGGCGCCTCCATCACGTCGTCCGGGTGAACTCCGCTCTCGCCGGTCGAGTGGATCCACGCGAGCGGCTTCAGCCCCCGGGACTCGACCTCCCGCCGGCTGGCGAGGACGAGCGCGGCCGCGCCGTCCGAGATCTGGGAGGAGTTGCCGGCCGTCAGGACGCCGTCCGAGCCGAACGCCGGCCGGAGCTTCCCGAGAGCCTCGAGGCTCGTGTCGGGCCGAGGGCACTCGTCGTGCGCGAGCCCCTTCGCTCCCGGTGTCATCGATTCGGGAACCGGTACGACCTCCGCGGCGAAGTAGCCGTCGTGCAGGGCCTGTACGGCGAGCCGGTTGCTGCGAAGGGCGAACGCGTCGACCTCGGCCCGGGTCAGGTGGAAGTGGCGCGCGACTCGCTCCCCCGTCAGCCCCATGATCTCGTGCTCCCCGTACGCGTCCATCAGACCGTCGCGTTGCATCGCGTCATCGAGAAAGTGCGGCCCGGGCTTGCTTCCCCAGCGTACTCGACCCGGCAGGAGGTGGGGGGCGTTCGACATGCTCTCCATCCCTCCCACGAGAACTCGGTCGAACTCCCCTGCCCGGATGACCGCGAAGCCGAGGTTGATCGCCTTGAGACCCGACCCGCAGACCATGTTGATGGTCGCCGCACCGGCACTGTCGGGAATCCCGACCCCGCGCAGCACCTGTCGGGCGGGGTTCTGGCCGACACCGGCCTGGATGCCGTTCCCGAACAGCACTTCGTCGATCTCCGCCGCGGGAATCCCCGAACGCTCGACCGCCGCTCGGGCGGCGTGAGCACCGAGCTCGGGCGCGAGAACGTTGCGGAGCGAGCCTCCGAACTTCCCGATGGGCGTGCGAGTCGCCGAGAGGATGGCTACGGAGAGCTCGGGACGGTCGGGCATGGCCCACCGACCGGTCGACGGATTAAGAGGATGGCGCGTGCCGCGGGCGTACGACACGGCCTATCGAGCTGCGGCGGCGGGAGGTGAGGTCGGGGAACCTCAATCCTCTTCGACCCGCGGCGCGAGGAGGTAGCGGCCCTCACCGCGTCCGGCCGCCATGGCGAACTCGATCTTGAGCGGGTACTCGTTGCCGACGTGGAGGGTCGTCTCCTCCGCCGAGATCGACTTCACCATGGCCGAGAAGAAGTCGAGAGGATACATGCTCTTCACCGGCTCCTTAACGTCAAGCCGGGTGAGCGAGTCCTTCGGGATCCGGAGGTCGAGCCGGTCGGTGTCCCCCTCCGAGTGCATCGTGAACGCGTCCGGCTCGAGGGAGAGCGTCACGTGGTCGGTGAAGCTCTCGCTCCCTCGAATCCCCTGGCGCATGTCCTCGGTCTTCAGCGTCACGCTCGCGGGCGGGTTCACGTTCGGGACCTTTGGGTCGGTGATGCCCGCCGGGTCGACGATCGCCATCTGACGGGTGAGCCGACCGACCGAGGCGACCAGCCGATTCTTCCCGTCGAACTGAAGGTCGATGACGTCACCCGGCTTCGAGAGCCGGAGGACCTCCTTGAGCTTCTCTACGTCCACCCCGATCTCTGTGCTCTCGCCCGTGAACTCTTCGAAGATCCCCTTCTGGAGCTTGAGGACCAGCATCGCGACGTGGGACGGGTCGACCGCCTTCGCTTCGAGTCCGTCCTTCGAGATCGTCAGCTTGACCTCGCTGACCAGGGTCGAGACGACCTCGACGACCTCCCGGAGGTTTTCCATCTTGATCCGAAGCTTGAACATCCAATTCCTCGGCGCGTCACATCGGTCCCCTCTAAAAAGGTTGCCGAGAGCGGGGCCTCTCCGCAACGGGTTTCTTCACCGGTGATTCGCCTTGCCCGTGACCGAGCTCGCGTACCTGAGCGAACCGGAGGCGGCGTACGTCCGCTCGTTCCGGGCCAGGGTCACGGCGCTCCCCCCGGGCGCGGTCGTGCTCGACCGGACCTACTTCTACCCGACGGGAGGCGGACAGCCGAGCGACCGAGGGACCCTCTCCATTTCGGGGAGAACGACGGTGGAGGTCATTGACGTGACGAAGTCCGGCCTCTCGGTCCTGCACCGGGTCCGGGGCTCCCCCGCCGCCCTACGGGAGCTTGCGGCCGGGACCGAGGTCGAGGGCGTCCTCGATTGGGACCGACGCTACCGTCACATGCGCCTCCATACCGGCCAGCACCTTCTGAGCGCGCGGATCTTCGCCCGGACCCGGCTGAGGACTCGGCGGGCTCAACTGATGGGGAGCGGCGCGACCCTGGACCTCGAGGGGGCCCTCCCGCCCGAAGTGATCCCCTTGCTCCAGGACGACCTTGCGGAGGCCGTCCTCCACCCGCGTCCGGTGACCCTTCGTCATGTCCCCCGGGCGGAATGGGACCGCAACCCGTTCGCGGAGCGATCGGGTCTCGTCCCCCTGCCGGCGCAGGTCGACCCGGTCCGGGTCGTCGAGATCGAGGCCGCCGATGTGTGCCCGTGCGGGGGAACCCATCTCCGGTCGACCCGCGAGATCGGCCGGGTCGCGCTGCACCCACCGGTCCCGGTCCCGGGCGGGGACCGGGTCGGCTTCACTCTCGAGGAGCCCTCGCTTCCCACTCCGCCCGGGTAACCCCGTAGACCCGTACGTCGTGCCAATGGGCGTGATGGTAGAGCGCTGACTTGAGCGTCCCCTCGAGGCGGAAGCCGAGTCCCTCCAGGAGTCGGTACGATGGAACGTTCTCCACATCGCACGTCGCGCCGATGCGTTCGAGTGACGTCGTGGAAAAGAGGTGGCCCGTCAGGAGTCCGACCGCCTCCTTCCCGAAACCGTGACCGCGGGCGGCTCGGTCCCCTAGGACGTACCAGACATCCATGTACTCGAGCACCGGATGCGCCCGATAGTAGCCCACGACCCCGACGACCCGCCCGTCGTCCCGGCGCTCGACCGCGAACCTCGGCGCGAGGGACGTCGGGTCGTCGGCCGCGTTCGAGACCGCGTCCCGAAAGTCGTCGAACGAATCGACCGAGAATCGGTCGAAGGGGGCCACGACCTCGGGGTCGTTGTACCAGGAGAAGACGGGCTCGAGGTCGGCCGACGCGAGCGGGCGAAGCCGAACGAGGGCGCCGTCGAGGGCCGTCATCCCGGCTCAGTTCGGGGACGGTCGCCGGGGCGGGGCCGGCGATCGCTCCCCGTCCGCTGCGATCGCGGAGGACTCGGCGGTGGGCAGGTCGACGGATGCGCCGTCCCCTTCCTCCTCACGTCGGTATTCGAGCGCCTTCCGATGGCCGCTCGGGGTCAGGGAGAAGACATGCTTCGGTTCCGAGTACCCGACCACGTACTGCGTCCGCCGGTAGATCATTCGCCCGGTCTCGAGGACGCGGAGCGCCTGCTTCACGTCGTTGAGGTCCTCGTTCGAGAACTTCCTCAGGATCCCAAACTCGGTCGTCCACTGGGAGGCCTCGAACCGGATCTGCTGGCCGCGGTGCTCCAACAGATGCAAGAGGAGCAGGCGTTCCAGACGGTCCAGCTCCTCTGCCGGCATCGGTGAGTCCGGTGGGTCACGAAATGGTGGTGATCTCGTAGTTGACGTCGAGTCCACGGAGGCGATCGTGCATCTCCGTCATCAGCCGGATGACGTCGTCGATCGTCGCCTTGTCCTTCCACTTGTAGACGAAATCGTGCATCCCCATGGACTCCTCGAACCCGAGACCGTGCATCGCCTCGACGACCTTCATCGGGTTCGCCCCCTCCGAGTGGAACGTCATCCGAACGTACGTGCGCATATCCCGTTCCCCCCGGGATTGTCGGCGGTTCGTGTTTAGGCGGGACTCCACTTATATATGCTTCCCCAGCTCCGGCCGACCCGATGCCGGACCGCGGGGCCGAGGGGCCGGTTGTCGTCACGGGAGGCGCGGGCGCGATCGGCTCCGTGCTCGTCCGATCGCTGCTCGACCGTTCGAACGAGGTCCGCGTCATCGACAATCTTTCGAGCGGTCGTCGCGAGCATCTCGCTCCGTCTCGCAGCGGCAAGTCGTCGGTCCTCACAGTGGCGGACCTCAAGGATCCCTCGACCTATCAGGAGCAGTTTCGGGGTGCCTCGACGGTGTGGCATCTCGCGACGAACCCGGACATCCGACGCGGCCTCAGCGACTCGCGCCTGGACCTCGACGAGGGGACGGTCGTCACCTACCATGTCCTCGAGGCCGCCCGGCGCCACGACGTCTCTCGGGTCGTGTTCTCCTCGTCGAGCGTCGTCTATGGTCTCGCTTCCCTCTTTCCAACCCCGGAAGAGTACGGACCCCTCGAACCCCAGTCGCTCTACGGAGCGGCGAAGCTCGCCGCCGAGGGGCTCCTCAGCGCCTACGCATACTCGTACGGCCTCACCGTGTACATCTTCCGGTTCGCGAACATCATTGGACCCAACATGACCCACGGGATCCTTCCCGACTTCTTCGAGAAGCTTCGCCGGGACCCGACCCGGCTCGAGGTCCTCGGGGACGGACAGCAGCGGAAGAGCTACCTTCGCACGGAGGACTGCGTCGACGGAATGTTCTGCGCGACGGACCGGGCACGCGACCGGGTCAACATCTACAATCTCGGGAACGTCGATCAGATCTCGGCGCGGGAGATCGCGGAGAAGGTCGTGGCCGCGTTCGGGGGTCGGGCCCGCCTCGAATTCACCGGCGGGGAACGCGGCTGGGTCGGAGACGTTCCGCTCCAGCTTCTCTCAATCCGCAAGGTCCAGGCGCTCGGCTGGAACCCGCGGTGGACCAGCGCCCAGGCCGTCGACCGATCCATCCAGGACCTGCTCGACGCTCGTCGTCCCGAGAGTTCGACGCACCGTTCCGATTAGCCGGACCGGGCGTGGCCGGCCACGGACTCGTAGACCTTCACGTGCTCGGCGGCGATTCGGGGCCAGGAGTACCGAGTCTCCGCGGTCGCGCGGGCTTGCTCGCCCATCTTCCTCCGGAGCCGGTCGTCGGACGTGAGGAGCCCCACGCGAGCGCGCATCCCGGCGACGAAGGCGTCGACGTTCGCGTCGGGGAGCACCCATCCCGTCGAACCATCGTCCACCTCGTCCGCTACCGCCGGACCACCGAGGACCGGAAGTCCGGAGGCGAGCGCCTCGAGGACGGTCGCCGAGAGAACCTCGACCCCACTGGGGTGAACGAGAACGTCGCTCTCGGCGTAGAGCCGAACGAGCTCTTCCGGCGAGACTTCCCCGAGAAGCTCGACCTCGTCCCCGGCCCGGCGGACTTTCGCCGCGTATTCCGCGGACGGGGTCGGCCCGGCGATGCGGAGACGGACCCCGAGACCGCGCAGGGCGGCCGCGGCAAGCTCCCAGCGCTTGAACGGAAGGACCACTCCCACCCCGAGCACCGTCCGCCCGGTCCGTCGCTCCCAACGCGGGGTGAACCGGCTCGAGTCCACCCCGAACGGAAGGACCGTGACCGGCGGAAGGGGGGGACGCACCACCGAAGCCATGGTGCGGGCCAGCGTCGGGGTCAGAGCGATCACCGCGCTCGCGTTTCGCACGGCGCGGCGCTCGAGCCAGTACCCCCAGCGGTGGCTCCATCGGTCGCGATAGAACCAGTGACGCGAATGGGAGGTGTAAACGAACGGGTATCCGCCGAAGGCGAGTCGGTTCGCGACGACGGGGGTATGGGCGTGGATCACGTCGTAGGCGCGACCCCGAAGGAGGCGAGGGAGCTCCCAAGCGAACGGGTACTCGTCCCGCATCCGGCGATGACGGACCTGGTTGAGCACCTCGACCTGATGCCCCGCAGAGACGAGCGCCGCTTGGAGGTCGGCGATGATCCTCTCGACCGCACCGTACCCGGTCGGGGGTATCGGCTGGACCCCCCCGCCGACCAGGAGAATCCGCACGGCCTCCCGAGGCTCCCTCGAGATTAAGCTCTTGGCGCATTCGGGCTCGAGGAGCGACCCGACGATGCACGCTCGGACGGTCGCGGTGCGATGGACTCCGTAACGGTCGAGGTCGCGGTCCGGGACGACCCGAGAGTGCTCGACGCGCTCGGCTCTCTCGCCTCCCAGCAACGACGTCCCGACCGAGTGCTGGTCGCCGCCTCACCCGAGACGTCCGCCGCTCTCGCGGAGAAGATCCAGAGCCGGTTCCCCTCGCTCGATCTTCGGCTGAGACGGTTTCCGGGTGGGGTAGTGGACGCCCGGGCCGCCAGCGTGCGCGAGCTGGACACCGACCTCACGGCGTTCCTCGACGCGGACGAGCGAGCCCCCCCGGAGTGGCTTGCCCGTCTCCTCGCGCCGATCGAGGACGGGAAGGCGGATTTCTCGGGCGGACCGACGCGGCCCCTACGAGCCCCGGTCGGCTCCCTGGAGCGCTACTCGGTGCTGCTCGAGGAGTCGATCTACTCCGACCTCGTCCCGCGGCGGGTCACCTACCTTCCGCTCCAGAACACCGCGTGGAGGACGGAGACCCTCCGGCGACTCGGGTTCGACCCTCGCATCCCGTACGCCGAGGACCACGACCTCGAGACCCGGGCCGCGCGCGCGGGGCTTACCGGAGCGTTCCTCCCCGAGGCGTGGGTCTTTCACGACGGGAGCTCGGAGACGAGCCTTTACCGATGGGCGCGCAAACGGTACCGCTACCTGGTCGCGATGACGATGTCCCTCGTCAAGAACGGAGAGCTTTCGGGTCGGCTCGCTGAGCGGCGTCGCGCGGTTCGTCACCCTCTCCGCCTCGTCGAGGCGATGATGAAGCCGGTCGCCTTCGTGGACGGGTGGGCTCGGTGGAGTCGCCTCTCCGCTGGTCGGAGACTCCCGCCCGTGGGCGGGGGCGAACCATCGATTGCCCCGGAGCGCTGACCGCGCGCCGGCGCCACGGACCCAAGCCGCATCCCACCCTCGAGCAAACTTTATCCCACCCCCCGGTTCGGCGGGGCGATGTCTCCCGAAGCCCACCATGGCGCGGCTTCCAAGGTCACGGAGAAGGGCGACCTCGTCCGACTCGAGTACGACCTCTGGACGGAACTCGGCGGAAAGTCCGAGCTCCTCGACACGACCCACGAGGAAGTCGCCCAGAAGGAGAACGCCCAGCTCGAGGGCCGCACGTGGGGTCCCCGCCCCCACGAGATCGGGGGAGAGTACTTCCCGGCGGGAATCGAGAATTCGCTGGTCGGTCTGGCCGTCGGGGAGGAGGTCGCGCGGGAGTACGCCCCGGCCGACGCGTTCGGAGAGCGGGACCCGAACCTGATCGAGCTGTTCTCGATGCACGAGGTCCAGCGACTTCCCGAGATGCGACGGGAGGATGCCCACCTCGACATCGGCACGACGCTCACGATCGAGGGACGTCGCGGCCGGGTGGTGTCGCTCACGGCGGCTCGCGTCCGGGTCGACTTCAATCCCCCGTTCGCCGGCCGCAAGGTCCGGGGCACGTTCAAGGTCATCGAGCGCATCACCGAGCCGGTCGAGCAAGCGCGCGCGGTGATCGAGCTCCAGTACGGTCGTGCGTCCGAATTCCAGGTCGAGGTGCACGACAAGACCGTCACGCTGAAGGTGCCCGACCGCACCAAGTTCGACATCGCGTGGATGGCGTCCAAGCCCCGGGTCATCGACCGGTTGCGCACGCACCTTCACCCGCAGACCATCCGCGTGGTGGAAGAGTACGTTACCCCGGCCCCCGAGAAGAAGGAGACCGCGGAGAAGAAGGAGCCGAAAGAGCCGAGCCCGCCGGGCGAGGCGTCCGCCGAGGCTCCTGAACCCGCGGGTGCGGGGCCGGCGGCGACCAAACCGAAGGGTTCGAAGGGCGCGCACCCAGCGGCCAAGGCGCCTCCCGCCGCTGAGGGTGCGTAGTCGTCCATCCGTCGGTCCGCCTCCGAGAACGAACCGCCCCTTCTTGAACCGCTGCGGAGATGGGACGCCCGGTGGCCGAAGTGGACGAGACCCCTCGCCCGTCGAGCACGTTCCTCATCGTTACGTTCGGCGCCGCGATCGTGGTCGGCGTGCTCGTGGCGTATCTCGGGATCACCGGACAGATCGGTGCGCCCATCCCCTAAACGGGATCCGACGGTTGGTATCGAACCGAGATAAACGGGCGGACGCTCGATCGTCCGTCCCCCATGTCCCCGATGGACCGAGCTCCGTCCGAGCGAAGCGCGTACATCGGCTGGTGGGCGGCGGCCATCGTTCTCCTCGCGACGTTCGCGGCGGCGGCGTTCGTGTGGCTCACGTTCCACCCTCTGTGACCGGTGCGATGGCGTCGGGCCACCGGTAGAGGTAGACGTCCGTCTTCGAGTCGTACCTCTCGGCCGTCCACCCCGGAACCCGGTGGCAGTGGCTCACGACCCGGGCCCCCGGCGGGAGTTCCGATTCGAACTTCGGGCGAAGCCGGGCCATGGCGCCCGGCCAGAGAAACGCGGTGACGACCGTCGCGTCGTGGAGGTCGAGGCGGAACAGGTTCCCCCTCCGGAGGGTGATCCGGTCGGAGAACGGTCCGAACGACCGTCGTAGGACCAGGATCACGTACCGGATGGGCTCGACCTCGACACCGATCACTCGCGCCCGGTAGATCCGGGCGGCCCGGAAGACGATCGCTCCGGTGCCGGCGCCCAGGTCGTAGAGGGTATCGCGGGGTCCGACCTCCGCGTAGCGAAGCATCGTCTCGACCGATCGACGAGGGGTCGGCTGGTAGCCGGCCCCGAAGAGGAACGAAGCGAAGACGAAGTACGCGAAGACCGCCGCCAGGACGAACAACCCGATCGCGAGAGCCAGCTGGAAATCGAGGCCGGTCATCGGGACCGGCGTCCCCCGCGGACCAAGCGCTCGGCCGCGGCCCGGGGGTCGATCCGGTGAGCGACGACCTCATCGAGCAGGCGTCGAAGCGACGGGTCGCGCTCGAGCCGGCGGGTGAGCTCCTGACCGATGCGGTCCCGCGCGATGCCCACGATCTCGGCCGAGAGGCGACGACGCTCACCGCGCGCTCGCTCTCCGGAGGTATCGAGGAACTGTTCGTGCGCGAGCACGTCGTCCCAGAGCTCGCGGATGCCCCGCGTCGGCTCGATCGTGGAGGTCCCGACGACCGGCGGGGCCCATCCGTCGGACCGTTCCCCGAGCGTGACCAATTCCGCGAGATCCTTCTCCGCGAGGTCCGCGCCGGGGAGGTCCGTCTTGTTGACGCAGAAGATGTCGGCGATCTCGAAGAGACCCGCCTTGAGCGTCTGGACCTCGTCCCCCAGGTGTGGAACCACCACGACGATGCTGGTGCTTGCGATGTCCCGGATTGCGACGTCGACCTGGCCGCTTCCCACGGTCTCGACGAGCACCACGTCGAATCCCGCGGAGTCCATCAGCCGAGCGACCTCTCGGGTGGCGGCGGCCACCCCGCCGGCAGCGCCCCGGCTTGCCATCGATCGGAAGAACACCCCCGTATCGTCCGCACGGCGTTCCAGCCGGATCCGGTCGCCGAGGACCGAGCCACCGGTGAACGGACTCGACGGGTCGACGCCGATCACGCCGACGCTTTCGCCCCGAGAGCGGAGAAGGCCGACCAGGGCGTTCACCAGGCTCGATTTCCCCACCCCGAGCGGCCCGGTAATCCCGACGACGACCGCCCGGCCCGATTGCGGATAGAGGGCCCGGAGGATCCGATCGGCCGAGGGGTCCCCGTTCTCGACCGCCGTGATCGTTCGGGCGAGAACACGTCGGTCGCCGGCGACGATGGCCCGGGCCGCGGCGGGCCCGCGGGAAGAGGCGCCCGTCATGACGGGTGTCGGACCAGGGACCGGGCAGTCGTGACGATCTCCTCGAGGGACGTCCCGGGTCCAAAGATCGCACGAATCCCCGCTTTCTTGAGGCGGCGCGCGTCCTCGTCCGGAATGATCCCCCCTGCGAAGACCGGGATCGTCTGGCCGCCCTGGTCCTTCAGGAGCGCCAGGATCCGGGGGAAGAGGGCCATGTGAGCGCCCGAGAGGATGGAGAGGCCGATCAGGTCCACGTCCTCCTCGAGGGCCGCCCGGACGATCTCTTCCGGAGTCTGCCGGAGCCCGGCGTAGATCACCTCCATGCCCGCGTCCCGGAGGGCTCGCGCGACCACCTTCGCGCCCCGGTCGTGGCCGTCGAGGCCGGGCTTCGCGATGAGGACACGAACGGGGCGCTTCCGGGGAGCCCGTGCCTTCGCCATCGTCCGTCGGTCTCCGACGGGAGGCCGGTAAGAAAAGCTTTGGGACAGTCGGTTCAGAGGAGGAAGATCAGGTCGAAGAGCAGGTTGCCCGCGAGGAGCGCTCCCACGACGCCGAGGGCCATGAGAACCAGGAAGGGGATCTGCGGCGTGACCCACACTCGCTGGACCCCCTTCGCGCGAAGTTCCTGCGCGAGCGTCTCCCGGCGCCGACGATCGTCGTCGGAGGTCTCGATCGACTTCTCCTCCTCGCGGCCCTCCCCGAACATCGGGTCGCGCACCCAGACGAACTTCTTCGGGAGGTCATCCACCGGGATCGAGTATCCCACGAATCCCGAAATCCCGCGGAACTCCCCCGCGCGGATGTTCCGCACGGCGATCGCGAGCGGGACGACCACCGAAAACAGCGCTGAGTTCATCAGGACGTTCACGGCGAACGGCAAGTACTGGGTGATGGGCGCGACGGCGGGCGGAAGCACGATGAGCGTGTGGGGGAACATGGGCACGAGAAGGCCTGCAATCATGAGCGCTTTCGCGTCGGCGCCGCCGAAGAGGATTCCCGCCTCGAACAACCCTCGGGCGAAGAGGACGGTGATGAGGACCGCGACGACCGGGACGGGGACCCCGCCGGACCCGAGCCCGTAGACGAAGACGGAACCGGTCACGATCACGATCACAAGAAGATAGACGACGAGCTCGATCAGGTCGGCGTACGTCTCTCCTTTCGGGCCGAGCCACAGGTCCCAAGCGAAGAGGTGCTGCAGGACGAACAGGCCGACGATCGTCCACAGAGCGTACGAGAGGGCGCCGAACGGGACCCAGGCGAGATACCCCATCCCGAAGCCAAGGACGCCGAGAACCTGCCACAGGAGGTCCGGGACCTCGCGCTCGCGAACGTCGGACCAGGCCGCGTAACCGAACCCGCCCACGAGGAGGACGACCGCGGGGAGTCCGTATCCCGCAAGGCCCGACACGTCCGTCGTCATTCGGAGGGCTCCCGACCTCGTCGGAGACGGAGGGGCCGCCGTTAAGAGGGTTTCCCGCGAACGGATGGCGAACTCTTGAAGCCCCAACGACCGGCCCCCCCGCGCTCGGCGGCTCGGAGGGCGCTTCGCCACGGTCCGGGCCCCCGGCCGGGCGCTTCCGGCACCGGGTCTCGGTGTGGCCGAAGCGTTCCGGCCCGGCGGGAAACGCCCGGCGGCCCACCCCTTTTTCGGATAGGCTTTTAAACGGTCCTCCACTGGCGCGGACTCGCGTCTTGAGGACCGGATGGTAGAGTACAAGCTCGTCATCGCCGAGCGCGAGAAGTCGATCGCGCGGTCGGTCGGCGACCCGCAGGCGGCCGGCTTCCTGGGGAAGAGGATCGGGGAGGCCGTCGGAGGCGAGCTCATCGGAGCCGTCGGCTACACGTTCCGCATCACCGGGGGGACCGACAAGAGCGGGTTCCCTCTCCGTCCCGACCTTCCCGGGGCCCGGCAGACCCGTCTCTTCGTCGGAGATGGGTTCGGGTTCGAGGCCCCGCGGAGGGGGATGCGCCGGCGTCGAACGTTCCGCGGCAACACGATCAGCGAGGACACCGTGCAGATCAACCTGGTCGTCGAGCAGAAAGGCCCCAAGCCTCTCGCGGAGCTGTTCGCGGCGGCATGAAGGTCCCCCGTCAGCCCGAAGTGAACATCGGCCTGGTCGGACACGTCGACCACGGGAAGACGACCCTCACCCAAGCCCTCACGGGGGAGTGGACCGACCGTCATTCCGAGGAACTGAAGCGGGGAATCTCGATCAAGCTCGGGTACGCGGATGCGGCCTTCTACAGGTGTCCGAACTGCCCGGAACCGTCCGGATACTCGACCTCCCCGACCTGTCCCTCGTGCGGCGGCGAGGCGAAGTTCCTCCGGGCCGTCTCGTTCGTGGACGCCCCGGGCCATGAGACGCTCATGGCGACGATGCTCTCGGGCGCGGCGATCATGGACGGTGCGCTTCTCCTGATCGCGGCGAACGAGCATTGCCCCCAGCCCCAGACCCGGGAGCACCTCTACGCCCTCGACATCATCGGCGTCCACAAGGTCGTGGTCGTCCAGAACAAGATTGACCTGCTCTCCACGGAGGAGGCCGAGGCGAACTACCGGGAGATCGTGGAGTTCCTGAAAGCCTCCCCGATCGCCGGGGCGCCCATCGTCCCGGTGAGCGCCAACCATCGAGTGAACATCGATGCCCTCATCGGCGCGATCGAGACGACGATCCCCACCCCGGTCCGGGACCCGAAGAAGCCTCCGCTCATGTACGTCGCCCGGTCGTTCGACATCAACCGTCCCGGTACCCGCCCCTCGGCCCTGCGGGGAGGGGTCCTCGGCGGCTCGCTCCTGCAGGGGCGCCTCGAGCTCGGAGAGGAGATCGAGATCCGACCCGGTCCAGCGGCGGCGGGAGCGACCGCGGAACGGTCGGAGTCGTTGACGACCAAGATCACGTCCATCGTTTCCGGTGGGCAAGAGTGGGAGGAGCTGCGTCCGGGGGGCCTGGCCGCGATCGGCACGAGCCTCGATCCGGCCCTCGCCAAGGGGGACGGGCTCACCGGTCGTCTGGTGGGGACCGCCGGAACCCTTCCCCCCGTCACCCAGAAGATCCGGCTCCGCGCGACCCTCCTCGACCGGGTGCTGGGGGCCCAGCGGGAGATCAAGGTCGAAAAGATCCGGACGAGCGAGATGCTCGCGGTGACGGTCGGGACCACGATCGCGGCGGGGAAGGTGACGAGCGCCCGCGGCGACGACCTGGAGCTTTCGCTGAACCGCGCCGTCACGGTGTTCCCCGGGAGCCGGGTCGCGATCTCTCGGAAACTGAACGCATGGCGCCTCATCGGCTACGGGATCGTGGAGGGGGTCGCGAAGTGAAGCCCGACCTACTCGAGATCCTGCGCTGCCCGGTCTGCCGGGGCACGCTCACGCTCGTGGCCCGGACGACCGACCGCGGCGAGGTCATGGAAGGGACGCTGACCTGCGCGAACTGCAAGGTCGACTACCCGATCTCAGACGGGATCCCCGACCTGCTCCCGCCCGACGAACGCGACTAGGGGACCCGGTCCCTCTACGCGGCCGCGTAGTAGTAGGCGAAGAGGCCAAAGAACATCGCGACCGCCACCAGCATCGAGGGGATGAACCAGCGGATCGCCCCCCGGGAGCGGGCCTGCACGGAGCTCCCCACGGTGACCACCGGGATCGCGAACGCAAGCCAGTAGCCCGTGAGGATCGTCTCGTAGAGCGCGAAGGCCGTGTCGTTACCCTTCGGGTCGCGCGACGCGAGGAGGACGACCAGGGCCACGCCGAAGGCGAGGAAGGCGAGGCTGACGCCCGCCGCGTCCAAGTACCCCTCGAAGCCGCGCTTCCGGCTGGGATGATAGTGCCACAGCACGAGAAGCATCGCCACGAACAGCGCGAACGTCGCGGAGAGGATGTAGAACGCCGGGGTGGCGAGCACGAGCGCGTGATCTCCCGGCCCGGGGGGCGCGACCGACATCGGGTCCTACCTCGTTCCCGTCGTTCGACGGAAGGGGGGTCGGCCGGCCCGCCCCCGCGCTCCGGCCCCGGCGCTGGGGAGCGGCCGCGGGGATCTACTTCGGGGCATCGAAGTTTCTCGGTCTTGAGCTTCGGTGTCCCGGGTTCTCTCATTCCGAACCGGGGACATCGGTCGGTCGGTTCTGCGCTTCTCGGCCCATAAGAGTTCTCTCGGAGGCGCGCGATTATCCGAAGCGTCGAACCCCTCCGCACGGTTCGGGTGGAAACGAAGGGTTAAGCAGTTCGCCGGAGAGCCGCGGGCGATGCGACGCGGCTCCTCTCGTCGGTCGTCCCGGGGCGATGACGTCGAGGAGGAGGACGAGGAGTATCGAGAGGAGGACGACGACGAGGAGGAAGAGGAGAGGGCGAAGCGCCGCCGGACCCATCCCCCGGCACGCAGAAGCTCGCCCCGAACGAGGCCTGCCCCAATCCGTCGCTGGCGGTCATCCGACGACGAGGAGGTCGAGGACGAGGAGGAGGCGGAGGCTCCGACCGGGGGGACCTCCCCCGGGAAGCCGCGCGTCTACTGGCGCGCCCGGGATTCCCTCTACTTCGAACCGCTGGTCGCGCTCGCCATCATCGTGGTGCTGATCGTCTCCCTGTTCGCCTATACCCAGAACTGGCCCCCGATCTACGTCGTGGAGTCGAACAGCATGCAGCACGGCCCGAACGACCAGGTCGGGTTGATCAACACCGGAGACCTCGTGTTGGCGCAGAAGGTTCCCGTCTCCTCGATCGTCCCGTACACGACCGGCCTTACCACGGGATACTCAACGTACGGGGAGTACGGGGACGTCATTCTCTTCTGGCCGAACGGACAAGGTTCTTCGCCCATCATCCACCGTTCGATCGTTTTCCTGGAATGGGACCCTCGAGGCTCCTACAACGCAACGGGCCTTGCCAATCTCCCCTGCGGGAACGAGCCGGGGGCCGTCTACTGGACCTCCAACACAACGCTCGACGGCCATTCGAACTGCGGGTACACCGGACTTACGGGGGAGCTACGTCTCTTCGACATCGGCTGGGACTCGGTCAACCTCACGATCTTCCTCACGCCGGCGCTCTTGGGAGCGCATTCCGGATTCGTGACCATGGGGGACGGGAACTCGCTCCCGGACCAGATGGGGGCGGGTGAATCTCACAGCGAACTCGTGGAGCCCGGTTGGATCATCGGCGTGGCCCGCGGGATGATCCCGTGGTTCGGGTCGTTGAAGCTCCTTCTCCAGGGTCAGGCCGGGGAGGTCCCCTCGCAGTCCTGGCAGTTCATGGGCCTCACGATCGTCGCGGCCATCCTGATCGGCTTCGCGATTCACTACGCGCTCCGGCGCGAAGGGATCGAGACGCCACTGCGTCGTGAGGCCGAAAGAGAGGCGCAGGCGGAGGCCGAGGCCCATCCCCCGCCCGAATCGCTCGGACACCGGTTTTGGGAGCGTCTCCGGGGCCGGTCCTCGGACGAGGAGGAGAGCGACGAGGCGCCCGACGAGCGCCGCCGACGGCGCACGCGCCCGCCGCCGACGCGATCGTCGGCCGCCCATCGCGGCCGGCCGAAGCCTCAGGTCCGGCGGACCGAGCGGACGGCCCGGCACACGGACTCCAGCGACGAGCTGTAGGACCACCGGCGCGGAGCGGGCTCCCGAGGCGACGGACCTGTCGCGCAATCTTATAGGCCCAATCCGGGTCGCGATCGTCGAAGGAAAGATGCACGTTATCGGGGGAACCGCATCGACCGCGCTCGCCGAGCGGATCTCCCGGGAGCTCGGGAACGTGCCGTTCGGCATCCCGTTCACGAAGCGGTTCCCCGACGACGAGCTCTACGTTCGGATCGGCGGACGACTCGAGGGAGAGGACGTCGTGCTCGTGCAGTCGACGCGGACCGACAGCGACTTCCTCGAACTCCTCCTGCTCGAGGACGCGGTGCGGGAAGCCGGGGCACGACGGTCGTTCGTGGTCGTTCCCTACTTCGGGTACGCGCGCCAGGACCGACGGTTCTTCCCGGGAGAGCCCGTGAGCGCCCGCGCGATGTGCCGCCACATCGAGCTCGATGCCGACGCCGTCGTGACGGTCGACCTTCATTCGTCGCAGACCCTCACCCAATTCACGAAACCGGCGTTCGAGGCGAGCGGAATCCCCGCGGTCGCCCGGCTCCTGCGAGAACGTCCGCTCGACCTCCTCGTCTCCCCCGACAAAGGAGGGGTCGACCGGGTCCGGCGGATGGCCCAGCTGCTCGACAAGCCATGGTTCGCCCTCGAGAAACGGCGGATCGACAGCGAGCATGTCGAGCTCACCGTCCCCGCCACCCTTCCCATCCCGGTCGACGGGATGCATGTCGCCTTGATCGACGACGTCATCTCGACGGGGGGAACGATCGTCGAGGCCGCCAAGCTCCTCAAGAAGCAGGGAGCCGCCGGCATCAGCGCCGCGTGTACGCACGGTCTCTTCCTGAAGGACGCATTCGAACGAATCAAGGCGGTCGTCGGGGACGTCTACTCGACCGACACTCTCGGGAACCCGGCCGAGAAGGCATCGGTCGCCCCCGACATCGCCCAGATCCTCCAGCGTCTCGTGGCGGGGTAGACTCCCGCGGGGTCGAATCGTGACCGACCCATTTCCGACACGGGGGGCCCGGATCGACGACCTCCTCGAGCTCGTCCACGATGTGCGAAAGTCGCTGCTCGCGCGGGACGAGTCCCCGGCGGGGAATTGGGTGGAGCAGACTGCTGAGGACCTTCGCTCCGGCGCGGCCCACGGCTGGTACTATCCTCCGGGACCAAGCGCCGGGCTTGCGTTCTACTCCACGAGCGGGCCGGACGCCTACGGGCACGTCCACGTCCGCGAGGCGGAAGGGGCGGTGGACCGGGCCGAGCAGTTGACCGACGTCCTCGTGAGCGACCTCCCGAGCAGGGTTCGAACGGCGAGCATCGGGTTCACGGGGCTCTCTCCGGCCCACGAGGAGGAGCTCGTTCTCCGGCTCTCGGGACGCCCGGGAGCGACCATCATCGAGCGGATGGGAATGGAGCGCTCCTTGGGCGCCGACGACGGCCAGCCTCCCGGACCCGTGCCGGACGGCCTGAAGCTCATCCCGATCCGGGACGTCACCGTGGACGCGCTCGCCGACCTCGACATGAGGTCCGTTCGGGGGAGCTCGGACGCCCTTCTGATCGGGAACCGGATCGAGGAGTACCGCCGCGTGACCGCCGCGTTGCGGGAGGGGAGCCTCGGACGGTTCCTCGAGGAAGCGTCCACCGCGCTCTACCGACCGGAGCCGCCCCACCTCGTCGGGGCGATCCTTTCGGCGGAGAGGTCCCCGCGCAAGGGGATCTTCGTGAGCTTCATGGTCGACCCCGAGTTTCGTCGGAGGGGATACGGCCGGTTCCTCTTCCGCTGGGGTCTGAGAGCGCTCTGGGCCCTGGGGTACGAGAAGGTCCACCTGTGGGTGACTTCCTCCAACGAGCCGGCCCTTCGGCTGTACCGCGAGTTCCGCCTCGAGCCGATCGCCCGGTCGACGATCTACCGAGTGACCCGAGCGGGCGAACCCCCGCAGCCGCACTCGGACCGGTAGGGACAGTCCGCGACCATCCAGTCCGGGCAGCGCGCGAGCGACGCGGGCGCCGCGTCGCGAAGAGCATCGGACAGGGCGCGGGTGCGCTCCCGAAGGAGACGGGAGAATGGAGTGACGGTGTCGAATTCGAGCGTCAAGAGCTGGAGCCGGTCCCGATCCGTCTCCGCCCGCTCGTACCCGAGGACCAGGTATCCGGAAGTGGCGCCCGTGAGGGCGCAGCGGAGGCCGAGCTCGAGCGCGTACTGGGGAGCTCGCGGAACGAGCTCCTCGGCTCGATACGGCTGCCACGCCCGTGAGGTGCGCACGAGAAGGGGCGTCCCCCGGAACCCGACCACTTCTTCCATCGGCTCCGTCGCGCGGGAAGGGAGGACCGCGACCTCCCCGGCCGGGCCGCTCTCGAGCGACTCCGTGAGCCGAGCGTAGAGGTCCTTCTCGAGGGTGATCCCCCGTCCGGAGGGCCCCTCGGGGACGGGCGAGACTCGCTCGAAGTAGGCCCGTCTCGGGTAGAGGATCTCCCGGAAGCGCCAGACGGGTCCGCTCACGTCGAAGGAGAACGGCTCGGAAAGCTCGGAGAGGACCCGCCTCCGGATATCCTCCCGGGAGTCGATGCGGACGACCTCCCCCGGGATCGGGACGGACGTCGGTTCCGTTCCGGTGCACGAGCACACCCCGGCCTCCGCGAACTCGCATCCCCGTCCGAACCACGGGCATCGCGGCAATCCGTCGACGCTCTCGGCTTTCCACGCGGCCCTCAGGAGGTCGGCGCGACGAGCCATTTCGAGGTAGATCTTCTCGGGAGAACCGAACGCGAGGTCGACGGCCTGAACGTCCCGGACCTTTCCCGCTTCGCCGACCAGTGTGAGGAGACGCCCGACCGGTCGGTCGAGAAGGGCGCAGTACATCCCGAGCTGCTCGACGTGTTCGGGTCGCTCGGCCGGGAGCGTGGAAGGTTCGACCGTCTGACCCGCGGTCTTGACCTCAACGGGGACGTCCGTGAGCAGGTCGATCCGCCCGACCAGGCCGCCTCGTCGGACCCGAGCCTCGAGAGCTCCCTCGCGGGCCAGTCGAGCCCCGAGCAGGCGGTGCAGCGCTCGCCCCTGGTCGATCCGCGCCTGCCGCGCCGGCGGCATGGCGACGGGGGGTCCGAGCATTCGGTAGAAGGCGGGGCGCAGGGACACAAGGTCCGTGACTCCGACGGACCGGTCGCCGGTCGTTCGTTCGAGTCGAGCGACGAACTCGGACCCGAGCGGGTCGTCGTCCCGCACGCGGAGGACCGCCTCCCACGGGAACTCGCGAAACGTCCCCCCTCCGGCCACGGGACCCGGAGGGCGGAAGAGTATACGACGGCCCCCTCCGGCAGAAGCCGCTATACCTCGCGCCCGGCTCCTCGGTCGTCGTGCGCGACCGCGAAGGGCGTCCCCTGGTCGTCGGGACCGGCATCGCGGGCCTGTACGTCGCCCTCCGCTGTCGGGAACTCGGACTGCACCCGACGCTGATCACGAAGGCGCGGCTCGAGGAGGCGAACACCCGGTACGCTCAGGGCGGCATCGCCGCCGCGATCGGAGCCGACGACTCTCCCTCCCGGCACCTTCGGGACACCCTGCGGGCCGGGGCCGGCCTCGTCGACCGGGCCGCGGCCAAGGCGTTGACCTCCGAAGCGCCCGCTCGTATCGCGGACCTCGTTCGGTACGGGGTTCCCTTCGACACGATCGAGGGCCAGATCGCCCTCGGGCGGGAGGCCGCTCATTCCCGGGCTCGGATCCTTCACGCCGGAGGCGACGCGACCGGCCTCTCGATCGAGGAGACGCTCAAGCGTCGGGTCCTCGACGCGGGGATCGAGGTCCGGGAACGGACCGCGCTTCGCGCGCTGGAGCCGTCCGGCCGGGGCGGTGTCGTCGCGATCGTGTCGAGCGACCGGGGTCGGAGCTTCGAGAAGTGGGAGACGTACGCGGTGGTCCTCGCGACCGGCGGCGCCGGCAGCCTGTACCGACAGAGCTCGAACCCTTCGGTGGCGACGGGGGAGGGGACGGCGATCGCCTTCCGAGCCGGAGCCCTCCTCACGGACATGGAGTTCATTCAGTTCCATCCGACCGTCTTCTGGCGCGAGGGGGCTCCCCGATACCTTATCACGGAGGCCGTCCGCGGAGAGGGTGCCGTCCTCCGGAACGAGGCCGGCGAGCGGTTCCTGGTCGGCCAGCACCGGGACGCGGAGCTCGCACCGCGCGACATCGTCGCGCGCGCGGTCGAGCGGGAGATCGAGCGAACGGGCCATCCCTGCGTGTACCTGGATGCCACGGGGATTCCCCGGGACCGTTTCTTCGCGCGCTTCCCCTCGGTCTGCCGGTTTCTCGCGACCTACGGGCTCGACCCGTCCCGCGACTGGATCCCCGTGACCCCGGTGGCCCACTACATGATGGGGGGCGTCACGACCGACCTCGAAGGTCGGACGAGCCTCCGGGGGGTCTACGCCTGCGGGGAGGTCGCCGCGACCGGCGTCCACGGCGCGAACCGGCTCGCGAGCAACTCTCTCCTCGAGGGGCTCGTCTTCGGGGAGCGGGTCGCGCGCCAGCTCGTCCACCCGGTTCCCGGACGCGTCCCGACGCCGGGCCGCCTCGTTCGGTTCCGCTGGCCCCCCGGCAGTGGTCGGGCCGACCTTCCGAAGGCGTTCGAGCGCGTCCAGGACATCCTCTGGGAGGACGTGGGCATCGTTCGGACCGGAAAGGGACTCCGCACGGCGCTGCGCGA
This sequence comes from Thermoplasmata archaeon UBA184, assembly GCA_002495185.1. GTDB lineage: Archaea > Thermoplasmatota > Thermoplasmata > Lutacidiplasmatales > UBA184 > Lutacidiplasma. The sequence goes on along the minus strand of DAEB01000027.1, from coordinate 56,407 downwards.
ACTCGGGGAGCTGGGGCGAAAGACGGAGCCTCCCTCGGGAGGAGCCCCCCCGGGACCGGTCGCGAACGCCGTCCTTACGGCCGCCCTGATCGCCCGCTCCGCGCTCACCCGGACGGAGAGTCGCGGGGCGCACTACCGGTCCGACTTTCCCCACCGGCGACCCGAGTGGCGATTGCACGTCGGGATCGTGCGTGCGGGACCGCCCGCGCGCGGATTCTAGGCCGTCCAACAAGCGTATTGCCTCGGGCATCGTCGCCTGAGCATGGACCTCGCTCTCTCCCAGGAGGACCTCGACCTTCGGGAGGCCGCGCGCCACTTCGCCCGGAAGGAGATCGCCCCGGTCGCCGAGCGGATGGACCGCGAGGACTACTTCCCGAAGGACGTCTTCCGCCGACTGGGCGAGCACGGGTTCCTTGGGATCACCATCCCCGAGAAGTTCGGGGGGCTCGGCCTCTCGTACGTCGCCCAGGCCCTCGTCCTCGAGGAGATCGCCCGGGTCAGTCCGGCCCTGGCCCTCAGCGTCGGGGCGCATTCGAACCTCTTCGCCGACAACGTGGCCCGAAACGCGGACGATGAGCAGAGGGCCGCATTCCTTCCCGCTATAGCGGCCGGGGAGAGCGTCGGCGCCCTCGCGTTGACCGAGCCCGATGCCGGGTCGGACGCCGTGTCGATCCGTACCCGGGCCGAGCGGGTCGGAAACCACTACCTCCTCAACGGGACGAAGCAGTTCATCACAAACGGGCCGGTCGCCGACGTGATGCTCGTCTACGCGAAGACCGCCCCGGACCGCGGGTCGAAGGGGATCAGCGCGTTCCTCGTCCGCAAGGAGAGCCCGGGGTTCTCCGTCACGAGGAGCCTCGACAAGATGGGGATGCGGGGCTCGCCGACCGGGGAGCTTGCGTTCCAGGACGTCGAGGTGCCCCGGGACCAGCTGGTCGGGCGGGAGAACGACGGCGTTCGGATCATGATGGGCGGGTTGAACGTCGAGCGGGCCGTCCTGACGGCCCTCCCGGTCGGCATCATGGCTGAATGTCTTGAACGGTCGGTCGTCTACGCTCGCCAGCGGGAGCAGTTCGGTCAGAAGATCGGTCGGTTCCAGCTCATCCAGGCGAAGCTCGCCGAAATGTACTCCGACCTTGAGGCGTCGCGATGGCTGATGTTCGCTGCGCTGGAATCGGTCCGGTCGGAGTCACGCGCGCTCCGGGCGAGCGCCGCGGCGCTCACCTTCGCCTCGGAGGCCTCTACGCGGGTCGCGCTCGAGGCGATCCAGGTCCACGGCGGCTACGGCTACATGCGGGAGCTCCCGGTCGAGCGGTTCGCTCGGGACGCGAAACTCCTCGAGATCGGCGCGGGAACCTCCGAGATCCGACGACTGATTGTCGCCCGGGAACTCCTCGGCCGGGAGTTCGCCGAGTAGGGCGGGCGCGACCCCCCGCGCGACGGGCGACCAGCCGTTCGCCGGCCCACCCTCGCCGTCAGGCCGACCGCCCCGGCCAACGTATATAGCACCGGGGAGCCCATCCTTGAGAGATGGCGGGACGACCCTCGTCCACCGGGGGAACCACCTCCTTCCTCCGCGTGGAGGTGCTGAAGGAACTCCAGTCGGTCATCGACGACCGGGACGTCCGCGACCGGCTCGACCGGGGGCCCCTCGCGGAAACGAAGGGTCGGGAACACTGGGTGCTCCACCTGCTCCTCCGGTCGCAGGAGCTCACGACGTCGCACGTCGACACGCTTGTCGGAACGGCCTACTCGAACCTGCTCGCTCGCCTCCAGTCGCTCGAGGACCGGCTCCAGCGGGTGGAGTCCGGAAACCAAGAACTGGGCCAGGATGTGAAGACGCGGCTCGAGGGGATGGAGACCGCGCTCGCCGAACGGGTGTCGCGCGAGGTCGCGCAGGGGGTCCAATCCGCCTCGGACAAGCTCTCGTCGACCATCACGTCGAACCTGGACGAGAAATGGAAGCCGGTCGGTTCGTCCATCGAGACGTTCGCGCAGTCCTCCCATCAGCTCACGAAGGACCTTTCGGACACGTACCGGGTCTCGACCCAGAGCCGACTCCTCCTGAACGAGAACGCGCGCCGGATCATCGACCTCGGCCGGGACCTGGTGGCGCTCGAGGAGAGCTTGAAGCTGACGCTCACGAAAGCGATCGAAGAGGGCCTCGCTCCTCTCGAGGAACGGATCGCGGCCCTCGAAGGACGGCGCGCTCCGGCCGAAACGGCCGCGTCCGCCGACCCACCGGCCGACAAGCACTGAGGGGGACCCCTCCCCGATGCGTCTTTCCCCGCGACACCCTCGGTACGCGAGCCTCCGAGTGCGGGGCCAGCTCGCGCGGGCCCACGCGAGCGGCCTGGTCGTCCCGGAGGGGCTCATCGCGCACGGACGGGGCGAGGCGTTCGACTACTTCCTCGGGGAGAGGACGACCCCGAGCGCCCGGGCGGCGGAGCGGGTCGCGGCCGAATGGCTTCTCGCCGCCGAACACCCCGTCGTGAGCGTCAACGGCAACGTCGCGGCGATCGCTTCGGGGGAGGTCGCCCGACTCGTTCGGGCGATCCCTCATCTCGAGGTCGAGGTGAACCTCTTCCATCGGACGGGGACGCGGGCTCGCCAGGTCGCATCGGCTCTTCGGGCGGGCGGGGTCGCCCACGTCATCGGGGTGCGAGCCACCGCCCGGATTCCCGGCCTGCCCTCTGACCGGGCGAGGGTCGACCGACGAGGGATCTACGTCGCGGACGTCTGCCTCGTCCCGCTCGAAGATGGCGACCGGGCGGAAGCGCTCCGGGACCTCGGGAAGCGGGTCATCTCGGTCGACCTGAACCCGCTCTCCCGGACGAGCCAGTCGGCCGACCTTCCCATCGTCGACGAGGTCCGTCGCGCGCTCCGCGAGATCGCCCGCGCCGCCGAGCGGAGGAAGCGGAGCGCGGCCCCGTTCGCATTCGTCCCGTTCGACCGGTATGCCGCGCTCGGCGACGCGCTCGCGACGATCGACCGGGGGCTCACTCGTGCGGCGGCTCGCCGGCGGAGGCCACCACGGCGTCCCCGAGCCGGTCGGCGACCCGCTCCAGGAACCCCCGGTCGCTCGCGTCGTACGCCTTGACCGAGTTCCCGTCGATGTCGATCTCCCCGACGACTCGTCCGTCGTGACGAATCGGCACGACGATCTCGGCCCGGGTCTCGAGAAAGCAGGCGAGGTAGTTCGGGTCCGTCCGAACGTCGTCGACGATCACGGTCCGGTCCTCCCGGACGGCCTGACCACAGATTCCCCGGGCGACCGGGATCCGAGTGTGCTCGGTCGCCTGAGCTCCGTCCCACCCATCGAGGACGAGGTCGGTCCCGTCGAGGCGGTAGACCCCGACCCAGCGATAGTGCGCGAACGACTGCCGCAGGAATCGGCAGACCTCCCCGAGCGCCTGACGTCCCTTAAGCCGCGAGAGGATCGCGTCCGCTTGGAGCAACGCCGGAGTGGCGGCGCGCTCCGGTACGCTCATCGAACACTACCTCCACCGGCGGGACGAGCGGACGTCGGAGGGAGCGCCGAGGGGGAGAATCTCCGCCGGAACGGGTCGGCCGTCCGCGGCGTTTGAACTCCCGAGGCGTATTCCGCCACGAGCTTTCCAGACTCGCGCCGTACCGGACTGAGCCACCTCGGCACGCCCTGTGACGATGGACCTCCCTCCGCGAATAAGGTTGGCGGAGGCCGAACGGATGACCCTAATCGCGCAGCGGATACCAGTGACAGTTCGCGCAGCCGACGCCGCGTTCCTCGCCGGGAATCAGCTCTCCGCAGCCCGGGCACGGGGCCGAGGGCCGAACGGAGAGCGCGAGGCAATCGAAGCAGGCGCCCTCCCGCCGGTCGTCCGGGAGAACGACCATCTCCTTCCCGCAAAAGAGGCACCGAGAATACCGTTCGTCGGGCAGCTCGAAGCTTCGACTGTCCGCAAACGAAAGCATCGCCGCGGCCACCAGTCGGCCGGTACATAAGGACTCGCGCGACGGAGCCGACCCCGGGGTCGTCCGGCGTCGCGCACGACGCTCAGGGCTCTCTCCAGCGCGCTTTCAGAGCCGCGAGGACGAAGAGCGCGGCGGTGAACCCGAGCAGCACGGCCCAGTCGATCGCGGCGGAGGTGAGCGTGAGCGGCCCGAGGCCGCAGACGCCCTGCACGAGCTCGGCGGCGTACGTCGTCGGGGAGATCCGCGCGGCGAGCTGGGCCCACGCCGGCAGGGCGGCGATCGGGTAGTAGACGGGAGGAAGGACGGTCAGGACGAGCGAGATCATCGGACTGAAGAGGAACGTCTCGCGGACGTCCTGGAAGTACGTCGCGAGCGTGAACGCCAGCGCGCTCGCGAACGCCCAGACGAGGACGCAGACCCCTCCGAGGACGGCGAGGTTCAGCGCCGTGGGATGGCCCCAGAGGAGGAAGAGCGCGATGAACACGGCGAGGGACGGCAGCGAGTAGACGAGCTCGCTCAGCGCCATCCCGATCACGTACGTGGGAGCTTCGACGGGCGACGCGACGACGACGTCCTGGAACTTCAGGTCGTGGCGGTAGTGCGTCAGGTCGGACTGGAGGCTCGTCCCGACCGTCATCGTGGTCAGGACCATCCCGCCCGTGATCCCGTAGAGGAGGTAGCTTCCCCGGGAAACGATGAAGATGAAGAAGAGGAACGACAGCGGAGAGGCGAGCGTGTTCAGGATGTAGAGCGGTGTCGTGCGGATCGGGATCAGTCCGTTGAGCTGGACGAGCGTGAGGACGGAACGAAGGCGGTTGCGCTCGCTCATGCCTTCGCCCCCGGAGCGCCGTTCTCCGGCTCCTCCGCTTCGGTCTCCTCGTCGATCGACCGGCCGACGACGTCGAGGAAGATGTCCTCGAGGCTCACGGGACCCATGGAGATCCGGAGCCCTCGCTCCAAGGCGCGCTTCGCGACCTCATCCGCCTCCTGCTCGCGGGTGAACAGGAGCCACCCGCCTTCGATCTCGGAGACCTTGCCGTACGTCGCGAGCTCGTCCCGGGGGTACGAACCCTGGATCGTCACCCGGAAGGGGTACTGGACGCGGTTGCGAAGGTCTGCGGGCGCGCCTTCGAGGCGGAGGCGACCCGATTCGATGAGCGCGAGGCGGGCCGAGAGCGCCTCCGCCTCGTCGAGGTAATGGGTCGTCAAGACGATCGTTCGGTTCTCCCGGCTGGCGCGCCGGATCGCCTGCCAGACCTCGCGACGGGCGAGAGGGTCGAGGCCGGTGGTCGGCTCGTCCAGGAACATCACATCGGCGTCAGAGGCGAGGACCATCGCACAGAGGAGCCGGCGGCGGAGCCCTCCCGACAATCGGGACACGAGCGTCTTTCGGATGTCGAGGAGCGAGAGCTCCTCCATGGCGTCCATCGTCCGGCGGTGGGCGTCTCGAGGGTCGAGACCTCGGAGCTTGAGGTAGAGGTAGATCACTTCCTCCGAGTTGAGGAAGTAGAGGGGGCGCGACTCCTGAGGCACGCAGGCGATCCGGGTTCGGATCTGGCGCTCCTCGTTGCGCACGTCGTAGCCGAGAACGTAGACCGTGCCCTGGGTCGGGGCGAGCTGGGTCGCGGCGATCCGGACGAACGTCGTCTTGCCCGCTCCGTTTCGACCGATCAACCCATAGATCCGGCCGGTCGGGATCTCGAGCGAGAGGTCGTCGAGCGCGTACTTGCCGGGTCGGGATTTTGGGTACGTCTTCCCGAGGTGGTCGGCGACGATGGCGGACGACATGGGACGCGCCCGACTGGCGGACCCGCTCTTAACCGTGCGGCTTGCCGGGGGGACCTGCCGAGGAAGTGACCGGTCCGACCCCTCCACGAAAGTCGCGAGCTGTCGAGAGTGCGGGGGCGGTCTACGACTGCGTCGGGGGTTCGTGAGATTCGTCCCAGGAGCTGGTCGACGAGGGCGCGGGTGTCCCCGGGGGCTCCCCGACCACGCTCGGTGGCGGGGACGAGGTCTCGGACGGGAACCGACGAGCCGCCACCGGTAGACGGCGGGCGAGGAGGAGCACCCCGAGCCCTGCGATCACGAGGAATACGACGATCAGACCGAGCTCGAGCCACTGGAACGAGGAGGCAAACGGCGTCGACGCGGGCGGCTCCGTCACCGTCACCGCCACCGTGGCCGTGGTCGTCGTGCCTCCGTTCGCGTCGGTGACGGTCGCGGACACCCAGTACGTTCCGGCGCCCGTCGGCGCGCAGGCAACGGAGGTCGCGTTCGAACTCGCAGGGGAGCAGTTCCCGGGGAGGCCGGACCAGACGACCGTGTCGCCGCCCGCCCCCGGCGTCAGGGTGAAGGAGAACGTCACGGACGTGCCGCTCACGACCGACCCGGTCGGGGTTCCCGAGGCCGTCGACACCGAGAGCTTCGTCGCGGTCGGGCTGGGAGAGACGGTGACGGCGGACGACAGGGTGAGCTGAACACTCCCGTCGTTGCTGTCCCATACTGTCACCGAGGGAGTGCTGGAACCGGCGGCCGTCGGCGAACAGCTGACCGTGGCAGAACCCGCGGCGGTGCATCCCGCCGGCAACCCCCTCCAGAGGAATCGGAGCCCGCCCGAACCGCCGGACACGCTGGACGCCAGGAATTCCGATTGGCCGACATCCAGCTGGGTCGCGGTCGCAGAGACGCTGCCGCTGAGCGCTGGCGATACGGTCAAGGTGAACGTCGGCCCGACCAGAGTCACTCCGTTCGAGTCGTTGACGGTCGCCGACACCGCGAACACCCCGCTCGCCGTCGGGAGACAGACGACCGACGACGCTTGAGTTCCCGATGCGGAGCACCCCGTCGGAAGCCCGTTCCATCCGATGGTGTCGCCACCGGAACCGGGCGTCATCGCCAGACGGAAGGTCACGGTCTGTCCGACATCCGCTGCGGAAACGGGGTCGCCGCTGGAGTTGTCCGCAGTGAGGCCCGTCACGGCCGGAGCGGGAGAGACCACCACCACTCCGGCGTACTGCTCCGAGAACGTCTCTCCCAAGGAATCCCGCACCGTGACCGAAGGGGTGTAGCTCCCGGCCTCGTTGGCGGGAACCGTGCACGAGAGAACCGCCGAGTCCGAAAGGCACGCGGCCGGTACGCCGGTCCACGCGAAGGAGTACGAGCCCGACCCGCCGGAAGGGCTAATGTCCGCGGAGAAGGTTTGGCCCGCGTCGAGCGCGACCCGGTTGACGCCGATCCCGCCCGCCGAGGCCGCGGGATACACCGTCAGCGCGAGCGGGGAAGAATCGACGACGAAGCCGGTTGCGTCGACGACCATGGCCGCGGGTTGCCACGCGCCGATGGAATTCGCATGTAGGGTGCACTTCTCGAGCTCGGTGTTCCCGGTCGATGCGACCAGCGCGCATCCCGGGGGCAGGTCGTTCCAGGAGATCGCGAGCGGACCCCACCCCTGGTTCGCGAGCATTCCAAAGTACACGGACTGGCCCACATCGGCTTCCGACGCGGAGGAGTTGACGAAGACGACGGGGTCCAGGGCCACGCTGAACTGCGAGGTGTAGGTAGTGATACCCGGGAAGCCGTTCGAATCCGTGATCACGTTGTCCAGGGCGTAGTACCACCCGTACACGGGGGCGCCGGCGAACTCGGTGTAGCCGCCCGGCGTGGAAGTGCACGTCAGGGCCGAGCCGGTGGAGGTCGTTCGGGAACAGCCCGTCGCGGGGAGTCCGTTCCACTCGTAGTTCAGGGTGCCGAACCCGCCGCCCGTCGCCGATGCCGCGAGGTTCTCGGGCTGGCCAGCGTCGGAAAGATAGGGAGTCTCGAGGGGCGCGGGCGCGCTGATGAGGGGACCGAAGACCCACGTGTCTCTCAGGTAGCTGCTACCACCGTACTGGCCGAAAGGGACGTAGCCGGACCGAGCAACACCGTAGCCATCCACCGGGTCGAAGGTCGAGGCGCCATCGGTTGCATAGGTGCTCCACCCCGCGAAGCCGGACAAACAGAACAGCGACGGACAACCCGTCCACGTGCCACCGCGAAACACGTAGGTGTAGGCCTGGTAGCTCCCCGAGAAGACCCCCGATATCCCCGAGGAGACAACGACCACCTGGTCGACGGAGTCGTAGAAGTAGATCATTCCCGAACGAGCGCTCGGTACCCCGGCGTAACAACCGGCTTGGCCGTACCCTCCGCAGCTCCCGAGCTGAGACCAACCGGCGGTGTAGCTCTGAAGCACCCAGGTGTCGTTGTGGGCTCCCGAGAAGTTCCCTCCGCCGAACAGCACGATCTCGTTGTCGACCGCATCCCAGACCATGCCCATGTGCGCCCGTTCGGAAGGAGCGTGGGTCGGTAGAGTCTCATTGTACCAGGCTCCCGCGAACCACAACCACGTGTCGTTGAGGTAGCGGCTCGGGAAGAAGTACTCGCCACCGAACATCTCGACGTATCCGTCGTTTGGGTTGTACGCAATCCCGGCGGCCCACCGGGGCGAGGGGGACCACAGCCCCCCGCAGAGGGTGCCGCCGCCGGAGCACTCTTCGGTCCAAGTCCCGTGAACGAAGGCCCAAGTGTCGTTGAGGAGTCCGGTCGGACCGAGGCCACCGAACAGCACGAGGTAGCCGTCCGTGGCGTCCCACACCATGCTCCCATACTCTCGTGCGACCGGCTGGGACGGCCCGGGGATGGGGAGCTGGCTCCAGACGCCATGGATGTACGTCCAGGTCTCCTGAAGGTACCCGCTCGTGTGGACGTTGTACCCGCCAAAGTAGACCACGTAGCCGTCCGCGGGGTCCCAGGCCATGTTCCCGCCGGCCTCCTCGGGGGGCCCGGTTCCGGGAGTGACCTCGGTCCAGTTCCCCGCAGAGAACTTCCAGACCATATCGACGGGAGTGTAGTAGATCTCCCCGCCACCCCAAAGCATGAGGTAGCCGTCGGTCCCGTCATAGGCGAGCCCTCCGCCCCACCGACCCCACGGGGTGTTTCCTGCGGGGGAGAGCTTCGTCCAGACGCCGCTGACGTACGACCACGTGTCGCCCATACCGTCGACGCTCGAGTTGTAACCGCCAAACAGGATGACCTCGTTGTCGGCCACATCGAACGCCAACTGAATCTGACGGCGCTCGCCGGGAGCCACCGAGGGAGCGCACTTTCCCTCTGCCTGGGTGCCGCAGAGGACCCCCCCCGACTTGACCTGAGTCCAGTTACCGTTGCTGAGGTACCCGGAGGCATTCCACTTCCACGTGTCCTGGCAGAGATTTCCCGAACTCACGATGCAGTACGGTCCCGCCCCGCCGAACAGAATCGGATAGCCGTCCCGAGCATCGTACGTCATCGCCGCCTGTTCTCGCGCCGGGGGAGCGGGCAGCGCGGAGCTGAGGCGGGTCCAGTCGCCGTAGACGAATCTCCACGTGTCGTTGCAGTCGTGCCAACCGCCGGAGAGACACTGTCCTGACCCACCGCCAAACAACAGCACGTAGTCCGTAGCGGCGTCAAAGGTCATCGTGAACCCCCATCGGGGGCTCGGACCGTGAGCGGACGCGTAGGAGTCGAGCTGCCAGGCGCCGGCCCGGAAGGTCCACGTGTCGTTCAACTGACCGCCTGTCTGGGGCGTGTATCCTCCGAACAGGACGACGTAGTTGTCGGTGGGGTCGAACACGAGTGCGGCCGAGTCCCTGCCGACCGGAGCCACCGGTGGAGTCAGTTCGGTCCAGGCGCCCTGCGAGAACGTCCAGGTGTCCCCCTCGTAGACTCCCGTGTAATTCGAGCCGCCGAACAGCAACACATAGCCGTCCGCCCCGTCCCAGGTCACCATTTCGGTGGCGTACGCCCGTTGGCTGGGGGAGCCCTGCACTTGCCATCCGAGGTTCATCCCGGGGTTCGGTGTCTCCGGTGGGCTGGGCGAGAGGGGGGCCACGTCCCGGGTAGCGCGCGAGCAAGACGCCGACACCGTGCTTGCGTCGCTCACACAGGAGAGGGGAAGGCCCCGCGCCGGACCGCCCCCCTGTTCGAGCGACGCCTGGGCTTCGGAAAGCTCCGACCCGCCGAGGGTCGCCGGGATCGGCGACACTCCGACGCCGGGAGCACCCCGTGTCGAAGATGGAGTCTCGGAGCGGTACTGCAGGACCGCTCCAGCGGAAGCTCGAGTTCCCAAGACAGGATGAGGGGCGCCCCGGACCGGGGGTGCGGTCGCGGCGGTGGCGGGAACCATGGAATGGCCTGTCGTGGATGGGAGCAGTGGCACCGAGAACGAGGTGAGCAGGGTCGAGAGCACGACCGCCGCGACAAGTGCGATGAGGAGACCACGACGGTGGGGTGGCCTCCAGGACCAGAACGAGGACAAACCTGTCCGCGGGCTCCGCTCGGACGTCCGCACCGGCCCGGGAGCAGGCATGTTACGCCGTGTCAGGGGGGTCCGAATTATAAACCTGCCCTTTTCGAATCCCGGAAACCGGTCTCGGGCCTGGGGCTGGTCGCGCCGCACATCGCGGCGGCGATGGCCGCCGGCGAGTGACCCCCGACCACGGAGCCGCTGACAGCCCGGAGAAGCTCAGCTCAGGACTTCGTTCAGGCGGCCCTCGCCTTGCCCTCGCTCGATCTCTTGGGCGATCCTCTTGCCCGTAGAGAGCCCCGGCTCGACGAAGTCGGAGTACGGGCTCCCCGAGATGAACAGGTTCGTCCCGGCAACGATCCGGGTCGAGATCTCGAAGACCTTGAACTCGAGCTCCTCGGTCATGATCCCCTCGACGCAGAACGGACCGACCATCCCGCCGAACAGCTCGATCGACCGCTCGATGATCCGCGCCGCGACGTCGAACGCTGCGGGGAGGAGCGACTCCCGCAGCACGACCGGAACGTTTCCGGTCACGACGAACGTGGGCCGGATCCCGGCCCGCAGGAGCTCTTCCTGCGCGCCCAGCTTGTAGAGTTCGTCGATGTTCGCCTCGTCCCGGCGGTCCATTCCGAGAAGCTCGAGAGAGCCGTGGCCGACGCGGTAGCCGCGGTCGGCGAGCGGCGAGTAGAAGAAGTGCATGTAGTAGCGTGTGCCGAGGACGTACTCCTGGATGACGTACGGTCCGGTCGGGGTGAACTCGTCGAGGGCCGCCCGGTTCTTGGCGAGATAGAACCCCTTGCCGCCTTTCGCTCCGTAGTACTTCACGATCACCGGGCCGTCGACCTCCGAAGGGTCGTCGTACCGGCGCGGCATCGGAACCCCGGCGGAGTCGAGCCATTCCCGCTCCTTCTTGCGGTCCGCCTCCCAACCGAGGACCGCGCGGTTCCCGAAGACCGGAACGTCGAGGGAACCGAACGCATCCGCTCCCACGTACTCGACGAACGAGCCCGTCGGGATGAGGACCGCGCCCGCGTCCCGGAGCTGGTCCCCGACCGAAACGAGGTCCTTCGCCCGGGGGACGGACAGGAACCGGTCGGGGCGCGCGAGCGGGAACGCGTCGTAGAACCGGGGCGGAGGACCGACGCAGACCCCGAGCGTCGGAAATCCCCTCGCCCGGGCACCGTGGAAGATCTGGAGGGACGAATGCGAGCAGAGGGTAGCGATGGTCGGCGTCCGACCCTTCAGGGAAGCGAGGCGGGACTCGGAGGCGAGAGGAATCCCCATACGGGGGAGTACCGGGAACCCAACATAGCCTTTGCGCGGACAGACTACGACGGACGGTCGCCGGACGCTTCCTCGAGCTCCCAGTACCACTTCACGCGCCGCGCCCCCGTCTCCGCCACCTTCCGACGAACCTCGGGGTCGACGTCCGGGTCTCGCACCAGCCGCCGGACCTCCTCGGTGCTTCCGGTCCCCACGCGCGTCGAAAGTCCGGAGCGATCGAGCAGGGGTCGGACCGGGTCGAGCGAGTACTGCCACGCCTCCTCCCGACGGCGCACGAGGGTCGAGCGGGTGCCGGGGACCCGATGGACCCCGAGCTCTTCCGCGGCCCGATGGAGCTCGTCGGCCGTGCGTCGGAGCTCGACCTCGAGACGACCTTCCTCGGCCCGAAGCGACTCGAACCGGTCGACGAGGGAACGGAGCCGGGCTCCCTCGACCGGCGGCACGGTACGGAACTCCGGGCATCGGTCGCGGAAGTCGCACCGCATGCAATGCCGGCCCGGCGCGGGCTCGAACGCTTCGGCGCGGATTCCATCGAGAACGGTCCCGAACCGGTCGTGAAGCCCGACGAGGGACGCGCGGTCCCGCGGTTCGGTCCGCAGAGGGGTGAGCGACCGGAGATGATAGAGGGTGAGTCCATGCACCGGCTCGGCGTAGTTCTTCTCGACCAGGACCTGATAGAGGCTCAATTGGTCGGATTCGCGGGCGTCGTCGTTCGAGAGCTCGCGGGACGTCTTGTAGTCGACGATCTCGAGGCCCCCCGACGCCGTCCGGTCGATCCGGTCGACGTAGCCGTGCACGGGGATCCCGTCCCATCGCGTCTCGAGGTGTTCCTCGACCGCGACCGGGACGGGGCGCTCCCGAAGCAGGAAGTCGTAGTACCGAAGGAGGAGCTCGCGTCCGAGCGCCTTGTACCGGGACTCCTCCTCCGGCGAAGAGTACCCTTCCGCCGACCACTCGCGGGCGTACGCTTCGAGGAGCTCGTCCGGGGAAAACCAGCGCGGGGGGGTGGCGTCTCGTCCCCGGGCGTGGAACTCGTCGAGGGTCCTCTGGCGGTCGGACTCCCCGGCGCGGCGCGCGGTCGGGACGACGAGCGGGGCGACGAGCTGCTCGAGGACCGAGTGGATCACCCGGCCGAACGTGAAGTAGCCCCGCGGAGCCTCGGGTAGCTTATCGATGTAGAGGAACCGCCAGCGGAGCGGGCACTCCTCGTACGTGCGGAAGGAGGAGTAGCTCAGGGCCGGAAGCGCCGCCACGGACCGAGAGCTTCCCGCGGGTTCATGTGGTTTCCGGGGCGGAGCGACCGGGACCCGGATTCCTCTAGTGACCCGCGGCCGGGGCCCCGAGCTCGACCTTCTCGCCGGACTCGGCTCCCTCGGTGGGGAGGCTCCCGCGCGCCTGAGGGTTGGTCAGGTTCTTCGGGAGCCCGAGGAGCTCGAGGAGCTCCTTGTAGTGGTTCCGGATCGTCACGGGCGTCACGTTCGCGACCGCAGCGATCCGGTCCTGGCTGCGCGGCTCGCCCATCAGGTTCGAGGCGATGTAGATGATCGTCGCGAGGATCCCGTTCGGGAGCACCCCGCTCGTCGAGTAGACCTGCTCGACCTGCTCGAGAAGGGAGAGGACCTTCTGGCGGACCTCCTTCGAGAGGTTCAGGTCCTGCGTGAACCGGACCAAGTAGTCGCGGGGTTCGACCGGCTTGAGCCCGAGCTTGAGCTCGCGCGCGAGCAGCGTGTAGGCGCGGCCGACCTCGATCTTGGTCGCCTTCGAGTGGGCGATGATCTCCTTCATCGTCCTCGGGACATGGCACTGTCGGCAGGCGGCGTAGACGCTCGCCGCGACGAGCGCGACGATCTTCTTTCCGCGGGTCGCCTTGTGCTCGAGCGCCCGGCGGTAGATGTACGTCGCCGACTCCTTGACCTCTCGCGAGAGTCCGAGGACTCCGGCGAGGCGGTTCAGTTCTCCGAGAGCGACCACGAGGTTCCGCTGGTGCGTCCTCGCCGCTCGGAGGCGGTGGTTCAGCTTTCGGAGGTGGTAGAACTTCAGCGACGTGTTCCTCGAAAGGGAGTTGCCCTGGAAGTCTCGCGTCGGAACGCCGATCTCGCTGAACAGGCCCTTGTCCGGCATCAGCGGTGAGATGACCGGACCCCAGCCTCGGGCCTCTCGGCCCGTGTCCTCCTTCGAGCCGCGCTGGCCGCGGTCGCTGACGAGCGCGCTCTGGTCGACCACGAGTCCGCAGTCGGCGCACACGATCTCGCCTCGAATCTCGTCACGGATGAGGTGGGAGGAGCCGCAGTTGGGGCAGATCTCGGCCACGGGCGGGGAGGGAGGAGCCACGGCGCCGACCTCGGTCGGGGCGGCGCGGGCGGGAGCCTTCACGCTCGTCGCGCGGGGATGACGTCCAGAAGGGGCGGGTGCGCTGGTCTTCATAGCTTGTAGCCTTCCGAGAACGGGGGCCAGTATTTATAGATTGGTGCGATTTGTGTATCCTTTGTATGCTACACATGCTACACCATGCGCTGGTGTAGCATGCGGGTTCAGGCGGGCGTCGCGGTGAACAGGCAGCCCCGGGTGGCGTGCTTCGTCGGGTCCGGTTTCGAGACCTCCCACCGGTGGCCCAGTCGGGTCTCGAGGATGGTCCGCAGGAGTTCGGGGCACATCACCCGTCCGATCTCGGGAGAATCGCTCGTGCAGGCGAAGCAGCCGGTCACCCGCAGCGTGAGAGGCTTCTCCCGTACGGTCGAGAGGCGGCCCATCGTGTGGGTCTCGTAGTAGAGGCCGAGAGCCCGGGCGACCTCGTCCGGGGTCCGCCCGTCGATCTGCTCGGCGATCTCACGACCCAGCTGACGGGCGATCGTCTCGATCAGCTCGGGCAGATGGAGCTGGAACTCGCGGACCCCGGACGCCCGCATGCCCAGCTTGGCGACGTCCTTGAGACGTTGGAACGGGACGGTCTCCTTTCCGGCGACCACCGGCAACACCGCCTCGGACGGCGTCTCGAGCTCGACGAACCGGGCCTCGGCGCGCGTCGCCGGCGTCCAGAGTCGACGATGATACTCCCGCGCGAGCCGAAGGAACATCGGCGCGGACGACCAGAGAGCCACCTGCTCCTCCCCGGACCGGCCGAGGCCGTCCTCGCTGGACACGTAGACGAGGGAGCCGAGGCGGTCGACCACGACCGCTCGGTTCGCGACCGGATTGCTCGAGTGCCGGAGTTCCGCGAACCCGGCGAAGTGCTTCGCCTCGACCAGGTTCTGGCCGTGGACCTCGGTGACGACCCGGACCTTGACGCCGCGCGCGCTCGCCTCGCGGAACGCCCGGTCGAGGCCGAGGTCGATGAACCGAGACAGGGTCCGCTCGCTCGCGCTGACGAGGATCTCCCGCTCGGCGGCCCCGATTCGCTTCAGGAGGAACCGGCGGATCGCTTCCGTCCCCTCGAGGACCGCGAACTTGCGAGGGTCGTGGGCTTCGAGTTCGGTCCTCGACTCCTCCCACTCCGCGAGGATCCGGTCCCGGTCCTGCTCGAGCCGATGCAGCCGCTCCCCCGCCCGGTGGATCCAGCCGTCGACGAGGTCGTCGGGCGTGAGCGCTTCGAACCGCTGCGGACGGCTCCCGGTGGCCCGGAGGAGGCCGTCGGCGCTCAGCTGCTTGATCAGACGGTAGGCCTCGACGCGGTTCACCGCCGAGACGCGGGCGAGCTCGCTCGCGGTCATCGCCCCGCCCCGGCACGCGGCGAGGTAGAGCCGCGCCCCCTTCTCCGGGACCCCGTGCTCGGAGAGGAGCTCGAGGAGCCCCGGCTTCGGCGCGGTCACGTCGAATGAAGACGGGGGGCCGATAAAAGGTCGAGGTGACACGCGGGGGAAAATCGAGGGGTCGAAGACGTTTTTAGAGGGCCGCCTGGAAGTCCTCGATCGTGAGCGGGTAGTCGACCTCCGCGCCGCCGGCGCGGGCCTTCAGCACCTCGCGGGCGAGCAGCCAGTAGACGGTGGCGAGCGCCACTCGGCCCTTGTTGTTCGCGGGGATGACGAGGTCGACATTGCGGGTCTCGTTGTTCACGTCGCACAGGCCCACGACCGGGATCCCGATCGAGACCGCCTCGCTGAGCGCCTGCTGGTCGGTCGCCGGGTCGGTGACGACGAGCACCTTCGGCTCGAAGTACTCCTCGAGGTTCGGGTTCGTGAGGCAGCCGGGGACGAACCGTTCGGCGAACGAGACGGCCCCGATCGTCTTCGCGAACACCCGCACCGGCTTCTGGCCGTACTGGCGCTGCGACACGACGAGGATCCGGTCGGCAGAGAAGCGAGCGAGGAACTTGGCCGCGATCCGGATCCGCCGGTCGGTCTCGCGGACGTCGAGGACGTGCAGGCCGTCGAATCGGACCTTGAAGACGAACCGGCGCATCGACGCCGACTTCTGCTGCGTCCCGATGTGGACGCCCGATGTGAGGTAGGTATCCTCGGGGATCAGGAGCTCGCCGGGCTGGATGTCCTGGCCGTCGCTCGCCGACAGCGGTTGTTCGGTCGCCGTTTCCTCGTCGGGCATCCCGTCAGATTCCGGTGGCGCGGCCGAGCCGCAGGAGTTCATTTAGCTTTGCCATCCGTTCTCCGCCCAGAATCCCGCACTTGAGGCCCCGCGCGCCCGTCCCGAGAGCCACATGGGCGAGCCATCCTTCCGGGACCTCCCCGGACCGGTGCGAGGTGATGGTCGAGAGTCCGTGGCCGCGGGCGAGGTCGACCGTTCGGAACGTGTCGGTGAGCGTCCCGACCTGGTTCACCTTGACGAGGACCGCGTTGGTGGCGTGCCGCTCGACCCCGAGGGCGAGCCGCTGTTCGTTCGTCACGTAGAGGTCGTCGCCCACCACGAGCGTCCGGCGTCCGACCGCCTTCGTCAGCGCCGCGAACGCGTCGAACGCCTCCTCCTCGAACGGGTCCTCGACGTACCGAAGGTCAAAGCGGTCCACGAGCTTCGATACGAACCCGATCTGCCCCTCGCTGTCGAGCGTTTGCTCCCGGTACCGGTACTGCCCTTCGTCGAAGAACTCGCTCGCGGCGAGGTCGAGCCCCGGGTGGACTTCGAGGTGGAGCTCGTCGCGCGCCGCCGCACACGCCTCGGAGAGGAGCTCGAGCGCGTCCACGTTCGAGATGGCGGCGACCCATCCTCCCTCGTCGCCTCGCCCGAGGGCCGCCTTCGGAAAGCGGCGATGGAGCGCCTCGCCAACGAGCCCGTGGACACGCACCGCCGCCCGGATCGAGTCCTCGGGACGCGGGCAATCGGCGAAGGCAAGGAACTCCTGGATGTCCGGTCCCCCAATCGCATGTCGGCCCCCGTTGAGGCAGTTGCCGGCGACCGCCGGAAACGATCGTCCGTCGACATCGGGCCGGGCAAGGACGCGCCAGAGCGGGGTTCCGGCTTCGTCGGCCGTCGCGATCGCCGAGGCGACCGAGACGGCCGTCGCGGTGTTTCCGCCGATCGTCGAGAAGTCGAGCGTCCCGTCCGCGTCGTGGAGCGCCATGTCCACCGCGGCCTGGTCCGATGCTTCGAGTCCGAGGAGGCGCGGCGCCACCTTCTCTCGGAAGACCTCGAGGGCCTCGGGGACGCCGCCCTTCGGGAACGCGACGACCTCATGCACGCCCGTGCTCGCCCCGCTCGGCGCGCCCGCCCGGCCGGACGCTCCGGACGCGAGCACGACCGTCGCCTCGACCGTGCGTCGAGCTCGGCTATCGTACACTCCGAATAGGTCGACGTCGGTGATCCGGCTCATCGCGGCTCCTCCACGAACTCCACAAGAACCCCCCCAAAGGCCAACGGATGCGCGAACCCGACTCGCCGTCCCCGAGCGCCGGGGCGACCCCGTCGGTCGATGAGCCGCCCACCTCTTGCCTCGACGTCCCGGAGCGCCCGGTCGACGTCGGGCACCCCGAACGCGATGTGATGGATCCCGCCGCCGCGGGTCGCAAGGAACTTCGACACCGGCGAATCGGGTCCCGTCGGCTCGACCAGCTCGACGTGCGTCTCACCGGAACCGAGGAACGCGACCCGGACTCCGCCGCCGGGAACCTCTTCGGCGGGGGCTGAGGGCTCTCCGAGGAGCCGCGTCCAGAGGGGGAGGGCGTCGTGGAGGCTCGCCACCACGATTCCGACGTGGTCGACCTTCATCCTTCGACCCCCTCCGTCAGAACGCCTTCGAGGGAGGCTGCTCGCCGAACGCGTCGCGCCAGACGTCGGCGATCTCGCCGAGCGTGCTGCCGGCCAGGACGGCCCGAAGAACGTCCGGCATCACGTTCGTCCCCCGTTGACTCGTCATGCGAAGGGCGGCGAGCGCCCGGTCGACCTTGGCCGGGTCCCGTTCCGACCGCCAGGCTCGAAGCGCGACGACCTGCCGCCGCTCCTCCGCGGGCGTCACTCGCTGGACCTTGACCCCCGGCCGCCCGGCCGCCGGGAAGAGCGAGAACTGGGGGTTGCCTTCGGTGAACTCGTTCACCCCGACCACGACCTCCTCTTTCTTCTCCCGGGCCCGGGCGACCCGATACGCTTCTTTCGCGATCTCCCCGGCGACGAACCCGCGCTCGATCGCGACCTGCGCGCCTCCCATCGATTCGATCCGGTCGAGGTACTCCCGTGCCCCGGCCTCGACCTGGTCGGTCAGGTACTCGACCTCGTACGAACCACCGAGCGGGTCGACGGTGTTCGCGACCCCGGACTCTTCGGCGAGGACCTGCTGCGTGCGCAGGGCGAGGCGGGCGGACGGTTCCGTCGGAAGGCCGAGCGCTTCGTCGAGCGCGTTCGTGTGGAGGGACTGAGTCCCCCCGAGGACGGCGGCGAGAGCCTCGAGGGTGGTGCGGACGACGTTCAGCTCGGGCTGCTGCGCGGTCAGGCTCGAACCGGCCGTCTGCGTGTGGAACCGAAGCTGCTTCGAGCGGCTCGACCGCGCGCCGAACTCGTCCGTGACGATCCGGGACCAAAGTCGCCGGGCGGCGCGGAACTTCGCGACCTCCTCGAGGAAGTTGCGGTCCGAGGAGAAGAAGAAGGAGAGCCGCGGCAGGAACTCGTCGAGGTCGAGTCCCCGCTCCCGCACGGCGCGCACGTAGGCGATCGCGTTCGCGAGCGTGAACGCCACTTCTTGGACCGCGGTGGCGCCCGCTTCCCGCATGTGGTAGCCGGAGACGGAGATGTAGTTCCACTGGGGCATCTCCCGGGTCGCGAACTCGATGAGGTCGACCGTCAGCCGCATCGACGGCGCGGGCGGGTAGATGTACGTCCCGCGCGCGATGTACTCCTTGAGGATGTCGTTCTGGACCGTGCCTCCGAGCTCAGAGCGGCTCACGCCGTTCTCCTCCGCGACCGCCACGAGGAACGCGAGGAGGATCGGCGCCGTGGCGTTGATCGTCATCGAGACGGTCGCCCGGTCGAGCGGGATCCCGCGAAACAGCGCGCGCATGTCGCCGAGGGAGGCGACCGGCACGCCGCACCGCCCCACTTCGCCCCGCGCTCGCCGGTGGTCGGAGTCGTACCCATTCTGCGTCGGGAGGTCGAACGCCACGGAGAGGCCGGTCTGGCCCCCGTCGAGAAGGAAGTGGAACCGCTCATTCGTCGCCGCCGCCGTTCCGAACCCCGAGTACTGGCGGAACGTCCAGAAACGGCCGCGGTACATCGTGGGCTGAATCCCTCGTGTGAACGGCGGTGCGCCGGGGAACGCGAGCTGCTCGAGGAACGCCGCGTCCGAGTCGGGACTCGAATCCACGAGAAGGGGCAAACGACCGCCGTCGACCCGGGCGCCGATCGCACGACGCGCCGCTCGTTCCCACCGGCGGCGCGCGGCGGACCGAGCGGGCTCCCGACGCGTCCGCGCCATCGCCGATGGACCGGGGGACGCTATTAATGGGTTGTGCGCGGGCGAACCAGCGGCCAGAGCGCGGAGAGGTCGACCTCGGCCCACCCGACCGGCACCGGGACCCCGAGCGGCGCGAGGATGTCGGGCGCGACCTCTCCCATCTCCGCGACCGGCTCACCGGCGACGCGAGCTCGAGCGGCGCGTCCGGCGATCGTGCCGGGGATCTCGGCCGGCTCCCGGACCGCGGTCACGTCGACCGTTCGAAGCAGATAGTCGACCAGAGAGGCGGCATCGGCGAACCCGGCGCCCTCGTGAGCCAGCACGAGACCCGCGTGGTAGCGCGTGCGCGCGCCGGTCTCCGTCCCGGGCGCGCGAACAACGACCGGGGCGACCTCTCCCAATCGCTGGGGGTAGCCATGCCGCGTGTTCCGCGCGAGGACCTCGAGGTGGGAGACGAGGAGGCGGTCGCGGACGTAGGCGAACTCCGCGGAGACCGGATTACGGATGTGGAGGGGAAGCTCGCCGCCGAGCCGGGCGACTGCGCTCTCGGAAACCAGGAGCGTCGTGTGAGGCGCGGCGAGGCCGAGCCCGAGGAGGGAGGAGGCGAACCTTCGCCGGAAGAGCGTCTCGGGGCGCAGCCGGCCTCGGGTCCGGCTCGACGGGAGAATCCCCTCTTCGGGGCGCACTCCCTCCGCCAGAAGCACGTCCTCTCCCACGTCCACGGGAGTCGTGAGGTCCGGCCGCCAGGGGGGCGCGTCCACGAGCCATCCGTGAGGCTGGGGATGCCCCGCGAGGCGAGCCTCGGCCAGTCGTCGTTCGACCACGGACGCCGAGAACCCTTCGCCTCCCAGCGTTCGCAGCAGTCGGCTCGGCAGGTCCACCGAGTGCGGGTCGACGATCGCCGCTCCGTCCGAGCGCTCTCGTCCCACGCGTTCGACCGGAATCGGGCCGACCTCCCAACCCTGCGCGACGAACGGGACGAGCATCAGCCCGACCGCCTCGGCGACCGAACGCTCGCGAGTGCCGGTCGCTTCGATCAGGAGCTCCCGGTCCCCGACTCTCGCCTCGCCCGCGGTCCGTCCGTTGAGGACCGGAGGAAGGCTCAGGATGACGCCGGTGGCGTCCCGCAGCGTGAGACACGAATCCCCCGCCCGTCCCATTGGCCCGTACACGTGGGCCATGGGATGGTCCCGGAAGAACTCGGGAGCTCCGACCTCGTCGGAGGCATCGAGCGGAACGAACTGGACCACCGACATCGCTTCGAGCGCGTACCGCACCGGGAACTCGAGCCGGTCGATCGGGTAGATCCCGAGACTCGCCGCGCGACGATTGCGTCCGATCGACGCATGGAGGATCTCCTGGAACCGTACGGCTTCGGCGAGCAACCCCGCGTCCAGCTCCCGGCCGGCGGGGGCCCGGACCACCGCTCCCCCGATCGACGGCCGAAGCGCGTCCACGGACCGGTCCACCGTGAAGCCGGCGGCGAGAGTATCCTCGAGCTTCGCTCGGTAGTCGGGGAGACCGCGGGCCGTCCCGAGGACTCCCTGCAAGTACAACCCGAGACCCCCTTCCGAGAGGAGGTCGAGGCGGTCGGGAGTAACCGAGACGGTGAGTGCGCTTGCGTCGTGAGCCTCCACTTCGGCCTTCGAGCCGAACAGGAGGTCATCGAGCGCCGCGCCCGCGAGCGTCCGCCCGGCGATCGCGCAGAGCCGGTCCGCATCCAAGGTCGAACGGGGCATGTCTACGGAGTCCCTCCCGTGAGCACGCCGAGGTCGTCCTGGAACAGGTCCCGGATGTCGTTGCGACCAAGCGCCACCATCGCGAGCCGCATGACGCCGATCCCCCAGGCCAGCACCGGAACGTCTACCCCGAGCGGACCGAGCACCTCTGGGCGCAGGATTCCCCCCGGAAAGACCTCCATCCACCCGAGGCGGGGATGACGGACGTACCCCTCCACCGAGGGCTCGGTGAACGGGAAGTAACTGGGCCGAATCTTGAGCTCGTGGAGACCGATCGCGTCCGCGAGGGTCGTGAAGACCCCGACGAGGTGCCGGAGGTCGAGCCCCTCCTCTCCGATGATCCCTTCGCATTGATGGAACTCGATGTGATGACGAGCATCGAGCGCCTCCCGTCGGAAGTTCCGGTCGATCGAGAACATCCGGAACGGCGGCGTCGGGCGAGCCGCGAGATACCGCGCGGAGACCGCCGTCGTCTGGGAGCGAAGGACGGGACGCTCGGCCACGCGCACGTCGTACGGTCCGGGCCACCCGGGTCCGAGGGCCGAGGTCGCCCCCGGGAGCGCGCGCCCCTCGTGGACGGCGGCCACCCGGGCGAGGAGGTCGGCCGCCGGGGGCTGCCCCTCGGTCCCCTCGACCGAGAGCGCGTCGTGGATGGAACGCGCCGGGTGATCCTGGGGCATGAAGAGGACGTCGTTGTTCCAGAACTCGGTCTCGAGGAGCGGCCCCTCGGCTTGCTCGAAGCCGAGCCCCACCAGAATCTCCTCGAACTCCTCGAGCCACGCGACGTACGCATTCGGGCGAGCGCCGGTTGCGTACGGCACGGCCGCACGGACGTCGTACGGCCGGAAGGATCGTCCCCGCCAGTCGCCGGTGCGGAGCAGTTCGGGGGTCAGGGAGCCCAGGAGCTCCTCGCCCTCCGAGACCAAGGGAAGCCGGCGACCCTCCTCGGAGGCGGACCAGCGCTTGGTCGACCGATGCTCGCGGCGCACGAGTCCCCGCCGTTCGAGGGCATCCACGATTGCTGGGTCGACGTCGGTCTCTCCGAGCCCGACCTGTCTTAGGACGGTCTCCTCGGGGAGGGGTCCCTCGGGGGTCGAAGCTCCGGGCTTGAGTCGAAACGGAACCCCCTCCGCAAGCCACCCGCGCCGCCTCAGGACGCCGATCGCCGCAGACCGCTCCTCCTCGTCGAGCCCCGCTTCCGCCGCCTCGTCCGGAGAGAGGGTCCCGCCACGTCGCTCGAGTGCCGCCAGGAACCGCCTCTCGGGAAGCCCTTTCGCCACGGCGCTCTCGCCTTTCGGTGTGAGGCGGACGGTCGTCCGATGCTCCTCCTCGAGGAGCGCGAGGTGCTTCGACCGGAGTCGCTGCAGGCTGCCGCGTACCTGGTCCGCGGGGAGCTCCACTTTCCGGCCGAGCGACTCCTCGTCGATCGAAGGAGTCTCGAGCTCCCGAAGAGCCTGAAGGAGCGAACGTTCAGGCCCCGAGAGAGCGACCGGGGCCGCCCCGACCGGGGCATCCCCGGATGCCTCGGGCACGCGAAGGCGAGTGAGGGGCCGGATTAAGTCTTTTGGGGACGGCCCTCGCCGAGGGGTCGGAAGGAACTCCGTTCGGGAAGAGTCCCTCTCACCCCGGGGGCGGCCCCGGAGGGGTTGCCGGGGGAGGAGAAACCGCGGTGGTCCCGGGAGCACCGGCTCTCGCCGCGGCCAGAGGTCGCCGGGCGGGGGGCCGGTAGGAGCCGACGGAACTCGGAGACCGTCGGCCGAGGACGTATCCGATCCCACCAGCGATCACCATGATCACGGCGAAGGCCGCCACGTTCCACGGGTACTGGTCGATCCCGGCCAGGGCGGGGGCAAATCCGAGCAGATTCACGGCGACGGTGGTCGAGTTCGTGCCGAAGTACCCACCGCTCGTCACGGAGGCGGTAGCGGTGCCGTGGCTCCCGAGGTAGCAGGCGGGGACCCCGACCGAGAACGACACGTCGCCACTCGCGTTGCTGTCGAGGGTCGCCGAACCCCACGTGTTGGCGCACGGTCCGTTCCCGTCGCTCGCGGCAACGCCGACATTGACCGGAATACCGGAGATGGCGGCACCGCTCGTCCGGTTGGTCAGCCGAACGATGACCGTTACCGAGCCCCCGGGCGCGACGGTGGTCGGCGTCGCTGAGACGCTCAGGTCGACGAAGGTCGCGGTCAGGTCCTCGTACAGGAGCAACGCGCGCGGTGAACCCCAACCAGTCTCCGGGTCCCAGCCCGTGACCGCCGAACCGATGCAGGTCGAGCCGCTCGAAACGTCTCCGAGTCCGACCGGGTCCTTTCCCAACTCTTGGCTTGCCCCCACCGCGTAGAGACGCGGGGTGAGGAAGCCGAGCGGGCTTCCATAGTGGGCGTCCATCTCCGCGATGAGACCGGCCCAGAGAGGCGTAGCGAAGCTGGTGCCAGCCGCGACCGCGTTCTGACCCGCGAAGAAGAGCGAGTTGTAGTCCGCCGTCGCGGACACGTCCGGCACGCCCCGGAATCCCCCGTTCGATTCGATCGGTCCTGCCGCGCTCCCGACGTCCTGCCAGGACGGAGCGCGGAAGTCAGAGGAGTACCCTCCGGCACTCTCGCTCCAGGCCGACTCGCTCGCGAGCCCCGTCACCTGCCCGAGGAGGTCCCTCGCGAGCGTCGGTTGTGTCCCTCCGACCGCGATCACGTCGGGGGACGTCGAGGGGAACTCGACCATCGGTCCCCCGGTACACCCCGACTGGGCGTCCCCGCCGAGGTCGCCGGTCGCCGCGAGCATCGTAATCCCCCGCTGGGTCGCGGTCGCCATGTCGGTGGCCCAGGCGGTCTGGAGCGACGAGCTGGACCCTTCGGGGGTGCCGAACGACATCGAGATCACCGAGACTCCCGAGAGGTCGACGGCGGTGCTGAGGGCGTCCGTCATCGCGCCGACCATGGGGGAGTACTGTTGGCTGGCGGGTCCGTCGGGGGCGTAGACCGCGTCGAGGGTCGCGCCGGGGGCCGCCGAGCCGGCCCACTCGAGGTCGAGCGTCAGCTCCCGGGGGGCTTGGCTCGGGTCGGAGACCGCTCGGCCGGAGGGGGCGGGCGCCCCGTCCACCGGGAACGCGCGAACGTTCGGCGTCGGGAAGCTCGCCGGATAGTCGCTCGAGAAGAACGTGGAGATGTCGTTCGGGTCGTAACCGTCCCCCCACAACACGACGGCGACACCTTCGCCGACCGAGTACCGGGGGGTTCCCGAGACGTTGTAGAGCGAGGAAAGGTCGTAGATCTCCCGGGCGATCGCCGGAGTGATGAGGTCCGGGGCAGCTTGCGGGACGGTCCCGGCGGGCAGGAGACGAGCATCGGGGAGCCCCGTCGGCAGGGAGAAGGAGACGAGCCCACTCGAGAGTCCGACGACCGACGAGACCCAGGGTTCTATCGCCGAGGGCAACGCCGGAGCGGTCCGGGGAAGGGTGACCGGCCGTCCGGCCAAGGTTCCCGAGACCAGCTCCGTTCCAAAGGCGGCTCCGACCAACCCTGCGGGTCCCTCCACCGTGAGCGACAGGCGATCCGGGGAGCTCCGAGCGACCGTCAGCCCCTGGGATGCGAAGTACTTCTCCACGGAGGAGTAGGCGACCGGTGAGAGGCCGTACCGGTCCGCAATCTTCTCGACGGTGAGCCCCGGTGTTCCGGCCGGCGGAGCAGTGAAGAACGACGGGTCGGACGGATAGAACGTGACCACCACGAGCTCGTTCCCGACCGCGGGGGTCGCGGAGGAGAGTGCTCGCACTGCCTGCCCATCGAACCCCGCGCGCTCGGAGAACGACTCGGCGTACGACACCGGCAGGGCATGGGTCGACGCGATGTCCGGAGGAGAAGCTTCCGCACCTCGTGGGTCGGTGGGATAAGACGAGGGTCCGCCTCCCGATAGGAAGATCGCGGGGCCCACGAGGAGGACGAGGACCCCCACCGCCAGGGCGCACGAACGCCAGGAAGCGACCCGCCACGCCCTCATCCCTTGGGGATGGGAGGGTGCCTCGGAAAAACCTTGCCACCCGGGGAGCGAATCGGACTCCCTACACGCGAATGGGCGAGGTGTACCCCGCGGGGAGGTGGAACGTCTCCGTTCCCCCGAGGGGGTCGGGGCGTGGTGGGGCCGTCTCGCCCCGCTTCGCGGAGAGGTACGCATCGATCGCATTCGCCGCCTCCATCGCCGCGCCCATCGCGTACACGACCGAACGGCCGCCGGCGGCGAAGATGCCCGGGACCGCGGTCTCGAAGCCCTTGCCCTTTCCCTCGGGCCAACCCTGCGAGGTCAGCTTGAGGTCGAGGCCCGAATCGATCCCGGTGAGGTCGGTCTTCTGGCCCACGGCGATGATGACGGTGTCGCACGGGATCGTCTCCTCCGAATGGGGGACGGGAATGGGACTGCGTCGACCGCCCGCATCTGGCGGGCCAAGTTCCATCGTCTGGACCACGAGTCCCTCGACGTGCTGGTTCCCGACGATCTGTATCGGCGCCTTGAGGAAGTAGAAGCGAATCCCCTCCTGCTCGGCGCCATGGACCTCTTCGGCGTCCGCCGGCATCTCCTGGCGGCTCCGCCGGTAGACCAAGGTCACTCGTCCCCCGTGCGATTCGCGAAGCGCCGTGCGGACCGAGTCCATCGCGACGTCGCCGCCTCCGATGACCACGACCTCCTTGCCCACGGTGACGGGCCTCCCTTGGTTCACGTCCTTCAGAAAATCGAGCGCGGGCAGCACTCCCGGGACCTTCTCGCCGGGGACCCCGAGCGAGCGGTGGTTCGGCGTACCGATCGCGAGGAAGACCGCTTGGTAGCCGTCCTCCTTGACCAGCTTATCGAACGGAAAGTCACGGCCGACCTTCGTCCCGTCCACGAACGCGACGTCCAGGTCCCGGAACCTGCGCCGGTCGGTCTCGACGTCGGCGTCGGTCATCCGGTACGCGGGGATCGTCTGCATGAGCCCTCCGTATCGGGTCTCCTGCTCGAAGACCGTGACAGAGTAGCCCCGGACGGCGAGCTCCCAGGCCATCATCAGACCGGCGGGGCCCGCGCCGACGACCGCAACACGCTGGTGCTTCGGCTTCGACGGGACGTAGGCGAGCTCGCTCGACCCGTATTCGAGGGACGCCCGCTTGAGATGACGGATCGCGATGGGAACTCCTTTCTTCTTGACAACACAGGCGTCCTCACAGTAGTGATAGCAGACCTTGCAGAGGCAGGTCGCGAGCGGGTTCTCCCGGAGGGTCACCCGGGCCGCACCATCGAAATTCCCGTCCGCGATGAGGCGGATGTACTCCCGGCAGTCTTGCGTGATCGGGCACGCCTCGACGCACCACGGGCGGCGGCATTGGATGCACCGCTTGGCCTCGAGGACCGCGTCCTCCTTCGAGTAGGCATGCAACACCTCGCGGAAGTCCTGGGTGCGGACGCCCACCGGTTCCTCGGCGATCGGGACCCGAACCGGGTTCAGCTTGGGGGGGGCCGGCTTTGGAGGTGCGGCGGCCGCGTCAGGAGTCATAGACCCATCCGTTGGAGCCTCGCAAGGTCTTAAGTGGATTCCGTGGCGAGCGATACACTCGCACGGTTCGGGCCCCTCGGGGGGCCCTCGCTCCCGACATATAGGCCATCCACGTGGGGTCTGGAAGCCTCTCGGGCCGGTAGAATCGCATGGTACTCGATTCCCTCGGAAAGTCGCTCCGCGGCGTTCTTCAGAAGATCGCGCGCGGCTCGGTCGTCGACGAAGCGCTGCTCTCGGAGGTCGTGCGCGACATCCAGCGAGCGCTCCTACAGGCGGACGTCAACGTCCAGCTCACGATCGAGCTGACCCAGCGCGTCCGTCGCCGCGCGGTGGAGGAAAAGCCCCCGGCCGGTGTGAGCCTCCGGGACTTTCTCGTCCGGATCATCTACGAGGAGGTCCGGGGCATCCTCGGAAAGGAACGCCCCTTCGACCTTCGGCCGAAGAAGATCCTGCTGGCCGGGCTCTTCGGCCAGGGAAAGACGACCACCGCCGCGAAGCTCGCTCGCTACTTTCAGAAACGAGGGGTTCGCGTGGCGCTCGTCGCGGCCGACGTCCACCGTCCGGCGGCGGTCGACCAGCTCGAGCAGCTCGCGAAGAAGGTCGGATGCGAGTTCTACGCCAACCGGTCCGAGCCGAGGGCCGAGCAGATCGTCCGGGAGGCGCTCGAGAAGTTCCCGCCCCACGTGGCCGTCATCGTCGACACCGCGGGCCGAAGCGGGATCGACCCCGACCTCATCGAGGAGCTCAAGCGAGTGCGGGCCGTCCTCCAACCGGACGAGGTTCTCCTAGTCCTGGACGCGGCGATGGGCCAGACGGCGGGACGGAGCGCCGAGGCGTTCCACAAGGCGGTCGGCCTCACCGGCGTCATCCTCACGAAACTGGACGGCTCGGCGAAGGGCGGCGGCGCGCTCTCCGCGGTGGCCGTGAGCGGGGCCCCGATCCTCTTCATCGGCACGGGAGAGCACTTGAACGAGCTCGACCGTTTCGAACCCACCCGGTTCGTCTCCCGACTGCTCGGAATGGGCGACATCCAGGGCCTCCTCGAACGGCTCGAGGAGCTTTCGAACAAGGAGGCCGCCGAGAAGGCCGCGAAGGCGCTCATGACCGGACGGTTCACGCTGCGCGACATGCGCTCCCAGCTCGATTCTCTCGGCGAGATGGGACCGTTCTCGAAAATCCTCTCGGCCTTCCCCGGGTTCGGCTCGATGAAGGTCGACGACAAGGAGCTCGAGCAGACCCAGAAGAGGCTCCGCGGCTTTCGAGTCATTCTCGACTCGATGACCGCCCAGGAGCTCGACGACCCCCAGGTCATCAAGGCCGACCGGATCCACCGCATCGCGCGGGGGAGCGGCCACCGACCCCAGGAGGTTCGTGCCCTCCTCAAGCACTACGAGACGACCCGCAAGGCCGCCCACGGCCTCGCCTCCAACCGGCGCCTCCGGCGCCAGATGGAGCGGCAGTTCGGCGGCGCGGGCGGAGAACCGTCCCCTTGAGACGGACCGGCGCAGGATGACAACGACCCTGGGCGTGGGGGAGGCGCTGCTCGGCGGAGCGCTCTTGTTCTTCGTCCCGGGCTATGCGCTGACGAAGGCGCTGTTCCCGGAGTGGCGGGTCCGGGGACCGGGCGGGACTCGGAGGCTTCTCGAGATCGTCACGCTTTCCTTCGTCACGAGCATCGGCATGACGATCGTGGTGGGGTACGGGCTCCTGGACCTCGCGCCCGGCGGCTTCGGGGCCGGGTGGAGCGACCCCACTCTCGAATCGATTCTCGCTGGCGTCTCCGTGGTCGGCATCGCAGTTGCCCTGGTGCGGGGAGGGTTCTCCCGGACCCCGCCGCCGGCGAAGACCCCCGAGGTCGGTCCCGGAGAGGAGGGGGCATGGGAGCTCTACCGACAGCTGGAACGTCTCGGGCGCGACGAGCGCAGGCTGGAGCATGCGCTTCGCAAAGCGGCCGGGAACCCGGAGGAAGTCGCGCGTCTCACCCGGGAGCTCGACGCGGTGCGGTCCGAGCGGACGTCCCTTTCCCGGGGGCGCGAGGAGGAGTATGCCTCGTAAGTCGGTCGCCTCAGGCGTCGAGTACAAGATGGTCATCGTGCTTCGGGGCGAACTCCGTCTCACGGCCGGCAAGGCGGCCGTGCAGGTGGCCCATGCCGCGGTGATCCTGGCCGAAGAAGCACGAAACCGCAGTCCCGAAGCCTATCGGGCATGGTCGGCCGGCGGTCAGAAGAAGATTGCTCTCAGCGTCCCGACCCTCCTCGAGCTCGAGACGCTCGCCCGCAAGGCGCGGTCGCTCGGGATCTCCTGGGTCCTGGTGGAGGACGCGGGATTCACGGAGGTCCCTCCGGGAACTAAGACGTGCCTCGGTCTCGGTCCTGCGCCGGTCGCCGAGATCGATGCCGTCACCGGCGGGCTGCCGCTGCTGTGAGCCCGGCTCCCTGACGAGAGTCGCCGACCCGGGCGAAACGTCCTAGAGCTCCTTCTTCTCGGAGGTCCGAGGGGCGCCCCGGTCGAAGGCGAGAAACTCGTTGCCGTCCGGGTCCGTGAACCGGATCGTGCGGCCGCCCCACGGTTCCGATTCGACCCCCTGGGTGATGTGGGCGTGCGCGTGCCGGAGTCGTAGCTCGAGTGCGTCGACGTTGTCGGCCTGGAACACGATCCCCGTGCGCGTTCCCCGTCGTGCGACCGCCTCCGCGTAGAGCGGCTCCCCCCATTCCGGCCGGGGCGAGATGAGGGAGAGCGCGACCGTGCCCGGTCCGAGAGAGACCTCCGCGAGCTCGGTCTCGGCGTCACTTCGAAGAACCTCCATCCCGAGAACGTCCCGGTACCACTCGACCGCTGCCCGCTGGTCCCCCACGATCACTCCCACGCGTTGCACCTGAGTGAGCCGGCCCGACCCGCGAGCGGGGGGTGGCTCCACGTTCACGCCCGCGCCGAGGTCGCCGACCTTCCATTCGAGCAACAGGTACTCGGCCGGCGCTTCGGAACGGTGCGGGTCCGTCCGCAACAGGCGGGTCGCCTCGGCTCGGTCGAGCGCTCGGAAGATGAGAAGGTCCCCGGGAGGTTCCGTGAGCCTGCCGTGGGCGACCAACCGGCCCACGCGGTCGAGCTCCCGGACGAACTCTCCGAGGATTCGCGACGGCTCCGATTCCGGAGGACCCTCCCCACCGAATCGCGCGAGGCGGATGTAGAGCCTCTTCGGTTTGGGCCCCGGCCGACTGCTCATCGGGCTTCCGCGCTCGTCTTTGCGCATGCGTTCGTGGACAAAAAGGGGCGCACCGGAGTAGCCGGAGACGAACGGTCCCGCTCTCCCCTCCCCCCCGGAGCGCTACGGAGGTCATCCTTGGACCAGCGAGGAGGCCCGAAATCTCCTCGGCCGAACCCCTGTTCCCCGAGCTTCGCCCGGAGCTTTTCGCAGATGGTTAAGTAGAGCGCGTGGGTAGAGTGAAGGGGACGACAGCCTCGTCCGCCCGGAGGATCGCGTGAGGCTCTGGATCTACATCGTCCGACGCCTCATCATGGTCATCCCGGTGGTGGTAGGGGTGATGACACTCACCTTCCTTCTGGTGAGCGCCGTCCCCACCTCCGACCGGTTGGCCTCCGCCTTCGGAGTCAGCCCTCGTCTCTCCTGGAACCAGTACATTCCGTGCTCCCGGATCAATCCCGACGAGAACGGGACCTGCATCAATCCGGCATGGGTCCGGGGGACCCACGAATTGGGCCTCGACAAACCCATCCCGTACCAGTGGGCGATCTACATGTCCAATTCGCTCACCGGAAAATGGGGGTACGTCGGCAACGACTCCGGGGTCGCGACCACCGTCTCTATCGCACGGGGGCAACCGGTCCTGACCGTTCTCGGCTGGTTCCTTCCGTACACCCTCGAACTCGCGGCCCTGGCTCTAACCATGACGCTCTTCATGGCCGTTCCGATCGGGAACATCGCCGCCGTCAATCGGAACCGACCGGTCGACCAGGCTTCCCGCATCTTATCGTTCTCGGGGTACGCGATCCCAGATTTCATGCTCGGTTCGTTAATGCTGATGATGTTCGTCCTCGTGATAGGAGGTCCGAACGTCCATTCTCCGTTCTGTCATGGGCAGTCGGCGTACACCGACTTCACCGGTTCTTGGCCCCCTCCCCAATGCTTCCCGAACGGGGTCTATCCGTCTTGGCTCGTGATGGGGCAGATCAGCTCTCCGACCGGATTCCCGACCGTGGACGCGCTCATCCACGGTCAGTGGTGGCTAGCCCTCGACACGATTATTCGAATAATGATCCCCGCCTTCGTGATCGCCTACGGCACTGCGGCGGACCTTCTGCGCTTCGTCCGAAACAGCATGCTCGAGGTCCTAAACCTCGATTTCATCCGAAGTGCCCGCGCGAAGGGCCTCCCGGAGAGGACGG
Source organism: Thermoplasmata archaeon UBA184 (assembly GCA_002495185.1). Classification (GTDB taxonomy): domain Archaea; phylum Thermoplasmatota; class Thermoplasmata; order Lutacidiplasmatales; family UBA184; genus Lutacidiplasma. The sequence continues at coordinate 25,355 of DAEB01000027.1, read as the reverse complement.
TCATTAAAAAGCACGCCGGCCGCAATTCGCTCAACGTCACGATCACCGTGCTCGGGTTGGTGTTCGTCGGGTTTCTCGGAGGCTTTCCGATCATCGAGTATCTGTTTGACCTGAACGGCGTTGGGATCATGCTCGCGTACTCCGTCACGCAGACGCCGTACGATTACGGGATCATCTTCGGAAGCACCGTCCTCTTCACCCTCCTAATCGTGACCGCCAACCTGATCGTGGACGTCCTCTACGCATATCTCGACCCGCGCGTACGCCTCGGTTGAGCCGGGCGCGCGGATCCCTCGGTGTCGTCGGGACGTCCTTTCGTGCCCGCGGTCGAGCCGGGCGGTCCACAACGAAGACCCCGGTCGGGAAGGGGGAATGACGACGCAGGTGAGCTTTCGCCGAAGATTCCCGATAGATGCTTAAATACCAGCGGTTGGTTAGTCCGAGTCGGCCGACGCGGGGACCGCCGGTCCGGGGGAGAACGTGCGGCTTTGGGTCTACGTCGTACGGCGAATTATCCTCGTCTTCCCGGTCGTGATCGGGGTCATGACCATTACATTCCTTCTCGTAAGCGCGCTCCCGATTCCCGACCGGTTGGCCTCCGCTTTCGGCGAGAACCCCCGTCTCTCCTGGAACCAGTACATCGCCTGCTCGCGCATCACACCGGGGGAAAACGGGACATGTCTGAATCCCGCGTACATCCGCGGGACGCATCAGCTCGGCCTTGATCGGCCGATCGAGGTCCAATGGGGGGTCTACATTTACAATACTTTTACGGGAAATTGGGGGTACGTCGGGAACGGGTCCGGAGTCTCGACGTCCGTCCAGATCGCGCGAGGTCAGCCAGTCGTGACCGTGCTCGGCTGGTTCCTCCCGTACACGCTCGAGCTCGCCGCGCTTTCTCTCCTGTTGATCCTGATCATTGCCATTCCGATCGGCAATCTCTCGGCGGTGAACCGAAACCGGCCCATCGACCAAGCGGCGCGGGTGCTTTCGTTTTCGGGGTACGCCCTCCCCGGTTTCCTCCTCGGGTCGTTGCTTCTCATGGCCGCGGTGATCTTGGTCGGGGGCCCGAACGTCCATTCGGCGTTCTGCTCGGGTCAGACCTCGTACTCCGACTTCACCGGCTCCTGGCCGCCACCGCAGTGCTTCCCGGGAGGCATTTCTCCGACATGGTTGAACCATTTCGTGCAGAGCTCTCCGACCGGCTTCCCCACGGTCGACGCCGCCCTCCACGGACAGTGGTTCCTCGCTCTCGACACCATCATTCGGATGGTCATCCCGGCGTTCGTGATCGCGTACGGGACGGTGGCGTTGCTCCTTCGGTTCGTCCGGAACAGTATGCTCGAGGTGCTGAACTTGGACTTTGTGCGGACCGCTCGGGCGAAGGGACTCCCGGAGAAGACGGTGATCAACAAGCACGCGGGACGCAACTCGCTCAACGTGACGATCACGGTGCTGGGCCTCACCTTCGCGGGGTTTATCGCAGGGTTCCCCATCGTCGAGACGGTCTTCCAGCTCAACGGCGTCGGGCGGATGATCGCCTACTCCGTGACGCAGACTCCCTACGACTATGGGGTCATCTTCGGGAGCACCGTCCTCTTCACGCTCCTCGTCGTGACGGCGAACATCATCGTCGACATCCTGTACGCATTCTTGGACCCTCGGGTCCGGCTGGGCTGAGGTAGTAGGTCATGGCGGACGAATCGGAAAAGAAGGTCGAAGCTTCGCAGCCCCGCCGACGGCGACGCCCCAGCCCGCGGATCGACCAGTTCCGCCGGACGTGGTACTTCTTCCGCAGGAACACGCTCGCGATGATCGGGCTCGGGATCCTGGTGTTCTTCGCCGCTCTGTTCGTCTCGTCCTTCTTCTACCCGGCCGACCCCACGGAACTGACCACCTATGTGGCGACCAACGGCAACCCGGTTAACCCGAACGCCACGCAGCAGCAGATCTGCACCTACGAGCCGGGCATGGGGGAGCTTCCGCCGGGCCCGAACTGCTACGCGACCCCGAACGGTATGCCGTCGGTCATCGCGCCCACGGTGAACTTGCATCCCGCCACGCTCGGGCCGCTCCCGTTCGGGTCCCTGACCCAGAACCCGGGCTCCGCGCCGTTCTACGACCCGTTCGACGGCCTGGTGAAAGGAACCCAGTGGTCGCTCACGGTTTCGGTGGGCGTCGTGGCCTCGGGGGCGTTGATCGGGATCCTTGCCGGAGTCGTTTCCGGCTACTACGGTGGGGTCGTCGACGAGGTCGTAATGCGGATTACCGATATCTTCCTCTCGATCCCCGGACTCCTGCTCGTGATCATCGTCCTCGCCGTGCTCGCCGGTTCGGTCACGAGCCTCTGGGGCCGAATGAGCTACGTCATCTTCGCGTTCGTCGTGACGTGGTGGCCGACCTACGCCCGTATCGTGCGTAGTCAGGTGCTCATCACGCGCGAGCAGCGGTACGTCGAGGCGGCGAAGGCCTCCGGGGCCCGGGGCGGGCGGATCCTCCGGAAGCACATCATGCCGAACAGCATCTACCCGGTGTTCGTGCAGATGTCGCTGGACGTCGGCACCGTCCCGCTCCTGATCGCCGCGATCGTGTTCATCGGGTTCCGCCTCTTCCCGGTCACGAACTTCCCCGAGTGGGGGACGATCGCGGCCCTCTCCTCCCAGCCCTCGGTCCTGTCCGGGTTCATCGAGGTTTGCCAGAGCCAGCAGGGAGCGGCGTGCACGTTCCCCTGGTGGCAGTTCCTGTTCCCGGGCCTGACCCTGTTCCTCTTCGCGATCAGCGTGAGCTTCTTCGCCGACGGCCTGCGCGACGCGCTCGACCCCCGGTTGAGGAGGTAGCCGGTTCGAATGGCAGCTGCCGCATCGTTGCCCGAGGTATCCCCTCCCGTAGGCGGGGCAGAAGAGACGCCCGCGATTGAAGAGGTGGCCGTTCCGCTCCCGCAGGCTTCGGAGGCGGGGCGTCGCGTGGGGGATGTGATCCTCGANNGGAGACGCTCGGACTCGCCGGCGAGACCGGATGCGGTAAGAGCGTCACCGCATTCTCCGTCCTCCGCCTGATTCCGGACCCGCCGGGCCGGATCGTCTCCGGGAAGATCCTCTACCGGGGCGCGGACCTTCTTTGGGGCCTCGACAAAGAGGCCCGGATGAAGCCGATCAAGAACTCCGTCCGGGTGAAGGTGGTCCGGCGGTTCCGCCGGATCAAGGCGGCGTCCGCCCGGATGATGGCCGTCCGGGGCCACGGGATCTCGATGATCTTCCAGGAGCCCACCCAGGCGATGAACCCCGTCTTCCCGGTGTACGACCAGCTCGGGGAGGCCCTCTCCATTCACCGGGGCAAGGAGATCATCGACCAGCTCCTCGAGGCAACCCCGGACGCGCCCGAACTCCAACCCGCGATCGAGCGGCTCGCCGAGGCGGTGCAGAACGGCGAGAAGCTCGAGCAGCTGAAGAAGCTCTCAGTCGAGGTCGGCCGGGCGGCGCATCTCCGGTCGTTCGGGACCCAGGCGTTCTACGCCGCTCGCTCGGCGTCCGCCGGGAATTCGGATGCTCTCGTGCACGACCTCAAGAAAGCGACCCATCGGTTCCGACTGGGCGGCTACCAGCGCTCGATGCTGAAGTACCGTCGTACCCAGAGCGTCCAGACGGACGAGCTCCGCGAGGTCTACATGAAGGAGATGCGCGAGGGGCAGATGCACCGGCTCCTCGAGGCTGGCGCCCGGCGTCGGGCGATCTCGGTGAAGTGGACCCATCCCCAGTTTGCAATTCCAATCTTGCGCCGTCGCGGCGAAAAACCGTTGAAGGACGAGTTGTTCTGGGAGGCCGTCGGCCTCCTCGAGGGGGTCCAAATCGCGAACCCGGTGCAGGTCGCGCGATGCTACCCGTTCGAGCTCTCGGGCGGCATGATCCAGCGCGTCATGATCGCGATGGCCCTCTCCTCGGAGCCGGCCGTTCTGATCGCCGACGAGCCGACGACGGCCCTCGACGTGACTATCCAGGCCCAGATCCTCGAGCTGATGCGGGACCTCAAGGAGCGGATCGGGACTTCGACGCTCCTCATCACCCACGACCTCGCGGTCCTCGCGGAGGTCGCCGACCGGATCTGCATCATGTATGCCGGCCACATCGTGGAGAACGCTCCCGTCCAGAGCCTCTTCGCGAACCCGCTACACCCCTACACCCGCGGGTTGCTCGCCTCGATCCCCCGGGTCGACCAGCCGAACAAGCAGCTCGAATCGATTCCCGGGTCCGTCCCGAACCTCATCAACCCGCCGGAGGGCTGCCGGTTCCACCCGCGCTGCCCCTACGCGATGCCGATCTGCTCCGAGACGCGCCCGCCGATGACCGACGAGGGCGGTAGCCACCAGGTCGCGTGCTATTTATATCACGGACCGAACGTGGTCGAGTAGCCTCAACGGTGGTCCTCGATGGAGATTCGCGGGTCTCACTCCGTCGTCCTCTCGGCTCGGAATATCCGGAAGTACTTCCCGATCCGCGGGGGGCTGTTTTCGTCGCACGTCGGGGATGTGCGCGCCGTGGACGGCGTCAGCATGGACGTGCGGGAGTCCGAGACCGTTGGGCTGGTCGGCGAGTCCGGCTGCGGGAAGACGACGCTTGGCCGGGTGCTGCTGAGGCTCATCGAGCCGACCTCCGGCCACTGCTACTACCGCCCTCCCCCGGAGGTGATGGACAAGCTCGAGTCCCTCTACTCCTCCCTCGGAGACAACAACGGAGATGCGACGGGGAAGCCGAGCGGGGCCGACTCCCCGGCCCTCCAGGAGCTCGACGACCTCGCCCGACAGTACTCGCTCTACCGTCGGAGCAACCGACAGATGCGCGAGCTTCGGGGTCGGCTCCAGATCGTCTTCCAGGACCCTTTTAGCTCGCTGAGCCCGCGGCTCCTGGTCCGGGAGATCATCGGGGAACCGCTCGAAATCCACCACACGGGGAACCGTCGCGAGCGCGACCAGCGGGTCCTCGAGCTCCTCGCGCAGGTCGGCCTCAACCCCGAGCACATGTGGCGATTTCCGCACGAGTTCTCGGGCGGCCAGCGCCAGCGGATCGGGATCGCGCGCGCCCTCGCGCTCCGGCCCGAGATGATCGTCCTGGACGAGCCGACGAGCGCGCTCGACGTCTCGGTCCAGGCACAGATCCTGAACATCCTGAAGCGCCTCCAGGACGAGCAGGGCCTCGCGTACCTGTTCATCTCGCACCACTTGTCCGTCGTTCGCGCGATGAGCCATCGCGTTGTGGTGATGTACCTCGGGAAGGTCGTGGAGACCGCACCGACCGACGGGCTGTTCTCCCGACCCCTCCACCCGTATACGCAGGCGCTCCTCTCCGCGATTCCGATCCCCGACCCGGTCACGAAGCGGGAACGGATCGTGCTCTCGGGCGACGTGCCGAGCCCGGCCGCGCCCCCGTCGGGGTGCCGCTTCCACACGCGCTGCCCGGCGGTGATGCCGATCTGCTCGAAGGTCGACCCCGAGATGATCTCGATGGGGCAGGACCACTACGTCGCCTGCCACCTGTTCTCTCCCCGTACAGAGGCGACGCCCGTGGAGTCGCTCGTGTCCCTCGCCGGGTCGCCGTCCGAGTCCTCCGGCGCCTCGTCGTAGGCCGGACCCGGGGATGGGGCCGATGCTGCGCTCCACCCGCGACTCCGAACCGGAAGGGTCCGACGAGTCCGAGTCGTTCGCCTCGCGCTCGAGGGCCGCGGACGAGTTCGAGCGGGAGAAGCAGGAAGCGATCGCAGAACCGGGACCGCCCTGGAAGGAGTGGTTCTTGTTCTCGGGCGCCAAGACCTGGGTCGTTCTCGGGTTCTTCATCATTGATTCCTGGATCGTTGCCTCCTGGCTCTCCCCGCCCAACCTCCTCGCGATGGGCCTATCGCTTGCCGGGGCCATTTACGTCGAGTTCCTCCTGTACAGCTACCTCTGGGAGCGCTGGAACCCCGAGAGGGGAGCGCGCGCGACGAAGCCGTTCCACCCCAATTTCCGGCGGCTGAGGGAAGTTGGGCGATGGACCCCCGAGGGCTCCCGGGCGAAGCGGGACGGGAAGACGCCGCAACAGTCCACGGGCGGGCCGCGTCGCGAAGAGTTCATGTAGATTCGCCCGAGGAGTCGGTCGCTCGCAAACACTGCGCGATCTCTCGGCCCCCACCAAGCGAGCTCGCTTTCTTTCGCTCGATTCTTGCAGAAAAGAAAGGGAGGAAAGGGTTCCGGCCCCGCGGGCGTTCCCCGCGGGGTCGGTCGGTCCGCTTTGGTATCCCGTGCTTAGACCACGTTGGTTCCGTAGTACTGGAACCAGAGCTGCCCTGGTGCCATGACGTTGTACCAGAAGCTGTTCGGGTTAATCCAGCCCGCGAACGAGCCGACACCGACCTGCTGCTCCACGTAGACGAAGAGGACCAGCTTGTCGCCGATGTGGCTGACCATGTTGTAGTAGAGCACCCGGGTCGGTCCGACCGGCAGACTCGAGGCAACCGTGGCGGCCCAGACCATCACGTTGTACGCGGTTCCCTGGCAAGCCGTCGGGATGACCGTTCCGCCGTAGTTCGACCAGTAGGCGAGACTGGCGAAGGTGAGGGACTGGCCACCGCATCCGGCGTTCTCATACGGCGCGGTCAGCAGCGTCTCCGCCATCGCCGGCGCGTAGGTGTACGACCCATCGGGGAACCAGAACGGCGCCATGTAGTCCGTCGGGTCGGGGTAGTCCGGAAGCCAGCCGCTCACGAAGGTCGGCATGGGGTTCGTCCCCGGCGGGTCACCCAGCTGCGTCACGATGAAGGTGAACGTCGGGTCCCACCGGGTCGGTGAGATCGCGCCACCGGTCACCGTCTTGATGATCGAGGACCACTGGTCGACCGCGTAGTCGAACGGTACCGCGCCTTGCTCCGACCCGATCGGGAAGGTACAGTGGCTGCCAGACTCACAGGCCACCGCCTCTGGGTCGTAGAGCGGGCTCGACGGGTTGGTGATGTTCGCCCACCACCATGCCGGGCTGCCGACGTACGATGCCGGTGCCGTCACGCTCGGGTCCGTCCAGACCTGGGGCCACTGGGGTGCACTCGCGTTCATCCCTGGCCAGGTGATGTTCTCGGCGTAGTAGTTCCCGAGGTACTGGGGGATCGCTCCGCCTTCACCCTGGATGAACGGAATCCCATCCACCAGGTTGTCGACGTTGATGAACGAGTAGTACGGGAACGTGGTCGCGAAGAACATCCGCATCCCGGGGTACGAGAAGAAGTCCCCGGGCACGTTCGTCGTCAGCCCCGATGCGGACTGGGTCGACGCGGGGTTGAACGCGTACGCAAAGCCCTCGGGGAACAAGTTCAGCGTCGGGATCGAGAACAACGTGACCTTGCCCGCCTTCACGAGGTTCAGGATCGTCGGGATGTCGCTCGGGAAGAACGACGAGAGGTCCGACTGGCCCGCGATGTACTGCTCAACGCCCGTGATGTCGTTCGGGTCCCAGAAGACGTAGACGGTCGCGGCATACTGGCCCGGAGCACGGTAGCAGCCCGGCAGACCCGCGCAGTTCGGCTGCACGTAGTACGGGTTCGCCTTCAGGATGTAGCCCTGGCCCTGGTTCACGCTCTGCAGCCAGTACGGACCGCTCCCTACGATGTTCCAGCGAACCTGCGGATACGGGTTCTGGTAGTTGATCGTGTCGAGCCCGATGATCGAGTCGTAGAGGGTCGGACTCGCGCCGGTCACGTAGCTCTTGAACGCTGAGGTGTTGGTCGAGGTCACGCCGCCGGGCAGCATGCAGGGGCCGTCCCCGCCCGACGCGGTGGTCGTGAAGCCCGGCAGACCCGCGCCCTGGTGGGTGTACCACCCGCACGGGACGACCGATGCCCCCTCGCCGTCCTGGATGAACTCCAGGAAGTAGGACCAGGTCGACTGCCCTGCGACATCCGTGCCCGTGGGGTTGGAACCGTCCGCCACGAAGGTGATGCAGCCGTGCTGCGCCAGCGCCTTCGCCGGGCAGTACGCGCTGTCGTTCACCATCATCGCGCTGAGAACGTTCTGCGGCGTGTTGTTCCACGGAGCGTGGAGGCCGCCGTCCCAGTGCTTGTTCCCGAACGGCAGCATCGACTGGCCGATGATCCATCCGTTCGTCGTGTACTGGCTCGGGTTCTCCAGCCACATCAACGTCCGCGCCACGCTGAACATCACGTCCGACGGGTAGACGCCCCAGTGGGCGCCCGTCCCTTGGTCGTAGAAGCTCGCGTTCGGGTCGATCGGGAACGTCCAATACGTCCCGTTCGGTCCCGCGTTGAGGTCGCTCCCGTACTGCGACTGACAGGACGTCGGACCGCTCGCGGACGGCCCCGGAATGCAGGTGGACAGGACCGGGTCGTAGGTCGCCGTCGACGTCGCGTTGTACTGGATCAGCGTCTCGAAGACGTTGTCGATGATCTCGCCGCCGGTGGTCTCATAGTCGACCGCGGGGTCAAGGCTCGTCGCGCCGCCCGGAACGATCTCGTAGACGTAGAGGTTGTTCGGGTGGGGGCTACCGCCACCTCCGCCCCTCTGGACACAGTTGGTACAGCCGAGTACCGCCCCGCTGGCGCCGACGTAGACATTCCACGTGTAGTTCTGGTAGGTCGTCGCCGTGCCGCTCGTGGTGGGCACGACCATCGTGATGAGGTAGCTACCCGCCTGGGCGAACGAGTACGTCGCCTTGACGCTCGTCGGGGTGCTCGCGACCGAGCCGATGAGGCTGGCTCCCGTCGGAGCAACGAGCGTGGGTGCGCCCGCGGTGAAGCCCGGCGCCGTGGGGAGCGTGGTGTACGTCCCCGCGACCGTGACCTGACCGCCCGCGCTGATCCACGGATAGATGTTGTTCGGAGCCGCGGACCCGTTTGTGATCGTGGTCGCCACGACCGGGAAGTCCCCGGTGGACACCTGCTGCAGGGTCGGGATGACGCTCACCGGGAACAGGTACTTCGTTCCGGTGTGCGTGACCCCGGAGACCACCGCGGTCGCCGATACGACGAACAGGCCGATCTTGGTGTACGTGTGCGTGAAACTGGCAGAGGTCCCGTTGGTGGTCGAACCGTCACCCCAAGAGACTGAGAACTGAGACGCGCTTTCCCCGCCGCCCAAAGAAACCGTCGCGGGCAACAGGGCTCCAAGCTGAAGCTGAATCGTGGTCTGGCCGGCACCAATCTGGTAGGCCACGAACAGATTCACGTCGTTCAGTTTCCCGGTACCGCCGCACGCTGGCGCCGAGGGAGGCGTACAGGTGGAAACGGTCTTCTTCCCCTGCCCCCCGATCGAGTTCAGCCCCGCATAACCGGCGCCGCCCACGATCACGATGACCACGATGAGAATCACCGCAGCCATCGTCGGCGACATTCCCCTTCGTCCCATGCCCCGGAGGACCGGGGCCGGGCGCGTTTCATCCACTTCCTGCATCGCTTCCAAACCTTCGGTGGTTACCGAACGGTAACACTGGTCCCCCGAGTCGGGAGGCGGTATATATACCCTTAGAAGTCTTGCCGCCGCGCGTGTCACTTCCTTCTCGTCGGCTCTGGCTCGCGCCGTCCCTGTTGAGCGCGGATTTCGCCGCTCTGGGGGATGCGGCCCACGCAGCCGAGTCGGGGGGCGCGGACGCCCTTCATCTCGACGTGATGGATGGGCATTTCGTTCCGAACATCTCATTCGGCCCGGCGCTCGTCGCGGCCGTTCGCGCGGTCACGAAGCTTCCACTCGATATCCACCTCATGATCTCGCACCCGCTCCGCTACGTCGGGGCCTTCCGGAAGGCCGGAGGCGACACTCTCGTCTTCCATATGGAGTCGGACGACCCCCCGCGCGAAGTGGTCCGGGCGATTCGGGACACCGGCGCCGCGGTCGGGGCGGCGATCCGTCCACCGACCCCCTTCGAGTCCGTGGAGCCCCTCCTCCCGGAAATCGACGAGGTCCTCGTGATGAGCGTGCACCCGGGTTTCTCCGGACAGCGATTCCTCCCCGAGGTTCTACCCAAGGTGCGCGCGGCCCGCGCGGCGCTGGATTCGATGCGCTCCCCAGCGCTGGTCTCGATCGACGGCGGAGTGGTCCCGGAGACCGCGACGGAGGCCGCACGCGCCGGAGCGACCTTCTTCGTCTGCGGGAACTCCGTCTACAACACCCTGGGTCGCGTCGACGAGAACCTCGCGCGCCTCCGGGCGGCGGTCGAACGGGGAGCGCGCGATGGAGTTCCGTAGGTTCGCGGAAGCGTTTGACCGGCTCGAGGCGACCTCGAAGCGCCTCGAGATGCGCGCGATCTTGGTCGAGCTGATCCGACCGCTCCGTCCTCCCGAACTCGAACGGGTCCTCTATCTCGCGCAAGGGATGCTGCGGCCCGAGTACGAGGGGGTCGAGCTCGGGGTCGCGGACTCTCTCGCGCGTCGTGCGGTCGCGACCGCGACCCACACCGAGGGGAGCGTGGTCGCTCGGCGGGCGAAGCAGTCGGGCGACCTCGGAACCACGACCGGAGAGATGCTTTCCGAGGTTCGCCGCCTCGAGGAGGGCCCCCCGCTCCGCGTCGCCGACGTGTACTCCGAGTTCACCCGGATCGCGCAGGCATCCGGACCGGGGTCCCAGGACACGAAGGTGAACATCCTCTCGGAGCTCCTCGTTCGGGCCACGCCGGTCGAGGGGAAGTTCATCGTCCGGTTCGTGCTCGGGACCTTGCGGGTCGGCGTCCGCGAGATGACGATCCTGGACGCCCTCGCCGAGGCGTTCGGGGACGGCTCGAAAGCGACGCGCGCGAAGATCGAAGCCGCCTTCAACCTCTCGAGCGACCTCGGGTTGGTCGCGAACGTTCTGGCGGAAAAGGGCGTGGACCACCTCTCCGAGATCACGCTCGAAGTGGGACGGCCGATCCGTCCGATGCTCGCGGAACGCGAGCCCACTCTCGGGGAGGTGCTGAAGCGGATGGGAGGCCGGGCCGCGCTCGAGTACAAGTACGATGGCCTTCGGGTCCAAGCGCACATTCCCCGTTCCGGTCCAGTGCGACTTTTCTCGCGCCGTCTCGAGGAGACGAGCGCCCAGTTCCCGGAGCTCATCGAAGAGCTTCCTCGAGCGGTTCGAGCCACCCCCGCGATCATCGAGGGAGAGTGCGTTCCCGTCGACCCCGACACCGACGAGATTCAGCCGTTCCAGCAGGTCTCCCGCCGCCGGGGCCGGAAGCACGACCTGGCCCGAGTCCAGGCCGAGGTACCGGTCTGCCTCTTCGCATTCGATGTCCTCCTCCTCGCGGGGAAACCGGTCTACGAGAAGTCGTTCCCGGAGCGCCGAGCGCTCCTTGAGGAAGCGCTGACCCCGACCGAACACGTCCGGCTCGCCGTTCAGAAGGTCGTCTCCGACGAACGGGAGGCGCAGCGATTCTTCGACGAGGCGATCGCGGCGGGCGGGGAAGGCGTGATGGCGAAGTCGCTCGCTCCGGGAAGCGCCTACCGGGCCGGCGCCCGCGGGTTCTGGTGGATCAAGTACAAGCGGGAGTACACGGCAGGTCTCTCCGATTCGATCGACGGCGTGGTCGTCGGCGCGTTCCTCGGACGGGGTCGCCGGGCGGGTCGGTACGGCGCGTTCTTGCTCGCCGTCTACGACCTCAAGAAGGACCGGTTCGAGAGCTTCTGCAAGGTCGGCTCGGGGTTCGACGACGAGCAGCTCGCGGAGATGCCGAAGCGGCTCGCGAAGTGGGAGACGGACGACCGACCGAAGGAGGTGGAGACCGAGCTCACGCCGGACCGGTGGTTCCGCCCCCAGCTCGTCCTCGAGGTGCGGGGGGCGGAGCTCACGCTTAGCCCGATCCACCGAGCGTGCCTCGGGGCGATCCGCGAAGGGGCCGGCCTTGCGCTGAGGTTCCCCCGATTCACGGGGCGGTTCCGGGACGATAAGAGCCCGACCGAGGCCACCACCTCGGCGGAGCTGCTCAAGATGTACAAGTCACAGGTCCGCCAAGAGACCGCCCCGTCTTCCCCGAACGGGAACTGAAACGGCTTCGACCTCGGGGGCGCCCGGCGGGTTCTCCTCGGCCCAAAGGCATAAGAAGGTCGCCTCCCGTCGCTCGCCGACGGTTACTGGCCATGCTGGTCGAGATGACGGAACTGCTGGGGCGACAGGTCTACACGCCGGAAGGACGCTTGCTCGGAGAGGTCGACAACGTGGTCGTGGACGTCGAGGCGGCCAAGATCGACGGCCTCTACGTCGACGAGACGAGCCCGATGTTAGTCGAGGACTCCCGGCCCACCAACGTCCCGTATCGGTGGGTCTCCGCGGTGAACGACGTGGTCCTCCTGAAGTACTTCCCCCGACGGGTCTCCGTCAAGAGGGCCGGAACCCGAGCGGCCAAGGAAGAGACCGCGGTCGCGCCCGCTGCCCGGTAGGGACGCGGGGATAGCCAAGCCCGGTCAACGGCGCGGGACTTAAACGGCGGTCACCGCCGAAGAGATCCCGCCGCGCAGGCGTTCGCCGGTTCAAATCCGGCTCCCCGCACTTCCCCGAGCCGCGGGCTAGCGTATTCTCCTTCGGCGTGCGTCCCGGCGCGTGCGCCGGAGCGAGATCCTTCGCCGAGTTCAGGCCGTGCCCTTGCCCCCGGACCCGGACGCTTCGCTCGAGCAGGTCGCGACTCCGGCGGAAGCCGCCGTGGACCTCGTCATGGCCGTCGACCACCTGGTCGGCCTCTCCGGCCGCTCCGTCCTCGACCTCGGGTGCGGTACGGGACGCATCGCGGTCGCCGCGGCCCTCGGGGGGGCATCGCCGGTGGTCGGGGTGGAGGTCGACGATTCGCTCCTTCCCGCGGCGCGCGCGGCGGCTCGCTCCGCGGGGGTCCACGTGGAGTTCCACGCGTCGGACGTCGCCCGGTGGGACCGCCCCTCGGACATCGTGTTGATGAACCCACCGTTCGGCGCGCAACGCCGGCACGCCGACCGTCCCTTCTGGGATCGCGCGCTGGTCTTGGGCCGCCGCGCCGTCGGGGCCTTCGCGCTCTCCGCATCCCGAACCTTTATAGCGCGATTCGCGCTCGAGCGCGGCGCCCGAGTTATCGAGGTCGGGTCGGTCCCCTGGGACCTTCCGCGGACGTTCGCGCACCACCGTGCGGAGCGCGTCCGCCTCGCCGTCGATCGCTGGGTACTCGAAACAGGACCGAACGATGAGCGCACCGAACGATGAGTCGAAGCTAGTCCTCCCGGGCGACTATCTCGGCACCGCGGAAGAGTTCCTTCCCGGCCGAGGCACGTACGAGAACCGGGGGCGGATCTACGCGTCGGTCCTCGGGACCTCTCACGTGGACCCGCGGGACCGTACCGTCCGGGTCGAGCCCCGCAACGCGGTCCCCGAGATCGAGGAGGGGGACATCGTCTACGCCCGCGTCGATGAGCTCAAGACGGCGATGGCGGTCTGCACGATTCTCACCACGTCCGCGAGCCGACGCCCGGTCCCCGGAGCACCCGAGGGCACGGTCCACGTCTCGAAGGCGAAAGAGGGGTACACGGAGTCGCTCGCGAACGAGTTCGCGGTCGGCGACATCCTCCTCGCCAAGGTCCTCCAGTCGCACCCGTCGGTCAAGCTGACCACGGCCCCGTCTTCGCTCGGGGTGGTCTCGGCGCGATGCCAGGTTTGCCACAACCTCCTCGCGCGTCGTGCCAAGGGCCTCGAGTGCCCCCGCTGCGGACACCGCGAGCAGCGCAAGCTCGCACACGGCCCGGCGTTCCCGATGCCCGGGTCGGACCCCGCGAATGCCCACTGACGAGGAGCGGCGCCTCGCCGCGCTCGTCCGGGCGCACGACCGCTGGCGCGGCCGAGGCGTCTTCAACCTTCTTCCGAGCGAGAACGCGGTTTCGCCGACGGCCCGAAAGTACCTCGCGAGCGACCTCGCGGGCCGCTACACCCTCCCCATGGCCAGCGAGTTCGACGGGGAGATGCTCGACAACAGCTACTCCGGGACTCGGTACACCGACGAGATCGAGCGGCTCGCGAACGCGGCCGCGGCCCGGGTCTTCCGCGCGCGCTACGCCACCACCCGTCCGCTCTCGGGGCACATCGCCGCGCTCTCGGCCTTGGTCCCGCTGCTCCCGCCGAAATCTCGGGTCCTCGCGATCTCTCCGGACGAGGGCGGGTACGACGGCTACGCACCCGGCTTCATCCCGGCCGTCTTCGGCTACACCCTCCGGCCCCTTCCGGCGACGGGTCCGGGCCATCGCGTGCGCGCCGAGGAAGCGCGGGAGGCGATCCGACGGGAGCGCCCGAACGCCGTGATCCTCGGCCAGAGCTTCTTCCTCTTCCCCTATCCCCTCCGCGAGATCGCCGAAGAAGCGCACGCGCGGGACGCCCTGGTCTTCTACGACGCTTCCCACGTGCTCGGGCTGGTCGCGGGCGGGGCGTTCCAGGACCCGCTTCGGGAGGGGGCGGACGTGCTCTATGGAAGTACGCACAAATCGTTCTTCGGGCCCCAGGGCGGGCTCCTCGCGACCGACCGCCAAGACCTCTTCGAGCAGGTCGATGGGGCGCTCACCTGGCGGATCTTCGATAACGCGCACTGGAACCGGATCGCGGGGCTCGCACAGACCCTCCTCGAGTTCGAGAGGGTCGGACGGGAGTACGCGTCCACCGTGGTCGCGAATTCTCAGGCGCTCGGCCGCGCGCTCTCGGGCCGCGGGGTTCCCCTCGTCGCCGAAGCCGAGGGGTTCACGGAGTCGCACCAGCTCCTGCTCGACCGCCTCGAGCTTCGACGCCGCCATGGGCTGGGGTCCGGAGCGCTCGCGCGTCGTCTCGAAGCGCAGCGCCTGCTCCTCGATCTTGTCGGCCGTGTTGGCACGGGGGAGATCACCCGACTGGGGCTCACTCCCGACCAGATGGACCGGATGGCGGACCTCCTGGTCCGCGGCGGGCTGCAAGGCGAGCGGGTCGCCCCCGAAGTCCTCTGGTGGCGCCGCGAGTTCCCCGCGCTCCGGTTCGCATAGTCGGCCCTTTCTGTCGTGCCGGGCCAGCGACCCGCCGTACCAGCCCAGGTGTCACTCGGCCCGGAAGGACGAAGGCAAGAAAAGGAAAGGAAGAAAGGGTTGGGCCCGAGAGGTCAGCCTCGTCCTATGAGGTGATCCCGTGCTCCGACTTCGCGTGCTCCTTGAGCTCCTCCGGAGTCGCGAACGACTTCCCGCAGACGCTGCACGTGTTGGCGGGCGCCGTCTGGCCGGGTTGCCACTGCTGGGCCGGTGGGACAGGGGCGGGTCGCATCAAGGAACGCCCGACCACGAGCGCCACGATCATCCCCACGATCAGGCCGACCACCAGGAGGATGGTTCCCGAGGCGGCTCCCGAGAGGCCGGGGAAGATCGAGGCATTCTGCCAGGTCGAAGTGTTCGAGTAGACCGTTCCACCGCCGGGGGCGAGGACGGTGATGTTATCGGCCCTCGTGAACGAGCCGTACGGTGTCGAGATCGTCAGCTTGAACGGATAGACCCCGGGCGTTGCTTCGAACCAGGCACCGAGAGCGGGCGAGGTGGGACTCGTCCACTGCAGGCTGCCGTTGTACACGTTCGTGCCGGCCGAGTTGAAGATCAACATCCGAACGCTCTGCACGTACTGCGCCTGGTAGATTGCAATCAAGGTGATGTTCCCGGCGCCCACAGCGACCGTGGGGGTCAGGAGGTTCACGTTCAGCGCGTTGTAGACGAGGGACGTGATCGCGGTCGCGGAGTCCTTCGCCTTCGAGGGAGTCCCCGTGATGTTGTTGTCCGTATAGACGGTCGCGTTGAGGATCACGGGGTCCGACTCAATGAACGGACAGTTCGTGAACGCCGCACCGCCCATCGACACCGGGTTGAGCGACAGGTTGTAGAACGAGAATCCGCCCTTCAGGGTCTGGTTGAGACTGCCCGTGGTACAGTAGGCTCCTGTGGTGTTGTCGGTCACCGTCACCCAGAGCGACGTGTTCGTCGTAATGGACGAACCCGTAATGGTGATCTGCAGCTCGAGGTTGAACGGAAGGACCGTGTAGGCCCCGGGCTTGGTCACCATGGTCACGGACGCGGTGGCAGCCCCGGGCGTCGGGTGAACCGCGGCCCCGAGATTCGTCGAGTGGCTCGCCGCTGCGCTGGTCCGTGCCCCCGCATGGGGGCTGGCGAGAATCGCAGCTCCGAAAACGGCCGCAATCAACATCGCAATCAGCAGGCCAATGGCTACAGTTCCCACCGTGCGCTTCCCGGCGTGTCGCATGAGCCTACGGGATGCTTCCGGCTACTTAACCTTCGCGTCGTTCTCATCTTACCGCCTATCGGTATAACCGGTGGTTCTCGCCGGTGGACGGTCCCCGTCGCGAGCGCGGGGCTCTCGCGCCAGCGACGTGTCAGCGTCGCGACTCCGACGACACTGATTAGGGCCGTCGGCGTCGGGTCTTCGCGTGACTCGGAGGATCGCGCTTACGGGGACGCCCGGGACGGGCAAGTCGACGGTGGCGCGGTCGCTCTCCGAGAAACACGAGGTGGTCGAGGTGGGCGAGCTCGCGCGCCGGCTTCGCTGCGCTCGGCCCACCTCGGCGGGAGTGACGGTCGACCTCGACCGGCTGGTCCGGTCGCTTCGGCGGAATCCGTCCCGGTTCCGGGCGGAGGTGGTCGTGGGCCATCTCGCTCACCTTCTCCCGATCCAGGACGTCGTCGTGCTCCGGTGTCGACCGGAGGAGATCGATCGTCGGCTTCGCTCGGCGCGCACGGGCGCTTCGCGAGATCGCAAGGAAAACGTTCTCGCGGAGACGATCGGAGTGATCACGTGGGAGGCGCTTGCGCGCCGCAGGACCGTCTTCGAGGTCGACACGAGCGACCGGTCCCCCGACTCCGTCGCTCGGGAGGTCGACCGCTGGGCCGGAGGTCCAAGACTTCCTCGGTGGGGCCACATCGACTGGCTCCGCGACCCCACGGTGACCGAGCACCTCATGGACTGGGTGGACTAGGGGGAGAGGAATGGTCCTCGAATCATACCGGGCGAAGGTCCAACCGTACATCGCCCGCCTCGCTCGTCCGTTCCTCGGATGGACGCCGAGCCGCCTGAGCCTCCTCGCGCTCATGCTGGCGGTCGCCGCCGGCGGGGTCGCTCTCCTGGTCCGCTGGACGACCCCGTACTTGTTCCTCGCCGTCGCGCTCCTCGTCTTTCTCACGGGGCTCTTCGACGTGATCGACGGCGAGGTCGCTCGGTCGACGGGGCGCTCGTCCGTCCGCGGGGATTTCGTCGACCACGTCTTCGACCGCTACTCCGACGTCGCGATCCTTCTCGGAATCGCCGCGTCGGGCTACGCCAACCCGATCGTCGCGCTCCTCGCGCTCGTGAGCCTTCTCCTCGTGAGCTACATGGGGACCCAGGCGCAGGCGGTCGGTCTCGGCCGCCTCTACGGGGGCCTCCTCTCGCGCGCGGACCGCCTGGTCGTGATCGCGGTCGCCGCGTTCCTCGAGTTCGACTGGTCGCTCCCGTGGCCGTGGGCGACGTCGCTCCCGTGGTCCCGGTTCCATGTCGGCGGAATCACCTTCACGGTGATCGATGTCGCGCTCGTCTACTTCGTCATCGCGGGTCAGTGGACCGCGATCGCGCGTGCGTGGAAGGTCTACCGCGCGCTTCCGTCGAAGCCGTAGGGGAGGGACGCTCGGCCCGGTCGGTCCGTTCGACGACCGTTCCGCCTCGCCAGCGGTAGTACTGTAGGGGATGGCGGAGGGACGGGTCGAAGCACCGTTCGTCCCGGGCGCGGTCCCGAGGGTCGTCCGCGGTCGGGTCCCCGTCCCGGGCGCAGAGGCCGTGGCTCCGCAGGGTCTCGCATTCGGGCGGCTCGTAGCCGGCACCACCGTCCCTCTGGGTGATGTGCTCGACCTGGTAGCGAGTGACCGACTCGTCGAAGTCGGGGGCGCCGCGGTAGGCGTCCACGATCGTCTCGAAGTCCGCGCCCGCGCGGTGGAGGAACGCCGCGAGGCAGAAGCGGCCGGAGTGCGAGAGGTTCTCCCCTTTCTGGAGCGTTCGCTGCATCTTCCGGATGCACGGAGGGAACAGCTCGGGGCGAAGGGGCCCGCCGCGGAACTCGGAACGAGCGACCGGCGCCGGCGATCGTCGTGCGAGCTCGGTGAGAAGCTCGGCCTCTCGCTCTCGAACCTCCCGCACCACGTCGTCGGCGAGCGGGAGCGGTTCGGCGAGCCGAAGGCGGACCGCCTCCTGCAGGAGGCGCGCGGCCCGCGCCGGACGGACGACCACCGACCCGCGGCGCACGGCCTGGCGAGGAAGACGGAACTCGGCCTCCCGGATCGGAACCGAAAGACGCAGGTAGTCGACCAGGGGAACCTCGACCCCCTCCGCGGTGGGGTCGAAGCGGAATCGAAGGCGGCGGGCGACCTCCGAGAGCTCCTCCGGGGGGACGACGAGCAGTCGCGCGTGGTTCCGCTTCGCCTCGGAGACCGCCCATCGTCGCAGGGCGGCCGGCGCCGGGGCGGCCGAGAGGACCACCCGGGCGAACAGGAACGAGAGCAGCCGAACGGTCGGGTCGGCGCGCGCGAGCTCCTCGAGATCGCGAGCTCCGCGAGGGTCCTCCGCCGCCGCGAGGATGCGGGCGCGACCGAGCGACCGAGCCGACGCGAACGCGGCGTCCGTGAGGAGCGCGCGGACCGAGACCGCCTCTTCCCCGAGGAGCGCTTCTGCCCCTGGGAGGAACGGGTACTCGCTGAAGAGCGAGCGCTCGTCTAGAGGAGCCGAGGTACGACGAACTGCCATACGAGTAGGAGGAGGACGAGGAGCGAAGAGACGGTGACCGCGCGTCCGCCGACCTGGTCGAGCTTCGCGTCGGTCCACCCGCGGTGGATCCGGGCGGCGATCGACGCGGCGAAGTCGCGGAAGAGGAGCCCGCCATCTAGGGGGACGAGCGGAAGGGCGTTCGAGAGCCCGAGCAGGAGGTTCATCCAAGCGAGCCAGTAGAGGATGTTCGCGCCGACCCAGAACGAGTTGACGTCCACCCCGGCGAGCGGGCCGGTCAGATGGTAGAAGTTCGTGGCGTATCCCGAGACCGGTTCGATCCCGCCGAGCGGAAGGATGAGCCAGTAGACCGTCCCCACCACCGGTCCTTGGTCGCTGCCCGCGGGCCAGACGAGGACCTGTTTGAGCTCGTTCGGCGTGAGGCTCAGGACGGCGACGCCGAGGAATCCGCGGGAGCGGTTGTTCGGGTTGGTCGCGAGATGGGCGATCGTCACCGAGACCGTGTGGCCGAGGCTGGCAGAGAAGTACGTGACGGTGGCGCTATCGTTCGGGCGCGAGTTCGCGAGGGCGTTCTGGAAGGACGAGACCGTCGTCGTGTGGGTACTCGCGACCGTCCCGTTGACCTCGCTGGTCACGTTGATGTACGTGATGATGTCGCCCGGCGCCAGCGTCACGTTCGCGGCGGGCGTGTCGCTCTGCACGAAGGCGACCCCGACCCCGTTGGCGTTCGGGGCGACCGAGCTCGCGACGAGACCCGAAAGAAGGACGAAGAACAGGACCGTCAGAGCGAAGTTCGCGAGCACCCCGGCCGCCGCGACGCGGTCGCGCCGACGACGGGAGGCGGCGAGCATGTCCGCCTCGTCCTGCTCGACAAACGCACCGATCGGGAGTACGCACCAGAGAATGCCGATGCTCTTGACCCCGATCTTCTGGGACCGCGCGACGACACCGTGGCTCAGTTCGTGCAGCACGATCCCCACCACGAGCGCGAGGATGCCGTAGCCGATCGGGATGAACGGGTTGATCCCCGGAAGGCCGATCGCCTCCGTCGGCGTGGGCGCCTGGGCGGCGGAGATGTGGAACGAAACGACCGCCCCGAACACGAGGAGGGCCATGATCACGACCATGGCGATGGCCGCGAGCAGAATCCCGAAGTCGGAGACGACGGACCAGAACCGGCGGAACCTCCCCCAACGGTCGAGGAGAGCGAGGCCCCGCTTCGTCTTGATCATGAGAGCGGGACCGAGCAGGGAGAACGCCCGGTCGGGTCCGAGGCGACCCGTCCGGTAGAGGAGGTAGACGACGAGGGCGTAGAGGACGACCGCGACCAGCGCGATCTCGTATCCGAGGTACGGGTCGGTCACGGAGGGTTCCGGAGCCACGCACGCCGCGTCGTGGTTAAGAGGTCTTGCGGAGCCCGACGCCGGCAAGGGGAATATGGAGGTTCCCCGCTGAGGTCCGGACGGACGATGGCTCGCAAGGTCCGCTGGCTGACCCTCGCGCTCCTCCTCGGGCTCGTGGTCCTGCTCGCGGCGCCGGTCGTCCCGTCCTCCTACTCCTCGTCCTCCGCCCCCGTGGGCCCCCGCTACGAAGCAGGAGACGTCTCTTCGCCAGCCACATCGGTCGTAGGGGCGACGAACCCCTCCGCGATCTCGAGCGTCGAGGTCGCCGCGCCGTTTCGGCCCGCCCCCAGCGTCGTGGCTCTCGGCCCCTACTCGCCCTCGGCCTCGATGACCGTCCTGGTGGGTCTCTCCACACCGGACCCGGAAGCTCTCGCGGGTCTCGTATCGGCCGAGTACGCGGCGGGGTCGCCGCTGTTCCATGCATTCCGAACTCCGGCCGAGCTTCGGTCTGCGTTCGGCCCCTCGGCGACCGAAGTCACGGCGGCGACCGACTACTTCGAAGAGCGCGGACTCTCGGTGACGGTGAGCGCCGACGGCCTCGTTCTCTCCGTAAGCGGACCGAGCGGGGAGCTGGGAGACGCGTTCCACACGAACTTCATCGAGTACCGAGACGCGCTGGGTCGCACCTTCGTGAGCCATCCGACCCCGGCGACGCTCCCCTCCGTGGCATCGTGGTCGGGCGCCTTCGGCCTCGGCAATGTGACGCCGATCACGCCGACGCTCCGGGGGTCCCCACCGCTCGATGTACGTGCGAGCCCCGTCTGCTCCGGCACCCCGGCTCCGCTGGTCCCGTGCCAGGTCTGGCAGGCGTACAACATGAGCAGCCTCATCGGGGCCGGCACGAACGGTTCCGGTTTCCGGATCGCTGTGGTCGACCCGTACGCTTCGGCGGAGGGTCAGCCCGCGCTCTCGTCCGACCTCGCGGCGTTCTCACTCGCCGCGGGGATCCCTGTGGGGCACGTGCAGTTCGTCTACCCCATTCCGAATTCAGGGAACCTCAACGTGAGCTCGAACCCCGGGTGGGACGGCGAGGATGCGCTCGACCTCGAGTGGGCTCACGTCTCCGCGCCGGGAGCCACGGTCGAGATGACGTTCTCCCCGAACAGCGGGGTCGGGCTCTACCAAGCCGTCGACTGGGTCGTCGCCCATCACGCCGCGGATGTGATCTCGATGAGCTGGGGAGAGCCCGACGTGGGCGACTTCAACTCTTGGGATACTCCGTGCGCGAGCGGTTGTAACGCCTCCACGGACGGGTCGTACGCGATCCTCACCCCGGTGCTCGAGTACGCGGCCGCCGAGGGGATCAGCGTCTTCGCCGCGAGCGGGGACTGCGGGGCCTTCGATGGGACCACCGGCTTCTCGACCAACTTCCCCGCCTCGGATCCGACGGTGACCGGCGTGGGAGGGACCGTGCTCAGCGTGGACGCGAGCGGGAACTACCTCAGCGAGTCGGGGTGGAGCGGGAATCCGAACGGGGGCGCGTCGCCCGGGTGCACCAACCAGGGAGGGTCCGGCGGCGGATATTCTCCGTTCCCCGAGCTCCCATGGCAGGTCGGGCTCCTCCCGTCCGGGTCGGACCGCCGGGGCGTCCCGGACGTCTCGCTCGACGCGGGGACCGCGGTCGAGATCTACCTCGGGGGGATCCCGACGGCCGTCCTCGGGACGAGCGTCGCCACCCCGATCTGGGCCGGCATCGCCGCGGTCGCGGACCAGAGCACGGGGGTTGCGCTCGGGGACCTGAACCCGGCCCTCTACGCGATCGCGGCGGTCCCGTCGAGCTACTCCCGCGACTTCCATGACGTGACCCAGGGAAACAACGGCTACCCGGCGGGACCGGGATGGGACCCCGTCACGGGACTGGGCACTCCCCGAGTCGCTTCGCTGGTCGCCGACCTCGCTCATCCCTCCCCGGTCGCACCGTACGACCTCTCGACTTTCGTCTACGGGGCGCCGCGCTTCGGACGCGCGCCGCTCACGACGGCGTTCCATCTCAACGCGACCGGGGGGACGGGCGTCTACCCGATCGAGGGGGTTTCGTTCGGCGACGGCAACGCCTCCTTCGCGCCGGGCGGCGCGACCTCGCACACGTACCTCCATCCCGGGGTGTACCTCGCGGAGTCGTACGTGACGGATTCCCGAGCGAACTCTTCGGTCTCTCCTCCGATCGTGATCGTGGTCGGGGGAGGGGAGCCCCTTCGAGTGAACTTGACGGCGAACACGCAGACCCCCGCGTCGGGGGGAACGGTCAACTTCACGGCGACCGTCGTCGGCGGCACCGCTCCGTACACCTACAACTTCACGTTCGGCGACGGCACGTTCGAGTTCGGAGCCCCCGCGGCCACGGTATCCCACTTGTACAGCGTCCGGGGAAGCTACTGCGCGGCAGTGATCGTCTCCGATGCGGCGACTCCGGTCGACGGGGGAGCGAGCTCCCGGGTCGCGGTCGGGGCCGGCGGGGCGACGCTTCCGGACTGTCAGAACGATACGACCCGTCTTGTCGTGCAGCCGGGCCCCGCCCCGGCGCCACGGGACGCCCCGGCGGATTTCCCGAACCTCCTCTCCTCGTTCCGTGTATCGGGTGGGCCCTCGGGGGCGAGCTCCTTGCCGCCCTCCCTCGAGTTCACCGCCAACGACCCCTACGCGGAGGCGTGCCGCTGCTCGATCTTCCGCACGCCCGGGAGCTACGCGATCACGGCGTACGCCAACGACAGCGTGAACCAGGAGGCGACGGCGACCGAGACGATCACCGTCGCCCCGCCGTTGGTCGCTGCGTTTTCGCCGAGCGTCACTTACGGCGTGGCCCCGCTGACGATCACCTTCCAGGCGACCGCTCGCGGGGGGTACGACGCGAGCGCGGCCAACGCCACGTGGTCGTCCGTTCCGATGCACCTACAGAACTGGTCCACGGTCTCCGGCGCGACGGCGAGAATCACGTTCTCGGCGGCCGGAGAGTACACGGTGGTCGGCCATCTAGGCGACCGGGGCCACGGGAACGCCAGCGAGGCGTTCGTCATCACCGTCTTCCCCGCCGGCTCCGGACCGGGTCCCTTTCTGGTCCTCGGCACCACCATCGCACCGGCGGTGGACGTGCCCCTCGGGGCGAGCGTGAACCTGTCGGGACGATTCTTCCTCACCAACGGGACGGACGTTTCCAACACCCCGGTGTGGAGGTTCGGGAACGACTCGGGAGCGTACCGGCTCGCGCTCAACTGGACGTTCCTGAACGTCTCTGACCTCGACAATGGCTCGCTCTTCACCTACTTCTCCTGGCTTCCGAGCGGGGACGCCTCCCCCCCGGTGAACTCCGTCATCCTCCCCGACTTTGCGGCGACCGAGCCCGGGGGCTTCCTTCCTCGTGTGTCGGCGCTCAGCGTGCGCGTTAGCGGTGGTCCGGTCGTGGGGGAGGCGCCGGTGGCCTGGACCGGCAACGCGACGGTCACCGGACCGGGGTCGGTCTCCGTGGCCTGGTCGTTCGGGAACGGCACCGCGTCCACCAATCTCTCGGTCCACCAGCTCGTGCCCGCGGGGTTGCACACGGTCTCCTTCGACGCGAGCGACAGCTGGGGCGATTCGGCGACGCGAGAGTTTCCCTTCGCGGTAGCGCCGGCCCTGCAAGCGAACGGGAGCGTCACGCCCCTTCTCGGGACGGCCCCCTTGACCCTGATGTTCAACCTCTCGGCGACCGGGGGAGGACCGCCGTATCAGTACGTCTGGGACTTCGGTGACAACACGAGCATCAACGGGATCTTCGCCCCTAGGATGAACGGGACCCACGCGTTCGATTCGCCGGGCGCCTACAACGTCACCGTGACCGTAAGCGACGGCTTCGGCCGCACCTGGTCGGACCACTGGAACGTGACGGTGCGCCCGCCCTCCGCGAGCGGAGGGGCGAGCGTGCCGTGGACGCTCGTCTTCGTGATCGTCGGTGTCGGAGGGGCCGCGGCGGCCGCGGCGGGGGTCGTGCTCTGGACCCGCCGGCGACGACGCGCGGGCGGGATCGTCAGCCCTTGACGACGCCGAGCGGAACCAATCGGGCGACGCGCCGGGTGAGGCCGGCCCCCTCGGCGACCTTGACGACTTCCTCGACGTCCTTGTACGCCCCCGGGGCCTCCTCGGTCACGCCTTCCCGCGAGGTCGAGCGAACGATGATGCCCCGGTCCGCGAGCCGACGGGTGACCTCCTCGTAGCGGAACGTCCGGACCGCCGCGTGGCGGCTCAGTCGGCGACCGGCGCCGTGGCAGGAGGAACCGAACGATCGTTCCATCGAGGTCGGGAGCCCGGAGAGGACGTAGCTCGCCGTCCCCATGTCGCCCGGGATCAGGACCGGCTGACCGTGCGCCCGGTAGGCGGCGGGGACCTCCTCCCGTCCGGCCGGGTACGACCGGGTCGCTCCCTTCCGGTGGACGAGGAGCTTCTTCGGCCCCGACTCGGTGCGGTGCTCCTCGACCTTCGCCATGTTGTGGGCGATGTCGTAGACGACCGAGAGGTCGAGCTCCGTGTCCGGCCGCGCGAACACCGCCGCGAACGCCCGACGTACCGAATGCGTGATCGCCTGGCGGTTCGCCCACGCGAAGTTCGCCGCGGCGGCCATCGCGCCCAGGTACCTCTGCGCCGGCTCCGACACGATCGGAGCGCAGGAGAGCTGACGGTCGACGAGCTCGACGTGCTCCTCGCGGAGCCGGCGGTCCATCGTCCCGATCCAGTCGGTCGCCACCTGGTGGCCGAGCCCGCGCGAGCCCGTGTGGAGCATGACCATGACTCCGCCCGGAGCGAGCCCGAGGACCTGCGCGAACTCCGGATGGAAGACCTCGTCGACCGCCTGCACCTCGAGGAAGTGGTTCCCCGACCCCAGGGTCCCGAGCTGCTTTTGGCCGCGCTTGCGGGCCGATTCCGAGACCTCGGCCGGCAGCGCCGAGGCCAGGCGTCCCTCCTCCTCCTGCACGGGGAGGTCCTCCGGCCGTCCGTACCCCCGGCCGACCGCCCAGGCGGCCCCGTTCGCGAGCACCTCGTCGAGCTCTCCGGGTTTCAGAGTGTAGCCGCCGTGCGAACCGACGCCGGACGGGACCTCCTTGAAGAGCCGCTCCATCAGCTCGTCGAGCCGGGGACGGACCTCTTCGGCCGTCAGGTTCGTCCGGAGGAGGCGAACGCCGCAGTTGATGTCGTAACCGATTCCTCCCGGCGAGACGACCCCGTCCGCGAGGTCGAAGGCGGCGACCCCGCCGACCGGGAACCCGTAGCCGAAG
>DAEB01000018.1:3157-3311 GCA_002495185.1 Thermoplasmata archaeon UBA184 | reverse complement strand
TGTGCTTTCCCGAGCGCTGCGCGAGCCAGACGACGAAGTCGTCGAGCTGCTCGGCGGACGAGAACTTCAAGTTCGAGCGGATCGACCCGTACTTCCGGTGGTAGATGTAGAGCGGGATCTTCTGACCGTCGCACGAGATGTCCTCGACCTCGCT
>DAEB01000018.1:3028-3150 GCA_002495185.1 Thermoplasmata archaeon UBA184 | reverse complement strand
GTCATCGGGACCTCGATGATCCCGTAGCCGATGAAGTCCCGTTCGAGGTAGTAGAGGATCCGGCCCTTCGTGACCGGGCTCGGGGCGAGCTGCCACTCCTGGAGCTGCCGGTCGACCATCAG
>DAEB01000018.1:0-2960 GCA_002495185.1 Thermoplasmata archaeon UBA184 | reverse complement strand
CCGGACGTAGGAGAGCCCGGGACGGATCGCGACCAAGTCGAGCTCCTTGAGCGCGGGGTCGGCGAGCGGCGGGACGGCGGTCATCTCCCGCTCGGCTCCTTGGCCCGAGACACCGAGGCGGGCGAGCTTCACGGGGCGTGGCTCGGCCGAGCCCTTCCGGAGCATCGCGCCGAGGCTCAGGATCGGGGAGAAGCGGCGCTTCCGCTCGGCCGCGGTCGGGATCGTCGCTCCCGCGTCGCTCGCTTCGGGCGCCTCGGGGGGGTTCCCGTCGGTGAGGTCGGTCGCCATCGTGAGCTCGTTCCTCCTCCTACGGCTAGCCGGGGCAGTTCGCGGTGAGTGCCGGAACGCCGAACCGCATGAACAGCCAGCCGATCGAGAGCATGATCGTCGCGTGCTGGAGGCCTTCCGCGAGGCGGCCGTTGTAGAGGACGCCCGCCATGATCCCGTCGCCGACCGCGTGGACGATGACGGCGACCAGGAAGATGAGGAAGAGGGTCGGCACGTACTGGAACGCGAGCTGCACGGACGTCCCGCCCGACGAGAGGGACGAGCTCGAGACGCCGCAGCCCGCCGTGATCATCTGCGGCAGGAAGACCGCCGCCATGATGTAGATCGTGACGAGGAAGACGAAGAACGAGATGTAGATCACCGTCACGTACGTGAGCATCGAGATCTGGCGCGCCTGCGCCGCGAGCTGCGACTCCCGCGTGTCGTGGGCGACCATCGTGAGGACGTCCGCGACGTTCCCGCCGGCCTCGTTCGCCCGGGTGACGATCGAGACGACGCGCTGGACCAGCGGGGTCGGGACCCGCTGCTCGAAGAGAGCGAGCGCCTGGGCGACGGGGACGCCCCACTCGATCTGGCTCGCCATCTTCTTGATCTCGTCCGTGAGGAGGCCGTAGCGCCCCGTGCTCGCGACCACGATCGCGTCCGGCAGCGTCATCCCGAACCGGCCGGCCTCGGCGACGTCGCGCAGGAAGTCCGGGAGCCGCTCCTCGATCCTCGAGATCCTCCGAAGCTTCGCGGTCATCGCGAAGCCGTACGGCGCCATCAGGGCGAGCATGCCGAGGACGGCGAAGTCGACCGCGGTGTTCTGGCCCGGTAGCTCGCCCGGGGCGAAGACAAACGTGATCGTCCCGTTCCAGCAGAGCCCGGCGAGGACGAAGAAGACGACGGCGATGACCGCGCCGACGATCAGGAGGATCGTCTCGCGGCTGAGTCCCCCCTCCGCCGCCGCCGTCGGGGTCACCGCGAGGGAGCGGACCTTGCGGACGGAGGTCGGAGCGTTGACGGTCGCCATCCTACGTCATCTCCTGCGCGATCGAATACATGAAGAANNATGAACCCGAACTGGGAGAGCGGGATCATCGCGAGGACGATCCCCCAGAGAAGGTCGATCATGAACACCCCGCCGCCCCCGATGACGGCGAAGATCGCGACGATGATCACGAGGAAGAGCGGGAACGCCACGACGACCGTCACGAACGTCTCGGCGAGGAGCCCCATCGTCTCGACGCGCTGGAGCTGCTCGAGCTTGTTCTCCCGCTCGTACTGCTCCGCCTTGAGCAGGAAGTACGGCTTGAGCTGGCCGCCGCTCGTCGCGGTCGTCACGACCCCCTGGAGGAAGTCCTGGAACCGCTTCGACGGGGTCCGCTGGGCGCCGTTGCGGATCGCCGTGAGGATGTCGACCCCGAGGAGCTCGGTGTCGCGGGTGATCCACGCGGCCTCCTCGGCGACCTCCCCGTAGATCTTCTGCTTCCCGAGCTCGCGGAAGATCTGGTCGNNTTCCGGTCGATCTTGCGGCCCCGGTCCTTCGCCTTCGACCCGGGGGTCCCCTGGAGGACGAAGTACGTCCCGATCGTCCCGAAGACGGGGAGGAGGATGCCGATCAAGAGCCCGAGGAGGAGGCTCCCCGAGCTCACGAAGAGGTAGCCGACCACGGCCCCGGCGATGATGGTCGCGATGCCGACGACGACCGTCGTCGCGTAGACGACCGCCATGTACTCGTCGGAGCGCATCCGGATGTGCGCCTTCACGAGGTTCTCGTCGAGCGTCGGGTCGGGCGGGCGCGCGAGGACGCGGGCGCGGAACGTCTTCCAGGCCCACCGCTGGAAGCCCGTCATGGACGAATGCGTGGGCTGCGCGCCCCGCTTCAGGCGGACCGCCCGCGGTGCTTCCCGACGAACGCCCGTGGAGGAGGCGGGGGCCCGGACGGTCGGGGTCGCGGCGCTCATGCGGCCGCCTCCGGCTCGTCCACCGGCGTCGCGGGCCGCGCGGACTGGACCCGTGACATCACTTCCTGCGGGTCCTTGTAGTACTGCGCGATCGTCCGCCAGAGCTGGCGGTAGTCGGTGGTCTTGCTCTCGACCAGCCACCGGATGACCTGCGTCCGACGCTGGAACTCCGCGTCCATCTCGTCGGTCGTGTAGTTCTTGATCTCCATGATCTTGTCGAACAGGAACGAGTGGCCCTTGAACACGAACTTGTCCGTCGCCGGGTCCCACTCGTAGACGGTGTTCGTGATCAGCTCGTTCGTCTCGGGTTCGAACCCGACGATCTCGAGGACCTGCTTCAAGCGCCGGACGACGCCCTTCTCCCCGCGCGCCTGGATCTGGATGATGACGTTGTTGAGGGCGCTCAGGAGGATCCGCGGGGTGTTGATCGGGGGGTTCTCGAGGCGGTTGACCATCGACTTCACGCTGTCGGCGTGCATCGTCGAGTAGGTCGTGTGGCCCGTGGCCATCGCCTGGAACATCGTGTACGTCTCCTTCCCACGGACCTCGCCCACGATGATGTAGTTCGGGCGCTGCCGCAGGGCCGCGCGGACGAGGTCGAACATGTCGACCTCGCCGGCGGCCTTCCCGTCGAGTCCCCGGTCGCCCGTCCCGCTCCGGGTCGCGCCCGGGATCCAGTTCTCGTGCGGGAGGTTCACCTCCCGCGTGTCCTCGATCGAGACGATC
>DAEB01000036.1 GCA_002495185.1 Thermoplasmata archaeon UBA184 | reverse complement strand
CAACCTCGGGAGCGCGGTCGGTCCCGTGCTAGCGGCGGCGGTGACCGCGAGCTATACGACCCAGGTCGTGGTCGGGATCACGCCGTTCGGTCCCGTCTTCGCGACCGTTCCCGCTCTGACAGGGTTCCTCGTCCTCTTCGAGACGATGGCGGGGGTCGCGGTCTTCGGGTTCGTTCTGTCGCTCGGCCTTCACAACTATCGCTTCCAGGCGGACGGGACGCGCTTCGAGACCGCGGCCGGAGCCCCTTCGGCCGTGGCCCCGCCGTCCCGGAGGTCGGTCGAGACCAAGATTCGCTCTTGAGCGAGGGGGCCACGAGTCGCCCTGCTCCGTCCGGCGTCCTCCGTCGCGAACAGCTCATCCCGCCGCGGTCCTCTCGTCCGAGGTCCATGAAGGCGATCCAGGACTACTATCCGGACGAGCTCGCCCTGTGCTTCGGATGCGGCCGGTTGAACGAGCATGGCTACCACGTCCGGAGCTTCTGGGAGGGCGAGACGACCGTCGCTCGCTTCACGCCCCAGCCGTACCACATGGCCCTTCCGGGGTTCGTGAACGGCGGCCTCCTCGCCTCGCTGGTCGACTGCCACGCCACCGGGACGGCGGCGGGAGCGGCGTTCCGCGCGGAGGGACGCGAGATGGACACCCTGCCTCCGCACCGGTTCGTCACCGCGTCGCTCCGGGTCGATTACCTCCGACCCACGCCCCTCGGTCCGGAGCTCGTGCTGCGCGGCCGCGTCCTCTCGCACTCGGGACGGAAGGTGGTGGTGGAGGTCACGATCTCCGCGGGAGGCGAGACGACCGTGCGGGGGGAGGTCGTCACGGTGGAGATGCCCGACTCGATGCGGCCCTCGACCCCGAAGGGCCGAACGCCGTAGGGCCGATGGCCCACGGATGGGGATGAAATACCCGGAGCCGGTCCGTCGACCATGAAGACGCGCCGGCTCGGGCCGAAGGGCCCGGTCGTCTCGGCGATCGGGCTCGGCTGCATGAGCATGTCCCAGTCGTACGGCCGTCCGGACGAGGCGAGCGGCCTCGCCACGATCGCTCGCGCGCTCGACCTCGGGGTCACGTTCCTCGACACCGCGGACGTCTACGGCCCGTTCACGAACGAGGAGCTGGTCGGTCGGGGGATCCGCGGGCGCCGGAAGGAATTCTTCCTCGCGACCAAGTGCGGCTTCGTGCCGGGCGGTCCAGGTCGGCCCGGCGGTGTGGACGGTAGCCCGAAGCACATCCGGGAGGCGTGCGACGCGAGCCTCCGCCGCCTCGGGGTGGAGACGATCGACCTCTACTACCTCCACCGCGTCGACCCGAAGACCCCGGTCGAGGAGAGCGTCCGCGCGATGGCGTCCCTCGTCGACGAGGGGAAGGTCCGGCATCTTGGCCTCTCCGAGGTTTCCGCGAAGACCCTTCACCGCGCGATGGCGGTCCACCCCATCACCGCCGTCCAGAGCGAGTACTCGCTCTGGACCCGCGACCCGGAGGACGGCGTCCTTCCGGCGTGCCGGGAGCTCGGGGTCGGGTTCGTTCCGTTCAGCCCGCTCGGCCGCGGGTTCTTCTCGGGAACGGTCCGGTCCTTGGACGCGCTCCCGGCCGACGACTTTCGCCGGGGGGTCCCCCGCTTCCAGAAGGAGAACCTCGAGCGGAACCTCCGGATGGTCGACGAGCTCGCGCGCTTCGCGAAAGAGAAGGGCTGCACGGCGGCCCAGCTCGCGCTTGCTTGGGTCCTGGCCCAGGGGGACCATATCGTCCCCATCCCCGGGACCAAGCGACCGGCCTACGTGGAGGAGAACGCCGCCGCGGTCGACCTCACGCTCTCTCCCTCCGACATTGCGCGGATCGAGCGTATCGTGCCGAAGGGCGGGGCGGCCGGGGAACGCTACTCTCCGGAGAGTTTCGCCCTGGTCGACCGATGAGCCGGGCCGAATCGCTCCTTAGGCGGCGCGGACCGACCGCAAGGCCCGACCCCAGCTGACGAGTTGGTCGATCATCGTCGTGACGGACTGTTCCTTCTTCGGGTCCGGCCGGAACTCGGAGAAGTTCTCGAAGTCGGTGAAGAGCGAGAACCACGCCTGGGCCCGGACCGTGGCGACCTGGAGCTCGGCCATGATGAGCCTCAGGTGCTCGACCGCCCGGATCCCACCGGCGCTCCCGTAGCTCACGAACCCGGCGACCTTGTTGTTCCATTCCCCGTAGAGGTAATCGATCGTGTTCTTGAGGACCCCCGAGGTCGAGTGGTTGTACTCGGGCGTCACGAAAACGAACGCGTCGAGGGATGCGATCTTCTCGGCCCAGGCTTTCGCGTGCGGAGGGTGGGGCTGGCCCGCCGACGGGGGAATCGGGTCGTCGAGAAGCGGCAGGGGGTAGTCCTTGAGGTCCACGAGCTCGAAGTCGGCGTCCGTGCGCTTCTTCGCGATCTCGTAGACGTATCGGGCAACGGCCTCGCCGTTTCGACCGGGGCGGGTGCTCCCAAGGATGATTCCGACGCGGATCTTCGGCTGGCTCTCGGCATGGGTGCGCGGGGGGCTCATGGCCTGCGGAGCCAGGGGGAGTGACATAAGCCGGCGCTGGCGCCAGTTGCGGTCGGTGGCCGGGGGGTTATCGACTCACGGCCCCGCAATCGGGGGCCGGAGGCCGACCCGCGACTGGGGATGGGAGAACCTCGCTTTTCTCGACGGCTTTCCTAGCCGCGGCGCCGCCACGGGGTGACGGGAGTCCGTCCCCCTACCGCTCGCGCCAGCGGGCGAAGAAGAGCGCAGCGGCGCCAAAGAGAAGGGCGAACCCGAGCAAGCCGGCGAGGTCGAAGTACGGGGTATCCACGAAAGGGATGCCGGTCGTGATGGCCCCGCCGAGGCCGACGAGCCGGTCGGCGAGCTGCGCCGCGAAGGTGGAGGGGGCCAGGAAGGCGACCCACCTCCACGCCGCGGGGATCTCGGTGGCCGGGTAGAAGATCGGCGGCAGGACGGCCAGGACCGAGAAGACGAGCGTTCCGATCGGCCAGATCTCCCGCAACTGGGCGAAGAGCGTGGAGATGAAGAACCCGAGCGAGGTCGCCATGAGCCACGTGAGCAGGAGGAGGCCCACGAGACCGATCCCGGCGAGGGCACTCACCGGGTGGACCAGGAACAGGATCCCGAGGAAGAGGGCCATCGCGGGGATGGAGAAGGCGAGCTCGCTGAGCGCCATCCCGAGGATGTAGCCGAGCGGCGAGACCGGGCTCGCGACGAACACCTGCTGGAGCTGTCGCTCGAGCCGGAGGTACGCGCAGTCGTTCAGCATCCCGCTTCCGGTGAAGAGGGCGGTGAACAGGAGCCCGCCGACGACCCCGTAGGGGAAGAGCGCATGCGGGGCGATCACGAACAGGAAGAACAGGAAGCTGAACGGGGTCAGGAAGACCGCCGCGATGAGGAGCGGCGAGCGCCACAGCGGGATGATGCCGTTGAAGTAGCAGATGCGGACGGCCGCGTACGCCTGGGACCCGACCGACATCCGTCACTCCTCCTCTTCGATCCCGCGGCCGACGAGCTCGAGGAAGGCCTCCTCGAGCGCCACGGGACCGACCGTGATCTCGATCCCTCGCGCGAGCGCGAGCTCGGTGAGCTCCGGGACGGAGGCGCGCGTCGTCAGGACGACCGTGCGGCCCCGCTCGGCGAACACCTTGCCGAACGAGGCGAGCTCCTCCGGCCGGAGGGTTCCCGCGAACTGGACCCGGACCTCCCGGCCCATGGTCGACTTGAGCGCCTCGCTCGTGCCGTGGTAGAGGATGTGACCCCCTTCGATGACGGCCAGCTCGTCCGAGAGCTGCTCCGCCTCGTCAAGGTAGTGCGTGGTCAGAAGCACGGTCGAGCCCCGGCTGGTGGCCTTGCGGATGACCTCCCAGACCTGGCGACGCGCGAACGGGTCCATCCCCAAGGTCGGCTCGTCCAGGAAGAGGAAGGGGGCTTCGGTCGCGAGGATCATCGCGACCAGGGTCCGCTGCTGGAGGCCGCCGGAAAGCCGGAGCGCGATCATGTTCTGGTACGGGAGGAGGCCCATCTCCTCGAGGATCGCGTCCGTCCGGCTCTTCGTGGTCTCCGCCGAGACACCGCGCACCCGGAGGTACTCGCGGATGTGTTCGCGGGGGGTCAGGTGGTAGAAGAGCTTCCCTTCCTGCGGGACGAGGGCCATCTGCCGCCGGGCCGCGGACGGCTCGCGGACGACGTCGCGGTCGAAGAGGAGGACCTCGCCCTCCGTCGGGAGGAGCAATGTCGCGGCGATCTTGATGAAGGTCGTCTTCCCGGCTCCGTTGCGCCCGAGGAAGGCGAAGAGCCGCCCCCGCTCGATGTCGAGGTCGACCCGGTCGAGCGCCCGGACCGGCGTCGGGCCCTTGCGGTAGGTCTTCGAAAGACCCCGGGCCTCGAGAACGACCATGACCCCTGCCCCAGCGTCTACGGTCGAAAAGCGTGACGGCGAAGGCGGGTTCCGACCGTCAGGCGCCCGCGCTGTCCGCGAGGAGCGTGTCGAGAAGGCCGACCGGGGGAGCGCCGAGCCCGAGCAGCGCATCGTGGAACGCGCGCAGGCGGCCTCCGAACTGGGGGTCGAGGAACCGAGTGCGGGCGTTCAGGATCGCGAGCTTCCCGAGCGTGTAGCAGAAGTACTCGGGGTTGAACGTGCCGCGGATCGCCTCGCGCTCGGCCGGAAGACGCTCCATGTGCGCCTCCTTCTGGAAGAGCTCGGTGGCGTTTTCGAGCGACATTCCGCCCGTGTGAAGACCGACCGCCACGAGGAGACGCACGTTGCGGAGAAGGGCGTCGTGGATCTGGGCGACCTCGGCGAGCGGGCTCTCCCGTCCGAGCCCGTTCTCGACCGCGAGCTGCTCGCAGTAGTGCGCCCACCCTTCGACGAACGACGGGGAGAGGTAGACCTTCCGCGCGAGGCTCCCCGAGGCCCGACGGAAGTGAAGGAACTGAAGGTAGTGTCCCGGGTAGACTTCGTGGACGGTCGTGTTCTTCAGGATCGGTCGGTTGAGCGAGCGGAGCCACTCCTCCTGCTGCTGCGCCGTCCATTTCGGGTCGACCGGGGTGACATAGTACACTCCCTCGGTCGACGTCGTGTCGAATGGCCCCGGAGGGTTCATGCTCGCCGTCGAAAGGGCCCGTCCCCACGCCGGGGTCTCCTCGACACGGCACTGGGCCTCCTCCGGGACCGACGCGAGAGCGTGGTCCACGACGAACTGTCGCGTCTCGTCGACGAACGAGCGGGCCGTGGGGATCAGCTCCGCGGCCGTGGAGTGCGACTCTCCGACCTCCGAGAGGAGCTCGGCGACGGTCCGGTTCTCCTCCCGAGCGATCTCCTCGAGGCGCTTTTGGTTGCGGGCGAGGTCCACCGACCCGGCGCGACGGATCTCCTCGAACGACTCCTCGATCCCTTCCCGCACGTAGAGAAGCCTCTGGAATCGGGACGGACCGAGGGCGAAGTCGGGAGTGGCGTTCGGCAGCTCGACGTCCCGCAGCCACGAAAGGAAATCGGTGACGGCGGCCTCCGCCTCGACTCGGACCGGACGAACGTCGTGCGCGAGGTGCGCCGCAGCGGCGAACTGCTCGGCCTCGGCGAAGTGGGAGGGGAGACCGCTCCCGATCGAGAGGGAGAGGTCGATGAACGGCCGGGGAAGGGGCGAGCGCAGCCGGTCGCGACCGTCGCGGAGCACCCGGGGGATCCCGGCGAGAATTCGGGCGATCGCCTCGACGCGGTGCTCCGCCGGAGCGTAGTCGCGGGCGAGGTACGCGGTCAGGGACGCCATCCCGAGGTAGTTCATCGGGTTCCGTTCGAGGTCGGAGACCGACCGAAGGTCGAAGAGGGGGCTTTCGAGGAGGAGCTTTAGGAGGAGGAGGTCGGTCTCGCGACCCGCGGGAAGCGGCTCTTCTCCGACCGCGTCGAGGCGCACGAGGAGGTCGTCCGCGATCCGCATCCATCCGTCGGTCGCGGGTTTCGATAGGTCGGGGAGGAGTCCATCGTACTCGTGCAGGCCGAGTCCCACCGCGTACGAGGGCTGCAGCTGGAACAGGTGGTCGATGATCTCCTGCTCGAGAACGGCGAGTCCGTCCGGGGGGAATGCCGCAGCGCTCATGGCTTCGAAAACGGGGAGGAGTCGCGCCTCAAAAGCTCAAGGGCGTCCGGACCCCTCGACGTCACTCGACCCAGGTCATGCGGCAGGTCGGGCAGGTCTTCCCCGACAGGGGGGTGCCGCAGATGAAACACTTCGAGAGCGCATCGGTCCCGGTGGCAGCCGGCGGGATGGGTGAAGGGGTCGGCCGGTCGGGGAGCGGGGGCGGGATCGGACTGGGACTGGACGCCTCCTCCCGGGCGGGTTGCGACGGCGGGGTCGGTTCGGCCGATTCTGGGGCGGCGGACGCGGGCGTCTCCGCTTCCGCGGGGGTGTCCGTCTTCGCCTCCTCCTTCGGCTCTTCGGCCGGCTCGGCCTCCTTCTCCCGACGGAACCGGCGGAACAGGGACATCGGGAAATCCGATTCGGACCGCCCTCTTTACTCCGCCGTTCGCGCCGCCGCACACGTTTTTCGGGTCGATGGCTCACCCCTCCTGTGTCCGACCGACCCAGCGAGCGGCTGCGGGCGCTCGGCCTTGCACTTCCGGCTCCCCCCTCCGCGAAGGGGACCTACTCCCCGGTCGTGCTAGAAGGGAATCGAGCGTGGGTCTCCGGGCAGATCGTGACGGAGGCAGGAACCGTCGTCCGGCCCGGGCTCGTCGACCGGGACGTCTCCGTCGACGTCGCGCGCGACCTCGCCCGCCGCGCCTCCCTCCAGGCACTGAGCCTCCTCGCGGACCGCCTCGGGTCCATCGACCGCATCGAACGCTTCCTGCGCGTCACCGTCTACGTGGCGTCGTCTTCGGGGTTCGGACGACAGCATGAGGTCGCGAACGGCGCGACCGACGTGTTGGTTGAGGTGTTCGGGGAGGCGGGCCGGCCGGCCCGGGCCGCGGTCGGGGTGGCTGGCCTCCCGCTGAACGCCCCGGTCGAAGTGGATTTCCTCGTCCTTACGGTCCCCTCGTCGTGAAGCCCGCTCCCTGGGAGAGGGTCTATCGGGACGGGCGCGACCTCTTCACCGTCAACCGGAATCCCGGTGCGAGGGTCTACGGGGAGACGCTCTCTACGGTGGACGGGGTCGAGTACCGCGGGTGGGACCCGTTCCGCTCCAAGCTCGCCGCCTTCCTCCTGAAAGGGGCGCCCGCGGACGTCCTCGGGGATCCCCGGACCGTCCTGTACCTGGGCGCCGCCCACGGGACGACCGTGAGCCACCTTTCGGACCTGTGGCCCCGGGCGATGGTCTTCGCCGTCGAGAAGAGCCCGACGTCGTTCGCCCGCCTCCTGGCGCTCGCACGGCAACGACCCGGCCTCGTACCGATTCTCGCCGACGCCCAGCTCCCCGAGCGCTACCAGGCGGACGTGGGTTCGGCGGAGTTCCTCTACCAGGACATCGCCCAGCGTAACCAAGCCGGGATCTTCGTCGAAAACGCTCGGGCCTGTCTCGCCCCGCGCGGACGCGGCATCCTGATGCTGAAGGTCCGTTCGGTGACGCAGCAGCGCCCGACGGCCTCCGTCGTCCGAGAGGCGCGCTCTCTGCTCCTGTCGGCCGGACTCCGGGTCGAGTACGAAACGACGCTCGCTCCCTTCTCTCGCGAGCACGTGGCCCTCTCGGTCCGGTGGGAATAGCGCACCTTCCATCGTCCACCGGGGGCTGCCGCCAGAAGTATCCCGGCCCCGTCCACGGGTCCGGGTGGT
Organism: Thermoplasmata archaeon UBA184; assembly: GCA_002495185.1. Lineage (GTDB taxonomy): Archaea > Thermoplasmatota > Thermoplasmata > Lutacidiplasmatales > UBA184 > Lutacidiplasma. Next base: position 45,350 of record DAEB01000036.1, on the reverse strand, counting down.
CGCGTGACGGAGGTCCGCACGAGACGGGCTGGTCGGCTCCTCCGGCTGACGGTCGACTCCGTCCTGATCGTCGGCATGCTGGTCGCCCTCATTCATCCACCGACTGCCTCGGCCGCGTCCATCGTCCCGCCCGACGTTATCGATCGCCATACCTCGAACGAGACCCCGGCTGCCGTTCTCCGAGTCGACCCGTCAACGTTCTGGATGCATGTCGGCGAGAACGTCACCCTCCGGGCCGTCTGGTCGATTGAATCTCCCTTCTGCGTGGCGAGTCCCATCTGGTATTGGTGGACGGTCGGGAATGACACCGCGGACGGGTTCCTGAACGAAACGAACACGTCGTCCACGGTCTTCACGGCGGAGTCCTTTGTATCCCGTACCGGCACCGTCGGCGTACAGTCGGCGATCGTGCTCACCTGTGGTTCGAGTCGGTCCGTTGTCGATGGCGCGGGCCTCGCGAACATCTCCGTAGTCGTTCCTCTCTCGATTTCCGTCCTTACGCTCGCCCCGGCAATCCTCTCCCCCGGGGAAAACGCCACACTCGATGGATCCGTTGCTGGCGGAGAACCACCGTACGTTGCGCTCATCGACTGGGGAGACGGAACTTCCGTTTCGGTTTCGCTGAGCGCCCCGGGGTCCTTCTCCTTCTATCACTCGTTTCCGACAGGAGTGTTCCTTCCGTTCGCCCACGTGAGTGATTCGGTCGGAGACATGGTCAACGGGTCGGTCGAGGAAAGCGTGCCGGTCGGCTCGAGCGGCTTTCATGTGGTCTTGCTCTCGAGCGTCAACACGACCGAGGTCGGAGACACGGTGGATTTCTCGGGTCTCGTTCTCGACTCACCTCGTGGCTCGGTCGTCCTCTACGACTGCACCAATGCGACGGTCGGTCCGTCCACGCAGCCTCCCTCCAATCCGAATGCGACCGGCTTCTCGTGCACGTTCCACTCCGCCGGAACCCAGGAGGTCGTCTTCGGCGCGTATTCTCCGTCCCCGGGCGGGCTCTCGGCGAACGCGGTCCTCTACGAACCGGTCGTCGCGCCCCCTTCGATCAGCGCCACGCCGATCACGTTCGTGGGAGAGGTCGGAGGAACGCTGGCATTCCGCGTCGAACTCGCGGGCGGAGAACCACCGGTCTCGCTCTCCTGGAACCTGACCGGAAACCGGTCGAGTCGCGGAGCGCTCGTAGAGGCGGATGGGGCCGGTGTCGTGCTCATCTCGCTCACGATCGCCGGGCTCGACTCGGTCGACGTCCGCGCCAGCGACTCTCACGGAGAGTTTGCCGATTTTGTTTCATCACCGATCCGGGTCGACCCGCGGCTCTCCGCAAGCGCGACCGGTGGGACTTCCATCGTCTTGTCCGGGGCCAATGTCACGGTAGTGGGAGACGTGAGTTCGGGTTGTGCGCCCTTCACATGGTGGGCAGTACCCTCGATCGCTCCCTCGACCGGGTCTTCCGGTACCGGAGTGATCCTCCAGGTGGGCGGGTTCAGCTGGGACGGAACATACGCTCGAGAAGCCAACCTCAGCCTGAACGTCGGTGTCGCGGACGGGTGTGGTGACGAGTGGCACACGGCGTTCACTGTCTCCTTGCTTCCGGCACTCTCTATCAGCGCGACTACGAGCGCTCACGCCACCACCCTGAACGAAACGCTGGAACTGAACCTGACCATCGAAGGAGGGTGGCCACCGTTCTCTCTCTTCGTGAATGTGAGCGACGATGAATCCTGGAATCGGTCGATCGCAGGGGATGGGACGTCCCAATGGCAGTTCGACACGACCTCGAACGGGACCGTGACCGTCACCACCACGGTCGTGGACTCGTTGGGGTCCCATCGCGCCGTTCGTCTGGAGGCTACTTTCGAAACCCCCTCGGCCAGCCCACCTCCAACCCCTCCGTCGTCCCCGCCGTTTCTTACCGGTCCGGAGAACGATTCCTCGACCGCATCCACGTTCGACGTGCTAGGGGTGTTCGCGAGCGGCTCTGTGCTGGCTGCGATAGCGCTCGGCGTAGCGCTTCTCTGGAGACGGAGGGCCCGCCGGTCGAACACGACTCCCGGCGACACAGGCCCGGATCCGGTGGAGACCTTGCGGCGCATCATCGAGCCCGCGGAGGGGGCCGAGCGTTTCACGGTCGAGCTGCTCGCCGAGGAAGCAGGGGTTCCGCTGCCAGTGGTCCGGTCCACGATCGACCGACTGGTTTCCGAACGCAAGGTCCACTCCGAGTCCGGAGCGGATGGAGAGGAGGTGCTGTCATGGTCAGCCGAGTCGGGTCATTAGGGAGCTTGGTAGGGTTTCGTACGACGTACGTGGTGGTCGCGGTCCTGTTGCCGATCTTGGCATCCTTTCCGTCCTCCACGATGGATGTGCAGGGGGCCGGGCTGCCGGGGAACGGCTCGTTCGCCACCGATCCATCGACCCCGGTGGGAAATTTCTCCGCGTCCATCAACCGCTTGGTCGATCTGGTGGCCCTCGCCGGCGGCGGGATCCTATCGCTCGTGTGGGCGCGGGTCGCGTTGAGCTGGTTCTCGAACGATATCACGAAGAAGATCCAGGCGAAGGACCGAGCCCGCGACGCGCTGATCGGCACCCTACTCTTCATGGCGGCAGTGACGGGGCTGCTCTACGGACTCGCCCACTGGGTTCTCACCGGCAGTTAGGAGAATCCCCATGTCGATTCCCGCCGTCGACCTCGGCAACCTCGTTCGGACCGTCCTGTTTCTTCTGTTCGCGGACCTGACGGCCCTCATTTCCGCGGTCATCGGTCCTACGTACGACAACCTTCTCGTGCCCGAGCTCCAACCGAGCAGTCTCTATCCTCCGCTCCTCGGCCCGGGCGCCGGCGGTTCGAGCTATCTCACGACGGCGTCCCACTTTTCGGGCTACGTACTCGCGAACGTGGTCGATCCTGCGGTGGCCCTGGTCGCGCTCGGCGTGGCCCTTCTGTACCTCTTCCGGTCCTTCGCCTCGCGCTGGTCCGACTCCGTCGATTCGCTCCTCCCGCGTCTCATCGTAGGGGTGGTCGGCGCCAACTTCACCGTGCCGATTGCCGGCGCCATCCTCGGAGTCGCCGGGAGCCTGTACCCGGTCCTCTCGGGGTGGGACGGCGGTGCTTGGCAGCACTGGGTGAATCTTGCCGGCTGGGGTCAAGTCTCGTTCTCCTGGGATAATGGAGCCCTTGCGTTCGTGCTCTCCCTCGTCGAGTTCGCGATCGTATTCGCGCTTGTCATCGCCATCGGGATCCGGAACGCCCTGCTGGCGGTCCTAATCGTCCTCCTCCCAATTTTCACACTGCTCTGGCCCCTGCGCCCCCTCTCGCCCTTGGCACGCAGAGGGTGGTTTCTGTTCGCAGAGCTCGCGTTCCTGCCGTGCGTTCTCGTGATTCCCCTCGAGCTCGCCGTCGGCAGCCCGGACCCGGTCACGCTGGTCTCGTACCTCGCCGTCGCCGCGGCTTCGCCGTTCCTCCTGTCACTCGCAGGGACACACCTCGCCTCCTTCGGTTTCGCAGGGGCATCCGGACTCGTTCACTCGAACGCTCAACGCGGCCTCCAGCTCGCGCCGTCGGCCGCGACCTCTTCGATCACCCCGGTACCGGGGGCCGTTCAGTCCTCCCACCCCGCCCGCACGGGCTTTGTCGGCATGACTCGGGTTGCGAGCTCGACGGGCGTGCCGGCCGTTGCGCCGCTCGCGTTCGGAGAGCTTCTCGGACACGGTGCAGCGGGTCTCCTTCGTCATATCAGTCGCCCTGCGGGAACCCGGGGGCCCCCGTCGGGACCTCCCCTGCACGACGGAGGCCCGAGATGAGATGGGCGAGACCGGTTCGGGTCCACCGATCGTCGGCTTTCCCGAACGTCTCGACCGACGCATGCGGCTCGGTCCGTTCGCCTCGGCCCGGGACGCAGTCAAGTTCGTCACCTACGCCGCCCTCGGAGCACTTCTTTCGCTGTTCACGAGCCCATGGGCGTGCGTCCCGGTCGTTGGCGCGGGTTTCATCCTCTCGGTATGGCGACCCGATGGCCAGGCGCTCGACGAGCGGATTGCCGCGTTCGTTTCGTGGAGAATCCGGGCCAATTCGGCGGCGAGGGCTCCGACTCCCGTGACGAACCCTCCCCTCGTGAGACAGGGGCTGCTCCAGCTCTCTCCTCACCACTACGTCGCGATCGTTCGGACCGGAGGGTCGCCGATGGCCTACTTGCCGCCGGACGAGCTCGCACGCCGGTTCGAGCTCTATCGTGAGCTCCTTCGGTCGATCGAGGGAAGCTTCGCGTTCCTGACGGCGACGGTGCCCATCCGTGCGCAGTCGATTCGGCCCGCGACTACCTCCGGGGGTGCCGAGGACTCCCTCGCCTTCTCGGGGTACTCCGAGCTGGTCGCCGTGCTCTCCCGGCGGCGATATCTGCGCCGGGTCTACGTCGTGATAGGAGCCGTGGGGCCCGGACCCGACGTCCCGGGGCGGCTCGAGGGGCGTGCTTCGGCTCTCGTGGAGGCGCTCGGCCACCTCGGACTTCGCCCTACTCGGCTCCGGGACCGAGCCCTGTCGGAAGCGGCACGCCGATTCGGTTGGCCGGTTCGGGTGGCGCCTTGACCGAAGTCCCGGGCCGCGCTCGGGTCTTCGACTTCGAAGCGTTCGGCACCTCGACGGGCCTTGCCGTCGTGTGTGGCGCATTGTCGGTGGTCGTGCCCAGCCTGACGGCCGGCACGGCAGCGCTCGCTGCGCTGGGGCTCGCGAGCTGGGTCTCGCTCGCTCGACGGAGGGGGGTTCTTGCATGGAACACCCTGGAGATTCCGACCGGAGTCGCTCTCGCGGTTCTTGGCGCCTCGATGGTGGCGTACCTCGTCCCGCCCGCGCCCCTGGCTCTCTACCGGGGGCTCCTCCTTTCGTTCGGGCTCCTTCCGCTCGTCCTCGTGGAGCGGCGTCGCCGCGCTCGGGTCATCCCGGCGTTCGTGGGTGATCGATGACGAATGCACCTTCCTTCCCAGCGCCGGCGGAGGGCCCGAGCCTGTGGCGCGTCGGCCGAAGCTATCGGGCACCTCTGCTCGTGCAGCAGTTCCCTCCCGAGGTTCCGTTTGGCTTCCTCGGTCATATCCTCCCGACCCACGAGACGCTTGAACTCAGCGTCGAGGCCCACCGGATCCCTTTCTCGAACGCGCTCGAGATTCTCCACGGCGCACGGACGGTAGCCGAGGCCGAGCTCGCCTCCGGTGGGAACGGAGGAAGCACGGCCCAACTCGACCTCGAGCGAGCCAGCGCCGAAGAACTGGGCCATGCTGTCGCTCGGCGGGCGCAAGAGCTCTGGAAGGTCGGAGTCCGCTTCGTCGCACTCGATTCGAACCGGCCGATGGTCGAGGCCCGTAGGAGACGGCTCTCCGAGCGGCTGACCGCGATCGGCTTCCGTCTCCGAGTACCTCGCTACCAGACCCGCGAAGCTCTCCTCCCGCCCGACCTCACGGCGACGGAACCGCGTCCCCCCGGATACTGGCACACGCTCCCAACCGACGGTCTCGCGTCGCTGTACCCCTTCGGGGACGAGACCCTCCTCGAGCCGGGGGGGATCCTCCTGGGGCTCGCTCTCGGGGACGCGAGCCCCGTGTTCGTCGACCGCTGGTCGCATGCGAGCTATTCGTGGGGCATCTTCGGCACGACCGGATCCGGGAAATCGTTCGCCGCCGCCCTGATGCTCCTCCGGAGCCGATGGCTCCGACCCGACACGTCGGTCGCAGTCCTTGACCCGCTGGGAGAGTATTCGGCGTTCGTTCGGGCGATCGGAGGTTCGGTAATCCGGGTGGCGGATGGAAAAGGTGGGAGGTTGAACCCGCTCGACCCGGTAACGACCCGGGGTGACCGGAGGGAGAAGGCCGCTCGCGTCGGCACGATGCTGCGCGCCCTCTTTCCCAGCCTCCGAGATGAAGAGTCCGCGGAGCTGGACGCCGCGGTGAGCCAGCTGTACGAAGAGGGGCCCGAGGTCCCGACGCTTCACCACCTTCGCGATCGTCTTGGCGAACGGAGTGGTGGCGCGGGCCGCCTCGCGACGCTGCTCGAAGTGTTCCATTCGGGATCGCTTCGGTATCTCGATGGACCAACGACCGCATCGCCCACGGAAGACGTTGTTTCGGTCGACTTCGAGGGCGTGCCGGACGACCAGATGCCCTTCCACCTCACGTACGTTCTCGACTGGGCCTACGGTCGCCTCTCGGGTCGGACCGGGCCGAAGCTCCTGCTCGTCGACGAAGCGCACCTGCTGGCCCGGCACGCCTCGACCGAGGAGTTCCTCGACCGGGTGGTGCGGCACGTTCGCCACTTCGAGGCCGGGGTGATGCTGCTCTCGCAGAGTCCGGACGATTTCCTCGCTCGCGCGGCCGGACGGTCCCTGCTCCGCAACCTCTACACGACCGCGTTCCTGCGACTGCCCGAGGTCTCCTCGCCGACACGGGCGTTCTTCGGCCTCACGGACGCGGAATCCGAGTGGCTCACCCGGGCGCGTCTCCCTCGGGAGACCGGCTACTCCGAATCCCTCTGGAGGGTCGGCGAGCTCCACCTCCCGCTCGCGGTCGTGGCATCAACTCCCGAATACGAGTTCCTCGAGGCGACGCTCGGGAGGTCGAGCGCTTCCTCGACCTTCCCCTCTACCCGTCCAAAGGGAGGTTTATAGGGACCGGCGCGCCCGGCTCGAACCGTGGTCGCGGAGGCGACGGTCGAGGGCCCGCCGCGCCGCCGGACCAGCTGGAGCCTGAAGACGATCGTCGAGGACGTGGCGGGCCGTCCGATCGGGGAGCTGCAGGACCCGGAGAAGCCGGTCCATCCGTACCTGAAGGGAAGGGAGGGGGCGGGGTCGCACGGGGCGGCCCCCTCCCCGAGGCCCCCGAACGAATGGTACGACCCGGTCGACCGCCTCTACCCTCCCCTCGTGGGGTCGATGGGACGGCAGTTCCACGGCCCCGAGCACGAGAACCACACGGAGACCGTCGACCGACACCGCCCTCTGCCGGGGCGACTTCCGGGTCCGTCCCATCGTCCCGAGCGGCTCTATCTCCACTATCTGCTTCTCCACATGGACCGACTGAGCCCGTCGGCCCTCCGGTACCTCAAGAGCGCCGTCGACGAGGAGATCGCCCATCGCCTCGGACCCGAGGCGACAGAGGCTCCTCCTCCGCTCCCGGCGGCGACCCGCGAGCCGACGGGCGAATGAACCCTTGGGCCCGGGCGCTCGCGATGAGATTCTGGTAGATCCCCCGGTCCCACTCGACGCCGATCGCGTTGCGACCCCATCGGGCCGCGGCCCAGAGCGTGGTCCCCGTGCCCGCGAACGGGTCGAGGACCGTGTCGCCCTCGACCGAGAACATCCGCACTAGCCGCTCGGCGAGCGCCTTCGGGAAAGCGCCGCTCCGGCCGAGCGGGGCCCGTTGGCGCGCGCCCCGGATGTCGGCCCAGACCTGGCTGAACCAGAGGTCCCGCTCCGCTCGCGAGAAGCGGCTCGCGAGCCGGGCCGCATCGTGGGGCGGGAACCGCCTCAGCCGTCCGTTCCGAAAGAGGAGGACGTACTCGCAGTCGAGGGTGACGTACGCGTTCGGGGGGAGGAACCCCGAGCCGAGGAACGCGTTCGGACGGTTCGTCGGCTTCTTCCAGAGGATGTACGGAAGCGGAACGAGGCCGAGCGCCGTCACCGAACGGATCGTCTCCGCGGGGTTCGGCCAGATCCGGAACTCCCCTCGGACGGTCCGCATCGCGTCGCCGATGTTGACCGCGAGGATCCCCCCGGGCACGAGCACGCGTCGGCACTCGGCCCATGCATCCGAGAGCACGGTCAGCATCCCGGGGTAATCGGTTGCGCCGAGCGCGCGAAAGAGCCCGTCCCACTGGGGGATCATCGGGTATGGAGGCGACGTGACGACGAGGTGGACCGAGTGATCCGGGACCTCCCGAAGCGCCCGCGCATCGCCATGGATGAGCCGGAGCGAGCCTCGCCGAGGATGCAGCACATCTCGGGCGAAACCGGGGACGGTTAATACCGCTCAACCTGTCGGCCCGACATGCGCCTCGACCGACCGGTCCTCCAGGTCGCGCTCGACTTCGAGAACCTCTCGCGAGCGCTACTCGCCGCCCGTGAAGCGGTCGAAGGGGGCGCCGACTGGGTCGAGGCCGGCACGCCGCTCGTGAAGAGCGAGGGGCTGGACTCGGTCCGGGAACTCAAGAAGGCGTTCCCCGGCCATCGGATCGTCGCCGACCTCAAGGTGATGGACACGGGAGCGTTCGAGGTCGAGATCGCCGCGAAGGCGGGAGCGGACATCGTCACCGTCCTTGGCGCCGCGGACGACGGTACGATCGCGGATGCGGTACGCGGAGGCGAACTCTACGGGGCCGAGGTGATGGTCGACCTGCTCGGTGTCCCGGACCCCGTAGCCCGCGCGAAACGGGCCGCGGAACTGGGCGCGGCGGCCGTCTGCTGGCACGTCGGGATCGACATGCAGATGGCCGGCAAGACCCCCTTCCAGGTTCTGGGAGAGCTCGCCCAGGCGTCCCCCATCCCGGTTGCGGTCGCGGGGGGCCTCACGAGCGAGACCGTCGCGCAAGCCGTTCGTTCGGGGGCCCGGATCCTGATCGTCGGCGGAGCCATTACGAAGAGTCCGAACATCGTGGAGGCGACCCGACGAATCGTCGACGCGATCCGGACGCAGAAGGAGGTACCGAGCGAGCACTTCCGTCGGTACCAGGACGAGGACCTCCGGGTCGCGTTCGGGAAGGTGTCGAGCCCCAACGTGACCGACGCGATGATGCGCCAGGGAGCGATGCATGGGCTCACCCCGCACCTCCGGTCCCCGGCTGTCCGGGTGGCCGGACCAGCAGTGACGGTCGTGACGCGCGATGGCGACTGGGCGAAGCCGGTCGAAGCGATCGACCGTGCCGCGGAAGGCGACGTCATCGTGATCGATGCGGGCGGCGGCACGACCGCCGTATGGGGAGAGCTCGCCAGTTGGTCGGCGCACGGTCGCAAGATCGCCGGCGTCGTGGTGGACGGGGCGATCCGGGACCTCGACGCGATCCTGGAGCTCGGCTTCCCGGCGTTCAGCCGGTCGGTGAGCTCGAACGCAGGTGAACCGAAGGGCCATGGCGAGATCGGGGTCGAGGTCACGGTCGGCGGTCAGCGGGTGCGTCCCGGCGACTGGATCGTCGGCGATGTGAGCGGCGTGGTCGTTGTCCCCCGAGAGCGGGCGAGCGAGATCGCGAACCGCGCGCTCGACGTCCTCGAGCACGAGAACCGGGTGCGGGAGGAGATCCAGCGAGGGTCGACCCTGAGCGCGGTCCAGAACCTAGAGCGCTGGGAGCGGGTCGGCTAGTCCTCGCGTGACCGATCGGGGGGTTCCGACCCCGCCGCGAAGAGCTCGAGCATGGCCTGCCGCACCCAGAAGTCGTCCTTGGCCGACCTTTCCCACTGGAGCTGGTGCCGGTTCGGCCCGTTCCAGTGGAATTCCCAAGGCACGGAGTACTCCACGTCCCAGAGCACGAGACGTTCCGGTTCAGCGAGTGGAAGCATGAGCCGGGTCTGTCCGTGGAGGGCGCTCTCGAGCTGTTCGACGGAGAGGCGACCCGCGTCGACCTCCCGGAGGGCGGCCACGATCTTGCGAACCATCCCCCAGACGAAGGAAGGAGCGCGGACCTCCACTTCAGCTCCCCCGGGACGAGGAGTGACCGTGACGGATTCCATGTTCCTCCAAACCGGAAATCCTGACGGTACCCCCCGTCCGAACGAGCGAACATCAACCTCGCCGGAGAACCGCCGGGCAGCCGCCGGCCAGCGGCGAAAGTCGTGGGAACCCTGCGGTTCGAAGTACCGGTACACCCGGCGCACCGCGGAGCGGACCCGAAATGAGTCGGTCACGGGCCGGGCCGCCGTGAAGACGATGTCCGGTGCGATTCCGTTCAGCATCCGGAGGAGCACGGGTCCCGAATAGCCCGAGGTCAGGACGAGTGCATTCCCGAGCGCGCTCACGCCACGGTCAGTGCGGCTCGCCACTTGGAGGCGGGCCGACGTGAGAGACGGTGAGATTCCCCTCCGTAGGATTCCCCGGCCCACCTCCCCTTCGACCGTCCGCAGACCCGGCTGTCGGGCCCACCCGCAATAGGTGGTGCCGTCGTACCCGAATCGAATCAACCAGCGCGTCGTGGATTCGAGCACCGGCCAGGGCCTATTGAGCGTTCGGCGCTGGAGGCTGTCGGCTTGGCTCGCGGGAACGGCTCGGGAGGACCGGTGCAGATTTGCGGGCCGCAGCCATCACCGACCTCTCGGGACAAACTGAATCAATGGGCAGGGGTTCGTTCCTATGGGTAATACTATGGTGAATGTATGACACTATAGCCTATCAAGATATTCTATATAACTCAACTCAGGGTCGTGCGGTCGATGCGACCTGCCGGGGCTGTGGACGCCCAAGAACCGGGTGGGAGTCCGCGGGGTTCTGTCGTCACAACGGACCTGCGCGACGGCTCGAATCCCCGGATTCCCGGTCGGGTTGACCCCGTCCCCTCGAGGGACCGCGCTCGAGGGAGTTCGGACTGGAACGACCGCGGCATCGAACAAGGAGAAGAAGGAGAGAACAAAAGATGAGCAGCACAAGTGGAAGCGCCACAACCCCCCCAGCCGCTCCGACCTCGGACGAAACGATGGTCCGGAGCAAGGGGAAGAGCCGAACGGGCCTCTATGCGGTGATCGCCGTCGTCGTGGTGATCGTCATCGTCCTGGGCGTCGGGTACGGCGCGGGCTGGTTCAAGTCGTCCACCAGCAACAAGTCGACCTCCGCGTGCGTCAGCGGCCAGACGTTGAATGGGGCCGGCTCGACCCTCGTCGCGCCGTTGATGATTGCCTGGTCGCTCGCCTACACCACGAGCACCGTGAACTACGCGGCCGTCGGAAGCGGNNGCCCCCCTGAACCCTGCACAGCGCGCTGCAATTCCGTCCCCCGGGGTCCTTACGATCCCCGAGTCGGCGGGCGCGGCCGTGCCCATCTACAACCTGCCGGGGGTCTCGGGACACCTGAAGTTCAGTGGCCAGGTGCTGGCCGGCATCTACCTTGGCGCGGCCGGATACACGAACTGGAACAACACGGCTCTGCAGGCTCTCAACCCGGGTGTCACTCTTCCGAACCAGAACATCATCGTCGTGCACCGGTCCGATGGAAGCGGTACGACCTTCGTCTGGTCGAGCTTCCTATCGCTCTCGAACGCGACGTGGAAGAACACCTACGGTCACGCGACGACCATCAACTGGCCCGTCGGGGTCGCCTCCAAGGGCAACTCGGGCGTTACGACAACCGTGCAGCAAGAACAATACTCGATCGGGTACGTCGATATCAACTACGCGCTGACGAACGGGGTCGCCTTCGGGGCCGTCGAGAACCCGGCCGGCAACTTCATCGTGGCGAACGTCACGAACATCGAGTCGGCGATCACGGACTCGAACGTCGTGTTCCCGTCTCCCACTGGGGACTGGTTCAACGTCTCGGTGCTGAACGCGCCCGGTGCACACGACTATCCGGTCGCGACGTTCACCTATCTGTTCGTCTACACCGACCTCGGTGTGGCCTACGGTTCGTCGTACAGCCAGGCGAAGGCGCAGAGCATGGTCGACTTCCTCTCGTGGATTGTCGGTCCGACCGGCCAGTCGTACGCCGCCCCGCTCTACTACATCCCGCTCTCCAGTAGCGCGGTCACCTACGACCAGAACACGATCAAGACGATCACGTACAACGGAGCGACGCTCTCCGTCTGTACGCCGAGCTAGTGGCGAGGACGGGCAGCGCTTCTCCGGCTCCGTCTGGGTAACGGAAGAATGACCCCAGGCAACCCCTTCCCAACTTCTCACCCCGAACGAATTCATCGCGCCCCGAAGGTGGGGGACATCACCTTCCTGATTCTCCTCCTCCTCGCGACCATCGCCGTTGTCGCTCTCATGGTGGCGCTGGTCGTCGTCCTGCTCTACCAATCGAGGCTCGCCATCACGACGCTCGGGTTCTCCTACCTCACGGGGCGGGTCTGGGGTCCCGAGACCAATGTGTACGGTATCCTGCCCGCGCTCATCGGAACCTTGATCACGAGCGCGATCGCACTTCTCATCGCAATCCCTCTCGGCCTTGGGGCTGCGATCTTCCTGACCCAGCATGCCCCGACCTGGCTTCGCGCGCCGGTCGGGCAGCTGATCGAGCTGCTCGCAGCGATCCCCTCCATCATCTACGGATTCTGGGGGCTCATCGTGCTCGTACCGCTCGAACGTACCGTCGTGGAGCCCAAGCTCATCACGTACCTCGGGTGGACCGGGTTGTTCAACTCCACCCCCATTGGGCTCGACATCCTCACCGCGAGCCTGGTCCTGTCGGTGATGGCGATCCCCACCGTGACGGCCGTCAGCCGTGACTCCCTTGCGGCGGTTCCTCGGAGCCAGAAGGAGGCGGCCATCGCTATCGGCGCCACCGACTGGGAAGTGACTCGCCGCGCCGTCATCCCTTACGCTCGCAGCGGCATCATCGCAGGGTCGGTTCTCGGCCTAGGCCGCGCGCTCGGCGAGACGATGGCGGTCCTGCTCGTCATCGGCAACCGACCGATCATTCCCTCCTCTCTCCTCTCCTCGGGCACCACCATCGCGGCCCTCATCGCGAACGAACTCACCGAGGCCTTCCAGCCGCTCGAGGCCCCCGCGCTCTTTGAAGCCGGTCTCATCCTGCTGTCCATTGCTCTCGCCATCAACGTCGGCGCCCGGCTCATCCTCTCGCGACTCCAGGCAGGTCAGGGGGCAGCGGCGGAATGAAGTTCGACCTGGCCGGCCGCCGGAAAATCTTCAGCCACGGAATGACCGTGCTGTCGGGACTCGCGATCGTAGTCATCATGGTCCCCCTGGTCGCCGTGGTCTACGAGGTGTTCCTGCTCGGGGCTCCGGTCATCAATGGGGCGTTCTTCACGCAACAGATTCCCTACCCCTGCACGCCGGAACCTGGGATCACGTGTCACCAGGGAGGGGTACTGGTCCCGCTCGAGGGTTCGCTCGTGCTGATAGGTCTCTCGTCGCTCCTGGCGGTCCCGATCGGAATCGGCGCCGCGATCTTCGCGGTCGAGTATGGCGGCGAACGGCGATCGGCGCGCCTCATCGGGATGGTCGCCGATGTGCTCTCGGGAGTGCCGTCCATTGTCGCCGGGGCGTTCGCGCTCTCGCTCTTCATCATCTACGACCCGACCCAGGCGTTCAGCTACCTGGACGCGTCGATCGCGCTCGCGGTGCTGATGGTCCCCATCGTGACGCGGACGTGCGAAGAGGCTTTGCGAACCGTGCCCCACTCGGTCCGGGAGGCTGCCCTGGCGCTCGGGATCTCGCGGTGGAAGATGACCGTCCGCATCACGTTCGTCTCGGCCCTCCCCGGGGTCATCACCGGAATCCTGTTGGCGATCGCCCGGTCCGCCGGCGAAGCAGCCCCTCTCTTGCTCACGCTCGGCCAGGGGTGCGCTCACCCCCTTCAGGGAATCACCGCCGAGGGGTGCGCGCTTCCGCTCTGGATCTTCTACGGTGCGACGAACCCGTACCAGAACTGGTACAATCTGGCCTGGGGCTGCGCGCTGTTGCTCCTCGGGCTGATCCTCATCTTGAGCGTTCTTTCGAGGTTCACGCTCGATTGGATGGCGCGGCGCATGCGCGGGGAGTGAAACAACATGGCACTAGTCAACGAGTCTGCGAAGATGGAAGTCCAGGACCTGAACGCGTTCTACGGGCCGTCCCGGGCGATTCAGGACATCAACCTTCAGTTTGCGGACCGGAAGGTCACGGCGATCATCGGCCCGTCGGGGTGCGGAAAGTCGACGCTCATCCGGTGCCTCAACCGACTTCACGAGACCGCTCCGCATGCGCATGCCGAGGGGAGCGTGTTCCTGGACGGCGAGGACCTCTACCGGATGGACCCGACGGCGGTCCGCCGGAGGGTCGGGATGGTGTTCCAAAAGCCGAACCCGTTCGCGACGATGTCGATCTACAACAACGTCTCGGCGCCCCTGCGGTTCAACACGCGCCCGTCCCGTGAGAAGATGGACCAGGCCGTCCTGCGGGCGCTGAAGCAGGCAGCGCTCTGGGACGAAGTGAAGGACCGCGTGGATGCGGCCGCGACCTCCCTCTCGGGGGGTCAGCAACAGCGTCTGTGCATCGCCCGGGCGCTCGCGGGCAACCCGGAAGTGCTTTTGATGGACGAGCCCTGCTCTGCGCTCGACCCGATCGCGACGTCGAAGATCGAGGAGCTCATCGCGCAACTGAAGGCGGAGTACACCGTGATCATCGTGACGCACAACATGCAGCAGGCGGCGCGGGTCTCCGACTTCACCGCGTTCATGTATCTCGGGAAGCTGATCGAGTTCGGACCCACTGAGGACCTCTTCGAGCGACCTAAAGAGAAGCTGACGGAGTCGTACATCACGGGGAGGTTCGGATGAGCGCGAGCGACCCGCTCGCCGACACCGGCGCGCCGCGCGGATACGACCTCCTCGTCCGGCACCTCAAGGACCGCGCGGTCCAGATGGGCGACTGGGCGCTCGCCATGGTCCACGACGGCTGGCGCGCGTACGACGCAGGCGACCTCACCGCGGCCCAGCTTGTGCTCGACCGCGGCCCGCAGCTCGACAAGTTTGACGAGGACATGGAGCATGCGACGATCGCGTTCCTGGTCCTCCGCCAGCCCGCGGCCGTGGACCTGCGGACGGCCGTAGCCCTGCTCAAGAGCACGACGCACCTCGACCGCGTGGGCCGGCTCGGATTTGACATGGCCCGCATCACCCTCCCGCCGGACGCGGCGGAGGCGCTGCCCCAGGTCCGGTCGCTCCTCCAGCAGATGGACGATGTCGTGGAGCCGATGGTCCAGCAGTCGCTCGATGCGCTCGAGGAGAACCGAACCGAGCTCGCCCGGGACCTGTTCCGCCGGGACGACACCGTCGACCGGATGCACCGCCAAGTGAACAACGAGATCTACGAGTGCCTCGAGAAGCACCCCGAGGTCTCCCGCCATCTGGCAAACGACCTCCTCGTGGGGCGGCACTTCGAGCGGATCGCAGACAATGCGTGCAAGGTCGCGGAGAAGACGATCTACGCCGTCACCGGGATGCGGCGCTCCGAGTACCTCCCTCGGCACCCGGTCCACCCGTACTACCTCGAGCCGCTCGCGCCGTCGCCCCCTCCCCCGCGAAAATAACCGACCCTCCACGTCTTTGACGGGCGCAACGAAAGCTCCATAGCGGGTGGGTAGTGTCGCGGGGACGGACGCGACAGGGTGCTCCCGTAGTCTAGTCCGGTCAAGGATAGAGGGCCTTCGAGGCATCCGGTACGGAGCCGAGGAAACCCTCCAACGCGGGTTCAAATCCCGCCGGGAGCACCTCTCGGGTTCGGCAAACTAAGTGCCCGGGCGCGAACCCGGCGCGCCACCCTTCAGGGCTTCAACAGCACCTTGACGATCCCGCCCTCGCGCTTGTCGAACTGTTCGTAGAGTTGCGGTGCTTTCTCGAGGGGCTCCCGGTGCGTGATGACGATCGACGGGTCGACCCGCTTGTCGGCAATTGCCTGCATCAGGTAGCGGTTGTAGTTCTTCACGTTGCACTGCCCCATGCGGAACCCGAGTTCCTTCGTGAAGGCAGCACCCAACGGAAAGCTCACTCGGCCCTCGGGGTCCGCCGGCGTCGGTGCAAAGAGTCCGGGCATCCCGATGACCGCCCCCTTCTTCGCGACCTTCATCAGGGTCTCGAGGACGACAAGCGGCTTCGCTTCCACCTTCGGGCCCGGAGCCATCACGCCTTTGCCCGTCGCTTCGTAACCCACCGCCTCGACACACGCATCCGCCCCCCACCCGTCGGTATCGCTGAGGATCCGCTTGACCGGGTCTTCCTTATCGACGTTGATGGGGACCGCGCCAATCTTCTTCGCGAGCTCGAGCCGCGCCGGGACCCGGTCAGTCGCGTAGACCCGGGCCGCGCCGCGGAGCAGGGCGCTCATCTGGGCCATGAGGCCGACCGGACCGCACCCTCCAACTACGACCACGTGACCGGGTTTAACCCCCGCGATGTCGCACCCGAAGAACCCCGTCGGGAAGATGTCGGCGAGGAGGACCGCCTGGTCATCCCGGACGTTGTCCGGGATCTTGAGGCACATCGTGTCCGCCCACGGAACCCGCAGGTACTCGGCCTGGCCCCCGTCGTACCCACCGAGCAGCTTCGCGTATCCGAACGCCGCCCCCGGTCCCTTCGGGTTGTAGGGGTTCGCGTTGTCGCACATCGACCAGAGGCCGGAGTTGCAGAACTGGCAGGCGCCGCAGCTGATGTTGAACGGAACGACGACCCGGTCACCCTTCTTCACGAACTGGACGGCCGAGCCGACCTCGTCCACGACACCGACGTTTTCGTGACCCAGGGTCTGGCCCGGAAGGTCGGGGGCGATGAGTCCGTGGTAGAGGTGGAGGTCGGAGCCGCAGATGCACGTCGCCGTGATCTTGAGCACCACGTCGGTCGGTCTCTCGACCTTCGGCTTCGGCTTGTCCTTCACCTCGAGCTTGTACGGACCCATGTAGACGTTGGCTTTCATCGCACCACCTCCGGACCGGTTCGGAACGCGCTCGGCTTACGCGACCGCTTTGGCTCCCGCGGCAGCGACCGCGTGGTCGTTCTCGACCGTGCTTCCGCTCACCCCGATCGCTCCGATGATCGCGCCCGATTTCGACCTGATCGGAACCCCGCCCGGGAACGAGATGAGACCCCCGTTCGAGTGCTCGATCCCGAAGAGGGGGCCCCCGGGTTGGGAGAGCTTGCCGATCTCCCCGGTGTTCATGTCGAAGAATCGGGCCGTGCGGGCCTTCTTGATCGAGATGTCGATGCTGCCGATCCAGGCGTCGTCCATCCGGAGGAATCCCTTCAGGTTCGCGCCGGCGTCGACCACCGCGATATCCATCTTTGTGCCGATTTCTTTGGACTTCTTCATCGCGGCTTCGATCGCGGCCCACGCTTGCATGTCGGTGATCTCCTCCATGGCGACACCCCGCGAACCGACCGATTGGCACTACATGAACCGCACGATTTTCGAGCGCGAGAAAATCGACAGGAGCCGAACGGACGGATAAACTCCAACGCGGGTTCAAATCCCCGAGGAGCACCCATCCCCTCCGGTCGACCTTCCGGTTCACTCTCGACGGCGGCAGAGCCGTCCGAGGTGAGAATCCGTCGTGCGCAGCCGCACGAAGGTCGGTCGCTGGACTCCGGAATCAGAATCCCGCGCGCCGGTACAGATGAAGCCACACGCCGACGACGATCAGCGCCAGCCCCACCAAGCCGAGAAGCAACGCCGTGCCCCACTCCGAGGACACGGGCCCGGCAATCACCGCGAAGCCGATCAGCAGGGCGCCGAAGAACCAGAGCCAACCTCGGGCGTCCCATCGAGCATACTCGACGTAGTGGGAGGCGACCTCGCGAGATGCGAGAACCGGGGCCCGAGGGGGAGGCGGTACCGCGGCCACGAGAGGCGGATCGCGCCGTGCGTGATGAACGTGTTCATGGTTGCGGCCCGTGCGCCGCGCGGATGCGGGCCTCCCCGAACGGCCCGTCCGATCGAGGACGCCAACGGTTCGCGAGTAGCGGGCCCGGTGCGGGAAACACGGAAGTACGGTCGATACCTCGCGGGCGTGCAACGAAGCACCGCGACCTTCGGTGTTCGAACTGCTCGTTCGGGAGTGGGCCGGCAAGGAGGTGGACCCAACGCATCGCGGGCTCGACGTAGAACTCCACCTTACCCCCGGACTGGCCGACGAGAACTTCGTCGCGGAGGCGATCGGCAACGTCGCCGCGTTCCGCCTCCAGAAGGAGCGGCACGAGCCCCTCACCTGGCAGGTGGTCCGGGTGGAGGAGGGGCGATCCCACCACTTTCGGCTCCTCGTAGTCCACCCCGACCGGGTCCTCGACCCGGGGATCGCCCATGCCCTGGCGAGAACCCTCGACTCGCTTTCGAACGAGACGACCGACGAGCTCCGCCGGCAGCTGCATGCGGCCGAGGAGGAGGGGCTTCATCCCACTCCCCTGCGACACGCTCACGAATCCGTCGACTTCTGGAACGACGATTTCTGGCACTGGATGGGCTGACCGTTCGAGCCGGTGACGCGCGGGCACCCTCCGGGCGCCCGTGAGGGGTGAACTCCTGGCCCGGCCCGCGACGGGCGGGGGCGGAAGGCCTCCCGGGGCCCCTACGTCTTCGGCGGCGGGCTCGAGCCCGGCGGTGTCCCTCCCGCGGCGGAGGACATCGACGGGGGCAGCATCGCCTCGACCCACGCGAGCGGATGGCCCGAGATTCCGACCACGAGCCGGTCCATGCCCATGAAGAGCAGCCCCAGAGCGAGCAGGAAGATCAGGAGCCACAACGCGAGGACGGGTTCGACCAACACGATCAGGGCCAGCACGATCGACAGCACACCGACGATCGATGCCAGGACACGGTACCACATGGGCAGCTTGACCGACGCCATGGAATCCTCGGGAGAGGGGCATCGCTCCCTGTCGCATAATCATTTTCCTGATTCTCAGGGCGAGCGCCGCGAGGGGCGGGACCCGCGCTCGACCGGAGGCGGGCCCGGAGCGGGCGACCGTTCGACGGCGCTCTTAGACGAACAGCGGGTCGCCGTAGTAGTAGAAGGCGATCGCGAGCGCGGCCGCGAAGGCGGCGACGGCCACGAACACCAGGATCCAGATCGCGGCGCTCCAGCTGAAGACCTTCCTTCCATCGAGCGGCCCGATCGGGATCATGTTGAACACCCCGAACCAGCCATTCACGAACGCCAGCATGAGGAGCCAGTAGTACGCGTCCGAGGAGGAGAAAAGCCACGCCCCGACCGACCCGACGTAGAACACCGCCGCGAACGCCACGTTCGTCATGGGCCCCGCGAGCGCGATGTGGCCCCAGTCCTCGCGGTCCCGTTCGGGCACTCCGTTCACGACGGTCGCCCCGGGCGCCGCCCAGAGGAACCCCAGAAGGGCCGTGATCACGGAGACGATGAGCCCGACGGGGGAGGCGCGAAACTCCGCCCAGAACCCTCTCCTCTGGGCCGCGACCTTGTGCGCCATCTCGTGGGCAACGAAGCCCGTGAGCGCCGCGGCGGCCGAGACCGAGACGAGCGGGACGAGGTACTGCTTCAGGAATGAGGTGTCGAAGCCGTCGGCCAGGTTGACGCCCCCGAACAGCACCACCATGTCGAACGTCAGGACCAGGTAGGCGACGAGGATCTGCAAGATCTCCGTGGACGACGTGCTAGGCTGGTGTTCCAGCGTCTGTTCGTCCGGCCATCCGTAGGCGTAGCTCCGCGACCAACTCATGCCTCCACCTCGACCCGCCGCCCAAGCGGTTCCTTGCGCACCGACGAGAAGTCCCAGCCGAGGTTTCCGCGACGCCGAACATCCGCGAACGAGCCCGACGGGCCGGCTCGCCCGGCATCCCTGACTGACCCCGATGGCATGGAGACCATTCCCCGGTCGGCGGGTAGGGTTCCTCGATGCCTCCCTAGGACGTGAACCTTGTGGCGGGCACGTCGCTGGGGGAAGGAGTGCCGGACTGGGTTCCGGTCGGAGCGTTTCATCTCGAGGGAGGCGCGTCCCAAATGCCGTACGCTTATCTGAGGCGCGAGGACTGGGGAACCCATGAACGGCGACCTGCGCGAGCATCAGGCGGAGCTGCTCCGGGAGCTGAAGCGCATCGAAGCACGGACGCCGTTCGTGGAGGCGTTCGCGCAGCGGACCCGCGGGTCGACCGTNNGGGACCCGGTGGGTGGAGTCCGCGACCGTCGGGCTTGACGAACCAGGACTCGAGAATGCCGCGGAGGAACTCCTCGCCCGGTTGGCGAAAATGGAGGTCCGGGGAGACCCTCCGGGCACGGCCACGTCGAGCACGATCACCTTCGACTCCGTCCCCGTTCGCCCGATGCGGGACCTCGGCAACGAGCGCGCTCTCGCGTGGGCCGAGGAGGTCTACGGCTGGATCGCGGGCGAGCCCGGGATCCGGTTCGGCACCGCCAACTTGCAATGGTTCGAGGAGGAACGGTTCTACCTCAACTCGGCGGGCGCGAACTGCTTCGAGCGGCTCCATCGAGCGTTTTCCGCCATCGTTGCGGTCGCGGTCGAGAACGGGCGGTCGGAGTCGTACATCGACAGCGAGGGTCGTTTGGGAGGCCAGGAGGTGCTCGACGCGATCACCCCGGAGAAGACACGGTCGGTGTGCTCGATCGCGCGCTCGCTTCTCCAGACGAAGGCGCCCCCGGTCGGGAAGATGAACGTCGTGCTCGACCCCGGGACCACGGGAACGTTCGTCCACGAATCGTTCGGGCACGGCACCGAGGCCGACCAGTTCCTGCGGAACCGCTCCTACCTTCAGCCCCTGCTGGGGACGGTCGTGGGCCCGGAGACCCTCACCCTCGTGGACGACGGGTCGATCCCCGGAGCATGGGGTACGCTGGGATTCGACGACGAAGGTCATCCGACGCAGCGGACGCCGCTCGTGGAGAACGGACGGTTCGTCGGAGCCCTCCACGACCGCTCGACCGCGGCGGCGCTCGGTGCGAAGCCGACCGGAAACGCCCGTCGGTCCGACTTCCTGAGCCAGGAGTACGTGCGGATGACGAACACGCTGATCGAGCCCCGCGACTGGAGCTTCGAGGAGCTGGTCGAGGAGGCACGCAACGGCGTCGTGCTCGAGCGGTGGCTGAGCGGGATGGAGGACCCGCTCGGGGGCCGGATGCAGCTCAAGGTGCGGACGGGCCACCTGATCGAGAACGGGAAGGTGACCGAGCGCACCTCCTCGATGGTCCTTTCGGGAAGCGTGCTCGAGTTCCTGCGGGAGATCCGCGGGATCGGAGAGGAGCGGTACCTCGAGCTGAGCGCCGGCACCTGCGGCAAGGGCCACGGAGACCTCCTTCCCGTCGGGGACGGAGGAACGTACCTCCTGTCGCGCGCGGTGGTGGGGCCCTCATGATGCGCGCGCCGCTCCTTGCCTTGGCCGTCGCGGAGAAGCTCGCGCCTCTCGAGGTGCCGTGGGAGGTCTACGCCGAGCGGTCTCGTCGATTCGAGATCCAGTTGAGCGGCTCCCGGGTCGAGATGACCCGGGGACCGCTCCGGCTCGAGGGATACGGAATCCGGGTCCTGAGCGAAGTGGACGACCAGACGGGAGTCGGGTTCCAGGCCTCCACGGACCTCTCGGAGAGAGGGGTCCGGGCGGCGGCGGAGGACGCACGGTCGGTGGCCCAGTTCAACCGGTTCCCTGCCCACCGTCCCGAGCTTCCGCTCGGGGTCGGGGGGCCCGCGACCACGCCCCAGATCGTCGACTCCGCCCTCTGGGCCGACCCGGCGTTGTCGCTCCAGAAGGCGGCGGACGACCTCCTCGCGGCCTGCGACGCACGGCGCCTTCCCCCGCCCACCTTCGCGACGATCAAGGCGACGTTGGTCGAGAGCTCCCTCGCGAACTCCCACGGGATGGCGGCGTCCTACACGCACACTGCCGTCGAACGTGAGATCGCCGTCAAGGCGGAGGGCGGGCCCGAAGGGCGACCTCCCGGGGAGTTCTGGTACGAGGACACCAACCGCCGGATCCGCCTCGAGGGACTCGAGGAGAAGGTCGCGAAGTGGTACCGCCTCGCAGAGGACGCTCGTCGAGGGGTTCCTCCGTCCGTGGGTGAGGGCGTTGTCGTGCTTCCCCCCGAGGTCCTTTCCGGCATCCTTCCCTCCGTCATTTCGTTCCAGTTCGGAGGGGTCGCCCAGCTCCGGGGAATGGGGGTCGCGCCAGGGACGGTCGTGGGCTCGGACCGCCTCGATGTCAGGGACAACGGGCTCCTCGACTGGTCGATCGGCTCCTCCCCCGTCGATGACGAGGGAACGCCTCAGCGGGTCCGACATCTCATCTCGGAAGGGAAAGCGATGGAAACGCTCACCGACGTTCTCCACGCGAACGCGTTGAAGATCGCTCTTACCGGCAACGCGTGCCGCGCGACGACCTTGGGTTGGGGCGCCAACTACTGGCGGAAGTTCGCCCGACGACCGACACCGGACTCGAGCACGATCGTCCTCGCCTCGGGCACCGGGGGATCTGATTCCGAGCTTATCGAACAGGTGGAGGACGGAGTCTGGGTCGAGCAGCTCGGCTGGGCCAACCCGGACCGCGTGGCGGGCACGTTCGGTGGGGAGATCCGGATCGGCTACCGCATCCGGGGAGGCAAGCTCGCGGAGCCGGTCCGAGGGGGGACCGTGGGAGGTGCGGTTCTGACGCGCGACGGCCGACCGTCGCTGCTCAACGGGATTCGGGCGATGGGTTCGGTGGCACGGTCCTCCGGAGACTTTGTCGGCCCGACGCTCGTCCTCGGGAACCTCGTCATTTCCGGCGACCAGTCTGCCGCAACAAGCGGCCCGGGGTCGTGACCCGCGGAGAGGGGCTATCCTTCCGTCAGCGGGAGCCCCCTCAGGGATAGAAGCCGGCCCACCGGGTATTCACCGACTCGGTTGGCCTTCCCCCAGGGGGACCGGTCGTAGAAGAACGCGAGCCGGGCGCTGGGGTCGCCCGCGAACTCCCGGTCGGTCTCGACACGGCGTTCGAACTCGCTCCGGAGCTTCGGGTCATTCGCCATCGCCTCCCGGGAGAGCTTCTCCATCACGTACGCCTCGCCGGATTCCTTCTGCTCAAAGACCGAGTCGAAGAACCCCCAGCGGAGCGCCGAGTCCGGCGCTTCCGGCTCGAGCCAGTGCACAACGACCTTCGAGAGCCTTTGGTCGAGCGACGCCACCGCGGACCCCGCCGGGAAGGTGAGGGTCTCGGTCGCGAGGGTGCACGTTCCGAAATGACCGATCTCTCGCTCCACATTTCCGCCCCGGAGGATGGGGTGGTGCCCCTCGAAGGGCCGCGTCGGCCACTGCATTCCGGTCGCTCGGTACCGCTCGACTCGTCCGGTCCACGGTGCGGTCGTGCGACGAAGCTCGACCCCGTGCGCCTCGAGGACGTCGGTCACCCTCGTCCACTGCGGCGGCACGATGTAACCGGCGGGGAGCATGACCGAGACGACGACCCGGACGCCGGTCTCCATCGGGAGCGTGAGGTCCACGGGCTCGCGGGAGTAACGGACGGCCATCGTGCCCGAGACCTCGCTCAGGCTCCGGGTGAACCGATAACCCCGGAACTCGGTCGGAGTCGTCGTCCCGTCCTTCCCGAGGATGAGAGGGAACGGCGAGCGACGGGCCCGGGGCGAACCGAGCTCGGCCGCGGCCCGGTCGGCGTCCCGGTTCAGCGCGAGGAGCGTCGTCGCGTCCCGGTGGAGGACCTCGAGCAGCGCTCGTAGGATCTCGTAGTCCCCCGTGACCCGGGTCCGGTAGTCCTTCAGCATGTGAAGTTCGACCAGAAGGCCGGGCCGGTTTTCGAGGATCATCTGCCCGGTTGAAAATCGCGGAGGGTCCTCGTTGAACGCGAGTCCCTTCGCGGGGTCGGTATCGTCGACGAGGAAGACCCCCGCCGGGAACGCAAGGTGTCCGCTCTCGTCCACGCGACGCACCAGCTCGGGAGTGACCGAGTCACGGATCCAACGGGCGGTTCCCGGGAAGACGTCGGGGGTCGTGTCGAGCGCGAACGTCACGTCGTACTGGAAGTCGGCACCGTCGGTGACGTGGTTGTCGACGAAGAAATCCGGCCGCCATCGGTGGAACATGCGGAGGAACGCCCGCGTCTCGGGGGCGTCCGCCTTCATGTAGTCCCGATTCAGGTTGAGGTTCGTTCCGTTGGCCCGCCACCCCATGAGCTCGGGACCGTTCTGGTTCACCCGGTTGTCCGGCGAGCGCCGTTCGTGACCGTCGATGTTGTAGACCGGGATGAAGACCAGGACGACCCGGTCGAGAAGGTGGGCCAGCTCCCGGTTCCGCACGATGTCCCGCAGGAGGGCGACGCACGCATCCTTCCCATCCATCTCCCCCGCATGGATCGCGTTCTGGACCAGCAGCACGACGCGGCCCGAGGCGTGGACGGCATCGGGTTCGAACACCCCGTCTTTCGAGGCGATGACGATCTTGAGCGGGCGACCCTCGCCGGTCGTGCCGAAATCCTCGATCCGGACCCGACCGGGGTAGGCGGCGGCGATCCGCTCGAGGTAGGTGACGGTCTCCGCGTAGTCGGGCGTTGTCCGATACTCCGCGACCTCACAGGGAGTCCGCCAATCCTCAACCGACCGACGCCCCGACGGACCGGATCTTGCGGCCTTCATGCGATGCGCGCTCGCCCGCGGGAGTGCCGTCCCCGCGAGCGGGTCCAGCTTTGCATCTCATATCAATCCTCGGCCGGGGGCAACGAACAGGCTAGGGCGTGCAATCGGCTGAACGAAAGGATTCAGTCTCGAACCTGCCATCGGTCAATGCTCGAGGGAGTCCATGACCGAGATGTCGAAGCTTGAGAAGCGGTTCGTCAACCGTCGGGGCACTCGAGGATACTCGCGCCTGCTCGACCGGTTGGAACGGGCCGGACAGTTCCCTCTTCCCTCGACCTCGGACGTGCTCGAGCTCGGTGCCGGCAACGGGAACTTCTCCGTTCTGCTCCAGCGGCGCTATCATCCGGCGAGCATCCACGTGACCGATTTCGACCCGGAACAGGTCGCCTTGGCGCGGCAGAATCTCGAGGTGGCCCTTGTTCCCCTTCCCCCGACGATCGTCGTGGAACAGGGGGACGCCTCTCGCCTCCAGTACCCGGACCAGAGCTTCGATCTCGTGGTCGCACACCAGGTCCTTCACCACCTGGGAGGCGTCCCGGAGATCCTTCGAGGCGTGGACGAAATCGCGCGGGTCCTACGCCCGGGAGGTCGACTTCTCTACGTCGAGATGTTCCACAAGAGGGCGGTCCGGGAGCGTCTCGCGCACCTGGGTTTTCGAATCACGTTCCGGGCGCGCGCCCTCCGCTTCTTCGCGACGGCCGACGTCGTGGTCGCCGTCCGTCCTCCAAAGCTCACCGCCGTGAACTAGTTGTCCGGGATGGCCGTCGCGCCTCGGCTTCCCGCTCAATCTCCCGGACGACGTGAGTCTCCGTGTCGACGACCATCGGAAGGTTTACGATCGCGTCGATGGGAGCGTCCATTTCGGCGAGGTCGCGGCCCTCGACGACGGCGACCACCGGTGGACCGCCGAACAGGGCGTCCGCCTGGACGACACCGGGAATCTTCCGGATGGCGCGACACGCGGCGCGAGGGCCGGGGTTTGTCGTCGTCACAAACACGTACGCCCGGACGGCCATTTCCGGCCCTTCAGGGTCCCAGCTTCCGTCCGCACGCCGGGCAGAACGCATAGGCTCCGACTGGATAGACCCGCCCGCAGCCGGTGCAGGCGATTGGGGGAACTGCCGTCGGCACGCCGTAGACGGGCGGCGGACCCTGCTGCTCGCGGATGGCGGAATCGAGCTTCGCGTACCCGACCAGGTAGAAGATCCCCGGAATGAGACCGAAGAACAGCGAGAGGATCCCGATGACCAAGGTAGGGGCCTGGGCTTCCGCGTACTCCCCCCTCTGGATCCTTCGGTAGCATAGGGTGTACGCGAAGTAGAGGAAGACGACCACGAGGACTCCCACCACGCCGGCCGCGGTCAGCGCGAACCAGACCCATCGGCCTGCGAACGGGTGAACGAGCGACAGGCCGAACAGCCAGGCGATGCCGAACAGGACCAGGACGCCCCCGATGATCTGGAGGACGAGGGCGATGAGAACGAGCGTCTCGGCGGTGCTTCCGGAGGGAGTGCGCGCTCGGCTCACGGACCACGGAGCGGCGGGGGTCGGGTATCCCGCGGACATCGCTTGGCGGAGAGCCCGGGGGACGATTTTCGTTTGGTGAATCTCGGTCCACCCATGTTCCGTCGACTGGCGCCACCGGACGCAGGCAGGGTCTGAGGCGCAATCCAGCCTATCCGTTCGACGGTCTGGCTCAGGGAAGCTCGCCCAGCAGCAGTTCCCAGGGAATCAGCTCCCCCATCCGGAGGATCCCGCTGCGCATCCACGGATCCTCCGCGAGCCGTGCTTTCAATTGGGACACATCGGGAGCCCGAAGAACGAGAAGTGCCCGGTGGGACGGTCCGCCCCGGAGTGGTCCCCCGAGCACGACGATCCGGTCGTCGACCAGGGCGTCCATGAACCTCGCGTGCTCGGACCACCCCTTCTGCTCTCGCATCGGGAGCGACGCGTCCCATCGGGGGCCCTGCTCGTTGACGAGGACGTAGAGCGACACGCCCCGAACCGTCCCGGCATCCATCTTTACCTCTTTGGGCGTCTCCGGAAACCTCGCGGGGAATCGCTAAGAGCTCCCGGCCGGCTTGGAACGACAAGAAGGACGGACTCTTTCGCCGGTGGAGCGGTGAAGTTCGCGCGAGGAAAGTTAGATGATGCCCCGGCTCCGAGCTCATGACCGTCCGTCCGTCTCTTCGTAGGTGGCGATGACTGCGAGCTCCGGAAGTACCACCCGACGTCGCGCCCCGGGAGATTCCCCGCTCGGATGGCTCGGCCGGAAGATCGTGCGCCATCCGTGGTACTCCCTGGTCCTTTGGATTGCCATCATCCTTGTCTGCCTGTACCCGGCCGCCAACGTGGGGAGCGTCATTTCGAACAACTTCAGCAATCCTCTCCCGAGCTCCGACGAGAGCGTCCAAGCTCAGAACGCCTACAGCACCGCGTTCCCCCAGATGCAGCAGTCTCCCTCCTCGGCGATCATTCTTCTCGAAGGGCCGAACATCGTCGGCCCGGTCGCGAAGAACGCGACTCTCGCGCTCACGTCCGCCCTCGCGCAGGATCACCGTCTCCACAACGTGAGCTCGGTCGACTCTCTGTACACGGTGTATACCGAGTACCTGGCAGGACAGGTCGAACTCGGGTGGGCCTTTCTGAGTCCGGCCCTCGGCGGGACCCCCTCGCTTCCCGCGAGCGTGAACCAAACCGCCGAACTCCTCTGGAGTCCGGTCGCCCTGTACGTCTCGAATTGGGAGAGCATCGCGGCCAACCTCTCGTCCAGCTCTTCGAAATCGGCGGCCGACCTACCGGCATTCAACCAGACGAGAGCCGAGGTTTCCTCCTCCCCCACGGAAGCTCAGGTCCTGACCGACTTCTATAACGGAGCCGGAGGCGCGACCGGATTCAATGCCAGCGTGAACTCCGGTTGCCTCGCGAACCAGACCGTCACGACCTGCGCGAACGAGGCGGCCGTCGGTGCGCTCCTGGGCGAGCTTCCGAGCCTCTTCCCAGTTTCCTCGGCCCTCCCGCTCGCTCAGCTCGTGCTCGTCGACTTGAACGTAGGGAACTGGAGCCTCCCCTCCGCTCAGAAGACGGTCGCGACGACGGTTCTGGGTTCCGAAGTAGGGATCTCCCCGGAGTGGTTGCTCACGATCTGGAACGCGTTCCCCTCGGGTGCCCCGTCGAACGCCACCGCGGCGGCATGGGCCGTAAGCCAGGTACAGGCCAACCCCGTTGACCGGCTCCCGCTCCCGATCCCCGCCTCGATCTATGGTTCCTTTGTCAACCGCGCCCAGTCGGCCACGTTGATCGTCGTCTCGTTCGGAGTCGACGACAACTACCTCGTGAACGGTACCTCGGTCACCTACTCCGACGTTTCGGAGATCAGCACCGTCGTCTCGAACGTGCTGGGGGACGCCCCCGGCTACGGGGGGATCGCTTCCTACGTGACCGGCGGCGCCCCTCTCTCGAGCGCGACGAATTATCTCGCAACGTCGTCGCTCAGCCTCCTCTTCGTCCTCACGATCATCGTCCTGCTCGTCATCATGGTGCTCTACTTCCGGGCGCCCGCGGCCCCGGCGCTCGCGTTCGGGATGATCGGGATCGCGCTGGTCGCGAGCTTTGCGGCGATCTTTGTCGTCGGGACCTTCGTCACGAAGTTCGTCTCGGAGATCGAGTCGATCGTGCTCGTCTTCCTGATGGCCATCGGGACGGACTACTCGGTCTTCCTGCTCGCGCGCTACCGCGAGGAGCTCGTGAAGGGCGCGACCTCCGACGAGGCCGTCGAGACGACGGTCCGCTGGGCGGGGCAGAGCATCCTCACGAGCGGGCTCGCGGTGGAGGTGGTCGCGCTCGCCCTCACCCTCTCGAACATCAGCTTCCTCACGCAGCTCGGGCTCTGCCTGCTCATCGCGGTCGCGTTCGCGCTCGCCGTGAACCTCACCGTCCTTCCCTCAATCCTGGTCCTGGTCGGCCCCCGGATCTTCTGGCCGAATTCGGGAGAGCGGTTCGCCCGCTACGCCGTCCGTCGGACGACGAACATCCGGACCAACCGCGACTACGTGGCGCGCGCCGGTTCGACCGCGACCCGACGACCGGGCGCCGTGGTCGCGCTGATCCTCCTTCTCTCCATCCCCGTGGCGTACGTTGCTTTCCAAGTGCCGATCTCCTACGACATCACGAACATCGGGTTGCCGACCTCCAATCCGGCCCAGCAGGGGTTCGTCCACCTGCAGAACGACTTCGGGGAGAGCTACTCCAGCACGAGCTACGCGCTCGTGACCTTCAACGCCCCGCTCGTGACGGCGTCGGGCCCGAACGCTCCGGAGTTCCGCGACGTCGCGGCTCTGGCCGCCACGATGAACGCGACCTCAGGAGTGGCCGGGGTATCGACCCTCGTCGGTCCGGGGAGCGTCCCGCTCGACACGTGGCTCAACCTCACCGCACTACCCCCCGCGATCCGCGTGGGGCTCAACGAGACTCTGGGCTCGTACGTGGGGGTCGGCGGCAAGACCGTCCTCTTCAACATCGCCACCAACGTGAGCGGCTTCTCGGCGTCGGCGGTGTCGGTCATCGACAACGTCCAGAAGCGCGTCGAGAGCTTCGACGCGACGCACCCGGAAGTCACTCGGCTTTACCTCGGTGGCGCCGCCCCGACGACCCAGGACATCCGGACGCTCGTCAACACGGCCACCGAGCAGATGCTCGTCGGGGCCGCGATCGGTCTCTTCATCCTCATGCTCGTGATCCTCGGGTCGGCGTTCGTCCCGATCCTCGCGCTCGGTGTGATCGGCCTCTCGATCATCTGGAGCTGGGCGGCCACGTACTTCGTCGTGGGGGTCCTCGAGGGAGAGGCGCTGATCTTCTTCCTCCCGTTGATCCTTCTGATCCTCGTCCTCGGGTTCGGGATGGACTACAACGTACTGCTCCTCACGCGGGTCAAGGAAGAGCGGTCGCTCGGAGACCGGGGGACGGCCGCGATCCGGGACGCCGTCACGCACGCCGGCGGAGTGATCACCGCGGCGGCCGTGATCCTCGGCGGAGCGTTCCTGCTCCTCGGGTTCACGAGCCCCCTCGGCCTCATCGCGGCGATGGGCCTCGGGATCGGCTCGGCGGTCCTCCTGCAGGCGTTCGTGGCCCAGCTATTCTTCACTCCCGCCGTGCTCACGCTCGGAAAGGATTGGATCTGGAAGGGCTGGCGACGCTGAGCGCCTCTTCTGATGCGAGTCCCCAGAGGCCGTGCGTCCCCTACGTGGCCGTCAATGTGACGTCAGTGTAGAATCCGATCCCGGTCGGGAGGTACTCGTTCGGGTTGACGAACGATAGGACCCAGCTACCGGGCTGGACGATGACGTCAAGGTCGTAGATGGTCGCATTGGCCACCACTCCCGAGGTCCATTCGGACTGTCCGACCGTGAGGTTCCTCACCAGGTACTGAAACTCCGTTGGGGTGAAGAGATAGATCTGGACCCCGTGACTGCTGTTTAGCTCTCCCTGAATCCGGGATTCCGACGTGACCGCGAACACGATTCCGTTGAACTGGCGGATGGAGTAGGAGTAACCTGTCCCTCGCGGAATCAACACTGTTCCGGTCGAGCCGGACGAACCATGCGACGAGTGGAATCCGCCGCTCAGGAGGTATGCCAAGGCCACGATTACCACCACCACCGCGACCCCGGCGCCGACGTACGCGGACGTCCGGCGAGGGGGCGACGGACTTCTCGGCGCGGCCTCCTCCGTTCGAACGGCAGGTTCCGGAGTCAACTGGGTGGGGGAGGGGGATGCCTCGGCTTGGCCGCGGAGCGTAAGGAGGAAGGCAGGCCCCCGCCCGAACCTGCCCCCGGAGATCGCTGTCCTGGAGGCGATGTGCATCTGTTCCCGTCAGGGAGGCGTTCGATTATCACCCTTCCAACGGTAAGTTCTCGGTGGCTCGGAGCGCTACGAAGCCTTTCGGAGATTTCGAACCCCGCACTGCGAGCGTCCGATCAAACGAGCGCAAACGCGTAGAGCTGTCCTCCGCCCGCGACGTACACCGTTCCCGGTCCCGCCGCGGGGGAGATGAAGTGGTCGGCCGAGCCGAGGGAAAAGGAGAACTCCGGGTCTCCGTTTGAAATGTTGAAGCCGAGGAGCTTCGCGTTCGAGATGTCCACGGCCCAGACCACATGACCGGTCACGATTGGAGAGCCGGCGTCGAACCCGGTCGTGTGCCATTCCACCGGTAGCTGTGGCGTGCTTGCATTCACGTCAAAGATCCCGTTGACGCAGGGAACCAGGACCGAGAAGCCGAGGTGAGCCGTGCCTCCGTACGCGCCATTGCACACGCTCGCATTGCCGAGCTGGCCTCCAATCCCTCCCAACGAGCTGCCCGAGAGCAGGTACCCGACTCCTTCCTTTCCGATTTGAAAGACGTTCCCGTTGGGGAGAACGGTCGGGGCGACCGACCCCAGGTCATCGTCCTGGGAGTTGAGCTGCTTCCAATTGGTCGGAGCGAAGTACCCCAGCTCCGTGAGGTTCGGGGAGAGTTCGATCACAGCATCCCCGTGGTCGAAGGTCGTCGTCGAGGCACCGTTTCCGGTCGCCACGTACAGGTCCCCGTTGGCCGCCACGCCGGTTCCGGCAGTCCCCCAGATCGCACCCTCCCGCTGAGTCGGCACTTGGTACGACACCATGGGACTGGTTCCCGCGACCGGCACTCCGACTACCCAGCCGCGATAGTTCCCACAATCCCCGAAGAGCCCCCCGTAGACGACGTAGACGTAGCCATTGGCGAGCGTCAACGCTCCTCGTTGCTGTTCGACCTGGGGATTCGATCCGGGGGGGTCGACCCCCACCTGAGATTCGATGGACCCGTTGAGCGCGTTGAGCCCGAACAGCACATGCTGGTCCGATGAGAGGAAGGCCACGACGTAGAGGACCGCGGTCGCGGAATCGATCACCGGGGTCCCGGTGATTCCCGTGGTCGGGCCGATGTCTCCGCACGGGAGCGTGTTGCTCGAAACGGGCGTGCCGAGGTGAGTGTGCCAGACAATGCTCCCCGTCGTGGCGTTCACCGCGTACACCGAGTCCTCCTCGGTCGCGACATAGAGGGCGTTCCCGCACACCAGCGGCTCCGCGTACACGTTTCCGTCCAGTCCGGTCGGTCCGGACCACTGGGCATGGACGGTCGTAATGCTGGAAGCGGGTTCCGCTCCGGACCGGACGTTGTCCTCGTGGTACGTCGTCCAGTTCCCCGTCGGCTTGCCTTCCCCCTGGGACGGACAGACCGCCGGCCCGGAGGGCACGACCGGGGGACCCGAGGCGGGTTTCGACGGAGGGGAACGCAGGATGACGTACCCGAGGCCCGCCCCCAAGGCGACGATGACAACGACGACGACGAGCACAATCTTGGACTGGTCCTTCACGTGCCCTTCACCCCTTGTCGGACTTCGGCCGAGGTCGAACTGGACCCTTCTTCGCCACCCGTACCAAGTGTGGGGGCCCTCCCTCATATACATCGGCACCGTGGTCACTCGGCCCCCCGATCCTTCTCGAATCTGGGCTTCCGTTGGCCACGGGCACGAGGGCACCCATCGATCGATACGAACCTCTTCCGAAATCAATGGAAGAGACGGTCTTGATGTGTCCAATATATAGTCTATATTTCTAATGCTTAAGGTTCTGTATTTGCTGCGCTACTTAGAATGTCTCAGATGGAGGGACGTAAGTTACAGCTCGCCGGAGGCTCGACCTATCTTGTTTCGCTCCCCAAGCGTTGGGTCCAGACCGCGGGCCTCAAAGCCGGAGACACCGTGTTTCTCGAGACGGAGAGCGATGGGTCCGTTTCGGTCCGACCGAGGGTCGCGGACAACGCTGAGGTGCGTCGGAAGATCTTCGATGAGCACATCGAGGGAAGCCGAGACCATCTCCTGCGGAAGCTTCTGGGGGCGTACGTTTCGGGATTCGGACTCATCGAGATTCGATTCCCACCCGCGAACGCGTCGTTCACGCGCCGAGTTGCGCGAGAGTTCTGCCACCTCGTGATCGGACCGGAGGTCATCGAGGAGAACAAGAACTCCATTGTGATCCAGGACCTCTCCGATGCCTCGGACTTGAGCGTCGACAAGTGCCTTCGTCGTATGCAGCTGACGGTACGGGCGATGCTCGAGGATTCCGTAAGCTCTCTTGAGACGTCGGACGCCGGGCTCGCCCGAGACGTCGAGCTGAGGGGGCAGGACGTCGACCGACTCTACTGGATGATCGCGAAACAGTACCATCTGGTCCAGTTCCACCCGCTCCAGTCCGTACCGAACGGCTCGGCCCACCCCATCACGGGCTACCTGCTGATTGCGAAACTCCTCGAGCGTATGGGGAAACACGCCGAGCGCATTTCGGCGACGTTCCCCACCCTATCGGAGGGAAAGTCGCTCGAGCCGAAGCTCGCCAAGGACATCGACGAGGCCCGGCAATCGGTGATCGGGCTCCTCGATAAGGCGTTCAATTCACTCATCACGAAGAACATCGCCGTAGCGAACGAGGCGATCGACGCCCGTCACGCCCACCAAAAGCTGATTGATTCGCTCTCCCACCGGGTAGCCAACCGGAAGGGCGAGGAGTTGCTGGCCCTTGGCATTGTGGTTGACAGCCTCGGTCGGGCGGCGGGTTACGCTGCGGAAATCGCCGAACAGGCCATCGACATCGCCGTGATGACCGACCCCAGCGCCACTTAGCCGGATGGGGCGGACGACCCGGATTCGAGATACGTAGGTTTGGGGGGCGGTGTGCCCGGGCGGATCGGGGCCGCCGGGGTAGGAGGTGTCACCGTGACGCCGGGGACGCTGTCCGGTTGCGTCGGGGCTACGGTTCGGATCATTTCGGCATCGACGCGATAGGCGCGGTGTGCGAGCGCATACTCGATGGCGAGGTCCGCCAACTCGAGGAGGCGCCGAGGGTTGCCCCCTGCGGCCCTGTTGAGCGCACCCACAGCCTCGGAGTCGAAGGGGTAGGTCGGGTCGAGGTCCTCGACCACCCGCTTCACGAGGAGCTTCTTCGCTAGCAGCAGCGCTGCCTCATCGTCCGAGAATCGCTTCAGGAGGAACTTGCGGTTGATTCGTTGAGCGAGGGCTGGGTGGTTCACCGTAAGCCACGCGAGATAGCTTGTGTAGCACGTGAACATCACGAGGACTCCGGGCTTGATCGCGTCCGTGACCTCCTGCAGCACTTTCGCGAACGAGTCGACCTCTCGGGTGTCGATCAGGTTGTGGAGATCATTCAGCAGTAGAAAGGACGGGGCCGACTCGCTCAGCGCCCGCGCGATCGCGTGGCCGGCCTCGGCGGTATCGTAGTTCTCGTCCTTGAGCTTCTCGAGCCCTTGGATTCCCTTGTACCAGCCGGGAGCGCCGAACGTCTTGAGAAGGCCGGACTCCTGGGCCGACTTTCGGAACTCCAGGGCCAGACCGCGAAGAGCCCCGGTCGTCTTCTCCGTGATGTCGAAGTAGACGCAGAAGGCGTGCTCCTCCTTGGCTTCGGCCGCGGTCACGCGGAGTCGTTCCGTCTTCCCGGCCCCGAGTTCCCCGATGATCGCCACGACAGCGCGGTTCTCCTTATCGAGGATTTCGTCCTTGATCGTGCGAAGGCTTTGATCGGTGTCCTGATTGACGTGGAACAGAGCCACGTCCTCCAGGCTGTCACTCGCGAGGTCCCGGAACGGATTGCCAGTCAACCCGTACCGTTCGTAGGTGATCGTCGGCAGGTGGGCCAACCTCCTTACAGGACCCGGCTCCGCAGGTCTATAGCAATCCGTCTTCCGTCGAAGTCGTAATAGATGTTACGGTCGACAAAGCGACCGTCCGCCCACTTCGGGATGCGGAGGAACCGGATGAGGCCCTCTGTGCCCTCCTGGGCATGGAACTCGATGTGGCCCTCGGCGAGATGCGTNNCGGGCGACACGGTGGAGGTCCCGGAGCATGCGCGCCAGGTCGGTGGGAGCGAGACCCAGGGTCAGGAACGAAAACGAGTCGACGGCGAGCATGCCCCCGGGGGGCATGTACTCGCTCAGGCTGTCCACCGAATCTCGCTCGACGACCTGAATCCCGCCGAGGGCTCCGGTGTATTCCCCGTTCTCCCGAGAGAAGCTCTCCCGAAGTTCGCGGGCGTCCCGTGAGGTCACGAACGCCACAGGACGACCGGCGTGGAGGGCCGTCCGACACAGACGGCGGACGAAGAAGCTCTTCGCGAGGTCGGCGCCGCCCTCGACGATGATGATTGTGCCGTCCGCGACGCTCGAAATGAGGGTGTCGAGACCCGGGACCTCGACTGGAAGGCTCACATCGTCGCGATGGCCTCTCGAGCTTTAACGATGCAAGAGGAAATGTACGTCCCGTTACGAGGAAACCGTGGCTCTATACAGACTACGTAAGGGACTCCTATGACCGACGGAGGAAATCGCGACGCGATGCGTCGCTTTCGGCGGAGCGAACGCGGTCTCTCGGAGATCGTCGGAACGCTCATGCTCGTGGTCATCGTGGTGACTGCCGCGACCCTCCTCGCAGCGTTCGTCGCGACCTACCAGCAACAACTGCAAACGGAGCAGGCCTTCACTCACGACCAGAGCTTGGAGTCCTTGAAAGTCCTCGGACTGATCACAGCGCTCAACAAGTCACGGACCGCCTTCGAGAACATCAACTTCACCCTGGCGAGCGAGTACATCAACCCCTCCACGGTCCTCGGCGTCTCGATCGATAACGTGCCACTCAAGTCCTTCTGGTGGGAGAATCTCGCAAACCACACGTGGCAGGAGACCACACTTGGTGCGAGCTTGTCGCTGGCGCCGGAGCAGGAGATCTTCGTCTCCACGAACACCAGCCTCGGAAACGATTCGTTTCTTAGCACACCACCTCTTCCGAACGAGTATCTTAAGTTCGATGTCTACACAGTGTTGCAGAACGATTTTAGCAGGGTCTTCCTCCCCCCTGTTGCCCTTTCCGTCGTCACCAACTTGACCCTATCTCCTTCGAACTGGGCGACCCTCTTGGATGGGTCAGAGTCGTTCCAACCCGGCGGAAACGCGTCCATCGTCGACTGGAACTGGAGCGTCGTGTCGTTCGCGTTGCCGGGAGTCCCGGCCTACTTCGTGGGCGAGGAGGCGGAGGTTTCCCCGGCATTCGCCACCGGGGTGCATTATTGGGTCAATCTGACAGTCACCAACAGCGACGGTTTGCTGGGGACGGCCCGCTTGGTTGCCACCGGGGGTCCATAGTCCGACGAGGTCTAGCCGGGAAAGACGATGGCAAATGCGATGGCCGTCGCTGCGACCAGGCCTAGGGAGTGAAGGATACCATATCGCGCCTGGCCCTCGGTGAAGGCCCCGATGATCGCTCCCGTACCGAGAGCATTGATGAGCATCAGGTCGAAGAACCGCTCTTTGAGCGTGGCGTAGCTCAGATGGGGAACGGCCGTGGGAGCGCCGGTTCCCGACTTCGCGAGCGGGTTGGTTCCGAGGAAATTGATGTTCAGCGTGCCCAGGGATGGCGAGATGTAGATCAGGGCGAACAGTACCGCCATCAGGACGGCGAAGGCGATGTAGACAACGGCCACCGGTAGCATCAGCTGCTTCTCGCGTTCGTCCTCGATCTTCACGAAGTCGTCCATGTCCTTCGCCGCGCGGTAGACGACCGTCGCCGTCTCGCCGCCCACGTTGGTCGCGTCGGCAATCAGGCCGGCGTATCGCGTGATGAGACTGCTGTTCATGGGTTGGGCCATCTCCCGAAGCACGGTCTCGAAGGGACGGCCCAGGCGAATCCCATCGGCCGCGACTCGCAAGGGCCGCGCGAGGATGTTGGTGTGGGTTTTCGAGAGCTCGACGATCGCCTTGGCGGGGTCGATGCCTCCCCGCATCGCGTCGGCCATCTCGAACAGGAACTGAGCAAAAGCGCGTTCGTACGCGCGGGTTCGGTTCATCTCGTGCCGGGAGTCCACTCCGATGGGAGTGAGCGCCACAAAGATCCCCAGAATAATCACCCAATCGGGAGCCTGAGCGGGAAGGCCGGGCGTATTGTAGACGTAGTCGAGTCCGACCAGCACGATCAGGAAGGCGATGACCAACGGGAGATACAGGACCAGATAGGTGGTCTTGACCGGATGTGTGGCGAAGTACCGACGGAACGTGAAGCGGGTGGTCTGCTTCAGGAACAGGATGTATCCACCGACGGCGGCCCCCGCTAGGGCCGCCGTGACGCCGATGTAGAGCAAGATCGTGGTCGGTTTGACCGTGGAGAAGACCGTCGGGCCGACGCTCAGGTTCGTATTGACCGTGAAATTCCACGTCACGGTCGCCGAGTTCCCGGAGTCATCCGAGGCGTCGATGGTGACCGTGTTGTTCCCCTCCCGAAGCGGGAGGATCGAAGCAGGCACGTAGGTGAGTTTCTGCGAGGTGACGGAGAGGCTCTCCACGCCGGTCACGTTCTCGTGATTCACGAACAAGAGGACGGTCGATGGGTCGACCGTCCCGGCTGAGTCCTGGAACTGAGCGCTGATGGTCGCGGTCTGGCTCGTCGCCGTCGCGTTGGGAGATGGACTCAGGTCAACGATACTGAGCGGTCCCGAGGAAGGTTGCGATGATGCCGCGTCGGAGAGGGGGGCGAGCACGCCGACGGCAGCCAGCGCAATCACGAGAAGACCCAGAAGAAGGCGCCGCACGACCCTCACTCTGCCTTCGAGTACGCGATGGAAATCAGGACAATCGTCATCACGACGGCGACCGGGACGAGGCCAAACGTCAGCAGGAGAAGGAGCTCGTTGGCATCGAGGCCTGCCGCGGTGCTGCCGAGGGCGTTGATCAGGAACGCGCCCACCGCGATCATGAGAACTCCCACCAGGACGAGGCTCACGTACATGTCGAGGAACGTCGAGAGGCGCTCGATGAACTCCTTCTGGATGAGTCGCTTCAGCTTCATCACGTCGTCCGACTTGTTCCGAAGGTACTCGTCCAGGTTGCCGCCCTGGTGGATCATGTTGGCAAGGTCCCAGAACGATTCCCGCACCGACGTCGACGGGGACTCCTTCGCGGTCTCGGCGAGCGCCGTGATGAGATCCTTTCCCTGGACGTCGGTCTTGTAGACGATCTTCTGGAATTCGGCGGTCATCGCGGGGTCGTGGTCGCGTTGGGCCATTCGCCGCATCAGCCGGATGGGCGAGGTGCCGGTGCTCGCGAGGACCGATAGCTCACTCAGGGTGAACGGTAGCTCTCGGTCCAGGCGGTCCTTACGGTTCGCGATCCGCGTACTCAGCAGGAAGCGAAACCCAAGGAGCACGGCGGCAAAGGTGATTCCCACCAGAAGGGCGAGGTAGGCGTACCAGTCGGGAATGTGGATGAAGAGACGGAACACCACCAGGCCGACTGCGAACGCTGCCACGACCGAGAAGACCGTCGTCAGAATCTCTACGCTCCGGTGCATCCCCGGCGTCGCGTTGATTCCCGCCTGTTTCAACCGGTCTGCCAGAATCTCGTTCGGCTCGCCTCGGTCCAGCCGTTCGCCGAGAACGTGGTAACAGAACGTCCGGTATCGAGAGACTAGTTGGTCCGAGGGAGGAGGAGATGACTTGGAAGACGGCTCGGATGACTCTGACTCCGAAACCTCTCGGGTCGCGTCGGCGGATGGGAACATAACACCCTATCGCGCCGCTCGCTGCTCCAGGTCTCGCGTTGCCTCGGCCGGGTCCACGTAGTAGGCAGCGATCGCCCCGCTCACGTCTTTGAAGTAGGTCATCTTGAGGTGGTTCATCAGGTCGAGATACCGCTGCTTCCGGTGCACCTCCCTGGTGAGGTCGTCCAGGCTCTTCCCGGTCCGCTCCGAGATATGCTCGAGAACGAAACTTCGCCCGAGATACGTGAACGTGTCCGGTTCGGGCTCCCACCGGAACACCTCGTTCGTCAATAGCTCGTTCGTTCGCGGGTCGACCTCGAGGATCTCCGTGACGTTAGTGATCCTCCTCGCTCGAGAGTTGTTGACCACGATTTGCGCCGGGAAGGCGACAACGTCCAGGGCTTGGAAGAGGACGCGGGGGATGTTCATCGGTTCGTTCTCCACCCGGTGGAGGAGCTCCCCGATCGACCCTGCGTGAATCGTAGACATCGAAGCGTGTCCGACGGAAATCGCCTGGAAGAGCGTGAACGACTCCGTTCCCCGGACCTCGCCGACGATGACGTATTCAGGTCTCTGGCGAAGCGCCGTGACGAGAAGGTCGAACAACGTCACGCTTCCCGCCTGCTTTGAGTGGGGACCCGTCACGCCGGAAACCCCCGAAACCCCGGATGCCGAGCCGGAGATACCGGACACGCCGTAGCCGGTCCGAGCCACGGACTGGATCCAGTTCTGGTGGTCGATCTGAATCTCGGGAGTGTCCTCGATCGAGACGATCTTGTCCTCCGGCCGGATGAACATGCAAATCGCGTTGAGGAACGTAGTCTTCCCCGCGGCGGTCCCACCCGAGATGAGAATCGACCGGTGGTTCTCGATGAGCGACCAGAAGTAGGCGAGCTCGAAGGACGACACCGACCCGAAGCGCAAGAGGTCGATGGGAGATACCGGGTCCTGGGAGAACTTGCGGATGCTGAAGGTGGACCCTTTCCGCGTGACCTCGGTCCCCAGCGTGAGGTTGATCCGGCTCCCGTCCTGGAGCGTGGCATCCAGAATCGGTTGGTAGATTGAGATGTGCTTGCCGGCAATCTGCGCGAGCCGGAAGATGTACTTGTTCAGTTCCATCTCGCCGTCGTACATCACGTTCGTGCGCATCGAGCCGCAGACACGATGGAAGACGTAGAGCGGCGTTCCCGGGCCGAGGCAGCTGATGTCTTCGAGGAACGGGTCCCGGAGGAGAGCGTCGACTCGCCCGAGTCCCAGGAATTCCCGCTGAACAAAGTAGAACAGCACGGGCTGACGGCGCTCCGGGATCTGGATGTCGTATAGGTCGAGCGCGGTGAGGAACCGCTTCTTCAGGTACTCTCTCAGGGCGGGGGAGTCCTCCAATGACTGCCCTTCGGTGATGGGGATCTCCTCGTGACCCATCATCGACTCCATCCGTTGGCGGACCTCCTCGAGCCGCTCCTTCTCCGGAGGCGTCAGGGTGGGCTCGATCGCCTTGTATTGGAGTTCCCCCTCGTTCGAGTCGAAATAGACTCGAACGAATGCGTACGGCGGGTTCACCGGATAGGTGACATTGACCTTACGGCGGTCCGCGAGGATTTGCTCGCGCATGTACCCGAGCTCGCCCTGGATCAGAATCTTCTCGGGAACGATGCTTCGTCGAATCAGCAACTGTTCGAGACGAGCCGCCTCCTTGAGCAACGTGGCGCGATCCTTCGGTTTCGCCTCCCCTGGCTTCAGTCGCGGTACGAAATTGGCGGGCCGCTCCTTCGCGCTCGGGGCGACCGACGCCGGATTCGCCCCGGATCCCATCGGTCGCCGGACCGGGGCCGAAAGAATAAGCCCCTCACTCGGGGTTTCCATAGTTTC
This sequence comes from Thermoplasmata archaeon UBA184, assembly GCA_002495185.1. Classification (GTDB taxonomy): domain Archaea; phylum Thermoplasmatota; class Thermoplasmata; order Lutacidiplasmatales; family UBA184; genus Lutacidiplasma. The sequence continues at coordinate 5,613 of DAEB01000036.1, read as the reverse complement.
CGTGGGCCGTCGTTGTTGCCGGGGTCCGCAATAGAACGCCGGGATTCCCGATAGTTACCGCGCGATACGGACTCTATTTCGAGGGCGAATATCAAACTCGTTCGCCTTCGCTCGGTTGCCAAACTGCCCCGAACGGGGCGGTCGCAAGAACCAACAAAGGGGGAACGAAACAAGAGATGAGCGACAAGCGAGCGAACGAAAGCGGACGACGCCTGCGGTTCCGCCGGCGCCTCCGGGGCGAGGACAAGGCGGTGTCGCCGGTTGTGGCGACACTCATCCTGATTCTCATCGCGGTGGCGGCTGCGGCGGCGCTGTACCTCTGGCTCGTCGCCTGGCAGGGTGGGGTCACATCCGGAATCGGCAGCCCCACGGCCCAGTACACGGTAACGATCGGGGGCAGCTCCTCGGTCTATCCGTGGTCGGTAGTGGCGGTGAAGTCCTTTGAGGGGAACAACTCGAACGTCGTGATTAACATCAACCAGGGCGGCTCTGGTGCCGGCATGGCTGCGGTGTGTGCCGGAACGGTGGACATCGGCGCCTCCTCGGCGCCCCAGACTGCCGCGGCCCTCGAGGCCAACGACGGTTGCCCGAACACGGTGGTTCAAGAGACGGTCGCCTATGATGCGGTCGATGCCATCGTGCAGACAGCGAACCTTCACAGCCTCGTGAGCCTCAGCTGGGACACGATGCAGGCGATTTACGTCGCCGGCGTCGGTGGGTCGCCTGTCCCCGTGCAGACCCAAACGAACCTGGAGTCGTCCGCGGCCTACATCATGGATGGCCAGACGATCAACCTCCTTACCGGGTACGCTGCCCCTGCAGCCACTGGATTCGTCTGGAACCAGATCCCCGCGGAGTCGCTCGGTCAGACCACCATCGGAGCAACCGCTGAGGCCGTCGACGCTCATGCCCCAGCGATCGTAGCCGGTGGCGGAGCGCCCTGCGCGGCTCCTTACGCGAACGACATCTGCGACCTAGCCTCCGCCTCGGGAACCCCGTGCGGGTTCATCGTCTGTGCGGGCGGAACTGGGGCGGGAGCCGCCGCGGGCCAGTACGGTGCGACCATCCACCCGGTCCAGAGGTCGGATGCGGGCGGGACGACTCAGTCGTTCACCGCGCGCCTACTCGGCGTTGGCACCTCGGCATCGGCCACCACCGCTCAAGTGGGTTTCAGCGGATGCCAACCTACTGGGCAGCTAACCGATTGCGGAATCTCTGAGAAGTCCACCGGCTTCGGAAACCCTGGCGTTATCGCCACCACCGCCGGTGACAAGGACGCAATTGGCTACGCATCGGATGGGCTCGTCGTCACGGCTGGCTCGGGAGTCGTCGCAGTGGCCTTCGAAGGAATCGGACAGGCCGCCCCCGTCTTCCCGACGGTCGCGTCGACTATCGTGGCAGGAATCGTCGCGGGGAACGGCGGGACGTACGGAGCGACCACCTACATCGGCTGGCGCCCCTTCATCTACGTCGAGCGGAACATCCCGACCGGCGAAGTGCTCCGGTACCTCCAGTGGGTCATGCAGCCGGGCAACAACCAGGACTTCGCTCTGGCGGCGAACGAGCTCAGCCCCTTCCAGCCGGGCCTGGCGGGCCACGTCCCCGTCACCCCGATCCCGTAGAGAAGTCGGCCCCAGAACGCAGCTGGAATCAACCTCTTCCCGACTCCCGGGGGAAACCCCGGGAGTCAATCTTGTCTCCACCGTTAGAGAGTGCTTCCTCCAATCCGGAGCCAGCCTTCTCGCGGAGCTGTGGAATGAATCCCGAGGGCGAATGGGACTTGCGAGGCTCTCGCGAGTGAACGAAGGGGAGACGCGCGTTGAGAGGGAACCCGTTCTCACCCGGGTCCGGTCGACTCAGCTCCGCGGGCTCGAGCCGCGGCGGTGACCGCCGCGCTCGGATGAATATGGACAAGTTGGGTTGAGTCAGGCCGGAATCCTTTCCGGCTTTGGGTGAGGGCGAGCCCACGGTTCGCCGCGCTCTGCTGGAGCAGCTCGTATCCTTGAGCGGTCAACTCAACCGGAGGGACTTTGGGGTCCATCAGCCAAATCATCATGAACTCCCTCACGATTGGAGCGTGCGCTCGACGGGAAACGAGCTGCAGCGCGAAGTCCGGGTCCGACCAAGATGCGCCGCGGATTTCGCCGTTGTGGAGTACGAGCTCTAATCCGTCGTTCCAGAGATGCGCTTGTTCGGGCCAGTACTCTTGGTCACGCCGAAACAGGAAGTGCTGGACCACGCCCAGGATAAGCAGAACTCCCCCGAACGTCGCGATCGCCACGCCGACGATGGTCCCGGTGGTGATCCATATCGCGATCCCGGCTCCCGCGGTCATGACCCCGAGCATCGCGAGAACCAGACGCCCCACTCGTCCAGGACGTTCGATTCGACGGCGCAAGAGAGCCGTCTCTGGCCCGGTCCGAAGGATCGACGCCTCTTCGTTGGGGCTCTCGGAGCTCGGATTCGTGGTAGCCGTGGATTCCATTCTCTCCGCTCGTGGTGCGTTCTGGACACTCTCCCAAGCGCGTTCCTCTTATCAACCGTCTCACGGAACCGCGCGACCACGCCCGAAACCATACGAGGGCCACCCAAGCCCTCCGTGGGTCTATGGTCGGTGCGGGGCGACGAGGCGCCGTCTAGTCGAAGGGCCGTGAGCATGACACAGCGACCTTTATCCTGCATTCTCCATTGGGCCTTGTGACCGGTCCTATGGACCCCTTGTCTCCACCGCGAGTCTACGAGTTTCGATCGAGGTTCCGGGCCCCCCTCCCATTCGTCTACGCCTGGTGTACCGACTACTCGCCCGAAGACCCGAAGCTCGAAGAGGAGGAGTTCACCCGTCGGATTCTCGAGAAGAGTTCGCGTCGTGTCGTCTACGAGGACCTGTCCGAAGAGCCGACCGGTTGGATGTGGAGTCGCTACGTTGTCACCCTTCGCCCGCCGCGCCGCTGGCACGCGGAGGTCGTCGGCAGCCACCGCACGTGGAACGTTGATTACGAGCTCTCCGAGAAACCGGGCGACACCACCGAACTCTGGTTCCGGGGAGAGCGCCGGGCGACCGCTCTCGCCGGAAAGAACCCGCCCAAAGCGCAGCTCGAAGCGGAGCTTCGGGAGATGTGGAGAAGGTTCGGACGTGCCCTCGAGAAGGACTACCGGGCTCGCCGGAAGAGCGGCTGACCGCAGTGGGGAGAGCAGATCGACCGCAACTCGCTTCCGAGTCTCAGCCCACGCTGAGCTCAATCGCAATCGGCCCCATGTACGAGGTCGACGGAGATTGAACCGTGACGTTGGTGTATTGGTCTGGGTGGTAGACGACCGAGAAGCCCACGAGTGTGAACGGAGACTGAACGGTCGCCCCGCTGATTCGGACGCAAGTCGTGCTGCAGGTCAGGGTCACGGTGACCCGTTCCGAAGCGTGCATGACGAACCCGGCGGTCGTGGCGAGCGAAGTGCCTGGAATGAACCACTCCACGGCGGTGACCTGCACAACAACCGTCGGTGAGCCTTCGTAGAGCGCGACGTCTGCCGAGAGGAATCCCAGAAGCACCAGGCCGGCAATCGCGACCAACCAAATCTTGCCGCTGACCAACGGCGGCTCGCGCCCGTACCTCTTCCACCGCAGCGCCTCGTAGGAATAGGGGCTGCAGAGATCGAAGGACTCAGACCACTCGTCGCGCATGTCGCGCCCGAATGTGTTTCTATATAGACTACTCTGATTTTAAACCTCACCTTAGCTCGCAGAGACTTACGAAAACTCCGTAACCCTCTGCTTGACCCGCCACGGGGAATCTCGCGTTCGCCCGGCCGGGGTCGGACTTCTTTCGGAGGGAAACCTCCGCGGGGAGATCAGACCGATTCCTCGATCTCGCCGGCCTGGGGAGTTCCCGCGAGCTGTCGTGCAACGGCCCCGAGGATCTCGAGGTGCTGATCGACGTCCTTCTCCGTGTGCTGGACCGAGATCGTCCACTGCTCGTCGGGCCCGGTGCCGCTCGCGATGAGGTTGTGGTTGAGGGAGAGATAGTAGTAGAGCATCGAGCGGTCGCCGTCCACGGTCAGGAAATCTCGCCAGTTGCGGACCGGGTGGTCGGAGAAGAAGACCGTTCCCGAGACCCCGTCGGCCGAGACGAAGGCGGTGACACCGGCGTCCGAGAACACCTCGCCGTATCCCTTCGCGAGGCGCATGTTGAGCCGGGTCGACCGCTCGAGCGCGTCGTCGGTTAGGATGTGGTCGAGGCAGGCGATGCAGGCGGCCATCGCGAGCGGGTTCGAGTTGTACGTGCCCGCGTGGGCGACCTTGCGCGGCCCGACCTCATCGAGGATTCCCGGACCGGCCGCGATCGCCGAGAGGGGGACCCCGCACGCGATCGATTTCCCGAGGGTGATGATATCGGGCTTCGCGCCGACCCGCTCGGCGGCTCCGTGCGGATACTTCGCACCGGTCTTGATCTCATCGAAGATGAGGAGCGTTCCGAGCTCGTTGCAGAGCTCTCGAAGCCCGGGGAAGAACTCCTTCTCGGGCAGGATGAACCCCATGTTCATCGGGATCGGCTCGGCGATGATGGCCGCGAGGTCGTCCTTGTGCTCGAGCGCGATCTTCCGGGTCGTCTCGAGGTCGTTGAACGGAGCGACCAGGGTCCGTTCGGTGACCTCGGGGAGGATCCCGGGGGAGGCGGGCGCCGACTTCGGGTGCTCCCGGGGACCCGCGACCTGGAGCCGGGGTTTGACCCCGACGAGGAGGGTATCGTGGGAGCCGTGGTACGACCCCTCGAACTTCAGGATGTACTTCTTCTTCGTGAAGGCCCGGGCGAACCGGGTGGCGTGGTGGGTCGCCTCGAGGCCGGTCGTGCTGAACCGGACCTGGGCCATCCCGTAGCGCTTGCAGACCCGCTCGGCGACCTCGGGGGTCCGCTCCCATTCGTAGCCGTAGATGCTCCCTTCGTTGAGCTGCTTCGTGAGCGCCTCGACCAACTTCGGGTGGGCATGTCCGCTCTGGAGCGAACCGAATCCCATGTTGAAGTCGAGGTAGTCGTTCCCGTCGACGTCCCAGAGATGGACTCCCTTCGCGTGGCTCACGTAGAACGGGTACGGGTCGAGGAACCGGTAGTTCGAGTGCACCCCGAGGGGGCTCCATTTGCGGGCCTCCTGCCAGATCTTCTGCGAGTGGGGGGTCCGCTTCTCGTACTCCGCGTACGCCGCCTCGAATCGAGGGTCCACTATCCCACCTCTTCTATCGGTCGAGAACCCCACAGGGGGTCCCGGTCCGCGGTTGGACCGGAGGAGGGTTACAAATAGCCTCCGTGGACGAACGCCGCGCGGCGGAGAGCGAGTCCCCCCCGCCACTGTCAAAACCCCCTTTGGCACGGTCCGGGCTGAGATCATGCCGGAGATGATGGAGCTCCAGAACTACGTGGGCGGAACGTGGGTCCCTCCGCGCTCCTCCGGGCGCCTTGAGGTGTTCGACCCCTCGGACGGGTCGGTCATCGGGAAGGTACCGCGGTCGAACGCGAACGACATCGACCTCGCCGTCCAGGCCGCGCGAAAGGCGTTCCTCTCCTGGCGGGACGTTCCGATCTCGGACCGGGCCCGCCTGATCCTTGCGTTCCGCCACCTCCT
>DAEB01000001.1 GCA_002495185.1 Thermoplasmata archaeon UBA184 | reverse complement strand
GGAGTGGACTGGTCGGGATTTGAACCCGAGGCCTCCGGTTTGCAAAACCGGCGATCTTCCGGACTGATCTACCAGCCCATCCCACGCCGGAGGGTACGGCCGCGGTCTTATCGTTTCGGAGGCGGCGGGGCGACGGACTCCCAGGCCCGGTCGAGCTTCGGCACGATCGAGCGGCGGCGGATCTCCTCCGGCTCGACCCACTCGAACCGCGTGTGCTCCCAATCGAGACGGACCTCCGTGTTCCGCGCCCGGAACCGGAACGGATGCACGACGAAGACCTGAGAACCGTCGCGCGAGAGCACCGGGGCCCCTTCCGTCAGGAGGTCGATGTCGTTCGCGGTGAGACCGGTCTCCTCGACGATCTCCCGGAAGGCCTGCTCGAGCGGAGTCGACGCTTCGAGGAACCCCGAGACACCGGCCCAACGTCCCTGGAACGACCCGACCTTTTGGGACCGTTCGAGGAGGAGGACCCGGCCGTCGTCCCTCTCCAGAAACGAGGTCACGACGCCGACTTCCTCGACGCCCTCGATCCGGAACCTTCCGAGCGAGCCGTTCACTTCGACGGCCTCCGCCTCCCGCAGCACGTCCCGGTCGATGCGAGCGATCGTCGGAACTCGAACGTGCCGTCCCGGGTCGGTCGGGATCCCGTGGAGCAGGACGGCGACGACCCCGCGAGGAAGCCGCTCCTTCGGAGGCCACCAGAGCGACGGCAGCGCGAGGACCTCGGGTCCAGCACGATCCGACCTCCAGAGGAGCGGGTCGTCCACCAGATGGACGGTTCCCCGCGCCCACCCCGGATGTAGCCCCAGGCCCGGCAGCGTCACCGTGCGGCGAACGCTCCGCTGGCTCTTCGCATTATGGGGAGAGAACGCACCGGCTCGACAAACGACATCTACTCGCGGGCGGTCGTCGCGACGTGCGTCTGAGCGCGTTCTCCGTCGTGGATGAGTATCCGTCCGACCGTCGGCCCGACCGGCTCCTTCAAGTCGTCCGCCTCGCGGATGCCGTGGAGGAGGGGGGCCTTTCGACCCTGTGGGTCGCGGAGCACCACTTCCACTCGGGAGGGGTCTCTCCGGCTCCTCCGGTGCTCCTCGCCGCTCTGGGAGCTCGCACTCGCCGCATCCGCCTCGGTGCGCTCGTGAGCGTCCTCCCGTTCCACAACCCGGTGGAGCTCGCGGAGCAGTACGCGATGCTCGACCGACTGCTCGAGGGCCGCCTCAATCTCGGAGTCGGGAGCGGGTACATTCCGCTCGAGTTCGAGGGGTTCGGGGTCGATCCGCAACAGAAGAGGGAGGCGTTCGACCGGTCGCTCGAAACGATGCTCGCTGCGTTCGCCGGAAAGGAGGTGCGGTCCCCGGCCCCGACCGCCTCCCTGGTCCGGATCAACGTCCTCCCCGTTCAGCAGCCTCACCCACCGATCTGGATCGCCGTTCAGCGACGCGAGGCGATCCCGTTCGTCGCGAAGCGGGGGGCCTCGCTCGCGCTCGTTCCGTACGCCACTCTCAGCTCCCAACGCGAGCTGACGGAGGAGGTCGGCGAGTACCGCGCCCACCTTCGACCGGGGTCCCGGGGCGAGGTCGCCGCGGCGCTGCACCTCTATGCGGGAGAGCATTCGGACCACGCGCGCCACGCGCTCCAGCGATACCTCGACAGTCGTCTCGCGACCCAGAGCTCGTTCTATCAGGAGAAGGTCCGTCGGGACCCAGCCCACGCGAGCGCCGCGACCCTGGAGAGGGACGGGTGGGCGATCTTCGGGTCTCCTCGCGAAGTGGCCGAGAGGCTCCGGGATTTCGCCGCCACCGGAGTCGATGAAGTTCTCGGGATCTTCGATTTCGGCGGATTGCCGGACGACGAGGTCCGGGCCTCCGTTACGTCGCTCGGCCGGGCGTTTGGGAACGACCGGACCTCGTCCGAACCCGCTTAATCACCTCGGGCCTCCGCCCCGCGAGGATTCCATGTCCGAGATCCTGCCCGGAGTGCATCTGGTCGATGGCGTTGACGAAGGAACCCACGTCTACCTTCTCAAGGACAAGGGAGCGACGTGGACGCTCCTCGACACGGGCCTTCCGGGCGCCTCGACCGCGATTCTCGCCTATCTCGCGAAGCTCAAGATCGAGCCGACGAGCGTCAAGAAGGTCCTGGTCACGCACTTGCACCGCGATCATACCGGGTCGCTCAAGGCGATGCTCGAGGCGACTCGGGCTCGCTCGTTCTCGCACTGGATCGAAGCGGCGTTCATCGCGGGAGACCCGCCGTACGACGGACCCGGGATGCCGCCGGTGGAGTCGGTGAGGATCGACGAGCCGTTCAAGGACGGGGACACGATCGACGCCGCCGGGGGCCTCATCGCCTATCATACTCCCGGCCACACGCCGGGACACACGTCGTTCTATCAGACCGAGCGGAAGCTCCTCTTCTCCGGAGACCTCTTCTTCGTCGACGACGGGAAGCTCATCCTCACCACCCCGGAGTACACCCAGCACACGCCGACCGCGAAGATCTCTGCCCGTCGGATGAGCCGCCTCTCGGTGGAGTCATTATTGACCTATCACGGCGGCCCGATTCTAAAGAACGGCGGAGGCGCGGTCCGCCGGCTCGCCGAGACGCTCTGACGGCTCGGTCACGAGGGCGGTCCGCTCGGCCGCACGAAGGGCGAATGGGACTGGCCAGATTTGGACTGGCGTCTCGGAGTCCCGAACCCCGAAGGATGGACCAAGCTACCCCACAGTCCCGGACGCGGGCCGGCCAGCGGGTGGCGATATTTGAACGTAGGGGGGCGCGGGAAGGTGTCGTCAAATCACCTCGAAGAAGCCGATAAAACGACAGGCGTGCTCGACTCCGGGCGATTAAACGACAAATCGGGTTCCTCCGTACGGGGCACCATAATTGAGGTTTCGGACCGCGGAGGGTCCTTGGGCTGCAGAAAGTCAGGGAGGACTCCGAACCCAAACATTGCTTGAATCAGCATTGTGATGTTGTGCGCTATCAGCTTGCACAACAGCTCATTCACCTGGGCATTGAAGTTGCGGGACATGATCGTCTCGCCTATCTTCTGCTTGATCGATCCGAACGCAACTTCGACGTTTGCCCGATCTCGATAGTGTTCGTCGAACTTGTCGCGGTGGTAGGTGAAGAATAGGAACATCTTGTGGTACGCCGGACTCCCCTTCGACTGGCCGGTCTGGTTCGACTTGAAGGGAATCAGGGCCGTGAGCCCTAGATCCTCGGCTACGGTGAAATTCAGTCGGGAGTTGTACGCCCGATCGGCAAGCACCTCCTGCAACTGGAAGCCCGCATTCATCGCGCGCTCGAGGAGAAGAGGAAACCGAGGGGAATCTCCCGCCGTCCCTTCGGAAATGTCCACGGCGAGGACCGCGTGAGTGCGGATCCCAACCAGCGCGTGAGCCTTCAGCCAGACATTCTTGCGGGTGGGGGTTGTACTTCTCTTCCCGGTAATGGTGGAACCGGGTTGTTCGGAAACCGGTCGAGTCGATAGCACACCGAGTCTCGATGTTCCGCAACGGAAGCACGGACCGGGCGAGCATGTCTTCCAGGATCGGGGTGGACTCGGGCCGACAGAGAAACTTGGAGCTGACATCCCAGTAGGGAACTGTCTCGATTCGCCCATCCGCCGCCGCTGACCGACGGCTCGACTCTGATCGACGGGCCGAAAAGCCGGTATAGACCTTCTGAATCGCGCAGAACGTCTGGTCGCGCATCGGAATAGGGGGTCGGCCTGCACGGTGCGGGTCCCTCTCCCGCTCCGAAACACCCGCTGCGAGTTCCCGAAGGAGGATTGGGAACAATCGACCCTCCTCCTGCTGGGCTTTGCTGTAATGCGGCGGCCGAATCCTTGACTTTTGGATTGAAGCCCGGCGGAGTTCCGAGGGTGATGGAACCTGAGACTCCTTCAACCAGAGATGAACGAGCAGGATGTGCTTGCAAGGGGCGAACCGCTCGTTGAAGTCTGGGCACTCGCACGCCTCGAAGCCTCCCGAGATCCCGATTCCAGTAACTTGGTAGAATCCTTTACCCGAGGCCGAGGGAACGAGGAAATCACCCCGGGTCGAGGTTTCTCCTATTCTCACCCCAGACACGAGCATCTCCGTCGCCCGTTCTTCACGCGCGGGGGTTCTCGGGGGGATTTCGACCATGTGTCGTCCTACATGTTGACCTACAACATGGGAGTATTTAAGGCTTAAACCTACATGTTGCCGCATCTGTAGACCGACAGACTCTTTAACCTCGGATTTTTGGGCGGTCGAGGGGTCCGTGCCCAGGCCCATCGAGTCCAAGCTGGTCAAGGCAATCGAACGATCCGCCTCACTTCGGACTACCGTTCCGTCCACGGTAGTCGACGTCCTGGGGGTGGATGCGGGTGACTCGCTCCGATGGACGCTGGATCCCAAGCGATCCCGAGTGATTGTCGCGAAGTCTCCCGTCAAGAAAGACTCTGAAGCGTAGTCGTCCAGCCGGCCCTGGACGCGGTGTGCCGATGGGTCCGGGATTGTACGACACCTTCCGGCAAAGGGTGCGCCCTATGTAGCGCATCCAACTTCAAGGTCTGTCTTGTAACGCTGCTCAATCACGGTTTGTTGGTCCCGGGCTACGTCGGATGTCCTTGGCTATCGATTCTCCGAGTCCCGTCAAGCGGTAGACCTTCAGTCGCCGAGGTTCTCCGCTAACGTGTCGGCGATCGACCTCCACCACGTCCGCTGCCTCCAGGCGCGACAACACCTTGGCTAGACTTCCTTGGCGGATCTGGAGAGCTTCAATCATGCCTCGTTGGGTGAACGCGACTCGGGCGACCTCGTCGCGCCCGAGCCGGCCGAGCGACGCGAGATGCAAGATGACCCTACCGGCTGTGTTGGCGCTGCTGGAGATCCCAACCCGAAGAGAGACGGAATGGTCGCTTCGCGGGGGCCATAACGCAGATGCGGGGGACCCGTCTTCCTGTTGCGGCTGTCGGATAGTATCGCGTCTCGCTGAAAGTCTTCTAATTGGCCAGTATCGACGGAACAAAGCGTGGGCCAACCAACCCAATCCTACTCCGATGGCTGCCCATGTGATGTCATCGAGCCAGGTCAAGGGAGCCTCCGAAGCAGGGGCCTAACCCCAGACAAACGACAAGTCCTTTACCGTAATTCAATTGGCGATGGAAAACGGAGTCCCTGGTGCCTCCGCGCCTTATCCGGGAGGTGGTGCGTCAGGTGGTCCTTGATCTGTGGTCAGTTCTTCCACCCAGCGATTCGCTTCCGCGAGTTTGGAACGTCTGTGTAAGTAACCGGCACCCCAGACTGCACCAAGTGTACCCGCGGCACCCGCGGCGACCGCAAATCCACCCGACCAATCCGAACCCGCGGGTCCTCCCGATGGAGAGCCCACGGTGATGGTGAGCGAACTCGTCGATTGATTGCCCTCGCGATCTTTGACTGAAAGGGTCACCGTGTACCCCCCCGAAGCATTGTAGGTATGCTTCGGATTCTGCAAAGCGGAAACCGGAGTGCCGTCCCCGAAGTTCCAGCTAAACGTGTAGGGCGGAGACCCGCCTTGACCCTGACCGACGAAGCTGACGACGAGAGGTGAAGCGCCGTTCGAGCCGGTTGACCCCGCCAATGCTTGAAGCTTGATCGAGACATTGACGTAAGAATGCGCGACCCCTCCGGCCGCGTCTGCTACGGTCAGCTCCGCATCGAACGGACCGTTGGTGGTGTATACATGTGAAATGCTCGAGAGGTTTCCGCCAGTGCCGCCATCGCCAAATGCCCAAGCGTAAGTGTAGGGCGAAGTGCCGCCGGTAGCGGACGCAGTGAAGTTAACGACCTGCCCAAATGCCGCAGGGTTAGGACTCGCGGCCAACCCCGAAATGGTCAAAGGCGTGTATACGTGGATGCGAATGGAGGAATTCGCGGAGTGCCCGGCGCTATCGTTAACCCACAGCTCGACAGAATAGATGCCCGCTGTAAGATACGAGTGAGTCGGGTTCGGTAGAGCGCTAGTTGATCCGTCACCGAACCTCCAGGTGTAGCTGAATGGACCGGCGCCTCCATTGAACGAATTGTTGAAGGATGCCTCCTGATTTGGAAGCGGGGCGAAAGGAGTGACAACTATGGTCAATCCGGCCATCGGCGGGCTGACACCCCACGCCCATGTGTCATTGAGATTCCCCGATTCTCCGAGTTGAGTGTCTCCGCCGAAGAGAACGGCAATGGAATCGGATGCGTCATTCACGATGTCCCCTCCGTAACGGCCAGGTGGGGAAAGGGCCGGTACGATTTCGTTCCATGCCCCACCGGTAAATGACCACGTATCACTCAGAGCGGAGAACGGCCACGAGTAACCCCCGAACAAGATCACCTGTCCCGTTGCATCGTTGTAGGTCATCTGGGGGGCTGCCCGTGCCGAGGGTGAACGGGCCAGACTTCCGGTGATGTTGGTCCATTTTCCCGTGCTGAACTTCCATGTGTCGCCTTGCGTTTGGCCATTCCAACCGCCGAACAAGAGTGCATATCCGTCCTTGGCATCGTAGGTCAATCCGAACTCTTGCCTCTGGCCGGGTTCTGGATAGCTGGAGTTGCTTGCTCCAGCCAGTTGGGTCCATACGCCTGCTCGGTAGGTGTAGGTGTAACCTACTCCGGCGTCGAAGAGGAGGACGTATGAGTCCGCGGCGTCGTAGGTCATCCCTACCCAGTCCGACAAGACCGGGGACCGGGAAATTGCTTCTTGGTGCCACTTTCCAGCTACAAAGGACCAAGTATCACTTACGGTTCCCGCGGACGAGCTACCGCCAAAGGCGAGCACGTAGTTGTCCGACGCGTCATAGGTCATCGCCATATCGTAACGAGCGGATGGCGCCGATCCCGCGATCGAGGTAATGTTGCGCCAGTAGCCCCCGGAGAATGACCACGTTTCGTTCAGGTCATTGCCCGCCGCGCTGATGCCTCCAAAAAGGAGGACGTAGTGATCTGCCGCGTCGTATATCATGGACGCGTAGTCCGACCGAGGCGGACCCCCCGCAACGGTCAGATTGGTCCAGCGCGGTTGGACCATCATCGAAGTTGGGGTCGCCCGAACATCACGTTGACACGATAAATGGGCCGAATCTGATAGACTACACTGAAGTGCAGAACTCTTGGCCGGCCCAGCTCCCGACGCGAGCGAGACTATCCCCTCGCGAATCGAATTAGAACCCGAAACGAGCATGGAGTGAGTCGAAGCCGGGGTAGCGAGAGATGAACCTAGTACGGTGGTCGCGAGTAGTGGACAAATGACGAATGTGACCCATAGGGCCGTCACCCAACTAGCAAAGCCCGCATGACGAGCGCGCATCCCTACCCTTCAATCGACAATTGCGGCTTCCCGGCTTAAGAACTCTCGGCGAATATATGGCCGCATTATTCCCTTGACGGAGTGACTGAAGCATATTTGCCCGGGCAACTCCTCCCGACGATCGAGTCACCCGAGAGGTAAGAGTACTGGCGCCATCCTCTCCTTCTCACTGGGCAATCTTGTTCATCGTAGGGACGGAAGTGTACTTGACTGTTAGTTGGTCGACTGGCCTGATCCTGAACGACCCCGCCGTGACTCCGGTCTTGACTCCATTGATGTCGATTTCTGTGACCGTCCCGCCCTGAACGATGATCTCGACGTCAAAAGGGTCAGCAGCAGAGGGACTAGGGGGGTAGGAAAATGGCGAGGCGCCGACCGTGATCGTGACCGGAGAGTTCGTTGTGGGTCCGCGCCCTACCAGCGAACCGGAGAACGCACCCGGCATATTCCGACAATCGCGGAATCGAACATATCCAAAGAAAGACGTAGCACCGTTATTCTGGTAGGTCACGCCACAGTTGATCCAGGAGCAACGGAGAAACTCGACATCGGTGATGACCGCCGAGTTCCCGGACCCGTTGTTGTCATCGAGAAATCCACCGCCTGAACCTGCCAAGACGACAGAAGACGCACCGCTGTCGAATATACAATCCTCCATCAGAATCTTGCTCGTGACGGAAGAGTTCGGTTGACCGCCCGAGACGGCAGATCCCTGGAGTTCAGGTACCTGCCCGCTTACGCCGTTTCCCTTGAAATGGCAGCGTCTGAATATGATATCATGGCAAGTGCCTTGCGCGGACCAAACAAACGGATTGGAATAGTCCACGCTCGGATAGGCGGAGCAGTCGATGTCGAGGTCCTCCAGGACAATGCGATTGCACGAATTGATTCCCACGGGGATTCCCGAGTTGTTTTGAACAGTGGAAGCGCTGAACTTCGCAGTAATCTGAAAGAAACGAATATTGTGATTCGACTGCAGATCCGTGGGCTGGGAGCCGTGGCCATTGTAGGTCGCGCAAAGAAGCGCTCCCCCCGCGATGTTGATTAGATTGAAGCCTCCGAGCTCGCAGTCGAATGCCACCGCAGTCCCCCCGTTGAGGGGACCAGTCACGTCCACTTGGATGGCGTAGTTGGTTCCAATGTTGGCACCATCCAACGTCAATCCATTTCCGTACCAGTAGCAATTGGAGTAAGCCGCTGTAGGTGCGCCCTGCGGCCCGCCACTTTTGTAGGTCGCGTTCGAAAAGGCAAAGATGATGGACGCCCCATCTCCGGAGGACCCCTGAGAGATGGCATTAAGGAGATAGACGTCCGGCTCGAACCAAACGACCTGTTGATTTCCAGTATTGTGGAGTGCCTGTGTCAGGGAGTATTCAGCGGCGGTCCCTTCGCCATAGATGTAGACCATTCCTCCGTTGGATATTGAGTTCAGAGCATCTTGGATACCGCTGGTACCCGTCGTATCATTATCCGGCCCGAAGTCCGCACCATTGTTCGGGGTCCTCGCCAGTCCATTCTTCAAGCCCCGCGACGACACCGTCACAAAAGGGGCGCCCCCAAGGTTGGACCACATTCGCAGGGCAAGGGGTCGCTGACGATTAGAGTTTCCTATTGGAATCGAGCAACATGCACACGCGCCCGGACCTTTAGCCTCGCAACCCCCTTCCGGAGATGCGCAATCGGAGAATGGACTCTCAGTCCTTCGGTTCCCCCTTGATCCCAGGAGAACTATCGCCAGGATTACGGGTCGTTGAGCGATGTGAAGCCTGGCAGTTCGCTCCTTGAGAGGGACTAAACGTCGCCATCCACCACTCAACCTTCGAACGTGGACTGGCGTTGCGTGCGATCGAAGCCGCTGAGGAGAGACGGCCTAAGTAAGAGGGCTGAGTCAAGCTACATTCTCCGAACCCTCCTGCTAAGGGCGGTCGTGTCCGGGAACCAATAGAACGACAGAGTTCCGGCGCAACCCGGGAAAGAACGACAGCCAAGAGATTTGACGACACGTTCGGGGCGCGGGAGTCCGGGAAGGGCCGTTTCAGGACCTCTCCCGGCGGCTTTACATCCCGTCCGGCCGATTCCGGTCGGTAGCGAAGATGGCCGGCTCGACGTCCGTCCCCCCCATTCCGGGCCTCGCCCCGGTGGGATCCCTCTCGTGGAGCATCCCCGGCCTCGAGGAGGACCCGACGATGTGCCTGCGCTGCCGGTCGGCGCAGCTCCTCTGCGGGAAGCCGGTCTGCCCGATTCTCGTCAAGTACCAGGCGTTCGAGAAGACCCTCCCGATGGTGAGCGGCGTCGACCTCGAAGGAACATCGCCCCCGGGTCTCTTCGTGGGTCGGTTCGGCTACCCCAAGGTCTCGGTCGGGCCCCTTCTGAGCCCCCAGCATGGTTCCACCGAGCTCTTCGACACGCCGGAAGAGTGGGTCGGTCGGTCGGTCGCGGAGGTCGTGTCGTTCCGAACGGGGCTCGTCCGAGGGACCACCCCCATCCGCGTGACGGACGCCGAGAAGCCGATCCCGATCCTCGAGGACCTCCAGCTTCTCGGGATCGCCGGGGAGAGCGCGGAGAGCGAGGCGCACTTTCGCCGTCCCCCCCGGGGCCACCTGTCGCTGAGCGATTCCACGCCCCCGTTCGGGCCGACGGCGCCCATCGAGAATCTCCGGCTCGACGTTCGCCGGGTCGACCCGAACCTCGACCGCCTCACGTCGGACGTTCACGCGAACGCCCGGGTCGCCGTCGAAGAGCTCTATCACCGCGGAGTCCGCGTCAGCCGGATCCAGAGGGCGTTCAGCGTCGGAACGCTGGGCCGCCGGGGGCGCCGCCGTCTCGTCCCGACCCGCTGGAGCATCACCGCCGTCGACGACCTGCTCTCGAAGTTGAACCTCGAGACGATCCGGAGCCTTCCCGAGCTGTCGGAGATCCTCCTCTTCCGGTTCACCGCGCTCGACAACCGCTGGGTGATCGCGTTCCTTCCGGGCTCGTATCGGTACGAATCGATCGAAGCATGGTATCCGAACACACTCTGGAACCCGAGCCCGGGACGGATTGTCATGATCGGCGACCACGAAGGGTTCCGGGGCCGGACGAACTACGCGTCCATCGGGGGATGCTACTACGCGGCTCGCCTCGCGACCAGCGAGTCTCTGCTCCGCATGGGCCGGCAGGCCGGCGTGGTCGTTCTGCGCGAGGTCCATCCCGGGGAGATTCTTCCGCTCGGAGTGTGGAACGTTCGTGAGCACGTCCGCGCCGCTCTCTCGCGCCCCCCCGAGAAGGTCGCCTCTCTGTCCGAGCTCTCCGAGAGAATCGGTCAATCGTTCGCGATCCCCCTTCCCCGATGGCTTCGGTCGAGCGCGCTCCTGCACGAGGCGCGGACCCAGCGCCGGTTGGACGAATGGCTGCCGCGGGTCGCCGAGGGGCGTTCGGCCCCTACGTGAACCGCGAGCCGCACCGTCCGCAGAACGGCTCGTCTCCCGCCCGCGGTGCACCGCAGGTCGGGCACGTGGCCGGCGCGTGCGGCCGGCCACAACCGCGGCAGAACGCATCCCCCGCCAGGGCCGGATAGCCACAGTCCGGACACCGTTCCCCGCCCGCCACGGTCTCGGCGGTCTGGGCAATGTCGGGAGGGGCCGTCGACGACCCGTCCGGTTCGGCCCCGGTCGATTGGGCGGCCGCCGGGCCGGGCGGCGGAAGCGTCTCGAGGGAGGCGCCCAACGCGCGTCGTCCGCGCAGGGCGAGGCGGAACGCCTCCGTAAAGTCGCCGGAATCGAACGCTTGCGAGGCGCGCCGTCGAAGGTCCGCGGCATCGAGCGCGGACGGGTCTCGCGCGCGTCGGGGGGGAAGCGCCTCCAGCTCCTCGCCGAGAATGTGGATCTGGAACTGGGACTCGGCCCGGTTCTTCGCCATCGTCGGACGCGCCGGACCCCGCGAAGGGAGCGGCGCCCCACCGATCACGGGAGGAGCGACGGGCTCCGGGCGGAGGACCGGCTCGGGGGCGGGAGAGGCCGTCGGGGGCGCGGAGGTCCGGGACCCCTGCCGTCGGGCGATCACGAGCGCCTCGTGCGCCGACTGCGCGGAGGTGTAGGCATGGTCGTAGCGGTGCGTGTCGAAGGCCCCCTGGGCCTCCGCGATCAGCTCCTGCGCCCGGTGGACATCGGCTCCCTGCGCCGCCAGCACCTCCGCCTCCCGGCGCGCCATGGCGATCCGGTTAAACGCCCGGTCGTGGACCAGCTCGGGACCGCCGCTGAGCTCCCCCAGGAGCTTCTGTTTCCGGGCTCGGAGCCGGCGGATGGTGAGGTAGAGGACCCCGATGACGATGACGGCGAGGACCACCGCGACGACGAGAACGATGATCTCGGTGCTGGTCAGACTCGACATCCGTCCTGGTCGGCCCCCTCGTCCCGGAACGGGAGGGGACCGACGTTCTAGGGGTCGGCCGACTATTTAGAAGGAGATGCGGGGACGGAGCCCAGAAGGTACGTCGACCGGGCTCCGTCCACCCGGATCTCGACATCCGACCCGAGCGGGGGGCGGTGGTCGAGGACGACCGGTAGGTAGTTCGGAAGGCGGGCGACCGAGCTCCCGCCGGGGCCGTGCTCGAGCACGCGGACCCGGGCGCGGGAACCGATCCACCGCTCGAGACGCGACCGGGAGATTCGGTGGCGCAGCTCCGCGAGCGACCGCGACCGTCGCTTCGCGACCCGCGGGGGGAGCGGGGGGAGGCGCGACGCGGGAGTACCGGGCCGGGGGGAGAACCGGGTGACGTTCACCGTCTCGGGCGCGACCGACTCCAGGAGCTTCTCGGTGTCTCGGAACTCCTCCTCGGTTTCGCCCGGGAACCCGACGATCACATCGGTCGCGAGATGGAGCTCGGGGAACCGCCGGCGGGCCGCATCGACCTCGCGGCGGAAATCGTCGACGGAGTAGCCGCGCCGCATCGTCTCGAGGACCCGGTCCGACCCGCTCTGAAGGGGGAGGTGGAGGAACCGATAGACCGTTTCGGGCGCCATCGCGTCCAGGTACCGGTCGAGGTGCGGGGCGAGGCTCTGGGGGCTCATCATCCCGACTCGCACGCGAGCGTCCCCGAGGACCGGTGTGACCGCCGAAAGTAGTTCGGGGAGCCTCTCGGGGCCGAGCAGGTCCTCGCCCCAGGCCGCGGTGTCGAGCCCGGTGAGCCGGACCTCTCGGACCCCGCGCCCCGTCGCCGAACGCACCCGTCGGACGACCTCGGGGATCGGGACGCTCGTAAGACGGCCGCGCGCGAGGCGGCTAAAGCAGTAACTGCAGCCGCTCGTGCATCCCTGCGCGATGACCACCTCCTCCGAGACCGGTCGCGCGGGCCGGTCCCCGCCTACCGCGGCCATCGGGAGGCGGAGAGGGGCGTCCGGCGCCCACGTATCGAGCAGCGCGGGGAGGTGGTCTTGCTCCCGGATCGGGACGAACGTCGTCCGTTCGCGGCCGGGCCCCTGCATCAACTCGGTGCGGAGAGGGACCAGGCAGCCGGTGACCACGACCCGGGGAGTTCGGGCGGCGAGCGCCTGCCACCGTCGCACCATCCGGCCCTCGGTCGGGCCGATGACACCGCACGTCACGAGGACCGTGACGTCGGCGAGCGAGGGGTGGGCGGCGAGCTCATGGCCGTGGGTAGCGAGGTCGCGGGCGAGCGCCGCGCCCTCGCCCTGGTTCTGCGAGCAGCCGTACGACTCGACGTAGACCCGCACGGTCGACCGGGAAGGTTTCGCCCCTAGAAGACGGTGAGCTTTCCGGTGAGGAGGAGCCGGGGGATCGTGTCGATCTGCCGGAACCACTTCTCCGTGACCGCTTGCGCGTTCGGTCGGACCTTGGCGAGCTTGACACCTTCGGCGGGCAGGAGCTGGACCGCGGCGACCTGAGGCTCGTCGACCGGCTTACCGATCTGCGAGAGGATCCGCACATGGACTTCGCGGACGTCCCCGCCGGCTTCCTTCACGATGTCGTTCGCGATCAGGTTGCCCATGAGGTTGTAGATCTTCCCGACGTGGTTCACCGGGTTCTTCCCCGCGGTCGCNNTCCATCGAGAGGCCGGTCACGGTGAGATAGAACCGCCCCAGCTCCGGGTCGTCCGCCGTATTGACGTCGATCGAGACCTTGCGCCGGGTCAGCTTCGCGGCCTGCGCCTCGACCTCGTCGTGGATCTCCTCGCACGCCGCCTCGTAGTCGCGGGCGTCCTTGACCTCGGAATCGACGAGCGCGGCGGCGACCGTGAGGTGGATGTCGTCCTTGTGGCGGAACCCCATGACCTTCACGTCCTCGCCGAGGGCGTGGAGTCGCTTCTTGAGCTTCGTCGTGAGGAACCGCTCGGTCTCAAGGACGAGCCGCTCGGTGTCGGAGAGCGGCGCGAACCCGACTCCGAACGACGTGTCGTTCGAGAGGACGGCCTTCTGCTCGAAGACGCCTCGAAGGTCGACCGACCCTTGGCCGATCTTGCAATCGAAGTCGACCTGCTTCTCGGTGTCGAGGTGAGCGCAGATCGACTGCACGTACTTTCTCGCCGCATCGACCGCGACCTCGCGGTACGGGAGCTTCTCTCCGTTGACCTCGGTCGTCGCCCGTCCTACGAGGAGGATGTAGATCGGGCTCGTCACCCGCCCGCCCCCGAACTTCGGCTCGGAGGCACCCCCGACGACCTGCGTTTCGTCCGTGTTGTGATGCAGGATCCGGCCGAACTCGTCCAGGTACATCCGGCAGAGCGCGCGGCTCACGGACTCGGAAACCCCGTCGGCAATCGAATCGGGGTGTCCCAGCCCCTTCCGCTCGACCAGCTCGACCTCTTGTTCCTCGATGTGGAGCGTGCGCAGCGGCTCGACCTGGATGTTGGGGGCCATGAGGATTCCTTCGGTCGGCGGAGCCGGGGGCGGGTTTAAGGGTTGCGCGACCGGAACGAGGAGAAGTCGGCCGGAACTCCGTCAGAGGTTGTGTCCGGCGAAAAGACTCTTCGCCATGTGCGCTCCCGCCCGTTCGTAGCCCCATCGGCGATAGTACTCCCGGGTCCCGACCGCGCTCGTGACGAAGACTCGGGAGAACCCTTGTGCGCGGACCTGTTCCTCGGCCGCCGCGAGAAGGGAGCGGCCGAACCCTCGGTGCTGGTACTCGACCGGCCGGCTACCCTCCTTTCCGACGGGGACTTCCGCCCCGACGACCTTGAGCTCCCGGATGACCGGAGCGTCGAGCCCGCCCGGGGTGTCGGAGGATGGGAAGCGGAGTCGCAGGAACCCGGCGACCGTGTCGGTCTCGGGGTCCTCCCACGCGTAGAAGCGTTCCCTCCCGCCGGCGGCCGCGAACTCGGTCTCGGTGAGACGGAACGCCTCCGGAGGGGGAGTCGCCCGACGGCCCGCCTCTCGGCAGCGGAGGCACCGGCAGTGGAGGCCCTCGCTCCGGAGCCGAGCGAGTGCCTTCTCCCGGATGTTGCTCGACCGGACCCCGGCGGCGATGAGGCGGGCGGGGATGTCCCTCTGGATCCGCTGGATGCGGACCCACGGGGGAAGCCGTCGCTTCATCCGGGCGAGGAGTTCGGCCGCCGTCGCCGTGTCGTAGGGCTCGTAGTGGCCGCTCTTCCAGTCCTCGTAGAGGCTCGTTCCGGGGAGGACGAGGGTCGGGTAGAGCTTGAGAAGGTCGGGACGGAAGGCCGGATCCTCCCAGAGCCGCTCGAAGTCGCCGAGGTCGGCCGAGGGGTCCATCCCCGGAAGGCCGAGCATCAGATGGTAGCAGACTTTGAGGCCCCGGTCGCGGGCCTCGCGCGTGGCCCGTGCCACGTCGCCCGTCGTATGGGCGCGCCCGACGGCCGCGAGGACGTCGTCGTGAAGACACTCGACCCCGACCTCCACGCGGGTGACCCCGGCGTCCAAGAGAAACGGGAGGACCCGGCCGTCGCACCAGTCGGGTCGGGTCTCGACGGTCAGGCCGACGACTCGATGGAGGGCGAGCTCGTTCTGAGTCTCCGCGTCCGCGAGCGAGCTCGACGGGGTGCCGTTGAGGCCATCGTAGATGCCGCGAACGACCTCCTCCTGGTACGCCCGGGGCCGAGACGGGAAGGTACCGCCCATCACGATCACCTCGACCTTCGAGGTCGGATGGCCGATCTGGTCGAGGGTCTCGATCCGGTTCCGGGCGATCGCCCGAGCGTCCCAGTGGAACTGGGCGCCGCGGAGAGCCGACGGCTCTTCCCCGGTGTAACTCTGCGGGCTCCCGTGGTCGATGCCCCCCGGACAGTACGTGCAACGGCCGTGCGGGCATCGCGCGGGCGCGGTCATCACCGCGACGACCGCGACCCCCGAGAGCGTTCGAGAGGGCTTCCGACGCACGGCGCGGTCGAACCGACTTCGCTCCGACGGTGGCAAGGAGGCGACCCAGTCAACGTTCGAGAGGAGCGGCCCCTCGCCGCCTCCGGCCCGCAGCTCCGCGAGCTTCGCCCGGTGGATCTCCTCGGGGGTGGGGAGGTCTACCGAAGGCGCCACAGGCGGCTCTCTCCCGTCAGAAGGTAGGGGGCCTTCTGGAGGTCCGCGACCGTCTTCGAGCCGGTCAGGAACATCGCGACCTTGAGTTCGTGGACCAAGAACTCGAGCTCCTTCTTCGTCTGCGCGAAGTCGGTCGCGGCGGCCCGGAGCATTCCGCCCGCGATCCCCGCCGCGCCCGCCCCGAGAGCGAGCGCACGGGCAACGTCGAGCCCGCTTCGGACGCCGCCGCTCGCGATCACGGGCAGCCCGAGAGGCACGAGCTCGAGGACCGAGACGGGAGAGGGGATCCCCCAGTCCCAGAACGTCTTTCCGACCCGGGCTTCCCGCTCCGCCCCCTGCTCGAGGGCGCGATAGTGCTCGACCGCGGCGAACGAGGTACCTCCCGTGCCGCTCACATCGAACGCTTTCACCGAGCGGTCCCTCAGCTGTTCCGCGACCTCCCGCGAGAGGCCGGCGCCCGTCTCCTTCACGAGCACCGGAAACCGGCTCGCGAGCTCTCCGATCCGGTCGAGACACCCCTTCGCGCGACGGTCCCCCTCGGGCTGGACCATCTCCTGAAGGAAGTTCAGGTGAATCGCCAGGACGTCGGCGTGGATCAAGTCCATCGCCGCCCGGACGTCGTCGGGGCCCACCACGCGGTCGCCCGGGTTCTGAGCGACGATCTGCGGAGCCCCGATGTTCGCGAACTTGAGGGGGACGTCGAACCGGGCGACGCACGAGTAGCTCTCCGGATACTGGCCCCTCAGGATCGCCGCCCGCTCGCTCCCGACCCCCATCGCGACGCCGACCTCCGCGGCGGCCTGGGCGAGGTTGCCGTTGATCTTCGCCGCGTCGGGGAACCCCCCGGTCATTCCGGTGATCACGATCGGGGCCGCGAGCTTCTTCCCGAGCAGGGAGACGGTGGTATCGATCTCGTCGAAGTTGATCTCGGGTAGGGCGCGGTGGATCAGCTGGACGTCGTTCCAGTAGCGGTAGCGCCCCTCGACGTCCTTTCCGAGGACGACCTTCACGTGCTCGGCCTTTCGGTGGCTCAGGTCGATCCCTTCCGATGGCGCCGGGTCAGGTGGATCTCGCACGAGCCCAGCTCCCGTACTCCGTGGCGCCCCGAATCGCGCGCGAGACGGCGCCATCCGAGAGACCACTAATAAGTCCTGCGTCCACGCCGGCGGCGGCGATCGCGAGCATCACGGTCGCCTTCCCTCGGATCCCCCCGGTGACGTCGGCCCGGCCGGGCGACGAACGAAGGGCGGCGACGACCTCGGGGGTCACTTCTCGGACGACGGTCCGACGGCCGGTCGGTGGTCCTTCGAGGATCCCCTCCACATCGCTCACGAAGACGACGCGTTCGGGCTCGAGAGCCGGCACGAGGGCGAGCGCGATCGTATCGGCGCTGAGGATCGAGGAGCCCCACGCTTCGTCGGGTACGACGTCCCCGAACGAGACGGGGAGGAATCCAGCGTCTAAGGACGCATCGATGGGCGCCGGGTCGAGGTGGACGAGCTCCCCCGCGCGGTTCCGTGCGTGGGTCGCGAACGGGACGGACGCTGGAGAAGCTCCCGCGCGAACGAGTTCGCGGAGCACCATCAGGTGCAGGCGACGGACCTCCGCCGCGACGATCGCGGCACCGCGGGCTCGCTCGACGGGGGATGAGCCCGGGCGCGGGGCCTCCGCGAGGCCGAATCGCTTCGCTCCGGGATGCCCGAACGAACCGGCTCCGTGCACGAGGACGACCCTTCGGTCGCGGACCTCGGCGACCTCCTTCGCGAGCCGCGAGAGCACCTTCGGACGGACCTTCTCGACCTCGTTCTTTCGGGTGATGATGCTTCCCCCGAGTTTCACGAGCACGACCGGGCCGGAGCGATCCGTCGGCGGCGCCATCGCGGCCTCCCCCGAGCTCACGCCCGATCCGGCCCCGTTCCGCGCGTGAAGAGCATGTACGCGCCGAGGACGAGCGGGACGAGCGACCCGAAGTAGAGCCAGTTGAACGTCACGAGCCAGTACGCCATCCCGAACATACCGACCCCGATCAGCACCGCGGAGAGGACGAGGAACGGCACGGAGACGCCGTGCGACGAGGTCGGATGGGCCGAAGTCTCTCCCGAGGCGTACTCGGACATCGTCGGGGCGACAGCGGCGCTCCTTCAAATGGGTTCGGTCGCACGAAACGGCCCGCTCGGCCCGTTCCGACGCGTTTCGACGCGCTCGACGCGGTCGCGGAGCATGGTCGCGGCAAAAGGTACTTATGGCCGACGCTCCTCGCATCGCTCGCCCGAGGCCCGGGTAGGTTTCGACGGTGCCACCATCTACCGAGGACCGGCCGCTCGACGCGGCGGAACCTCCCCCGAACACGCAAGCCACGACCCCGGCGGTCACGCCGATTGGCGACCGCCGCCCGGGCGCGAACGGTGCAGCTGCTCCGGTGCCGGGCACTGTGCCGTCCGCGTCCGGGAACAGCGCGCCTTCGGCCGGGGGGATCCTCGATGTGATCCTCACGACGAAGAGCGAGCTGTTCCGGGGAAGCCGCGAGGTCCTGCGGGACTCGTACGTTCCGAGCCGGCTTCCGCATCGCGAGGAACAGATCCGACGCGTCGCCGAGATCCTCGCCCCGGCGCTGCGCGGGGACCTCCCGTCGAACATCCTCATCTACGGGAAGATCGGGACCGGAAAGACCGCGGTGGTCGCCCAGATCCGTCAGGACATCCAGCGGCGGTCCGACCTCGCGAGCGGCGTCACGTTCATCACGCTCAACTGCGGCAACATCGATACTCCGTACAGTCTGCTCCAGACGATCGCGAACGGCCTCGCGAAGAGCGACGCGGAGCGGATCCCGACGGGCTGGTCGCTCGACCGGGTCCAGAGCGGCATGCGCCGCCTGATGGACACCCGCGGGGGCATCCTCCTGCTCGTGCTGGATGAGGTCGACCGGCTGGTGGCTCGCAGCGGGGACAACATCCTCTACACGCTGAGCCAGATCAACACCGAGCTCGAGACCGCGCGCCTCGCGATCATCGGCATCTCGAACGACCTCAAGTTCACGAACCACCTCGACGCCCGGGTCCGCAGCCGCCTCAACGAGGAGAAGGTCCTCTTTCCGCCCTACGACGCACCGCAGCTCCAGGACATCCTCCGGGACCGAGCTCGCGAAGCGTTCCGCGAGGGAGTCGTCGACCCCGGGGTCGTCGAGCGGTGCGCGGCGTACGCGGCGCTCGAGAACGGGGATGCGCGACGCGCTCTCGCGCTCCTCCGCCTGGCCGCGGAGATGGCCGAGCGCGACCGGGCGAAGCGGATCACCCCCGACCACGTCGTCAAAGCGAAGAACCGGCTCGAACAGGACATCATCGTCGACTGCTGCCGCACCCTGCCTCCCCACTGTAAGGTGCTGCTCTACGCGATTCTGCAGTCCTTCGAGCGGCGGCGCAACGGCGTCCTGACCGGGGAGGTCTACGATTCGTACCGCCGCCTCGCGGAGCGCCTCGGCCTTCAGCCGCTGCACGCGCGGTCGATCTCGAACTACGTCTCGGAGCTCGAGTCGCTCGGATTGATCCGCGCGACGATCGTCTCGCGCGGGCGCGGCGGCCGCACCCGCGAGATCATCGTCGACGTTCCGATCTCCGAGACGATGCCAGCGCTCGAGGAAGACCCGTTGATCGCTCCGGTCGGTCGGCCGAAGCCGAGGGGCCAGATGCTCCTCACGAACTTCGATAACCCGGCCCGGACCGACACGTTCTGAGACCGGTCGCCGGGGGTTCGGTCCGAATCGCCGTCCGGAGGCTGGTACCGACCCTCCGGACAGCGCCGGTCAGGTTTTTATCTGAGAAGGACGCATGGACGCCGAGCAGACCATGAGCGAGTCGTCGAGCAAGGGTCGGGTCGTCGGGATTCTCCGCGTGAGTGCCGCGGTCATCGCGGTGTTGACCGTCGTGGTCGCGTTGGCCTTCATCGCGTTCGCGGGGCCCGTGCCCCACGCCAGTTCTCACCTCACGGCCGCGGGAGGCTCGACCGAGCAGTGGGCCTTCGGAGGAAGCGCCTCGGGCTACTACAGCTGCGGCCCGAAGAACTGCTTCGGGAACGCCACCGTGAACGGGTCCTTGACCCTCAGCTACCAGTACTACATCGAATGGGTCGTGATCTTCACCCAGACCAACGTCTCCGCGAGCCAGACGATGATCGAGACCCAGGCGGCGCTCAACGCGTCCGCCAAGCTCTCCCTTTCGAGCTGCATCTCGAACGGGACCGCGCCGTGCCAGACCTTGTCCGCGAGCCTGAACCTGGCCGGCAAAGAATCGGCGACGGGCTTCACGAACCTCACGAGCGGCACGGTCAACGAGACCGTCCCGGCCGTCGGCAGCACGCCGGCGCTCGCGATCAAGAACGCTGCGTCGAACGAGGCGTTCAACTTCAGCGGGAGCTACTCCTTTAGCAACGGGACCGTCTCGGCGAGCGCGAGCTTCGACTTCGGCGCGAACGAGCAGTCCTCGGTGACGTTCCCGACCCCCCTCGGGATCGTCCCCCTCAACCCGCTTCCGGGCGACATGTGGGGGTCGAGCGCGCCGTTCTCCGCCTCCGGCTCGTGGACGAGCGGCTACACGATCTCGGGCACGAGCATCTACGGAAACTCCGCGACCGAGTCCAACTGGACTTCGGGAACCGTCTCCCCGTCCGGGACGCTGTTCGTGAACGGCACCGACCTCGGCCAGTACACGCTCACCGACAACTACACGAACCCGCCGACCCAGGTGACCGCCCAGCTGATCGCGCTCGACTTCAACAACGGGACGTTCGAGGCTTCCGACGGGTGGGTCCTGATTCCGTTCGGGATCTACGGCGGGGTCCTCTACGGGATCCTCGGTACGGGCCTCGCGACGGCCCACGGAGTCTCGGGCCCGATCGCCCAGGCCGAGCCGCAGGTGCACCCCGGAGCGAGCATCATCTCCACCCCGACCGGTGAGTCGGCGTACTACGAGAAGGGCACCGGGTTCGTCGGCGCCGGCGTCTCCGCGAGCACGGGTGCCTTCGGTGGCACCACGGGTCCGACGATCCACCTGACCGCGGGTCCGGAACCGGTCTCGGTCGCGCAGAGCCAGTACGGTGCCGTGACCAGCTCGGGCGGCAGTTCCTCGTCGTCGGGTTTCCCGATCCTGGACATCGTGCTCATCGTCGTGGTCGTGGTACTGGTCGCCGTTGTCGCGATCGTGCTCATGACGCGCCGCGCTCGTCAGCGTCGTTCCGCGACGCCGACGATGGCCGCCCCTGGCACCGTGCCCCCGCCCCCCTCGACTTCGAGCGGGCCCGCGCCCCCGATGATGATGCCACAAGCTTCGGCGGCCGCTCCCGCCCCGGCGGCGATGCCAGCCGCTCCCCCTCCGCCGCCCCCTGCGCCCCGGGCGCCGGCCACGCCGATCTGCCCGCGCTGCGGCCAGCCGAGCACCTACATCGCGCAGTACAACCGGTACTACTGCTACACCGACAAGCAGTATCTCTGAGTCGACCCCCCTTCCCGCGGGGGAAGCGCCCTCGGAGTCGACGTGCCGGGCGAACGCACTTCGCGAGCGCTTACGCGAGCTCTTCGGCCGGGGTCGCCGTCTCGGCGGTAGCCGCCGCTTCGGCCCGCCGGCGGGCCCGCTCCTTCCGAAGATCGCGAAGGTCCTTGTCGATGTCGTTCATCTCGGCGGCCGCGCGGCGCAGCCGGATCCGGGCGATCCTCTCGAGGGCGTCGATCTCCCGGTCGAGCTGCTCGTCGGTCGCGCGGTAGCGGCTCATGCGACGGAGACCGTGTCGATCTGGGCCTTCTGGAGCTTCGAGGAGAAGTCGATGAAGACGCTCTTGATCTCGGTGAACTCCTCGATCGCGACGCTCCCTGCCTCCCGGCCCCCGTTGCCCGTGTTCTTGATCCCACCGAACGGCAGCTGGACCTCGGCACCGATCGTCGGAGCGTTGACGTAGGTGATGCCCGCCTCGAGGTCCCGGATCGCGGAGAACGCCCGGTTCACGTCCCGGGTGTAGATCGACGAGGAGAGCCCGTAGTCCACGTCGTTCGCGATGTGCACCGCTTCGTCGTAATCCTTGGCGCGGAGGACTGAGAGGACCGGACCAAAGATCTCCTCCTTCGAGATCCGGGTCCCGTGCTTCGTTTCGAAGATCGTCGGCTCGAGGAAGAACCCGCGGTCGTACGCGCCGCCCGTGAGCTTCCGACCCCCGTAGCGGAGCTTCGCCTCCTTCTTTCCGACCTCGATGTACTCGAGGATCTTCCGCTCCTGGTCGGCCGACGCGACCGGTCCCATCCCCGTCTTCGGGTCGAGCGGGTCGCCGACCGAGAAGGTCCCGAGCCGGTCGACGAGCATCCCGAGGAACTGGTCGTAGATCTTGGTGTGGAGGATAAGACGGCTCGTTGCCGTGCACCGCTGGCCCGCCGTGCCGAATGCCCCGAAGAGGACGCCGTCCAGCGCGAGCGGGAGGTCCGCGTCGTCCATCAGGATGACCGGGTTCTTGCCCCCGAGCTCGAGATGGACCATCTTGAGCCCCTGGGCGCCGCGGACGTAGACGTCCCGGCCGGCCTCGACGCCCCCGGTGAACGACACCGTCCGGACGCGGGGGTCACTGACCAGCGCATTCCCCACGACGCTCCCCGAACCGGTCACGAAGTTGAGAACCCCGGGCGGAACCCCGGATTCGGCGTAGATCTTCACGACCTCGGCGCCGCATCGCGCGGTGTTCGTCGCCGGCTTGAAGACGACCGTGTTGCCCGTGATCAGCGCCGCGGCGATCTTCCAGTTCGGGATCGCGGTCGGGAAGTTCCAGGGCGTGATGCACGCGACGACCCCCTTGGGCTGGCGCACCGTGAGGCAGAACTTCGACCGGAGCTCGGAAGGGATCGTCTCCCCCGCCAGCCGGCGGCCCTCGCCGGCCATGTACTCGATGAAGTCAATCGACTCCTGGACATCCCCGAGGCCCTCGCTGATGACCTTCCCCATCTCCTCGGTGACGGTCCGGCCGAGCTCGGGCTTCTTTGCTCGCATCCGAAGGGCGACCTCG
>DAEB01000021.1 GCA_002495185.1 Thermoplasmata archaeon UBA184 | reverse complement strand
CGCATCACGCGAGCGAGCGGTCCGGTTGGTCCGGTGGCTGCCTCGTCGGTGGCGCCGAAGATGGCCACGGTGGGAACGCCCAGAGCCGAGGCGATGTGCATGGCGCCGGAATCGTTGGTCAGATACAGGCGGCAGGCGGCGGCCAGTTCGATGAACTCGGCCAGCGTCGTTTCTCCTGCGAAATTTCGCGCGCAAACGGACACTGCCGCGTTGACCGTCTCGCACAGCGCGCGCTCATCGGTAGATCCGAAGATCGCGACCGTTGCGCCGAGCTTCCCCGCGAGCCGGCTGGCCGCGTCCGCGAACCGTTCCGGCAGCCAGCGCTTGGCGCTTCCGTAGGCCGCGCCCGGACTGACGCCGATTACAACCTCGCCCATGCCGAGGACCCGCAACCGCTCCGCGCCCGCCTCCCGCGCGGCCTGTGCGCCGTCCAGCCGGATGCAGTCGCTCTCCGGCAGCGCGTCCAGGATTCCCGCGCGCCGCAGCAACTCGAGATAGTAGAAGCGCTCATGCCGCGGGATCTCGCCCCGGCGCGGAACCGGCACCGCGTGCGTCAGCAGCGGACTTCGTCCGTCGCGCGCGTATCCGATGCGATCCGGGACACCGGCTAAATAAGCAAGCGCCGCCGCCTCGAACGCATTCTGGAGCAGGATCGCGCACTCGAATCCCATCGCGGCCAGCGCCCGCGCAACCTGCCATTTGCCGCGCCAGCCGCGCGGATCGTAGGGGATCAGCCGGTCGCAAAAGCGCTCTCGCCGGTAGAGATCGCCGACCCAGGGCTTCGCCAGAATCGAGATCTCTGCGCCAGGGAAGCGCTCCCGCAGGGCGCGCAGCGCGGGCAGCGACATGACGGCGTCGCCCACCCAGTTGGTGGCGCGANNAGTGAGTCAGCGCGTGCAGCCCAACTCACCCTGCGCGCAGTCGTGCTCGCCGTCGTGCTCGCCGCGATCCTCGCCGCCGCGAACGCCTATCCGGCGCCGAAGGTGATCGCGGTCAACGTCGGCGGCATCATTCATCCGGTGACGGTGGAGATCATCGGCAATGCCATCCAGGAGGCGGACCGGGAAGACGCGGCGGCCGTGCTGCTGCGCCTGAATACGCCAGGCGGTCTGCTCGACTCCAGCCGCGAGATCAATGAGAAAATCGTCGCCTCGCGCGTGCCTGTCATCGCCTTTGTGACGCCCAGCGGAGGACGCGCCGCCTCGGGACCATTCTTCCTGCTCCAGGCTTCCGACGTCGCCGCGATGTCGCCCGGAACCAATACTGGCGCGTCGTCGCCGGTTCTGATGGGCGAACAGATGGACCCGGTCATGCGCAAGAAAATCGAGAACGACGCGTCCGCCTGGCTGCGCAGCGTGGTGACCAAGCGCGGCCGCAACGCCGACCTCTCCGAACAAACCATCCGCGAAGCCAAGGCGTTCACTGAGAAGGAGGCTCTGGACGATCATCTGATCGACCTCATCGCCCAGGACGATCAGCACCTGCTGGCCGCGCTCGACGGGCGCGAGATCACGCGATTCGACGGCCGCCGCCAGACGCTCCACACCCGCGACGCCCAGATCGAGGAATACCGGCTGTCGATGCGCGAACGCATCATTTCCTCCATGNNCGCGGCCGCCGGGCTGGCGCACCGCGCTGCTGGCGATCCTCACCGATCCCAACATCGCGTTCATCCTGCTGATCCTGGGCGCGCTGGGGATTTACGTCGAATTCAGCGCGCCAGGCCTGATCTTCCCGGGCGTGGCGGGAGGCATCCTGGCGCTGCTGGGCCTTTCCGGGCTCGCGGTGCTGCCGATCAACTGGATTGGCGCGGCGCTGTTGATTCTCGGCGCGGCCATGTTCGTTCTGGAAGCGAAATTCGCCTCGCACGGGGTTCTGGGCGCGGGCGGCACGCTTGCGATGGTGCTGGGCGCGCTGTTGCTGATCAACGGGCCGCCGGAAGTGCGCATCCGTCTCTCCACCGCGCTGTCGGTGAGCGTGCCCTTCGCCCTGATCACCATGTTTCTGGTTTCGCTGGTGATTCGCGCCCGCGCTAACAAAGTCGTCACCGGGGAAGGAGCCATGCTTGACGAGATCGGCCTCGCGTTCACTGCGCTTGCGCCGGCCGGCAAGGTGTTCGTTCACGGCGAATACTGGGACGCTGTTTCAACTGCGCCGGTCGAACCCGGCGCCGAAGTGAAGGTCGTAGGGGTCCAGGGAATGAAGTTGCGGGTCGAGCCTGCGTCAAGACAGCCAAAGTAGCAAACCCACCCGCGCGCACCCCTACTCCAGGTGCTTCTGGAACCGCAGCACGCTGACCCACAGAATCGTCACGCCGAACACCGCCAGCGCGGTCATCTGCGTCCAGAGCGCCGCGACGCCTGCGCCCTGAAGGAAGACGCCGCGGACGATCTCCATGAAGTAGCGCACCGGATTCAGGAACGTCAGCCATTGCGCCACCTGCGGCATGTTGCGAATTGGAAACGTAAATCCGCTCAGCATGAAGAACGGCTGGAACAGGACGCTGGTCATCAGGCTCGCCTGCTGCTGCGTGCGCGAAACGGTCGAGATGAACAGCCCCGCGCCGAGCGTGGTCAGCAGGAACAGTAAAGTCGAGCAGAGCAGCAGCAGGAAGCTGCCGTTGAAAGGAATGTGGAAGATCAGCAGGGCCGCACTCAGCACCAGCATCATGTCAAAGAAGCCGACCAGCACGAACGGCAGCGTTTTTCCGAGGATCAGCTCCGCCGGTCGAATGGGCGTGACCATCAACTGCTCCATCGTGCCCATCTCCTTTTCCCGGATGATGGCCTGGGCCGTCAGCATCAGCGTGATCATGAGCAGAATGTTGGCCGCCACGCCCGGGACGAAGTAATTGCGGCTGCGTAGATCCTCGTTGAACCAGACGCGCGGCCGCAGATCGACGCCGCCTGCGGGCGGGGCCCGTCCGGTCCGGCGGAGGACCCGGTCGAGCAGGATCTCGGTGACCCCCTGCGCCCCCTCGGAGGCGGGCCGGGGGTGGGTGATGTAGCCGGTGGCGGTGCGGACCAGCTGCTCGACGAAGAGCGGGTTCCCGTCGGTCTGGGCGTGCCAGCGGCGTACGTCGTTGCGGTCCGGGGCCCGGCCGCCGAGGATCCAGCGAATGAAATCCTCCATCTCGACCACGTTGAGCGGTCGGACGGGGACCGAGAGGATGTTCGGTGCTCCCGAGAGTGTTTCGACCGCGTCGCGGGTGCGCTCGGGCAGGTCGGCCGACTCGGCGAGGGTCGCCACGAACGCGACCCGCCGCTTCGGGAATTCGCCCGCGAACAGCCGGAGGAACTCAAGGGTGGAGCCGTCCGCGAAGTGGAGGTCGTCGACCGCGATCAGCATCGGCTGGTCCCGGGCGCGTTCGAGGAGATGCTGCTCGAGCCGGGCGAACATCTCCTCCCGACCCGTGCCAAGCCCGTCCACCACGGTGAGCGCGGTCGGTGCGAGCGTCTGGTCGAGGTCGCCGCCCGGGGCGCCGGAGGCCCGCCCCATCGACGGTGCGGTCCGGGGCGTTCGCCCTTCCCGCGCCGGGGCTCCGGCCAACACGACGCGCGGGGGCGCCCAGGAGGCGGCCGCCATCTCGCCGGCGGTTCGCTCCGACTCGAGGAGCTCCCGAAGGAGGGAGAACGCCGGAGGCAGTTCCTCCGGAAGCGCGCGGCCCGTGAGCACGGTGAAGCCCCGCTTCGCGGCGCGCTCCACCACCGCGTTCAGAACCTGCGTCTTGCCGATGCCGCCCGGCCCGATCAGGAGGAGACCGGCCCCGGCGCCATCCTGGGTCCGTTCGAGGAGCCGGTCGGTCTCCTCGAGGATTTCCTCCCGGCCGAAGACCGGGGGAGGGGCTGCGCCGCGCGAAACACGAGAGGGGATCATCGTCGAAACGAGCTCGTTCGTCCCTTAAATACCTCGTCCGTCGCTCGGGTCGGTGGGGGTCGGGGGGGCCGTGCTCTTGGGCGCGCCCCCTGCCCCCCCGGAGGACGGCGGCGCGAGCCCGAGCTGGACGCCGAGCTCGAGGAACTGGGCCGCGAGGTACGGACGCAGTTCCGCGAGCCCCAGGTCCGAAGCGACCGTGTAGGCGCGTCGGGCCCCCTCGAGGTCCCGGGTCTTGTGACGGAGTCGAGCGAGACGGAACGCCGCCTCGGCCTCATCGGCGGGGAGCTCGTGGTGGCGGCAGATCTCGACCGCCGACTCGTAGGCTCGCTCGGCCTCCTCCCAGAGGCCCCGTCGCTCGGCGATCGACCCCCGGTTCACCTCGACCCAGCCACGCCCGAGCTCGTCGGACGTGTGCTCGAGGAGCCGCCCGACCTGCTCATTGTCCCGCTCGGCGTCCTCGATCTGGCCGAGGGCGAGCCGGAGCTCGGCGCTCGCGACGAGCGCACGGGCCGCCCCTCGGCTGTCGTGGGCGACCGCCGCCGACGCCGCGGCCTTCTCGAGGTAGTCGAGGCCGTCCTGCGGGCGCGCCTCGCCGACGGTGACGCCGAAGTTGAGGTAGGCGCGGGACAATTCGTCCTCGTCGCCCGGTCGTTGCAGCCCCGCGACCGCCCGCTCGTACCACTCGAGGGCGACGTCCCGGACGTCCGGCCCGAGTTCCGCGAAGACGTTCCCGATGTCGATCGCGAGGCTGCCGAGGGGACGAGGGTCGTCCGACTTCGCGAGCAGGTCGAGCGCGATGATGCATTCGTCGAGCGATTCCCGGTACTCGGCCCGCCGGAACGCGATGCGGGCGAGCAGCCGGTGCGACTGCGCGGTTCCGACGCGGTCGTGGGCGTCGTCGAACAGCCGCTGGGCCTCGGTCGCCCGCGTGACGGCGGTATCGAGGTCGAGGGTCTCCCGCGCCACCTCGGCCCGGGACAGGAGGAGACGCGCGCGGGTCCGGGGCGACTCGGTCCCGAGCCGTTCGAGCGCCTCGGTGAACCTTAGGTCGGCCTCGCGGAAGTTGGAGAGCGAGTAGTAGAGGTCGCCCAGGGTCTCGGCGACCTGGGCCTGCTCGCTCCAGTGGTCCCCCGGGAGCGACGCGAGGTCGAGGAGGACCCGTTCGAGATGGTGGGCCGCGACCTCGGGTTCCCCGGCCGCGCGGGCCGCCTCGGCCGCGCGCCGGTTGTACTCGTACGATTTCGCGGTGACCTTGCCAAGGAAGTAGTGCCGACCGAGCTCGGTGAGCACGGGGAGGGTCGGGTGGGGGTTCGTCCGCTCGAGCACCTCGCCGATCTTCCGGTGCAGAACGCGAAGGCGGCTCTCGGTGAGCGAACGGTAGATCCGCGCCCGGAACTCCTCCTCCGCGAACGCGAACCGCTCTCCTCCCGCGCGCTCGACCAACACTCCCAGGTGGACGAGCCGCTCCAGTTCTTCCGCGAGCGACTCCTCGTCCGTCCCCATCGCGCCGAGAAGGAGCGAGAAGTCGAACTCGGAACCGATGGCGCTCGCGTAGGCCAGGATCCGGTGCTGCTCGGCGGTGAGAGACTCGAGGGAGGGAGTAGTGCGACCGTCGCTCCCGGCGTGCGCTTCGGCCGGAGGGGTTGCCATCGCGTCCGTGCTAGTCGCTAGAGGAGAATAAACAACTGCCGACGAACCCCGTCGGACCGGACGCCGTTCGCCGAGAGCCCCGCAAGGGTTATCTAAC
This sequence comes from Thermoplasmata archaeon UBA184, assembly GCA_002495185.1. Classification (GTDB taxonomy): domain Archaea; phylum Thermoplasmatota; class Thermoplasmata; order Lutacidiplasmatales; family UBA184; genus Lutacidiplasma. The sequence goes on along the minus strand of DAEB01000021.1, from coordinate 4,523 downwards.
GCTCCCCGGGTCGGCGCCGCGCGATGGCGACCGCCGAGACCCCGACCTCCCCCGCGCCGGTCTCCCGTCTCCGTGGGATGTCGATCTCCCGGAAGGTTTCGTTCTGGGGGTTCGCCACCCTCGTGGTCCTCGCGGTCGCGTTCTACGTCTGGTGGGGAGTCTCGTTCGGCGTCTGGCTCGATAACGGCGTCTATGCGGTGACGATCACGCTCCTTCTGTTCGGTCTCGCCGGGATGTGGCTCGTGCTCCCCAACCCTCCGGCGCCGCCGGCGCCCCACCCCTAGCGGGTCCGGCCCGTCGCGCGGGGTCGGTCAGAGCGGACGGCCCGCGAGCGCCCAGCGAACGTCCCCCACCTTTCCGCAGGAGATGCATCGGTCCGGGTTCGCGAGCCCGAGGGGAAGCTCGCTCTCAGGGGTCCCGAGAAGGCCGCCGTCGATCGCGGTCTCGACCGCATGGCCGCACTCTTCGGAACCACACCAGGTCAGGACCGCCACATGCGAGAACCCCTTCAGCTCGTCCAGCGAGGTCACCACCCGAAACTCCTCCCGGAACTTCGCGAGCGCCCGGTCGAACAGCGCCCGGTCGTAGTCCCCGAGGAACTGCTCGACCTCCGATTCGAGCCGGTCGAGGGAGACGACCGCCTTCCGGCCGAGCCGGTCGACGGCCGTGGCGGTCCGGGAAGTCGCCTCCCGCCGTCCGATCTCGAGACGGACGGGGACGCCCTGAAGTTCCCAGCGATAGTACTTGGCGCCGGGTCGCTCGTCCCCCGCGTCGAGGTGCGTCCGAAGCCCCTTCGCTCGGAGTCGCTCCGCGACCTCGACCGCGGTCGCCTCGGGACCGGGCTCCGGGCCGGAGCTCGGGATCGGGATGACGATGACCTCGTACGGAGCCACCGCGCTCGGGAAGACCGCGCCCTTCTGGTCGCCGTGGACGGCGAGGATCGCGCCGATCAGACGCTCGGAGAGACCGAACGTCGTTTGGTGGACGAACCGCTGCGCCCCGTCGGAGTCCTCGTACTGGATCCCGTACGGGCGGGAGAAGTTCTCCCGGTAGTGGTGGACGCTCCCGATCTGGAGCGTGCGGCCGGTGCCGACGGGGATATCGAAGGCGATGGAGTACGCCGCCCCCGGGAACTTGTCCCACTCCGGACGCCGGACGGCCACGTAGGGAAGAGCGAGCGCCTTCGCCATCTGGGAGAACGCGTCCAGATTGGAACGGACGCGTCGGTCCGCGGCGGCCTCGTCGACCTGGCAGGTGTGTTCCTCGAAGAAGTGGATCTCCCGGACGCGCATGAACGGGCGCGTCGTCTTCGTCTCGTAGCGGAACGTGTTGACGATCTGGTAGACGTTGAGCGGAAGGTCGCGGTGCGACCGCACCCAGAGCGCGAAGATTGGGTACATCGCGGTCTCGCTCGTCGGCCGCAGGACGAGGGGGATGTCGAGGTCGGAGAGACCTCCCTTCGTCACCCAGTAGACCTGGGCGTCGAACCCCTTGATGTGCTCCTTCTCCTTCGCGAACTCGTTCGCGGGGATGAGGGCGGGGAACTCCACCGGCGACGAACCGGTCGCCTCGATCTCCCGGACCATGACCTCGTCCAGGTGGCGGCGGGCGAGGAACCCGTAGGGGGTCCAGACGTTCATCCCCTTCACGCCGTAGCGCTTGTCGGTGAGGTTCGCGGCGTCCACGACGGCGAGATACCAGTCGATGAACGCGGTCGCCTTGTCCGGCAGCTCGGCCATGAGAGCGCGGAAACGGGGGGAGTTCGGGAGTATAAGGGTATACCTTCCGAGCCGCCACGGTTGCGTACCGAGCGAACGGCTTGCGTCCCGGGCGCGGAATCGAGGGTGAACCGCGGTCCCCGGCCGCGGATGTCGACACCTGTTGACACAAGTTGTTAAGCTCAGTGCCGACCATGGGAACCGGGCCATGCGCCTCGTCGTCTGCATCGACCGGGACGACGACCTGGGCCGCAAGGCCTCGGTCGCGGGCCCAGTGGTCGGCCGTGCGGCCCTTGTCGACGCGGCGGTACGGCTCGCGAGCGTCGACCCCGAGGACTCCGACACGAACGCGATCTTCGCGACGGTGAGCCTGCTCGACGAGCTTCGGGGGGCCGGCGAAGAGGCCGAGGCGTGCATCCTCACCGGCTCGCCCAAGGTCGGGATCCTTTCCGACCGGCGGGTCGCCGACCAGTTCGACCACGTCCTCTCGCAGGTTCATGCGGACTCGGCGTACCTCGTCAGCGACGGGGCGGAGGACGAGTACCTGTTCCCGATCCTCGCCTCCCGCGTCAAGGTCGACGGCGTCCGTCGGGTCTTCGTCCGGCAGAACGCGAGCATCGAGTCGACGTACTACACGATCGTGCGGGCGATGAAAGACCCGAAGCTCCGAGCGAAGACGGTCCTCCCGGTCGCGCTCGTCCTGCTCATCCTCGGGATCGCCGCCGCGGGCGGGGTCCTGCTCTGGGGAGTGATCGGGCTCGCGATCGTGCTCGGGATCTACCTGATCTTCTGGACGTTCGACATCGACGAGGCGTTCATCGATTCGATCCGGTCGGCCTCGACCGATATCCGGCAGGGGTCGGTGGCGTTCGGATTCGGCGTCTTCTCCCTCGCGCTCGTCGCGGTCGGGTTCCTCGAGGGCTACAACACCTACGTCGCCAATCTTCCCCAGCCCGACGTGATCCGGGTCCTCCTCTTCCTCCAGGCGGGGCTTTTCTACTGGATCATCGCCGCCATCGTGTGGGAGACGGGCCGCGCGATCCGCCGCCGGTTCGCCCGGGGTCGATTCCCGCGGACGTACGCGGTCGCGACGATCTCGATCGTCGGGATCGGGTGCGTCAGCTACGGAAGCGTCTACCTGGCCCGGTATCTCGAGAACAGCGCTCCGATCCCGCCCCTCGCGCTCGTCATCGGCCTCACCGCCACGGGCTTCGGCCTGATGATCGGCGCGGGGTTCCTCCAGCAGTACTTCCGCTCCGTCGCCCGACGGGCGGTCGTCGACCCGACGACGTAACGGCTCGCTCGCCCACGGACCTCGGCCCGTCCGGCGGAGCGTGCGACCGGTTCCCTTACCCTATCGGAACGTAACGGGCGACCCGTTCGAGGTCCGCGAGCGGCACCTCGAGTCCCGAACGGGTCTTCAGCGTCTCTCGGATCGCGGCGGCCCCCCGGCCGAACTCGGCGGCCCGGGTCGCCAGCGACGCGAGGTCCTCCCAGTAGTTCCAGGGAAAGACGACCCAGACCCATCCGGTCCGGGGGATCTCCTCGGCATAGTACGTCGGAACGAACTTCGAGTGGGCGATGTGCAGGCAGGCGGCGGTCTCGAGCCGGGAGGGGTGCTGCTCGCCGACGTGGGCGGCCGCGAGCGTCAGGCTCTCGCCGGTGTCGGTGATGTCGTCGACGACCAGGACCTTCTGCCCTTCGACCGGCCCGCTCAGCCCCTCCGTGAGCTGCGCCTTCCCGTCGGGGGTCGCCGTGAGGCCCCAGTGCTGGGCCCGGAGCGATACGAGGCGCTTCACCCCGAGCCGGTCGCAGAGAAGGCGGCTCGGCACCCAGCCTCCGCGCGTGAGGCCGACGATCGTTTCGGGGACGGCATCCGCGGAACGGATCCGCTCCGCGAGCCGGTCGGCCCACCGGTCGACGTCGGACCAGGTCGTCAGGCGGCAGCGGGGGAGGTCGGCCATCCCGGAGGTCGGACCTCACCCCGCCCTTTCTCTCTTTTCCTTCCTACGGGTAGATGCCCCGCACCTTGATCGCGTCGACCACGCGCTGGATGGCGAGGACGTACGCGGCGGTCCGGTTGTGCACCTTGCGCTCGGTCGCGACCTTGTGGACGTCGTTGTACGACTGGACCATGACCCGCTCGAGGCGCTCGTTGACCTCGGCGAGGGGCCAGAAGTACCCCTGGATGTCCTGGGCCCACTCGAAGTAGCTCACGGTGACTCCGCCCGCGTTCGCGAGGATGTCCGGCAGCACGGTGATCTTCTTCTGGAAGAAGACCGAGTCCGCCTCGGGGAGGGTCGGGCCGTTCGCCGCTTCGGCGATCAGCTTCGCCTGGACCTTGTCCGCGTTCTTCGCGGTGAGCTGGTTCTCGAGGGCGGCGGGGACGAGGATGTCGACCTTGAGCTCGAGGAGCTCTTCGTTCGAGATCGCCTTCGCGCCGGGGAACCCGACGACGGAGCCCGTCTTCGCCTTGTATTCCTCGAGAGCGTGCGGGTTGAACCCGTCGGCCTTGTAGATCCCGCCCTTCGAGTCGGACGCCGCGACGATCTTCGCGCCCTGCTCGTCGTTCAGGATGTTCGCGCAAACGCTGCCCGCGTTCCCGTACCCCTGGACCGCGACCGTCCCGTTCTTCACGCGGACGCCCGCGTCCTTCGCGGCCTCGCGGATCGTGTAGGCGCAGCCCCGCCCGGTCGCCTCGCCGCGGCCTTCACTGCCGCCGAGGGCGATCGGCTTTCCCGTGACGACGCCCGGGACGCTGTAGCCCTTCAGGATCGAGTACGTGTCCATGATCCAGGCCATCGT
>DAEB01000024.1:91256-99424 GCA_002495185.1 Thermoplasmata archaeon UBA184 | reverse complement strand
GACGTAGCCTCGTCCCATGTGGTCAAGGAGGCGCCCGGGGGTTGCAACGATGATTTCGGCGCCGCCCCGCAGGGCCCGTTCTTGGTCGGCCATCCCAACTCCCCCATACACGGCCGCGCCCCGAAGATGTGTGTGGCCCGAGAGCTTGGAGAGGAACCCGACCGCTTGCAGTGCGAGCTCGCGAGTCGGCGTCAGGACCAGGGCCAGAATCCGCCCACGCGGCTCCTCGAGCAGGCGCTCCAGGATTGGCAGCAAGAAGGCGGCCGTCTTTCCGGTCCCGGTCTGGGCTGTGCCCACGATATCGCGACCCCCCACGGCGTGAGGAATCGTACTTCGCTGGATGGCNNGCGGAAGCTCCTCGAACGTACCGGCCGAAGGGCGATTGCCAGAATCGGGAGGCGGTGGTTCAGGGCTCATGTACAGGAAGGGTTCGCTTGGGAAGCACGCGAAGGGATAAGCCGGAGCCCGACCTTGCCCGTCACGGACCGTCCTAATGCCCTCCCACCCCGGTGCTTTTGGGAGGACTTTTCCTTGTCCACTTCTTCCCTTTCACTGCGCGCGGAGCTTCTGTGAGAGAGGCTCAAATATAGTCACTATGATGCTCTATAGATGTCCGCTGCAGGGGCAGCGTCGCCGCCTCCGGAGGCGATGCGACGCGGGGTGAGCCGGGGCGTCTTTGTCGCGACCGTCGTGATCGTCGCCGTCATCGCGCTCGCCGCAGGATTGTATGTGGGAAAGACGGTGCTGGGCTCGAGCAGTTCGTCGAGTTCTCAGTATCTCGTTGTCGGGACGAACGTTCCGTTTCCTCCGTTTGAGAGCCTGAACAACACCACGGGTTCCTACTACGGCTTTGATATCGACTTCTCGGCCATGATCGCCCACGCCCTAGGCCGAACGTTGTTCATCCGCAACTATGCGGACTTCGGTGTGCTGCTCTCGAGCGTCGGGGCCGGAGTGCTCGACATGGCGGCGTCGGCCATCACCGAGTCGGGGGCCATCGGTGCCACGAGAAACGGGACAATGACGTTCTCGGAGCCGTACTACGACGCGAACCAGGGGATCCTGGTGAAGTCCGGAAGCTCGCTGAAGTGCCCCGCGGTCGCCGCGGGGGGATGCACCCAACAGGACCTCTATTCGCTCAAGATCGGTGTTCAGAGTGCGACCTCGAGCTACTTCTGGCTGCAGTCGTACGTCATTCCGAACGAGACCGCGGGGGGTCAGGTAGAGGAATTCACAACCGTCGATTCCGAGATCAATTTCCTCCTCACCGGAACCCTCGACGCCGTCATGATTGACCTCGGACCGGCCAACTCAATCGTCGCAGCGAACCCGACCACCATCGTTCTGGCGGGAGAAGTCCTCACGAACGAGCTCTACGGGTTCGCGGTCGCCCACGGCGACCCCCAGCACCTGGTTCCCACGATCAACAACGTAATCACGAGCGCCGAGCAGAACGGCACCTACCAGAAGCTCATCCTGAAGTGGTTCGGATAGGGCAGCCTCAGGCACTAATTCGGGCGGAACTGTGCCGAAAGTGGGGCGGAACGTCGTCGCTCGCAGTACGTTCCTCGCGGTCTGCCGATAGGCGATGGGTCCGCGCGGCTCTCCTCGGTTGTGACAGCCGTCGGCGTTCCCCCCACAACCCCTTCTCGCCCCACCCTCCGTTGNNCGAGTCCTCCTGCGGAGGATCTTCGCGTGGGCGACCTGGTCCCGGATCGTCTACGGCGTGGTGGCCGTGGTCTTCGGCCTGCTGTTCATTATCGAACTGGGAAACCTCGGAGTCTACCGACTTTCGTATGCGCTCAGCATCCTGAAGCCGGAGGAGCAAGGATTCTGGACCACCCTTGAGGTAGTGGCGGTGATCCTCCCGACCGGATTCGGTCTCGGATTCCTGATCGGCTGGGCTCGAACGACCCGTTTCGTCATCCTCCGGGGGCTTGGGTCGGTCTACGTCGATTTCTTCCGCAGCATGCCCCCGATCGCCCTCATCTTCTTCTTCTACCTCATCGGAGGAATCGAGCTTACCCGGGCGCACACGAATCCCTACCTGGTGACTACGGTCACGCTATGGTTGGGCGTGGCCGCCCTCGCACTCCACACTGCCGCGTATCAGGCGGAGATCGTCCGTGCGGGGATCCTGTCGGTTCCGTCGGGACAGACCGAGGCCGCCGACGCCGTCGGCATCTCGCGTCTTCGCACGATGTTCGTCGTGACTCTTCCGCAGGCGTTTCGGCTGTCGTTGCCGGCCTTGGGGAACGAGTTCTCATCCTCAATTAAGGACACCTCGCTGCTCTACGCTATCGGCTGGACGGAACTCAGCGGAGTCTCGTACGGCCTCGCTTCGACCTCCTTCAACACGGGGTACCTCTATGCATCCCTGATCATCTGGCTCGAAGCGGCATTCTTCTACTTCATCGTCACGTACATCGTCACTCGGACCGTGCGGGCCGTCGAGGACGTGTACAAGGTACCGGGATTGGAGGTGGCGCGACAATGAGCTCGATTCATGCTCGAGGAGTTCGCAAGTCGTTCGGCGATCTGGAAGTGCTCCGGGGCGTGGACCTGGACGTGAACCCGGGCGAAGTGCTGTGCATCGTCGGGCCGTCCGGTTCGGGGAAATCCACGCTCCTGCGCTGCATCAACCTGCTCATCACACCGGATGAGGGGGAGATTTACCTCGACAACATTGCGCTCACGGACCCTCACATCCGACCCGAATGGGTGCGTCAGCAGATCGGCATGGTCTTCCAGCAGTTCAACCTCTTCACGCACCTGTCGGCCAAGAAGAACGTCATGCTCGCGCTCCGGCATGTGAAACACCTCGACCGGAAGAAGGCCGAGGCGACCGCGAAGGCCCAGCTCGGTCGGGTCGGCCTCGCGGACAAGCTCAATGCCTATCCCGCCCAGCTCTCGGGAGGACAGCAGCAACGGGTCGCGATCGCACGGGCTCTCGCGATGGACCCGAAGGTCATCCTCTTCGATGAGCCGACGTCGGCTCTCGATCCGGAGTCGATTCAGGACGTGCTCGCCGTGATGGGTCGCCTCGGTCAAGAGGGCATGACCATGGCGGTGGTCACGCACGAAATGGGGTTCGCGAAGGAAGTAGCGGACCGGGTCATCTTCTTCGACGGGGGCCGCGTTATCGAAGAAGGTTCGCCCGATGAGATCTTCGAGCGGGCCGGTCACGAGCGTACCCAGTCGTTCATGAAGAAGATCCTGAGGTAGCATCGGAATGGACCGGCAAGAGGATGGTATTCGGTCGGCCCGACCTCCAGCGGGCGACGCTCCGCCGACCCGGCGATCCACCGGACCGGTCCCGCTGCCGAGCGCCGTCCGTTCCGGAAGACCCCCGACGTCCGCCGGTGTTCGCCCTCCCTGGTGGACCACCTCGGGGTTCTACATCGGCCTCGGGGTCGCCGGTGCCCTCGCCGTATTCGTTGCGTTGGGGCGGCTCGGCTACTACGACATTTGGTTCATCGTGGACAACTTGTCCTCGGGGTTCGGCCCGCTGATACTGTCGCTGGAATTCACGACCTACAGTTTCGTGATCGGGATCAGTTTCGCCTTCGGTCTGGGCCTCGTGCGCGCGCACCCTCCGAAAGTGGGTAAACACTTGGCGCGCAAAGGAACCCGAGGTCGATTCTCATTCCTGTGGCGATGGCCCCTCTATGGTTTTGCGACAGGATTTGTAGCGACGGTACGAGGAACTCCTTTCCTCGTCCAGATGAACATCGTCGCAATCTCGCTAGCCTACGTCTACCCACAGTTCACCTTCTTGGGGTGGAATCAATTCTGTTGGTTCGGGTTGCTCGCGCTTACGATCAATACCACCGGCTACCAGGCGGAAGTCTTCCGAGGGGGAATCCAGTCGGTCGAGGCCGGACAGATCGAGGGCGCGAAGGCCGTCGGCCTCACCCGTACCCAGACGTTCTTCCGCATCACGCTGCCTCAGACGTTTCGACTGATCACCCTACCCCTGACGAACGAGTGGATCAGCAATTTCAAGACGGCCACGATTCTGAGCGCGCTGACGGTCGAAGAGGTCTATTACTGGTCCAAGGAGACGATCGCCATCAACGATGTTCATCCGATCGAGGGGTTCGTGATGCTGGCGATCTTCTATCTCCTGATCAACGTCACGCTCAGCCGGGTCGTGACCTACATCGAGAAAGTCCGCCGCATCCCCGGGCTCGGCACGCCGATCCCGGAGGTGAGCTACACGAAGCGCGTCCTCCGGGGGGAGCTACCGGCCCGTGCTCGGGGTTGACCGCGAACTGAGTCTCACCAAAGGGATCGGTGGGATGGACGGGCGAGCGCCGAGCCGGGTCGGGCCCCCGACAAGTTGTCCGGCTCAGACGTAGCTCTCCGCCTGGGCCTGCAGTTCGGAAAGCGTGCGCTTGCTGATGGTGGGCTGCCGACACGCGGGACACCGAGCCGTCTCGCGATCGAGTATGAGCGCCTTGAAATCGGCTCGACATTCCGTGTTCCGGCAGACGGCATCGAACCACGTGTCGGAGGCCGGGTCGATGCTCGGAACTGCGCCGCAAGCGCTCCGGACCAGATCGCCGACGACGAACGTCCCGATCGTGGTCGGAGGGCCGCCCCACTGAACGTAGCCGTCGCAGGCGGGAACCGAAACGTCGACCTTCTGCTTGAGGTTCCGAAGACCCTGACGGGCCGCTCCAACCCGTGGGCCACGCCGGTCTCCCACGCGACCCAGGAACGGGTGAGAGGGCCCTCCTCCATGGCCGGAGCGAGCAGCACAAAGACGCCGCCCGACCGTTCGATCGCTTAGGAGATCCGGGGTGCGGAAGGGTAGGTTTTGCCATCGGGAAGCGGGCACCAGTATGCGGGGACGCCGGTCGCGTGGAAGTACTCGCCGAGGAAGTGACGCGCCTCACGATCCTCGCTGGAATGGATGATGAAGACCCCCCGCTCCCGGGCACGAGCCATCTGGCGCCGGACTGCGTCGCCGGCCATCCCACGGAAATCTCGGAGCCGGGATAAGAACATGCGGCGAGCCCACGAAATGCGAACGGGCGACAGTGTGGACGGTTCCTCGGGCGTCAACTACCGGAAGGGGCTATATTCAGGGAGTTTTGCTGACGGCGGGGCCCGTAGCTTAGTTTGGCTGGAGCATCCGGCTGATAACCGGAAGGTCGCCGGTTCAAATCCGGCCGGGCCCATCAGACCCCCGCGCCCTTTATCGCGGGAATGCCATTCTGAGTTCACCTTGCCGGGGTCGCCGATGCGCAAATCCGGGAACACGGCGTCCGCACGGTCACGGGCTCGAGGTTCGCGTGGCCACTCCCACCGCGATGCTCCGAGCCGTCTCGAATCCCTTCGCGAGCGGACTGCCGACGCCGAGAGTCGACGCCTCGTGGTCTCCTCTCTCCGGATCCGTCTCGGACAGGACCACTGGTACGGTCGGTTCTCGCGAACCCATCCGACCCTCCGGATCGAGGCCTGGCACCAGACCCAGATCGACTCTCGCACCTCGGTCATCGATTTCTGGATCAGCGGGCTTCCGGCGGGCGAGTGGACGCGGGAGATCGCGTCCCATCCGGATGTGGCCAAGGTCGAGTCGATTGCCGAGGTCGGTGGCGGGGGGCTGTACCGCGTCGTACAACGGATCAACCCCGTGGTGAAGCTCTACCGCCGGCTCGGTCTTCCGCTCCGGTTTCCGCTCGCCATCTTGGACGGGGTGATCACCTGGGAGGTGGTCGCGAAGAAGGCGGACTTCGACCGGATCCTGGACTTCCTACGCCGTCGGGGTCTCGACGTCGTCGTGAGCTCGATTCACCGTGGGTATTTCCCGAGCGACCTCCCGGTCCTCACACACAGCCAACGGCAGCTGCTGACCCAGGCGATGAGCTGGGGATACTTCACCGTCCCACGAAAGCTGACCCTCACCGAGCTCGCGGCTCGTCTCGGTCGCAGCAAATCGAGCGTGTCCGAGTCCCTCGCCCACATCGAGCGGAAGCTCCTCGAGAGCTCGATGCGACCGGTGCAGCTCGCCCCCGACGGACTGTAGCACGGCACCCGAACCCGTTCGGGCGGCCGAACTGGTTCTGGGCGACAAGTATGGTCCGGGGGGTCCAACGTTGCTTCGGCAAGGACCCGGCACCCATGGTTTCCAATGCAGCCCGTTCGGACGGCCCGGAATCGGTCTCCGCGTTCGTGTATGGCGATGACGTCACGGCCGTCTCGGCGTTCGTGGTAGGGCTCGCGGAGCGGCGCCCGGGCACGTTCGCCTGGGCGGACTGCGCGCTAGGGACGGCAGAGCCTTCCCCCGGACCTTTCCGGAGGGGACGGGCCCGCGCGGGAGAGGAGCCGATCGTCGAGGGCGATCTCGTTCTGCCCAGCTGGGACCAAGTTGCCTTCGAACGGCTGCTCATCCCCGAGAACCGGTTGGACACGCTCCGGCTGATGAGCTACCTGGCTCTGCCGCGGCTGGTCCAGGAGCTTGCCTCACTTTCAACCTCTCCGACGGGGGAATCGATCGTTCTGCTGGTCAACGTAGACTCGCTCGACCGGAATCTGCGCGAATCCGTCCTCGGTAATCCGAGAGTCTATCGGAGGCTCGAGGAGGCGCTCGTCAGCCTCTTCGTCACATCCCGTCAACCTCCCACACGCAAGGAGAGCTCGCTCTTCCAGCAAGTGTACCGAGTATGGGTGCCGGAGGGGGATTCGTGGACCAAGGGAACCATCTCCCCGGAGAAGGACCATGGCAGTCGTGAGAAACCCCGCTCATACCAGATCAAGGAGATCTGGGACGTTCTCGGACTCGACCCAACTCTGCTTCCGCCGAGTTGAACCCCCGTGGGTCCTTTGCCACCGAACCCTCCCATGACGGGCGGGGCGGGGCTGTCCTGAAGCCGAGACCCCCACAGATTCGAGCGGGCGCCCGTTCCGGGGCGCGAGCCTACCCCAGAGTGTTGTCGAGCAACCAGTGCTTGACGAGCTCGGGGCTGGTCCACCGGAACAGGGAGGGCTCAAGATAGCAGGAGAGTCCGCATCGATTGCACGCCCGATATCGGTCCCAATCGTACGTCGCCCACAGCTCGGGGAGGTCGGTCTCCCACACGGTCCGTTCTCCCCCGTACTCGTTCAGCGTGTAGCAGGGCAGAACGATCCGACCCGCCGGGTCGATGTTGATCGTGAGCCACGGCTTGCACTCCCACCGTGTTCCGCCGTCAAACCAAGAGTGGAGCAGGGTGTCGAAGTACGCTCTCGAGTTCACGATCGGGGCTCCCTGGCGCTTGAGCTCGCGGAGAATCTCGAGAGTGGCTCGGAACTGCGGGCCGGCCGGGCTCTGAGGGCCGGCGTGGGAGTAGTCGTACGCCACCTGAAAGTTCACCGGTACGTGGAGCGAACGGGCGAGCTCCACCATCCGTGGTGCATCGTCCAGGCCGGAGCGGGTGAGCGTCGTGTTCAAGGCGATCGGCACTCGCCCCCGCGCCGCTTCGACACCTCGCACCGTCCGGTCGAACGCGCCCGGAAGCCCCCGGAGCCGGTCGTGGAGCGCCGGCTCTCCGTCCAGCGACACGAAGAGCAAATCGAGGTGCCTTGCGATCTCATCGATCCGACGCTCCAGGAGAAGGCCGTTCGACACGAGGGAGGTGTGGAAGCGCTCGTGTGCCGCGGCCAGGATCGCGGGGAGGTCCTTTCTCAGGAGCGGCTCTCCCCCTTCGAACCCGAGGAAAAGTACCCCGCTATCCGCCAGCTTGACGAAGAGACGCTTCTCGGCCTCGACCGAGAGAAGCTCCTCGTCGTCCCGACGCCAGAACGGGCACATGTTGCACGCGAGGTTGCACCGGTACAGCAGCTTGTGACCGGCGATGAGGGGGAGCTTCGTACCGTCGGCGACGCGGAGCCTCCGTTTGATTCCGCTCGACAGGACGGGCCAGATCGGCTTCCCGTTCCTCGCCATCTTCCTTCCCACCCCTCAGCGAATCCCGGAGCCGTTCGGTCGGGCACCGCCGCTTCGGGGACTGGGCGGAAACGGTCCGGACGTCCTCCCCTCGTCGGCAACCATCCGGTCGGCGGCGGCGTCGAGGGTCATGACCAGCCATCCCTCAGCCCGGAACGGTAAGGCGTGCGCCGGCATAAACCTGTGGAACTCGCGAACCCCGCCGCCCCGCCCCCTTCAGAGGGACTGCTCCAGC
>DAEB01000024.1:7164-91165 GCA_002495185.1 Thermoplasmata archaeon UBA184 | reverse complement strand
CGCGTCACCGCCGGCGCGGCGATTCAAGAAGAGTACGGGAGCCTCTTTGTCGACCTCGGCGCCAACGACAGCCTCGAGAACGTCGCGTTCTTCACAGAACCCCGGAGGGATCCGAAGGAGGCCCTGTCCCGGGCGCATCGGTTCTTCCGGCAACGAAAGCGACCGTGGAGCGTTCTGCTCGCCCCCCGGGCGAAGGGGACGATGCGACCCGCCCTCGCCGCCCGCACCTTCCAGAACGAGGGGCGATTCCCCGGGATGATCCGGTGCCCCCTTCCCTCCCGACCGCGGTCGGCCGCGGACGGACTAGTCGTGCGGAAAGCCACGACGCTCGCCGACCTCCGGGAGATCCAGCGAGCGGCCTCCCGCTCGTACGGGGTCCCGTATGAGGAGCCCGACCCGAACTGGCTCCGCTCGCCCGAGATCGCGCTCTATGCCGGTTACAGTGAGGACACCGCGGTCGTGCACGGGGCGCTGATCGAGGCTTACGGTATCGCGGGGGTGGCCTACGTTGGGACGGTGCCCGAAGCGCGTCAACGAGGCTTTGCCTCTGCTCTCGTAGAACGGATCTTGATCGACGGGCGTCGGGACCGATGCGATGCGGGCTACCTGTGGGCGACGCCGATGGGATGCGGGGTCTACCAGCGGCTCGGGTTCGAGCGGGTCCTCGATTACGAGATCTGGAGCGCTCCGGGAGCACCACTACCGACCTCGATCCGGGGTACGAAGGCCTGAGTCGGCGGCCCGACGAGCCACGCCCACCCGAGAACGGTTGCGGCCCGCAAGCGTAGCCTATTAGGACGGAGCGACGCTGGGGGCTCGGGTCGTGGGACTCTGGTCGAGCTCCTTCCGTTCCGGGCATGGCACCCCGACCCGAGCGTCGTGGACCCGGACTCGGTCGTTTGCCCGGTCTACGACACCCTGTCTCCCGCCGACGAGGCGAAGTTCGGGGTCCGGAGGTTCAACGCCGCCGGGTTCGTCCCGCGACCGCACGGAATCCCTCTCGAGCAGTTTCTCCTGGCCTCGGTCGGACACCTCGGGGAGGCCCTCCACGCCGGCGCGTACGTCCAGGACCCGACGCCGGGATTCTATGTCTATGGGATCCGCTATCGACCCCCGACGGACATCCTCGAGACGATCGAACCCGACCGGCGTCGGGCCGAGTACTTGCTCCTCGGCCTGGTCGGAGTCCTGGACCTCGATCGGGTCGGTCACGGGGAGATCGCACTTCACGAGCGCACGTTTCCCGACCGGGTCGAGGAGCGTGTCGCGCTCGCAGACGCCACGGGGATGAACTTCGCCCCCATCATGGCCGGATACAACGTTCCCGACCATCGCCTGAACAACCGTCTCGAGGAGCTCTTGGGGCTCGACCGGAGCCTGCTGGCCTTCGACAGCACGACGGCGCCCGTGGTCTCGGCCCGGATGAACGGGACCAACCACCTCCTGTGGCGGGTGGACGATCCGTCCGCCCTCCGAGAGATCGAGAAGGAGCTGGTCGGGGTGCGCCTCCTCATCCTCGACGGACACCACCGGTTCACGGCCGCCGTCACCCGTCACCACGAGGGACAGCCCACGCGACCTCTCGTGATGCTCGTCGAAGGGGGAGACCGTGCGCTCCAGCTCCTCCCCTGGCACCGCGTCCTCCCGGGCGATGTCGTCGCCCCGGAGGCGGTGCTTGGGTCGGCCCGCGAAACGTTCTCCGCCACCGTGAGCCTGGGGCCGACGCACTCGGTCGAATCGGCGGTCGCGCGCCTCCACGAGATGACGGCCCAGCATCGGCGGGGTTTCGTCCTCGCCTCTCCCGAGGGGTTCCTCGAGGTCCCGGGCGAGCCGAGCGAGGACGTCGGCGCGGACTTCGACCGATTGCACCAGTTCCTCGAGCAAGAGCTGAACCTCGACCCGCACGAACTCGAGTTCCTTCGCTCCCCACGTCGCGCGCTCGAGAGCGCCGCTGCAAGCTCCCCCCGGGGAACGGCGTTCCTCCTGCCGGGCCTCACCGAGGCCGGGGTCGAGGAGCGCGCCTTCGGGCAGGGTCGGCTCATGGCCCACAAGTCGACGATGTTCCTCCCCAAGGTCGCGGAGGGAGTGGTCTTCGCGCCCGTCGACGGCGTCGGCTAGCGGGTCCCGGCGCTTCGAGGTCTTCCGACTAGCTTCTCGCGATCGTCGTCGCCGTGGACGCGGTCGAGGCGCTCGTCGGCGTCGGAGGCGATCCGCCGGCGGAACGGACCATCGGGAGCATCAGCGTCCGGGACGGTCGCACCGGAAGGCCCAGACGCTCCCGGAACCAGTGACGAACGTCCGCGATGTAGAGGTTGTCGTAGGGGCATCGTTCGACGCAGTCGCCCACCCCGCAGCACTTCGAGCTCCGGAACTCTCCTTTCGTGCGGAAATGCCCGGGCATGTCGACGAGACCGATGGGGCACCCTTTCGCGCAGTCGAGCGTGGAGCAGTCCCGACAGACCTCTCGGCTCCGAACCTTGAGCTTGAAGAATCCGAGCTTCTGGAACGCTTGCGCGACCGTCCCGGTGTAGCACCATCCCATGGTCACGCAGTTGTAGGTGCCCGCGTACGGGATCGTCACGAACATCACGTACCAGAGGACCGCGAAGTAGAACGTGAAGAAGAACACGGTCGGGTCCGCCCCCTCGATGAATACCTTCGCCGCCCCGATCGTGTCCAGGTAGGAGAGCATGGAGGTGACGACGAGCGACCCCATCACCAGCGCCGTCGTAGCAGCGTAGACCGCGGAGAGGCGGCTCGAGAGGTACTTCTTCCCGACGGGCCCCGAGCGGTTGAACGACTTCATCGCATCGATGGTCGTTCCCTGGTACATCAACGGGGCCGTGCAGAACGTCGAGCAGATCACCCTCCGACCGAACAGCGCGACGAGCGCGGCGGTAACGAGGTACGTGACGAGCACGGCGGTGAAGACCCCGGCCGCGAGGGGAAACGAGCCCACTCCCATCGGCCATCCCAGGACCGGCACTCGGCTCGGGTCGGGAGCCTTCGGAAAGTAGGTCGCGAAGTAGATGCTCGGGTAGAAGACCGCGAACGCCACGTAGCATCCCATCATCAGTACGAGACGGACCCGGTTCTCGACATGGCGGGTCTCGCGGTACTTGAACACGACGAGCATCCCCATCTCGGCGCCCATCATGGCGAGGAACCAGAGGGACGCGGTCACCGTCGCGAGGAACCAGAATCCGTTCGAGAGCGCGTTCCCGAGGACCGTGCCCGCCGGCCCGCTGAGCGGGAGGACGCGGAAGCCGCCCAGGTAGTTCGCCGGGTCGATCTGCACGTCGAGGAGCGCGCCCATGAAGACCTCGGCGACGAAGATGAGCGCCAGGACCGCGAACGCCCAATGGGGACGGAGCTGCCACGAGGGGGCAGGGCGCTCGTCCAACCGTTCGGGCCGGACCACCGCGGAGAAGAAGACGACCATCTCGAGCACGACCGAGACGGCGAACGTGGTCCCGTCGCCGTAGTAGATCCAGAGGAACAGTCCCGCCATCATGAGGGCGTACACCGCGAGGAGTTCGACGAGGTACCGGGAGAACCCTTCGCCGAGCTGGGGATGACGGTAGAGATGTTCCATGAGAAAGACGAACAGGGCGATCATCGCGACGCTCGAGGCGTAGACCGAGACCGCCGACCAGGTCGCCAGGCCGAGTGCGGGGGGAGAGAACACCATGATCACCGACTGGGCGGCGAGGACGACGAAGGCCGGTCGCGAGAGCCGGTCCCGGACGAGCCAGGAGGTCAGGAGCATCTCGGCGGCCATCGTGAACAGGAACCAGGGGGAGTTGACGGAGAACGCCACGAACTGGGCGGACGCGTTCAGCGGGGCGGAGGAGAGGACGGGCAAGACTCCCGAGGCCGCTTGGAACGTCCACCCCATCAGCAGTTCGTTTGCGAGGACCAGCAGGACGACCGTCCCGAGGAATCCCCCGCCCGATCCGGCGAAGAAGCCGGCCGCCTTCTCCGGGGTGGTCCGTAGACGGACCTCACGAAGGAACGAGGCGAAGACGACGAACACGCTCAGTGACATCAACGCGCTGGCGGTCCAGATCGCCTCCACGAGAGCGGCCGGGGACGGGAAGGCGTAGTAGACGACCGCACCGGCCAGCATGGCGACCATCATGAGGAGCAGGAAGACGGCCGTGCCGACGCGCAGCGGGGTCCGCGCCTCGCTCGACCACTTGACGAGAAACGAAACGGCCACCGCCATTCCGGCGGCGAGAGGGGCGAGGACGAGATTCGGGTCGATCATTCGGGGCCCCGGGAGCTTCTCGCGCGCACCCCTACCGCACCGCTCCCGCGGGAGCGGGGACGGCCGTCACGACCTCGGTCAACCCCGGTCGGGACCAAGAGGCGTCGTCCGGTCCGCCGAGCCAATCCAGGGTCATCCGCGGCGAGAGCGAGACCCAAGCCGCAAAACCGGCGAGGAGCATGTATTGGAAGCCCCACTGGAAGGCGAGAACCGGCCCAGGCACGACCCCGGGGGAGACCGCCCCCCACGAAGATGAGATTCCGAGGATCCCTAGGAGCTCGTTTCCGAACCCTTCGATCCCCGCTCCGGCAAGCGGAGGGGGAACCCAGCCTCCCAACGCCCATGCCCCGGCGAGAAGGACCGACCGCACGATACGGCTCCTGGCGCTGGGCCCCAGGACGCCGAGCCACCCGCGCACGGTCTGGGGCGCTAGAGCGACCAGAACCGCGGCTCCCCCGACAAGGAAATGCTCCACGAGCCAATTGAACCAGACGGCCGCGTTCGCGCTTCCCGGACTCTGGGTGGTCCAATCCGCCAAGACCGTGAGGACCCAGGTGATGCCGGCGGCGACCAGCGCGATGCGAAGCGCGCCGCCCGCGACCGCCCTCGCGTCGAGGGGCCGTGACGCGGGCATCGGCCCCGCGTAGCCCGGGTCCCCCGCCGCGAAGAGGCTTCGGTACATCTGAAGCAGGAGCTCCTGGGCGATCAGCGCGACGTACACGACCACGATCTGGAAGATCCCCAGGAACCAGTTGTTGGTGAGAAGGTTGGTCACGGACGAGCCGCTGGCTTGGGCCACGAGCCACACTCCTGCGGTCGCCGCCGCCGTGGTAGAGCAGCAAGCTCCGAGCGTGACCAGTGCGATCATCGCTGGGGTGAGGCCTGCGATCGTTCCTGAGGCGACGGGGCGGCCGGAAGTTGACCGGCGAGACCGAACCAGTTGGACACCGAGCAGGATGGCGACCGCCATTCCGAGACCGACGCCTGCCGAGACGACCACCATCGAGAGCGTCGCGAAGAACGGAAGTATCACGAATCCCCAAGGTGCTTCGATCAAGAGCCCCGGGTAGTTCCACGGCTGAAGGCCGAGCGCATTGCCCCAGAGGATGAGGACGTTGTACCCCCCCGGGAAGCGGGCGAGAATGAGCATTCCGCCCATGAGCATGGACCCCAGGGCGTACGCGACGGCGATGAACCCCGCGAGCCCCCGGGCGTGGGAGCGTCGCAGGTAGCCCCGAACCTCGTGCAGGGTCAGAAGCCGCACTATGGGCAGAGCGAGGAACCGGGAGACCACCGTGCGCAGGTACGGAACGTAGGAGGGGTCGTTCTGCGCCTCCGACACGAGGTCGTAACTTAGGGTCCGAATTATATCGGATACGTTCGCACCGTCCGGGCCGACGGAGAAGCCCCGCCAGGGGATCCGGCTCTCTACGTGGTCCCGCGAGTTCTCAGTTCATGGGCCGCGACGAGCAGCATGACCTCGGCCGGGCCATGGGCGATGCCCCCGCTTCGGACGTCTCGCCATCGCTGTTCATGCGGAAGGTCCCGGGAGTAACCACGGCCCCCGTGGAACTGGATCGCATGGTCGATCGCGCGGAGCCCGTCCTCGACCGCAAGCCACTTGGACATCGCCGCCTCGGCCGCCGCGGGTTCCCCGCGGTCGAGACGAGCCAGGGCGTTCTCGACAAACAGCCAATCCGACGTGAGCCGGGCCTCGTCCTGGACCAGCGAGAAGGAGACCCCTTCTTGCCGGAGGAGCGGCTTGCCGAATACCTCCCGGCGCTGGACGTGACTCACCGTCTCTTCCCAGGAAGCGAACGCAGCTCCCAGGTAGATGGCGGCGAGAAGCGCTCGCTCCTGTGTGAGCTCGTCCCTCAGGTATCCGAACGCCTTCCCCTCTGCACCGATCCGAAATCGCTCAGGGACCCGGACGTGGTCGTAGCGTACGGCTCCGCGGCGTTGCCAGCGCTCTCCGAGGTCGCCCGACGTCGGGACGCGGGTCACGCCGGACAGGTCCTGGGGAACCAGAAAGGCGGTGACGCCTCCGCGGGATTCTCCCTCCGAGACCTTTCCGTACACGATGGCCGCATCGGCGTCCAGGCAGAGGGCTACCTCACTCTTCTCGCCCGTGAGCACGTAATCGTTACCGTCCCGGTCCACGGACAGCGCCAACGCGAGCGCGTCCGACCCGGCCCCCGGTTCCGTGATCTGGTTCCCGATCAGCTTCTCTCCCCGCATCATCGGGCGGAACCACTCCTTCACGAGCTCGGGGGAGCCGTGCGCCGCCAGCACTGACGAGAACTCCGGCTGAAGGCAGACCTTCCCGAACGCGGTCCCCGATCGGTAGGCGATGTGGAACAAGGCGGCCCCCACCCGGGGTAACGGAGCCGCCCGCCCCCCGAGCGCCGACGAGGTCCGCAGCCCCAAGAGGCCGGCCCGACCCAAAGCACGGAACTCCTCCCACGGGAACGAGGGCGACCGGTCCAGCTCCCGGTATCTCCGGGCCAGGTCGTTCTCCCGGACGAATTCACTCACCTCCCGGACAAGCGGGTCGTCGGAAAGGGGTGGGAGGACGGGCATCCCGTTAGAGCCCCTCGATGGCAAAGTAGGGGGGTTTGAGGTTCGGACCCCCCGAGGGGGCTCGCTCGCCGATCACGCCCGCAGACGTCAGCTCTCGGAGTCGCTCGTCCGAGAGCCCGAGCAGGCCGCCGAACACTCGCTGGTTGTCCTCCCCGAGCCACGGCGCGCCCCTCCACACGCCGCCGGGGGTGCCGGAGAACTTCGGGGCGACTCCCGCCCCCTTGACCCGCCCGGCGACCGGGTCGTCCCATTCGACGAACATGTCGCGCTCCCGGTAGTGGGGGTCCCGAGCGATGTCCGCGACATCGAAGACACGGTGGATGGCGACATCGTGCGCTCGACCGAGCTCCTCGAGTTGGTCCCGCGTGCGATCGCGGCAGAACTCCTCGATCGCCCGGTCGACGGTCTCTCGGTGCGCGAGGCGATAGTCGCGGTCGTCATAGGCGGGGTCCGTGAACCCGATCAGTTCTCGGAGATGCGTCCATGCTTCGGGCGTCGGAGCGGCCACGACGACCCAACCGTCCCGAGCGCGGTGGACGTCGTACGGGTGGAGGCGCGCATGGGCCGAACCGTGTCGGGCCCGAACCACTCCGCGCATGAAGTAGTCGATCGCGAGGTTCTCGAGGAGGATGAAGAACACTTCGTACTGAGCTACGTCAACGGACTGACCCCTTCCCGTCCGCTGCGCATGAATGTACCCCATCAAGCCGGCCGTCGCGGCCGCGAGTCCCGTCACGGTGTCATTCAAGGCGGTCCCCGAACGCATCGGGGGCTCGGGGTCCGGGTTCCCCTGGAGCGAGAGGTAGCCACTGTACGCCTGGGCGGTGAGGTCGTAGGACGGAGCAGCGAGCCGCTCGGCTTGTCCCGTCCGTCCATAGCCCGAGACGTGAACGATCGTGAGGCGAGGGTTCGCATCCCAGACCTCCTGGTCGGAGAGTGAGAGCTTGTCGTACGTCCCCGGCCGGGACGACTCGATCCAGATGTCCGATTCCTTCGCGAGTCGCAAGAAGAGCTCCCGACCCTCCGGCCGGCGAAGGTCGAGGCCGACCGAGAGCTTGTTCCGCGAGTACTGGACCCACGACTCGGAGACGACCTCTCCCGGGGCTCCTCCCTCGAGCACGGGGCGGAGCGTCCGCGTCGGGTCAGAATACGGTGGCTCGAACGGGGGTCCTTCGACGTGGATGACCCGAGTCCCAAACTCCCCGAGGTACGTCGCCGCCCAGGGTCCGGCGACGAAGCGGGCCGAATCGAGTACCCGTACTCCCTCGAGCGGGCCGAACGGAGGAACGAGGGCGGCGTCGCGCGGAAGGGCGTTGGACACGCCCCCCGACCGGGACATCTCTCGATAACTCGGGAGGTTCAGAACGAAACCCCGCCGACCAAATAGGGTGGCCCGCTCGGCGCGACGATGGTCGAGCCACCCTGGGTTCGCTTCGAGGGCGCCCGGTTCCGCGACGAGCTGACGAAGTTCAAGATGGCGAACCACCCGTTCAAGACCCACCCGTTCTTCGGACGCCTCGAGCGGGGCGAAGCCCCTCGGCCGCTCGTCCACGCCTGGGTGAAGCAGTTCTACCCCTGGCTCGCATCCGTACCGATCGCGATGGCGGAGCGGTTCTCGAACTGCTCCTGGGATCCGACGAACGACCCCTACCGGCGGATGATCCTCGACCAGCTCGTCGAAGAGGCCGGCGACCCGAAGGGGAAGGCGCCCGGACATCCCGAGCTCTGGCTGCGATTCTGCGAAGGCCTCGGGCTCCGCCGCTCGGACGTCGTTTACGCGCCACTCCTTCCAAGCACGATGGTCGCGATCGACGATTTTCTCTACACGAACCGGGTGAACACCTTCTACGTCTCGGCGGCCGGCTCGTCGGAGCCGCCGAATGTCGAGCTCTGCGCCCGCCTCCTGCCCGCGTTCCGAAACCACTACGGGGTCGACGAGCTGCACCTCGAGTACTACACCCTCCACGTGACGGCCGACGTCGAGCACAGCGAGTGGGTAGGTCAGATCGTGGCGGCATTCGCGTCGACCCCTGAAATCCGCAAGCAGATGTGGGAGCAGATGCTGCGCGGCTTCTCCATCCACGCGCTCCTCGTGGACGGGGTTCTCGCCGGGACGATTTCCGAATCGCGCCCGACGAAGGCTAAATAGGACCGTCAAGGTGGCTCGGGTCGATGACAGCCGCGACCGTTCCCGCCCGATCCGGGCGAGAGTCCGTTCGGGCTGTCGAGACCTGGCTCTGGTGAAGGGGAGGCGCCGGGAGGGCGCCGTCCCAGCGTGCTCGACACGCTTCCGGACCGCGTTCTCTTGGCCCTCCAATGAAACGAAGGAAAACCGAAGGAGGGATCCATGGAAGGAAAGACGATCCGGCTGAAGCGACTGTTTCCGAGCTCTCAGCGCAAGCTCTTCTCCGTGCCGCTCGACCATCCGGTGTCGATGGGCCCGATCGACGGACTCGAGGAGGTCGCTCCGCTCGCCGAGGAGCTTCAGGATGCGGGAGCCGACCTGCTCATCGTGACGAAAGGGGCGGTCCGACACATCGCTCCCACGTTGCGTCCCACGACCTTCCTCGGGATCCACGTCTCCGCCTCCACGAGCCTCGGCACGACCTCGGACCGGAAGGTGCTGGTCGGGACCGCCGAGGAGGCGGTCGGGCTCGGAGCGGACCTCCTCAGCGTCCAGGTCAACTTCGGGATTCCGGAGGAGCCCGAGATGCTGCGCGACCTCGGCGTCGCAGTGGACGAGTGTCGAAAGCTCGGCCTGCCGCTTCTTTGCATGGCTTACGTCAAGAAGACGGGCGGGGGGACTCCCGATGAGCTCCGCCATGCGGCGCGCGCGGCGGCCGACACGGGAGCGGACATCGTGAAGACCAGCTACCCGGGCTCCCCGGCGGAGTTCGCGAAGCTCTGTCGGACCACCCCGGTCCCTGTCCTGATCGGAGGCGGAGTCCGCCTCGACGACGAGGAGGCGTTCCTTGCGATCGTGGCCGAGAGCGTCCGGGCCGGCGGGGGCGGCATCTGCATCGGGAGGAACCTCTTCCAGCGGCGACCGGTAGCCCCGCTCGCACGACGGATCTCGAAGATCCTTCACGAATCGGGGTAGGTTGGAGCCGTGACCCACGACCGTGTGCTGATCGCACCGACCGGATCGGCCCCGGACGATGAGGCGGCCATCGTCGAACGAGCGCGCCGTCGAGGGTTCACCCGGTTCGTCCTCAGCTCGAAGGACGGGTTCGCCCCTCGGCCGGGAGAGGAGTTACTCTTCCGGCACCAGGATTCCCTCGATCGCGAGAGCGGCCCCTCCGGGACGATCCCCGTGGTGCGCGTGGGAGACCCCGTCGCCCTCGAGGCCGCCCTCCGAGGTCCGGCGTCGACCCGGATCCTCGCCATCGAATGGACGGGGGACCGCGTCATCCCCCTCGAGAATGCCATCGCCGCCGCCGGAGCGGACCGAGAGATCTGGGTGTTCGCGCGGGAACCCCGCGAAGTCTCCGGGGCGCTCGGAGCGCTCGAACATGGCGCCCGTCGAGTGATTGTAACGGTCCGCACGCCCCAGGAGGTCGACGAGGTCGAGGGTCTCCTCGAAGCAGAGGCGCCGACGTCCCTCGATTGGGCCACCGTCCCGGTCACCTCCGTACGCCCCGCGGGGATCGGGGATCGCGTGCTCGTCGACACAACCTCGCTCCTCGACGGGTCGGAGGGTCTCCTGGTCGGAAGCGCGGCCGGGTTCCTGTTTCACGTCGCCAGCGAGGCGGTCGGTTCGGAGTTTAGTCGTCCCCGCCCGTTCCGCGTGAACGCGGGTGCCGCCCACTCCTATGTCCTCCTCGCGGACGGAACGACGCGGTATCTCTCGGAGCTCGAGCCCGGCGAGGCCGTACTGGCGTGCCGACCTCGAGGGCCGGCCCGCTCCGTGCGCGTCGGGCGGGTCAAGATTGAACGAAGACCGCTCGTGGTCGTGACGGCCTCGGTCGGGGGGGTCGAGCGGACGGTCTTCCTTCAGGAGGCCGAGACCGTTCGACTCTCTTCGGAGGGGGGCCGAATCCCGACGACCATGCTCGACAAGGGATCCCTGGTCTACGGGGTCCGGATGACCCCGGCCCGCCACCTCGGTCGGGCCATCGAGGAGACGATCGTGGAACGATGAGCTCGAACCCTCCCGCCGTGGTGGTCTCGCTCCCGGCCCGCAGCGTCGCGGAGGCCCGCTCGCAGGCCCGCCAAGCGCGGGAGGCCGGCGCCCACGTCGTCGAACTGCGCCTGGATCGATTTCCGCTCGAGGAGAGCGCGCGGGTCGCCGAGCTGTTCCCGACCACGCTCCCCCACATCGCCACGCTCCGCTCGAAGGCGGAAGGGGGCGAGGGGCCCGACGACCCCGAGATCCGGCTTCGCCTCCTGGTGAGCTTCTCGCACCATCCGTTCCGGTGGATCGATGTGGAGCTCGCTCGCGACCTTCCCGCGGCGGAAGTCCTGCACCGCCCGGGCGTCCAGGAGCTCATCGTGTCGACACATCTCCTCCATGGGGTCGACCGGCACGCCTGGTCCCAGCTGGTCCGTTGCCAAGTTCCGGCGGGAGCTCTCCGGAAGGTGGTAGCCCGGGCGTCCGTCGGTCAGACCTTGCGTGAATTGGTCCCGGACCTCCCCCCGAGGGGCGAATACAGCCTCACTGTGGCAACGCTCGGCCCCTCGGGCGCCCTCCTTCGGGCCTGGTCTCGGCGACTGGGTCTCCCGATGGTTTTTGCCTCGCTCCCGACGGGGCTCGGCGGCGGAGCCGCCCTCCCGGTCGAGCCAAGCCAGATCCCGGTCGACCGCCTTCGGGCCTTCCTGGACTCCCCGGCCGAAACGGCGCCCTTGTTCGCGATCGTCGGACGTCCGGTGGCACACTCTCGGAGCCCGGACCTGCACTCGCGATGGATGAGGGCCGAGAAGAGGCCGGGGCTGTTCGTCGGACTCGAGTTCGAGAGCGACGAGGAACTCGTGGATGCCATTCCGGCCCTGGTGGACGGCGGGTTCCGTGGGCTCAACGTGACTCATCCTTTCAAAGCGACCGCGCTCCGGCTTGCGACCGAGGTTGGACCCGGGGCCTCGGCCTGCGGAGTAGCGAACGTGCTCACCTTCCGCGACGGCGAGATCGCCGCGGAGAACACCGACCTCGCCGCGATCCTTCGGAGGATGGAGGAACTCCGCTCGACCGCTCTCTGGGACGGAGCGTCCGTCGGGGTGATCGGAGCCGGGGGCGCGGCCCGAGCGACCCTGGCCGCCGCGCGCACGCTGGGAGCTGACGCCCTTGTCTGGTCGCGTCGCGAGGAAGCCGCGGAAACCGTTTCCCGGGAGTTCGGAGCTCGGTCGGTGCGGGCGACCGAAGAGGTCCGACCCTCCCTCGTCGTTCATGCCACAACGGTGGGACGGGGCGCCGCTTCCTCGGAGACCCTGCCGAACCTGGGCTGGGCCCGCCCCGGAGTGCACGTCATCGACTGGGTCTACGGCCCGGACGATCCGGCGATCCGGATCGCCGCTGAGCGCTCCGGCGCTACCTACGAGGACGGATCCCGCCTTCTCGTCTACCAGGCGGCCGCGAGCTATGGGATCTGGTGGGGCAGCGAACCGTCTTCGGACCAGGTCACCCAGGCGGTCGGGAGGCCGGCGTGATCGGAACGGCTCGGAGCCACGGCGCCATCACGATCACGAACGCTCTCACGACCGGTTTTGGATGCGCCGTCGGGGTCGACCTCCCGGTCGAGGCGGCAGTCGAGATCACTCCAGCTCGAGCCGGAGCCCAACCGAGGCTCCGGATTCTCTCCGGCTCCCGCTCGAGGTTGGTCCGCGAATCGCTGCGCACCGCCCTCGCGACCTATCTCGGACGGTCGAACGTCGAAGCTACTCTCGCGGTGCGGTCGGAGGTTCCTGTCGCTCGGGGGCTCAAGAGTTCGAGCGCCGTGAGTTCGGCCGTTCTATTGGCGGTCGCCCGGGCCTGTGGGCGAACTCCCTCCGCTCTCGAGGTCGGACGCCTGTCCGCCGACGTCTCTCAGCGCGTCGGAGTGAGCGCGACCGGTGCCCTGGACGACGCGCTCGCCGGGCTCGGACCCGGGTTCGTCGTCACCGACAACGCGCGGAGAGAGCTCGTGCTTCGAGCCGAGGTCGAACCGAGCTGGAAGGTCGTGCTCTACATTCCCTCGGGCCAGCATCCTCCGTCCCCGCAACTTCGCTCAGCGTTCGCGAAAGAGCGCCGAGCGGGAGAGCAGGCCGTCCGGGCCGCAATGGCCGGCGACTGGCCGCGGGCCATGCAGCTGAACACCGAGCTGGTCGAGCGGACCATGGGGTACTCGTACGGCGACCTTCGCCGCCGACTTCGAGACCTCGGAGCCATCGCGAGTGGAGTGAGCGGTCTCGGACCGACCCTCGCTGCAATCGGTCCGTCGGAGCGCATCCCGGCCCTCTTGGCGGAGCTCCCCGCCGACCCCTCCCAGACTCGGGTCGTCCCGTTCCTCGGGCCAGACCCTACGGGGGGCGTCCTCGCGTGACTGCAGTGCGTCTCCGCCCCGGAACCGCGAGTGGAACCGTTCGAGCTCCGCCCTCGAAGAGCTATACCCACCGGGCTCTCGCGGTCGGCCATCTTGCGAACCATCCGTTCGGAGTGCGGAATCCCCTCGATTCGGAGGACACCCGCGCTACCGCGGGGGCGCTGACGGTCCTCGGAACGAGCGTCGAGCGCAGGTCGAACGAGTGGCGGCTCCGGCCCGGTCCAGCGACCGACCGATCGCCGCGGCTGCGGATCGATTGCGGCGAGTCCGGGACGACGCTTCGATTTGCGTCCGCCCTTGCCGCCTTGGACCACCGCCCGGCAATCCTCACCGGCGCTCCGCGCCTTTCGGAGCGACCGATCGAGGACCTCCTGCAGGCCCTGCGCGCCCTCGGGGCCAAGGCTCAGCGCCCCGGGTCGGCCGGCCTTCCGATCACGGTCCGAGGGCCGATCCACTCGGGACGGGTGTCCTTGAATGCCTCTCGGAGCAGCCAGTTCGCGTCCGCCCTCCTCCTGGTCCTCCCTCATCTCGCCGGCGACTCGGTGCTGACGCTCGAGGGACCCCTCGTTTCCCAACCGTACATCGAGTCGACCGTCGCCGTCCTGGACCAGCAGGGGATTCGGCTGACGCGGCACGGCCGCCGGTTCCGCATCGCGGGGTCTCAGCGCACCCGCAGGCGGGGGTTCGTCGTTCCGGGGGACGCCTCCTCGGCCGCATATCTCTGGGCCGCCGCCGCGGTTTCGGGCGGGTCGGTTCGCGTCCGTGGAGTGCCGACGGCGTGGCCCCAGGCGGACCGGGCGATCCTGGGACTTCTCGAATCCTGGGGCGCCCGGGTAACCCGTCATCAGGATGGGGCGACGGTCTCCGCGGACCGACGCCTCCCGTTCCGGATCGACCTCACCGACGCGCCGGACCTCTACCCGCTCGCGGGAGTGCTGGCGGCGATCACCCCGGGGCGAAGTCGAATCGAGGGAGCGGCCCACGCGACCCTCAAAGAGTCGGACCGGCGCGAGGAGACAGCTGCGCTCGCCCGACAACTGGGCGCCGCGCCCCGGGCGACTGCCCGGAGTCTCGAGATTCGCGGGACTTCTCACCCAAGAGCCATCCGCGCGCCGGCAATGAGGGACCATCGGATGGTCATGAGCGCCGCGGTCGGAGCGCTGGCGGCGGATGGCCCCTCGATCGTCGGCGACCGGGACGCCGTGGCCAAGTCCTTCCCTGGATTCTGGGAGGTCCTGAGCTCTCTCTTGGGAGGGTCGGTGTCCGCATGATGAGCTTCGGGGATCGATTCCGGGTCACGATCTTCGGTTCCAGCCACGGACCCGAGGTCGGGGCGGTCGTGGAAGGGATCCCCCCGGGAACGCCCGTCGACGCGAGCGAGATCCAGCGAGACCTCGACCGGCGACGGCCCGTGGGTCGGCGGCTCGCGACCCGTCGTCAGGAAGAGGACCAACTGATCGTCGACGCGGGGGTGGTCTCAGGCCGGTCCGACGGCGGTCCGTTCCGGGCCCATGTCACGAACATGGATGTGCGTCGCGAGCCGTACGACCGGGCGCGAGACACCCCCCGGCCCGGCCACGCCGATTTCCCCGCGAGGGTCCGCTACGGACCGGAGGCGGACCTTTCCGGGGGTGGAATCTTCTCGGGACGAATGACCGTGGGACTAGTGATCGCCGGGGCGGTGGCGAAGGGGCTTCTTCGCGCGCGGGGGATCGAGGTGCTCGCGTTCACCCGTTCCATCGGTGCCGTCGACACCCAGGTCCCCGAAGGGGACCCTCTCTCGTCCCTGCGGGAGCGATCGCTGGCGAACGAGGTCGGTTCGCCGGACCCCGAGGGAGCGGCCCGAATGGCGGAAGCGATCGCCCAGGTTCGCCGCGAGGGGGACAGCCTCGGCGGTGTCGTCGAGGCACGGGCCGACGGCCTTCCGGTCGGACTCGGAGAACCGTTCTTCGATTCGGTCGAGAGCTCGATCGCCCATCTCGCCTTCTCGATTCCGGCGGTCAAGGCGATCGAGTTCGGCGCCGGGTTCGGGGCCTCTCGGATGCGAGGCAGTGAGCACAACGACCCATTCATCTGGGTCGATGGAGCGGTCCGCACGGAATCGAACAACTCAGGCGGGATCCTGGGAGGCCTTGCGACCGGCATGCCGCTCGTGTACCGAGTGGCGGTCAAGCCGACGTCGTCGATCTCGCGCCCTCAGCGGACGGTCAACCTCGCGGAGCGTTCGCCCGCCACGATCCAGGTCGCGGGGCGTCACGACCCGTGCATCGTCCCGCGGGCCGTCGTCGTCGTGGAGGCGGTGACCGCGATCGCCCTCGCCGACTTGGGACTTCGCGGAGGATTCCTCCCGTGAGCGAAGAACGGCTCCCGTGCGCCATCCTGGGCGCGAGCGGCTACATCGGCCAGCACTTCGCGCGCCTGCTCGCGGACCATCCGTGGTTCGAGCCGACGGCGTTGATTTCGACCGAGCGCTCGGAGGGAAAGACGCTCGGGGACCTCTGGCAGCTCGCCGAGGCACCGCCCGAGTCACTCGCGGGACAACGGCTGGTCGCCCGGTCGGCGTCCGAACTCGCCCGGGACGGCGTGGCGGTCGCCTTTTCCGCGCTTCCCTCGGGGACGGCGCGGTCGCTCGAGACGGAGCTCGTCCGTCGGGGCGTTTCGGTCTTCTCGAACGCAGCCGACCATCGGATGGACCGGCGGGTGCCCTTGCTCGTCCCCGAGGTGAACGCGGACCACTTGGGGTTGTTGCGCGGACGTCGGCGCTCGCGCGCGGTTCTCGTCACCAATCCGAACTGCTCGACCACGGGCCTCGTGCTCGCTCTCGCTCCGATCTGGTCGGAGGTGAGTCCGCGGTCGGTCCACGTCGCGACCTATCAGTCCCTTTCCGGGGCCGGCTACCCCGGAGTTCCCTCGCTCGCCATCACCGACAACGTCGTCCCGTTCATCCGGGACGAGGAGGAGAAGATCCGTTCGGAATCGAGCCGTATCCTTGGCCGTCGAGAATCCGACGCCATCGTGCCGTCCCCGGTTCCGATCCTTGCGCATTGCGTCCGGGTCGCAACCCGGGAAGGACACCTCGAAGCCGTCACCGTGGAAGCGAGCCGCAAAGTCGACCCCGAACGGCTCCTCGCCGCGTGGAACTCCTTCGACCCGCTCCGGGGCCTCGGGCTCCCCACGGCACCCTCTCCCCCGGTGATCCTGCGGTCCGAGCCCGACCGGCCCCAACCGCTACGGGACCGATGGGAGGGACAGCCGCCCCGGGCCCGGGGCATGGCCGCCGCGGTGGGGCGGGTTCGTTGGGACCCACCGTTCCTCCGGTTCTTCGTCCTCTCGCACAACGCCGTCCGCGGCGGGGCCGGAGCATCGGTCCTCAATGCCGAGCTCGCCCTGGCGCGCAGCGTGCTCCCCCGCGCCGGAGGGAGCTAGCTTGTCACCCGCTCCTCGCCCCGTCGTGCTCAAGTTCGGTGGCGCTTCTCTCGCCGACCCCGCCCGGGTCCTCGAGGACATCGAGGGCGCGCGCTCCGAGAGGGCCCCGCTCGTCGTCGTTGCTTCCGCGCGCGAGGGGGTCACCGACCTACTCTTGGATGGACTTGCGCACCCAAGGGCACGGGCCCGACACCGCGAGATTGTTCGCGCGGTCCGAGAGAAACACCCGGGACTTCCGGCGGCCGGGAAGCGCCACGTGGACCGGCTTCGGCGCCTGTACGATAGCGTGGCGACTCTCGGCGGAGCCGACCCGGCGCTCTCGGACCGACTCCTGAGCCAGGGAGAGCGGCTCGCCGTCCATTGGCTTTCGGCCCAGCTCCGCGCGGGGGGCGTGCCCGCGGCCCCCGTGGAGGCCGACCATCTCGGCCTCATCACCGACAATGCGTACGGAGCCTCCTGCGTGCTGTTCGACCGCTCTCGCCCCGCCGTTCGACGGGGACTCGGGCGCATGCTGGGCCGAGGCCTCGTTCCGGTAGTGACGGGGTACTTTGGACGGAGTCTCGAGGGACGGGTGGCGACCCTCGGCCGGGGTGGGTCCGACTATGCCGCGTCCGCGATCGGCGCGTTGATCGGTGCCTCCCGCGTCGAGCTCGTGAAGCGCCACGTCTCGGTCCTGTCGGCGGACCCAACGGTCGTCTCGTCCGCTCGTCCGATCCTCGAGCTCTCGTACGAGGAGGCCGAGGAACTGGCCCAGTTCGGTGCACGGGTTCTCCATCCACTCACGATCGAACCGGCGCGCGCGGAGGGGGTCGTCCTGCGCGTACGGTCGCTGGAAGACCCAACGCACGCGACGACCATCGGTCCGAGCCGAGCGGAACGTCGCAACCGAGCGCTCACGATGCTTCCGCACCTGCGGATGCTTCGCATCCGCGTACCGGGAGGGAGACAACGGCCCGGCATCGTGGCGGAAGTCTCGCATCGCCTGGCGGCCGCGGGGGTCAATCTGGTCCAGCTGTACACCTCCTCCGCGCTTCTCTGCCTCGTGGTCGAACCGCCCATGGTGGTGCCGGCGATCCGGGCCCTCGCCCCCGTCACGCGGGAAGCGGCGGCGATGGTCGAGGGGCCGTCCCGCGTCACGCTCGTGACGGCCATTGGGGACGGCGTCCTCGATGACCTCGGCCGCGTTCCGGCGCGAGCGGTACGAGGGGCCGAGGGGTTCAGCGCGACTCCTCGAGCGCTCTCGTTGGCCGTCCCCGAGAACCGCGGGGCGGCGGTCCTTCGCGAGCTCCACGCGGCGCTCGTCACCGGTCGCGGAGGGTGAGCGGGGGATGACGCTCTGGGACGATTTCGTCCGAACGGCTCCGGGTCGGGAGGTCGCGGGATACTTCGAGCGGGCACCCGAGCATCGCGGCGGGACCGGGCTCGCCCTCGCATTCGATCGGGCCGACCGCGTGATCTCGCTCGGCCGGTCGACCAGCTTCCGCGAGGTCGCGACCACCGCCCGCCGATTCCTCACGCGCCCCCGGTCGGCCGTCGTCGGGTACCTCGGCTTCGAGGCGTTCGGGCTCGTCGAGCCGGTTCTCGCGAGGAGCCCTCTTTCTCACTCGCCATTTCCGTGGGGAGAGCTCGCGCTGGTGAAGGACGTGCGGCGCTCCCGAGTGGAGAGCCCCAGGGCGCCGTTCCCCAGCCGACGCACGCGACCCCGACCGATCTCCGACAGCCTTCCGTTTCCGAAGTACCGTCGGGCGGTCGCGAACCTGTTGCGCGCGATCCGCTCGGGGGAGGCGTTCCAGGTCGTACTGGCACATCGTCGGGAGTGGGACCGGCCGGACGACCTTCTTGACCGCGCGACGGAGCTCCGATCGACCGAGCGCTACGCCTTCTTCTACTATCTCAGGTTCGGCGACCGAGAGATCGTCGGCGCCACACCGGAGTCGGTGGCCGAGGTCCGGAGGGACCGGGCGTTCGTGAACCCCATCGCGGGGACGCTGCCGGCCCGCTCGGCCCACCAGGAGCGGCGGCTCCCCCTCCGGCGGGACCCGAAGGAGCTCGCCGAACACCGGATGTTGGTCGACCTCGCCCGGAACGACCTGGGCGCCGTCTCCCGCCCGGGGTCGGTCCGACTGATCTCGGAGGAGCGTCGCGAACGGTTCGCCCGACTGGAGCATCTCGTGAGTCGCGTGGAGGGTCGTCTGAAGGTCGGCCTCGGGCCGTGGGACGCCCTCGCCGCGGCGTTCCCCGCGGGCACGGTGAGCGGCGCCCCGAAGATCCGGGCCACCGAGCTCCTTCGGCGAGAGGAGGGAACCTGGAGGGGCCCGTACGGTGGCGCGGTGGCATGCGTCCTTCCGGGCGGGAACGCGGACTTCGCGCTCACGATTCGCTCGGCGTTCGCTGCAGGACCGCGGCTGTACACTGCCGCAGGTGCGGGGATCGTCCACCGGTCCGAGCCCACTCGGGAGTTCGAAGAGACCCTCTCGAAGCTCGAACAGCTCGAGACGATTCTCGTCGGAGGGCCTCGATGAAGGTCCTCCTCGTCGACCACGAGGATTCGTTCGTTCACAATATCGAGCAAGCGCTCGAAACGCTCGGCGCATCGGTCCAATGCCTGCGTTCGACCGAGTCACTCGAGAGCGCGGTCCGAGCCGACCCGGACACCGTCGTCCTATCCCCCGGCCCCGGTCATCCGAGCGACCCGCGCCGGACACGCCTCTCCCGGACCCTGCTCGAGCGCTGGGACCAGGAGCGGCCGTTCCTCGGAGTCTGCCTCGGCCACCAGATCATCGGCGAACACTTCGGCGCCCGGGTCGTGCTCGCGCCCGAGCCGGTCCACGGGGACGTCACCGTCGTCCGACACAACTCCGAGGGGTTGTTCCGCGGGATCCCCAGCCCAGCGCTCGCCGCCCGCTACCACTCCCTCCTGGTCGACGCGTCGTCCGTCCCTCGTTCGCTCGAGGTCACGGCCGAGAGCGATGAAGGCCTCGTGATGGCCCTGCGCCACCGGACAAGGCCCGTACACTCCGTGCAGTTCCATCCCGAGAGCTATCTCACGAGATTCGGTCCCGCGCTCTTTGCGAACTTCCTTCGAGAGGCTCGCCGATGACCGAGAGCCTCCTCTCCCGGCTCATCGACCCGAAGCCCCTCGGCCCGGTCGAGGCGCGCGCGACGCTCGATGCCCTCGTCTCGCCGGATTCGGGCGACCCCGAACGGGCGGCCCTTCTGGTCGGCCTCGCAGTTCGCAAGGTCTCGATCGACGAGCTCGCGCTCTTCGCCCGGGAGATCGGTAGGCGAGCGGTCCGATTCCCGTATCCCCGTTCGCACGGACCGGTCGACCTGTGCGGTTCCGGCGGTGCTCGCACCCCCTCGTACAACGTCTCGACGGTCAGCGCGTTCGTCGTCGCGGCGGCCGGGGCTCCCGTGATCAAGCACGGGAACCGGAGCGCTCGGGGACCCTGCGGGTCGAGCGACCTCCTGGAAGCCCTCGGGCTTCCCGTCACGACCAGCCTCCCGTTCGCCCGCGCGACGTACCGGGCGGTCCACCTCGCGTTCCTCCACGCCCCACTCTACCATCCGGCGACGCGATCGGTGGCGGCGGCCCGGAAGGCCGTGAGGATTCCAACGATCTTCAACCAGCTCGGCCCCCTTTCCAATCCTGCCAACGTCCCGTTTCAGGTCGTCGGGGTGCCCGATGTGCGGGCGGCAGAGCGGTCGGCCCGGGTCCTCGGCCTTCTCGGCCGTCGCCGAGCGATGGCGGTCTCTTCCGCCGAGGGGTGCGACGAGTTCTCCCCCGCGGGCACGACCCTGGGTCTTCTGTCGAGTGGAGGACGCATCTACGAGCGGACCTTCGAGGCCCGCGCCTTCCTGCCTCGGGAGGACCGCTTGGGAGAGTGGGGGCCGCTCCCGCCCTCCGAGGCGGCCGAAGAGGCCCTTCGCGTCCTCGCCGGAGGAGGTGGGGCGCGGCGAGGCTCGGTTCTGCTGACGGCGGGCGCGGCGCTCTGGGTCGCGGGCCGCGTTCGAACCGTGTCGGACGGCGTGGAGGCCGCACGACGCGCCCTCGACTCCGGTCGCGCGGAAGCGACCCTCGACCGACTGCGAGAAATCGCGGCGCACTTCGCGCCGCCATCGGGAGGGTAGGGATGGGATTCCTCGAACAAATCGTCGCCGAAGTTCGGGAGGGGCTCGCCGAAAGCCGGACCCCGGAGAGCCCCTCCCCACGTCCGACGCATCCGCGCCCCGGGTTTCGGGAGTCCATCGAGCGGGACCGCGACCGGGGCGCGCTCGTCGTGGAATACAAGCGCGTCTCGCCCGGGCGGTCGAACGCCCGGCTCCCCCGACGAACGATCAGAGAGTTCGTCCGTGCGACCGAATCCGCGAGACCCTCGGCGTACTCGTGCCTGGCCACCCGGACCCGCTTCGAGGGTTCGCCCCAGGACGTGCGGGCTCTCGCGCGAGCGACCGACCGAGCGGTGCTCTACAAGGAGTTCGTCATCGACCCCCGCCAAGTCGACCTCGCGGCTCGCTGCGGAGCGTCGGCGATCCTTCTGATCGCGCGACTCGAAGAACCCGGCTTCCTTGACCAACCGCTCGCCCGCCTCGCCGAGCGGGCCCACCGGCGGGGCCTCGAAGTCCTCCTCGAGCTCCACGATCGAACAGAATTAAGTCGGGCCGCGGGCGTGGGCGCGGACGTGTACGGCGTCAACTCTCGCGACCTCGACACGCTGACGATCGCCCGGGCGAGCGCCGAAGCGACGATTCGGGGGGCGGTGCGCGACCACCTCCGGCCGTTGCTGGGGATGAGCGGCGTCGAAGAGGCCGGGGATGCCCGGCGGTTCTGGGATTCGGGGGTCGACGGGATTCTCGTCGGGAGCGCCGTGGCGCGGTCGGGCGATCCCGCGGCATTCCTCTCCTCCTTGGTTCGCGACCCGGACGGAGGCCGACCGTGAAGACGTTCGTGAAGTTCTGTGGGTTGAAGGAGCGAGAGGCGGTCCGTCTGGTGCCGGCGGGGGGAGCCGCAGGGTTCGTCGTCAACGTTCCGGCGTCCCCCCGCAACCTCGACCCCGCGGCCGCCGCCGAGCTGGTCGCCGACGTCCCGAGCGAGGCGGAGGCGTGGGCGGTCGTCGTCGACCCGGCGGCTGAGCTCATCCATCGGCTCTTCGACGAGGTGGGAGTGGACCGGATCCAAGTGTACGGCGCGATCCCGAGCGGACTCGAGTTCCTCGAGGTTCACCACTTGGTCCCATCGATGGCGATCGCGCCGACGCCGACCGGGTCCGATCTGCCCCGGGTTCCCGCCGCCGAGGACTACCCGAGGGTCCATCTCGATGCCGCCGGACAGCCGCTCCCGGGAGGAAGCGGCGTGCGTCCGGACTGGGAGACTTGCGCGCGGATCGTCGACGCGCACCCCGGCCGCAAGTTCGTGCTGGCCGGCGGGCTCACTCCCGAGAACGTGGCCGATGCGCTCGCGATGGTCCGGCCCTGGGGCGTGGACGTCTCGTCGGGAGTCGAGAGCACGCCCGGGGTCAAGGACCTCGCGAAGATGCACCGCTTCATCTCCGCGGTGGAGGCGTTCGAATCCGGTCATGGCTAGGCGCTTCGGACCCTACGGTGGGGCGTACGTCCCGGAGACTCTCGTCCCGGCGCTCGTGGAGCTCGAATCCGCGTGGAACTTCGCGCGGCGTGACCCGAAGTTCCGGTCCGAACTTCGACGACTCTCGGAGACCCTGGGGGGCCGGCCCACGCCCCTCTACTTCGCCCGGAACTTCACGCGACGGGGCCGCGGGGCGAAGGTCTGGCTGAAGCGGGAGGACCTCGTCCACGGGGGCGCCCACAAGTTCAACAACGCGCTCGGCCAGGGCCTGCTCGCGGCCCGGATGGGAAAGCCTCGACTCATCGCGGAGACCGGCGCGGGTCAGCACGGCGTCGCGACCGCGATGATCGGCGCCGCGCTGGGACTCGAGACGACCATCTACATGGGGGAGGTCGACACGATTCGCCAGAAGCCCAACGTCGAGCGGATGCAGCTTCTCGGCGCCACCGTCGTACCGGTCCGGTCCGGGAGTCGCACCCTGAAGGATGCGATCAACGCGGCGCTTCGGGACTGGATCGCCAACGTCCGAACGACGCACTATCTGCTCGGCTCGGCGGTCGGCCCTCACCCTTTCCCCTCGATGGTCGCGGAGTTCCAGAGCGTCATCGGCCGGGAGATCCGGGACCAGTCTCGACGTGCCTTCGGTCGACTTCCGGACCTCGTCGTAGCGTGCGTCGGGGGTGGGTCGAACGCCATCGGGACGTTCCGTCCCTTCCTCCATAGCTCGGTCGAGCTCCTGGGCGTCGAGGCCGGAGGGCGCCGCGGGTCCCACGGAGCGGCGTCGTTGACGAGAGGACGGCCCGGGATCCTGCATGGGTCGTACTCCTATGTTCTCCAGGACCGCGAGGGCCAGGTCGCGGAGACCGAGAGCGTCTCGGCCGGACTCGACTACGCAGGGGTCGGTCCGGAGCACGCCTTCCTCAAGGATTCCGGACGGGTGAGGTACGTCTCGGTGTCCGACTCGGGAGCCGTACGCGCCTTCCACTGGCTGGCCGAGGACGAAGGAATCCTGCCCGCGCTTGAGCCGGCGCACGCGCTCTATGCGGCGCTCCGGGAGGCGAAGGGGAGGCCGGCGCAGGAGAACATCGTCGTCACGCTCTCCGGGCGAGGCGACAAGGACCTCGAGGTGGTGCTGGGTGCGTCTCGCTGATGCGCTGCGGGCCGCGCGCGCTGCCGGTCGGCCGATCGTGGTGCCGTACGTGATGGTCGACCGCTCTCGAGCGCGCTCACTTGGACGGACGGTCGAGGCGCTTCGGGAGGGAGGCGCGAACGCGCTCGAGCTCGGGTTCCCGTTCTCCGACCCGATCGCCGACGGCCCCGTGCTCGAGGCGGCGGCGTCCCGAGCTCTTCGGAACCGAACGGGATGGAGGGACCTACTTGCGGCCCTCCGGGTGACGAGCGAACTCCTTCCCACCGCCGTCATGACGTATGCGAACCCGGTCTGGCAGGAGGGACTCGGTCCGGGGCTCGCCGAGCTCTCCCGCGCGGGAGCGAGCGGGCTCATCGTGCCGGACCTCTCTCTCGAAGAGTCTCCGGCCTTCCGGACAGAGTCCCAACGCGCCGGGCTCTCGCTCGTGCTTCTGGCCGCGCCCGGAAGCGGCGCGGCCCGCGTCCAAGAGATCGCCCGTGCGAGCCGGGGGTTCCTGTACGTAGTTTCTCGCTACGGAACGACCGGCGCTGCGACCGGAAGGCACGCGTCGATCGACCTCCGGACGATCGTGCGGACCGCCCATGACGCCGCTCCGTCCCTCCCCGTCCTCGTCGGCTTCGGCGTCCGGGACCGTCCCTCCGCGGCACGAGCCCTCGCTTCGGGAGCGGACGGTGTGATCGTCGGGACGGCCCTCGAGGAGATGATTCGAAGGAAGGCGTCGCCCGCCCGAATCACCCGCTGGCTTCGCTCGATCGCCTCCGCTCCGCGCGGACGGTCCGAGTCCAGGGCGAGTTGAACTCGGTCCCCAAGGACCCGCGCCGGACCCCCCGGCCCGCGCTACGGACGGACCCGCTCCAGGGAGAGGAACCGGACCTCGGAGTCGGGACGCACGCCCGCCACCAGGAACTCCTTGCGCACCCCTTGCGCAACGCGTACTCCCCCCGCCACCTCGATCCACGATGCGGTGTGAGAGGCCGGTACCGCCTGGACGAGGTAGCGCGCGTGCGAATGCTCCGGACTGCGCGGGTAGGCTCGGAAGTGAGCTCCGTACTTGAACCCGGTCTTGACGACCAGCGACCTCCGACGAAGTTCTCGGTACGCCGCCAGCCGCTCGGAGAAGTGCGGGTCGAGGCGTCGGGCACGACGCTCGAGCGCCGCGAGCGGGATCGACCGGCCGCTCTTCGAATCGCGGACCGAGAGCTGGCCGACCGAGCCGAGATACGCCGCTTCGAGAAGGCTCAGCTCCAGTCGGTCGCCCACCCGACTGCCGTACGATAGCTCCCGGCCAAGCTCGGACGCCGCGCTCGGGTCATGGACCGTGACGCGGTCCTCGGAGAGCCAGCCCTCGGCGGGGACGTTGAGCGAACGAGAGGGAAGCGCCCCCGTGGGGGCGGGACGCCGTACGCGGTAGTACGTCAGGTCCGACTCCTCGTCCACGAGACCGAGAAGGAGCAGCTTCTTCGCCGATTGGGCTCGTTCGGCGAGTCCGAAGAGCCGGGCGAGGTCGAACGGAACGCGCTCGCTGAGCGCCTCGACCCAGAACCGCGACGGGGTCTTGTGAAGGACCCCGCCCCGGGGGAGGACCGAGAACGCGACCGGCGGCGGGCTGGCGCGAACGACGTACCCTCGCTGTCGAAGGTCCCGGTAGACGAGGTAGCGAACGGCGAAGCCAGGGTCGGCCCGGACGGCCCGACGGAACACGCTCGGCCACGGCGCGGCCCGTCCCGCGGTCGATCGGAGGACGACGCGCCCCATCTCTCCGAGGTAGACGGCCTCGTACCGGTCCAGCGTGAGCCCCCCCGACGAATTCGGGGTACCGAAGTACCCCTTCCCGTAGACCTGTCCCGCCTCGGAGGGGTCGTCGATCCGGACCGTACCGTCCTCGAGAACCGTCCCGCTCACAGACGGGCCCCGCGCAGCTCGGACAGCGTCACGAGCGGCTCGACCCGGACGCCGACCGCGCCGAGATGGGCGGCCGCACCGCTCTCCCGGTCGACGACGACGAGCACGCGGTCCACGACGCCCCCCGCCGCCCGGACGATCTCGACCGACCGCATCGTGCTCCCGCCCGTGGTCGTGACGTCCTCGATCAAGAGGACCCGTAGCCCCGGGGAGATGTTCCCCTCGTATGCCTGGCGCGTCCCGTGCTCTTTCGCCGCCTTTCGGAGGACCACGTACGGGTGCCGGGTGCGCAGCGCGACCGCGACCACGAGCGGAACCGCTCCGAGCTCCATCCCCGCAAGCCGGTCGACCGAGCCGACGCGGCTCGCGAGCGCGCGGGCAAGAACCTCCAAGTTCCTCGGGTCGGTCCACGCCTTCTTCACGTCGATGTAGACGTCGCTCTTCTCTCCCGAGGTCAGGGTGAAGTCGCCGAACCGCACCGCCCCCGCATCGAGGAGCGTCCGGACGATCTCGGTGTGGCTCGGCCCGGCATCGGGCCCGGATCCGCTCACCAGGGCACCTTCTTCAGACCGGCCTTGTAGCCAATCCAGTTGAAAAGGGTGTGGAGGCCGAGGGTCAGCACGAGGAGCCAGAAGACCCCCCACGCGTTCCCGAACACCGGAACGAAGACGCCCGGGTAGAAGACCAGGCCGAGGACGATCGGGACCAGCACGAACGGGAGCTGGTCGAGAAGGACCGCCCGAGAACCGCTCTCCCGCCCGAGCCGGCGCTTCACGAACGACCCGAGAGCGTCCCCGGCCATCGCCCCGAAGGAGAGGATCGCAGCGACCGGGAGCGCGGCGACGAGGCTCGGGGCCAGCGTTGGGACGAGCTTCCAGTCCGGCGGGGCGGCCAGGATGAGCGCGGCCTCCACCATCGCGATGAACATCCCGCCGAACCCGCCGACGAGGAACCCCGACCATGTCTTCGACGAGCCGAGCACGCGACGGCCGTCGCGCTTTGAGACGGCCCCGAAGTCCATCGGAGGCCCGCGCCCCCGGGGGAGGGTCGCGAGCGCGCTCGCGCTGTACGCCGGGGTGAGCACCCAGAGGACCGCCATCAGGGACGAGAGCCAGTCGGGAAGCACGCGCCCTCCCTCGGTCTACGGTTCTCGGACGAACCGGGCGATCGTGGTCGCGACCGCCGCGATCCGGCGGGGGTCGGCGTTCTCCTCCGCGTCGTGGATGTTCGACGCATGGTCCATGCTGCCGAACACGAGCGCGGGGAGAGGCTCGCCGTTCGGAGTCGTGAGGTCGCGAAGCGCGCTCGCGTCCGTTCCTCCGTATTCTCCACGGATCCCGCTCGCCCCCAGGGTTTCGTGCAGGATCGCGGCGAGCCGCAGCAGGTCGGGGTGGTCGACCGGCAGACAGTAGCCGGCGCGGCATCGGGCCGGCGGTGCCGAGATCCGGGCATGGGGGGAGCGGTTCTGGATGAACGCGTGGACGTAGCGCAAAGCGGCATCCACTCCGTCCGTGAGCTCCATCTCCGGGATGAGCCGGAGGTCGACCGTGTACGTCGCCGTGCCCTTGGCCGACCCGTCCACGAGCCCCCGGTCGATCGCGGCTCGCAGGAGCTGGAAGGTCGCAGGGACCGGATTGTGTCCCAGATGCGGGTAGCCGCCGTGGACCGCCTGGCCGAACAGCTGGAGGGAGAGCGCGTCCGGGGGAAGGGTCAAAGACGATGCTCCGGCGGGTCCGAGGCGGAACGGGCTCCTCACGAGGGGATCGAGCTGGGACGGGAGGGCCCGGAGCGCCTCAGATTCTCCCCCGAAGACGAGCGTGACGGCCGCCGAGGACTGGTTCGCGGCCGCCGTCTCGGCGTGAGCGCGAAGGAGCCGAACGCCCCGACCCTCGGCGGGGACGCCGTCCACATCGAAGCAGGTCACGCTCGCCCGCCCCGTGATCACCGGCTCGGGGGCGTG
Source organism: Thermoplasmata archaeon UBA184 (assembly GCA_002495185.1). Classification (GTDB taxonomy): domain Archaea; phylum Thermoplasmatota; class Thermoplasmata; order Lutacidiplasmatales; family UBA184; genus Lutacidiplasma. Next base: position 63,781 of record DAEB01000024.1, on the reverse strand, counting down.
GCGGTCGGGCCAGTCGGGGGAAGCGTACACGGACCGCCAGCGACGGGCCACCTCGTGGAGGTCGACCAGCGCCTGGCCGTACGCGAGCGCATCGCGCAGCTCGACCGGTCCGTCGAATGACGCCTCGAGAAACGCGACGCCGCTCGACCCGGCGGTCGCCTCCGGACTTCCGTCGGGGATCAGCGCGACGTCCCCTCGAAGGAGTCGGCGGGGGTCGTCCGGCGGAAGGAGGGCGTCGTGGGCCTTGATCGCCTCGACCCCACCTTCTCCGCCCGTCTCCTCGTCGCAGCAGACGAGGAGCCGAACGTTCCGGTGGAGGTCCGACTCGGTCGCGAGCTGGCGGAGCGCCGAGAGAGAGGAGACGACCCCGCTCCCGAGGTCGTCGCTCGCCCCCCGTCCGTAAAGCTTGCCGTCCGCTCGGAGCGTGAGGGTGTGGGGCGGGCTCTTCCAGCGGCCCAGCTGCTCCGCCGGGACCGGCACAACGTCGTAGTGCGCCAGGATCAATACCGTCTCTGGCGCCCCGACGTTGAGCTCGGCGATCACGTTCGGGCGAGGGGCGTGGTGCCAATCCCCCGGCACGTCTCCCTCCACCGTCGGGTCGTAGACCCGCGTTGTCAACCCTGCGGCTCTCGCCGCCCGAACGATCGCGTCCGCGGCGCGGAGATAGTTCGGCTTCTCCCACCGGCCGCGGGCGATGTCCTCGAGGTTGGTCGGCGCGATCGCCACCAGCTGCGCCAGGAGGCGCAGGTTTTCTTCTCCTCCGAGGGCCGGGGCGACAGAGAGAGGGCTCTCTTCGGAGGACCCGTTCGTCATCCGACCCTCACCGAAGCGCGAGAAGGATCACGAGCGAGCTCGTCAGGAGAAGGAGCAGCGTCGCAGCGAACATGTAGGTGAACATCGAGAGAGTGTCACCGAGAGAGGTCAAAAGTCGAGTGGTGTACCCGGGTCCGAGGATCGGGACGTCCGAGACGTTCCGCTCCCCGAACTGGACCGAGACCGGGGTCAGGTCGGCGACCGCGGCCTCGAGGACGGCGCGCGACTCCCGGATCAGGCCCTCCAGGGGATACCGCTCACCGACCGGGTTGATCCCGCCATCGACCTCGTGGACGACGTGGTTGTCGGTCGTGCAGACCTCGACCACGTCGACCCGTTCCCGGAGTGCCCGCGCGATCGGCTCCCACAATCCGATCAGGAGGTTGTTCCCGTCGATGACGACGTACCCCGTGGTGGTGCCGCCCACGCGAACGACGAGGGAACGGAATCCCTCGGGCCCGATCCCGTCCCGGCCGATGGAATATCCCGTCCGGGCCGCCGTGCCGACCTCGACTGGGCCGTCCCGCGCGGCCGCCACGGCGGCCCGGACGGCGGCCTTCGCGTCCGCGACCAGCTTCTCCGCGAGCGGAGTACCGTAGATGATGTCTCCCTTGCCCTCCACGTAGGAGTTGTGGGCGTCCACGAGAACCACCCGGGGCCCCCCCTCCTGGGCGACCTCCCGGACGATGCGGTCGGCCACGCTGTACGCGATGTCGTCGGTGGGCGCGGGAGCCTGGCTCACGACCACGAGGACGACGTCTCCCAGGAGCTGGGCCCGGGCGATGCTGCCGTCGTACGGCGAGACCAGGGGGCTCGCCCGATTCGCTTCCGCCTTCCGCGGCTCGGCGAGGATCTCGCGCAGCGCCGCCGCCACCCGGTCGACCTCCCGGTCGGAGGGAAGGTCGAGGTCATGGTCGCACGGGGTGTGCGGAACGATCACCGCGCCCGCGCCCGCTCCCAGCTTCTCCGTGAGCTTGCGCGGGAGGTCGCTCGACCCGAGGGCTGCGAAGGGCCCGGGATGTACGGTCGGCAGCGCGAGGGTCGCCTTGACGGTCCCGTCGCGCGAGAAGGTGACCGCGCGAGCGACGAGGTTCCCCGGAATCGCACCCTTCTCGAAGAACTCCTCGAGCGCGCCGGTCGCCTCGGGGTCCCGGTCCCCCACGTGGTCCAGCAGCGGCCGGATCAACGAAACGCCCGAGATGCCGAACTCGCGACGGATCGGGCGGTCGGAGGCGCGGATGAGCGCGAGGGCGGCGATGAACGCGAGGGCGAGGAACGTGACCGCCTCTCCAAAGAGCAGCGGAGTCGGCGGATAGATCACGAAGAGGCCGGCGAGGTAGAGGACCGGTTGCAGGAGCGACGGGGCGAGCATCCGGGCGTGGCTGGGGTACGACACTCCGTACAGGCTCGAATGGCGAAACCAGAACATCGGGCCGGCGAGGAAGACGCCCAGATAGGCGAGACCGGGGACGAAGGACGGCTCGACTCCGGCCGCGAGCCTCCAGAGCGCGGCGATCGGAAGCAGGAGGACGAGGGTGGTGAGCACGAGAAAGGAGCTCCGATGGAACTCGAGCCGCCCTCCCAGCGCGGCGCAGAGGGGGGGCGTGACCAGCGCCGTGAGGACGGACGGGAGGAGCCAGACGATCAGAAGACCTTCGAGAAACCGACCGAGATCCGGCAGGAAGAGGAGGGCAGCGAGCGCTGCGTCCAAGAGAAAGATCAGTCCGTAGGCAACCGCCGGGGAGGGCGCACGGAAGAGGACGTGGCCCCGGCGAACCTGCGCGCGGCTCGAGTCGGTCGCGGGGGTGGGATTACCTGCGTCGGGCATGCCGCACCTCCTCGAGGATCGCGTGGAACGAGGCTCCGAGCCCTTCCTCCTCGGTGATCGTCCCGGTCACCAAGATGTCCGCCCCCGCGCCCAGGAGGGCCTTCGCGTCCGGACCGGAACGGATGCCACCGCCGACGATAAGGGGCACGCGGACCGCCTCCCGGACCGCCCGGACCATCTCCGTCGGCACGGGCGACGGGGCGCCCGAGCCCGCTTCCAGGTACACGAAGTGCATTCCGAGGAGCTCCGCCGCGAGCGCGTACCCGGTCGCACTGGCGAGGTCGTCCCGCGGGACCGGGTCGACCGCCCCCACTTCCCCGACGCGCATGCCCGGGGCGATCACGAGGTAGCCCATCGGGATCGCTTCGAGCGACATGCGTCGCACCGTCGAGGAAGAGCGGGCGTGGGTCCGAATTACAAGGTCGAGGTTGCGCGAGTTCAGGAGACTCATGAACAGGACCGCGTCGGCATCGGGCGTGAGCGACCCGGGGCCCTCGGGGAAGATGATCGCCGGAATGCTCACCGCCGATTTGATGGCCCGCGCCGCCTCGCCCATGACCTCCCGCGAGATGCCGGTCGACCCGCCGAGAAGGATCGCATGGCTACCGAGCGCGACCGCTCCCCGGGAAACCTCGGCCGCCTTCGCCCCGCGCGACTTGTCCGGGTCGATGAGGGTGAAGTGGAGAGGGCCGCCGGCCAGCTGGTCTTCGATGTACCGTTCCACTCGCCCGGGCGAAGGAGGGAGCGTCACCGGAACGCCACCGCGAGGAACGCGAAGAGGGCCACGGTCATCGCCAGCTTGCTCATGGTCTGCTCGTAGTGCAACCGCGCGGGGAGGAACGCGACCGACACGACGAAGATCGCGTCGGCCGCCCCGACCAGGCCGATGTAGATAATCCCCACCATCGATAGCGGGGCCACGAACCACGCGAGCGGCGCGACGCTGAGGGCGATCCCCCCCGCGACCGAAGCGCGGGCGACCCGGGTCGCCGTCCCGAGCCCGAAACGCTGAGGGAGGGTGGCTCTCCCAACGTCCCCGCGAACGTCTTCCATGTCCTTGATGACCTCCCGGCTCAAGGTCGCGAGGAACGCCATCGAGGCGAACGGGACGAGGACGACCGCATTGCCCGCCGCCGCCCCCCCGTAGAGGAATACGGCCCCCGTGAGAAAGGCAACCGTGAGGTTCCCCACGAAACCCGCGCCTTTGAACCGGAACTCGTACGCCAGAAGCAACCCGACCGCCGCCGCCAGGATCACCGCCACGAGCGGCTCCTCCCACGCGACCGGAACGGCGACCGCGACCCCCATCACGAACAGGACCGACGCCAGCGTTCGCGCGGCCGGGACCGAAACCTCCCCGGTCACCAGCGGGCGGTCCGGATGGTTCGTTCGGTCGCCCTCCACGTCGAGGACGTCGTTGAGGACGTTCCCTCCGGCGGTCACGAGCGCGGTGGACGTCGCGGCCAGGAGCACGAACACCCAGAAGGAGATCGGAGTCGGGAGGCCGGTGCCGCGGGCCACCAGCCCTCCCACGACCGTTCCGACGAACGAGACGACCAGGTTGCCGGCGCGCACCAGGCGGAGCGCGGGATGCACGGGGGCCGATGGCCGAGCCTCTCGCTTAACGGTTGTGTCGGAACGGGATGCGGCCCCCGGCAGAATTCGACGGGTTGACGGGCGCGTTATAAGGGCCGAACGCTGGCGCTGGACCGATGGTCCCGGACGGGGTCCGCCGTCCACGAGTGAGGTCGTTCGTCCTTTCGAACGGCCTGCGCGTTCTCCTGGCCCCCACTCTTGAGAGCCCGACGGTGAGCGTCTGGGTCTGGTATCGCGTCGGCTCGAAGAACGAACATCCGGGGATTACGGGCGCCTCTCATTGGGTAGAGCACATGCTGTTCGAAGGGTCCCCTCGCTTTCCGAAAGGAGCGGTGGAGCGATCCGTCCTTCTGGTCGGCGGCGAGATCAACGCCTTCACGGACACCGACTTCACCGCGTATTTCACGACGGTTCCCCGCGAGCATCTTTCGCTCCCGCTCCGGTTCGAATCCGACCGGATGACCCGGGCCGCGATCACGGAGGAGGAGGTCGCGCGGGAGCGAACCGTGATCCATTCCGAGCGGGAGGGGAACGAGAACTGGCCCGAGTTCCGAGTCGAGGAGGAGCTCTTCCAGCTCGCGTTTCGGGTCCATCCGTACCGCTGGGAGGTTCTGGGTCGTCGAGGCGACATCGAGCAGATGACGGCCGACCAGCTTCGCGAGTACTACCGGAGATTCTACGGCCCCCGGAACGCCGTGCTCGTGATCGCCGGCGGGTTCGACCCCCGACCCACCGAGGGGGAGGTGCGCCGGAGGTTCTCCCGTTTGCCCGCGTGGGGAGACGATGTGGCAGTTCGGGAGGTCGAGCCCCCGCCCTCGGGAGAACGACGGGCCGTGCTTCGGGGTCCCGGCACGACGCCGTACCTCCAGGTCGGATGGCGGTCTCCACCGCTTGCGAACGAGCAGACCCCCGCGTTGCTGGTCCTGGACACGGTCTTGGGGGGCGAAAGTCGGGTCTTCTCCGCCGGGGTGGTCTGGCGGGGACGACGAGAGCACCCCACCGCGCGGCTGTACCGCTCTCTCGTCGAGAAGGGGCTCGCCGTGCGCGCCACCAGCGGCTGGAGCCCACGGGTCTATCCGAGCCTCTTCACTGTCCAGGCCCAGGCGGCGGCCGGGGTCGACCTGAACCGGCTCGAGAACGCGGTCGAACGGACCGTCGATGAACTCCGTCGTCGCGGTCCGACCGCACGAGAGATGAGCGACGTTCGGACCCGGATCCGGCGGGGAGCGGCGCTCTCCTACGAGGGGGCGACCAGCACGGGGTTTCGAATCGGCTACTTCTCGACCCTGCACTCCCTCGACCTCGAGGACCGACTGTACGACCGGCTGCTGCGCGTGACCCCCCGGGCGGTCCGCGATGCCGCCCGCACGTTTCTCACCCCGGATGCACGAGTCGTGGTACGGTACGAGCCGACGGGAGGTCCCAGCGATGACTAGCTCGACCGACCCACTGCGACTCGAGTACGGCGCTCTCGCGAACGGGCTTTCGATCGTTCGTCAACCGCCCCCGCCCGGTGCCGCGAGCTTCTCGGCCACGTACATCGGTCCGGCCGGGTGGGGCTTCGACCGACGGGGAGAGGAAGGAACCGCCCGGATTGCGAGCTACCTACTACCGAGCGGCGCCGGGCCGTACGACCGGATCGAACTCGCACGCTATCTGGACCGGGCCGGGGCGACTCTGACCAGCGAATGTGCCCCGGAATCGGCGGAGGTCACGATCTGGGGTCCCTCGGAGGATTGGCGACGCCTCCTTCGCTTGCTCGCGGAGGTCGTGCTGCGTCCCCGGTTCGCTGCCGATGACCTCGAGCGGGTACGGCGTCAGATGGCCGAGCGCCAGCTCCGGGAGGTAAGCCAACCGGCCAGCCGGGCCGACCGGGAGCTTTTCCGGGCCACCTTTCCGTCCGGTCATCCCTACCGGACCGCCGGACTGGGGACAGCTCGGTCGGTGGGCCGGGTCACGACCGAAACGCTTCGGAATTTTCACCACCGGCACTACCTGAGCGGGGAAGCGCTTCTGGTCGCGACGGTGCCCGCCCATCTTCGATCGGTGGAATCCGTGGCGGGCCACCTCTTCTCGTCGATTCCCGAGACCGGGGGTCCTGACCTCCCGATGCCGCCGGTGCGTTCTCATCGACCCCGTCGGCTGGACGTGAACCTGAGGGGGCGGTCGCAGGTCGAGATCCGCATCGGTGGCAACTCGGTCGCTCGCTCCGACCCGGACTACCCGGCCGCCTTTCTCGCGAACGAGGTCCTGGGAGGGCGCGCGCAGTTGAGTCGGCTGTTCCAGCGGGTGCGGGAACGGGGGGGCCTCGTCTACCATGCGTCGAGCGAGCTCGAGGCGATGCGGTTCGGAGGGTACTGGTCGGTCGGCGCGGGCACCGGACCGGAACGGTATGAGAAGGTCCTCGGCATGCTCCATCACGAGATCCAGGAGATCTCCCGACGGCCTGTCCCCGCGACCGAGCTCCGCGAGGTCCGAGAGAGCTCGATCGGCGAGATTCCCCTCGCCCTCGAGACGACCGCCGAAGCTCACGAACTCGCGGTCGAGGTCGCCTACCACCGGCAGCCCCCCGACTTCCTTCTTCGATGGTCCTCGCTCCTTCGCACGGTCACCCCCGACGACCTCCGGGCCGCGGTCGCGCGCGCCATGGACGAGCGGAACGCCACGACCGTCGTGGCCGGGCCGCTCATGGCTCGGTAGACCCGGTCCTTCCCGGCGCGCAGCAATACGCACTTATACGTGTAAGTCATCCCGGTGCGCATGCCGTCGCGCCCGAAGCTAGAGGTCGGTCCTCACGGGATGCTGAGGAAGAACATCACCATCACTCCCGAGGAGAGCGCTTTCCTGGACCGCCATCCCGAGATCAACCAGAGCGCCCTCTTCCGCCAGATCGTCGAGAGCCTGATGCTCGCCGAGAGGTCCCCGAGCGTCGCGTCGACCCAGAGCGTTCGCCTGGGAAAGGCGGTCTACCGGTCCGGCGCCATCATGTTCCAGAAGCAGAACGAGCGGCGCCCGTAGCGCCCGCTCCTTCTCGAACGTCCCGCGGCGGAGCGTCCTGGTCTCGGAGTCGCGGAGCGAGCCCCGCGATCGACGGGTGGCCCGCGTCCTGGGCCCGCGCGTAGACGATCCCTTCGGCCCGACCGGATTGGGCGTAGGCGCTTTCGGCGGTCGCGCGGTCGATGGTCGCGAGAGAGTGTCGGGAGATGAGGTGGCCGAAGGCCCAGCATCGGGCGAGTGCGAGCTCCGTAAAGTGCGGCGCGTAGTGGCCCCCGCCGACGCCCAGAGCGACCCGGTCCCGGGCGTCGGGCCGGATCCGCGGGATCGCTTCGGCGAGCACCCGCACGGCCTCCGTCGGCGGGTGGGGAAGGTCGGCGTACCCAACCTCGACGAAGAACGCCGGCGATTCAAGGAATGGTCCGTGGTGCGTGGATTCGAAGGTGGCGTCCCAACCGATCGCCCGGGCGCCTTCGTCCAGAACGCGCAGGGCGGATGCCATTCGGAGCGGGTCGGTCGGGACGAGCGTGCAGGGTCGTCCGCCGAGCCGGGCGTCCGGTCCGGGGTTTCCGAGCGGATGGACGGTCAACGACGGAACGTTCTGTTCGCTCCGGTGAATGCTCGGGAATACGAGGACCGGCTTCGCCTCGCGGAGGGTCCCGGGGAGTCGAGCATCCAGGCCGTCGTCGCGGATGTGGGACCCCGGGCGTCGAAGGGCCAAGAACCCCGGGGCGAGCGTTCGGACCGGCGCTCCATCGACGTGAAGCCCGGTTGCGGGAAGAGTTCCCCAGACCCCGGCGACCGCGCCGGCGACCGGGTCATCTTCTGCGAGGACGATCAGCACCTCATCCGACAACGGACGCTCTAGCCGCGAGTTGTTCAAGAGCCTGTCCGGGACGCCGGAATCTCCGTCCCCGCCGGCCCTCGGCGGTCGAACTTTGGGCCGGGGAATCCCGCTAGCGCTGCGGGGGATACGGCTCGGTCCGGCGCGCGAGGAACGCGAAGTAGACCGAGGGACCGTCGTCCTCTCCGCCGGGACGGAACCCCGTCCGCACGAAGAGGAAGCGGGACTCCAGGAGCTCGGTGACCTCGCGGAGAGAGGGGCGATGCGGCGGACCTCGCTCGGACGTGTGCTCCCGCGCGACCCACGACAGCACAAAGCGACCATCGGGCCGCAGGACCCGGTGAACCTCCGAGGCGTACCTCCTTCTCCGGCCGATCGGAATCGTGTGGAAGCAACCGTTGTCGACGAGAGCGTCGATCGACTCGTCGGCGAACCGTAGTGCGAGAGCGTCTCCCTCCTGCACGTCCACCTTGAGGCCTTCTCGCTCCGCGCGCGCTCGAGCGGCGACGACCGCACCCGGGGAGAGGTCGATGCCGTGGGCGCGATAGCCGAGCCCCGCGAGGTAGAGAACGTTCGAACCCGCCCCGCAACCGACGTCGAGGACCGCGCCGGTCATCGGCAGGAACCCTTCCTCGACGGCTCGCACCACGCCGAGGCTCGGTCCCGGGTCAAACCACGGGAGCTGGTCGTACGGGGTACGTTCGTACGTTGCTTGCCACTGAGCGCGGCTCTCCTTCGAGCTCCCGCCGGAAGCCTTCCGCGTCCGATCTTCTGGCATTCGGTGTTCTCGCTCTATCGGAGCCGAGGGAGGACCTTGGGGGCCGGTTCCGGATGGGGCTCCACAGAGCGACCCAACGGAAAGCCCCTTTGGCCCGTCCGGTGCCCAAGAACGCCGCAACCTGGCGGGCGGACGACGCCGCCGGGCGAGGTTAATACGGACCGAGCCCCGGGAGGACGAGGTCGCTCCCCGGTGAACCCGTCCACGGAACTTCTCCTCCTGCGGGTGGCGATCGCCCCCGCCTTTGTCGGAGTTGTGAGCGTGGCGTCCCTCGTCTACGGTCACCGGGCCGCCGGATGGCTCGTCTCCCTTCCCATCAATACGGGCACAATCCTGGTCGTGCTCACGGTCACCGAGGGCACCGCTTTCGCGGCCACGGCCGCGCTCGGCGCCCTCGCCGGGATCGTCTCACTGGGAGTCTTCGCGGTCGGGTACGGTCGCTCCGCGACGCGCTTCCCGTGGCCGGCCTGCCTCGCGTTGGCCTCGGGCGGGTTCGTCGCCTCTACGCTCGTCCTCAGCGTACTTCCGGTGAACCTGATCGGCGGGCTCACCGGCGCGCTGCTCGCCATCGTGATTGTTCTCTTGATCGTCCCTCGTCCAAACGCCCGGTCGCCGGTCGCAGCGATGCCGAAGTGGGAGATCCCAGTTCGGATGGCCCTGGCCGCGCTCCTCGTGTTCGGCGTCACTACCTCGGCGGTCGCTCTCGGGCCGAGACTGAGCGGCCTCTTGAGCCCGATTCCCGTGTTCACCATTACTCTCGTGATCTTCACGCACTCCCGGCTCGGACCGGCCCCCGTCTACGTGTTCCTGAACGGGCTTCTCGTCGGCCTGTTCAGCTTCGCCGCGTTCTGTGCGGTCGTCGCGGTCCTCCTGGTCCCGGGGGGCCTCCTCGTCGCGCTCGCTGCTGGCCTCGGGGCATTTCTCGCCGTATACGCTGTGATCCGGCTGGGAGCGCCTGCCTTCGGGATTGGTCCGTCCCATGGTTCCGACGCGGTTCGGGAGCGGGACCCACCCGGGGGTCAGCGGTCGGCGAGGTGAGTGGCCTCGACGGAAGGATTATCGGTGGTTCCGGTCGCTCGATAGCCCGACGTCCCTCGGACGGGACGCCCGAGAGGCATGATGGTCACCCGTCGGGCCAGGGGGAGGACCTCCCTTTGCGGGGAGAAGTCGCCCGGAGAACGATGAAGTTTCGAGAGTCCCTGGAACGGATCGATGCGGACGGAGGCCTCACCCGGATCTCCGAGACCGTCGACCCGAAGTACGAGGTTGCGAGCCTCCTCCGCCGCTTCGACGGACGACCCGTCTTGTTCGAGAACGTCCGTGACCGGTCGACTCCCGTGGCGGGGAATGTTCTCAGCAGCATGGACCTTCTGTGCGCAAGTCTCGGTTTCCCCAAGGACGAGTGGATCTCCCGCCTCATGTCGGCGATCCGGACACCCGGGCCGGTCACCGAGGGGGCGGGGCGGTTCGTCTCGTCCGAACCGGACCTGAACCAGCTCCCGATCCTCACCCATTACCCTCAGGACCAAGGACCGTACATCACGTCGGGAGTGGTGTTTGCCCGCCGGGGAACCCGGAGGAATCTATCGTTCCACCGGCTCTCTCAGATCGGCCCCGACCGATTCGTGGGACGGCTGGTCGAGAAGCGGGACCTCCACACGATGTACCTGGACGCCCGCGACCACGGAGAGGACGTGGACGTGGCGATCGGGATCGGGAACCGATCCGGGGTCCTGGTCGCCGCGGCGACGAGCGTCGAGCGCGACACCTACGAACTCGGGATCGCCGCCGCGCTCGAAGGCGGAATCGAGGTCGCTTCGGCACGCACGAACGGTACGAGCTACCCCACCGACACGGAGATCGTCCTCGAGGGGAAGATCCTCCACGATGAGACGACCGCCGAGGGGCCGTTCGTCGACCTGACCAACACGTACGACGTGGTCCGGGAGCAACCGGTCTTCGTGATCGACCGGATCATGAGGCAGAAGGGCGCCGTGTATCATGCCCTCCTTCCGGGCGCGAACGAGCATCGGCTCCTGATGGGGGCACCCCGTACGCCCACCATCTACCGATCGCTCCGGGAGGCCGGTCTTGACGTGGTGAACGTGTTCCTGACCGAAGGGGGAAGCGGCTGGCTGGACGCGGTCGTTGCGATCCGGAAGAAGAGCGAGGCTGACCCTCGCGCTGCGATCGACGCCGCGATTCGGGGTCACCGGAGTCTGAAGAAGATCACGGTCGTCGACGGCGATGTCGACGTGTCGAACCCGAACGAAGTGAACTACGCCGTCACGATGTACTGGGAGGCCGGCAAAGAGGTCGTCCTTCGCGGTGTGAAAGGGTCGAGCCTCGACCCGATGGCGACGGCGGACGGGGTCGGGAGCAAGCTCGGCCTGGACGCGACCCGACCCCTCGAGGTCCCCCCCGAGAAGGAGCTCAAGATGCGCCGGGCAAGTCCGCCCACGACCCGGGGGTAGCCAACCATGGTAATCCTCCGGAGCAGCGAGTCAATCTCGTGGCTCGACGATGTCGACGAAACGGGCCAGGTCATCAACCCCCGTCACGAGCTGTTCGGGAAGAGCATCGCGGGAACCGAGCTCCATATCCCCGGGTCCTCCGGCTCGACCGTCGGCTCGGACCGCATCGTGAATCTCGCGGCGCGCGGGCACGCCCCCGCTCGGATCGTCCTCGGGCGGCCCGACCCCATCGCGATGTGGGGCGCGATCCTCGGTCGGATTGACATCGAGATCCCGGGCTCCCCCACCACGACCGTCGACCGAGCCAAACTCCGGACGCTCGGGATCGACGACGAGATCGCGGAGCTGCTCGCCCGCGCGGCGGAGCTCCTCGGAACCGAGGAATTCGTACCCGCGGACCACGTCCAGGTCGCCGGGGTCTCGTACAAGACGATCACCGAAACAGGGCTGGAGCTCCGACGCTCGTTCGCGAAGCGGTACCGGTTCCGCTCCCCGAACGTCACGATCAACCCCGCCGGGATGGACCTCGAGGATTGGGAGTCGATGGGGGTCCCGGGCGACTTCGCCGAAAAGCAGCGCGAGGTCATCGAACTCTATCTCCGGATGGGAGCGACACCGACGATCACATGCACTCCGTACCTGATCGGCAGCATGCCCCCACCCTTCACGGACGCGTTCCTTTCGGAGTCGTCGGTGGTCGCGTACGCGAACTCCGTCCTCGGCGTCCGTACGAACCGGGAGTCCGGTCTGAGCACGCTGCTCTACGCGATCGCGGGATACGGGCCGAAATACGGGCTTCACCGGGCCGAGAACCGGGCCCCGCGCGTGGAGGTCCGGGTCGAATGCGATCTCCACGGCACGGTGGACTTCGGGCTTCTCGGCTACCGGCTGGGGGAAGTGGTCCAGGGCCGGATCCCCTATCTTCGGGGAATCAACCATCGCCCCACGCTCGAGGAGCTCAAGGTTCTCAGCGCCGCCGGGGCCGCTTCGGGCTCGATCGACCTCTTCCACATCGAGGGAGTGACGCCCGAGGCAGCCCAGCGCCTTGTCCCTCTCGACCGAATCGAAGACCGGATCTCGGTCGACCGAGCGTCCCTCGACGAGGTCAAGCGCTCCCTCAACACCGGTCGACCCGAGGAGCTGGACCTCGTCACGTTCGGTTGCCCCCACGCATCCCTGAACGAGGTCCGAGAGATCGCCGGCCTCCTGGACGGTCGGAAACTGCGGGCGGGGGTGCGCCTCTGGGTCTGCACGTCGCGCGCGGTCAAGGATCTGTCCGCGAAGCTCGGGTACGTCAGCACGATCGAGTCTTCGGGAGGCCACGTCGTCGCCGACACCTGCATGGTGGTGGCCCCGATCGAGCGGATGGGCCCGCGCACGACCGCCACGAATTCGGGAAAGGCGGCGAAGTACCTCCCCCGTTTCTGCCGCCAGAACGTCGTGTTCGATTCGGCCGAGGAGATCATCGCCCGCGTGGTGATGTAGGGCGAGCCGGCAGCGGTAAGCGTTTCTGCTCGTCGGGCGGTTGCCAGAGCCGCGGATGGAGCACCGTTCTCGTCCGGTCCGAATCCTCGTCGGGGGGAAGTCGCTCGACGCGGACCTCGTCCCCGGCGACGCTCGGAAAGGCATCGTGCTGTTCGCGCACGGAAGCGGCAGCGGGCGAAAGAGTCCCCGGAATCAGCTCGTCGCTTCGGCCCTCCAGGACCGAGGTTTTGGCACACTCCTCCTCGACCTGCTCTCTTCCGAGGAGGCCGAGCTCGACGAACGGACTGGCTCGCTCCGGTTCAACATCCCGCTGCTTACGGAACGACTGTTGGGCGTCACCGACTGGCTGGTCCACCAGCCCGACGGGGGCTCGCGCGCGTTCGGCTACTTTGGCGCGAGCACCGGAGGCGCGGTGGCGATGATCGCCGCGGCCGAGCGGCCGGACCTCGTTCACGGGATCGTGCTCCGCGGAGCACGGAGTGACCTGGGTGACTCGATGGCGCCTCGCATCCGGTGTCCCACCCTGATTCTAGTGGGAGGCGAAGACCCCTTCATCGAAGAGGTCAACCGGCGGACGATGCGGTTGCTCCGCTGCGAGAAGAGCCTCGTGGTCATCCCCCACGCGTCCCACCTGTTCGAAGAACCCGGAGCGCTCGAGGAGGTCGCCGCCCAAACCTCTTCGTGGTTCGAGCGAACGATCACGTCGGGCCACTGACTCGGGGCATTGCAGTCAGCCGGGGAGCGGCGACGGGTCACGTCCGGACGAAGTGGGGGACTCGCGCGGGCAGCTCGAACGTGATCTCAACGAGACCCGCCAAGCGCCCCCGCCGACGCCAGTGCGCCTGGTAGATCATCTTGTGGACGCCGTTCTTCTCGATGGTGTAGACGTTCGGGCGGGTCCCGGCCATCACTCTCCGGAGCTTCTTCGCAGCCTTCGCGGGGTGGCAATCGAGGAGGTTCTTCCCGACGAGGGACTTCCCGCCGTCGGCGTGGTTCACCTCGGCGGACCGCCGGTTCAGATAGAGAATCCGGAACTGAGCATCACATACCGTGACCGAGCACGGGAGGGTTTCGATCCAGTCGACGGGGTTCGGTTTCGGCATTGTCATTTCCCGAAAAGCTCGTCGACCCGGCGAGATATGTTCATTTGCTCAATTCGCGCCCACGGCCACTGGGGCGCATCCGGGAGCTTCCGGTGGATGCTCGCAATCCTCGCCCACCGCCCCCGAAATTGCGCGGCCCGAGTTGTCGTAATATAGCATGCTTTGGTAGAGTCTTCCGTGAACCCCATCGCGAACCCCGAGCAGGCGGTCGCCCATCAGAGCGCGGAAGAGATTCTGGACTGGGCCCGTTCCCAGTTCGGAAGCCGCGCGACCTTCGCGTGCAGCTTCGGAGCTGAGGACATGGTGCTTCTCGACATGCTCTCCCGGGCGGCTCGGGGGGACGGACAGGACATTCGGGTCTTCACCCTCGATACCGGCCGACTCTTTCCGGAGACCTACGACCTGATGCAAGAGGCGCACGAGAAGTACGCGATCCCGATCCATGTGGTGGCCCCCGACACGAAGGAGCTCGAGGAGCTCATCTCGAACGGGGGACCGAACCTGTTCTACAGCTCGGTCGAGAACCGAAAGGCGTGCTGCAACGTGCGCAAGGTCCACCCTCTCTCGCGTGCCCTCACCGGCGCGGAGGCGTGGGTTGTCGGACTGCGCCGCGACCAATCGGCGGAGCGTTCGACCGTCGAGAAGCTCTCGCGCGACAGCTCCCAGGGCGGGATCTGGAAGATCTGCCCGCTCGCGGACTGGTCGTGGAACGATGTCCTTCGCTACGTGAAGGAGCACGACGTTCCGATCAACCGTCTCCATGCGCAGGGCTTCCCGAGCATCGGATGCGCGCCGTGCACTCGCGCCGTGAAGCCGGGCGAGGACCCGCGCAGCGGACGGTGGTGGTGGGAGACGGGGGCCAAGGAGTGCGGCCTTCACCCCGCCACGCATGCTCGCGCGGCCACCGGCGCCGCGACCCATTGACACGGGATCCGATCGGACGCGTCCGGCGACCGGGCCGACCGAAAGAGAGGTGCTCCCGGCGGGAGTTTCCCCGACCGGGGGTCCCGGCCGGCTTTGAACCCGCGTCAGAGGCTCGAGAGGCCTCTATCCTTGACCACTAGACTACGGGAGCGCCACGGGGGCGTAGGGGACCGCCTCTTTGAGCCTTTCTGCGGCGGACCGCCTTGTCGCATGGCCCGCCAACCCGTTCGCCAACGCTCTGGCCGACGGGGCCATTCCCCGGCGGGGGTCGGACGAACCCCTCCGAAGCGCCTAAGTTCCCCCGGGAGTTTCGAGGTGCGTGACCCCTCCCGTGAAGGCCCGCAGCGGCCACATCCTCCTCGACCCCAAGCGCTCGTACCGCGACCTCGTCCGGGTCTATCCCGAGATCCACAAACGGGTCGTCGAAATGAACCGTCCGTTCGTGAAGGAGTCCGACCCCCTCCTCCCGGAAGTTCTCCTCGATGAGAACCTTCGCGACCTCAAGGGGAACCGCAAGCCGGTCGGCTACAACCGACAGGATGCGTTCGGGCTCCGCCTGATCTTCCCGATCTCGGACGAGAAGCGGGCCGAGTTCTACTTCGCGAAGCCGACGCGTTGCCAGGAGGTCGTGCAGATCACCGAGCAGGTTTCGGCGCTCCTTCGCCGCCGCGGGATCAAGCACACGGTCGAGTACGACCGGCTTCCGCTCGGACCGCCCCGGGGACTTCCGGGGGTCCCCCCGCCCGGCTCTCCGACCGGATTCCTCTCGACTCCCTGACGCGAGCGCTCAGGGCTCGGAGGGGGGCCGGCGGAACGGCCAGAACGGATTCGTCGCCGGGGACGGCCCCGCTCCCGCCGCATCCGTCGTTCCCACACCGGCGTGCTGGAGCTTGCGGAGTGCCTCGCGCGCCTTCTCGAGCGCGGCGGCGTAGTCGGTCTCCCGAAGGCGAAGCGACTCCGCGAGCAGCGACCGGACCTCGGTCGTGTCGACCCGCAGCTCGTGGGCCCGGGTGAGCGCAGCGTCGATGAGGTAGTGGAGGTTCATCAGCTCGCGGTGCAGGGACTTTCGCAGGTTCAGCTCCTCCTCGGTCTTGAGGAGAAGTCGGGCGGCGTCCAGGAGCTGTCCCGCCCGGTCGAGAGCTTCGACCTGGAGCAGCCGCTCCCGGATCGGCTCGATGCGGACGTGGAGCCCCTCCTGGGCGAAGTTCATCTCCGTCTGGAGGTCGCGCCACCGCCGGACGAACGGCTCTCGCACGGCCGGCTCGAGCGCGCTGGTCGCTCGGGCGAGCAGCGCCTCGGCCTCGTCCGGACGCCCCGCGTCCAGCGCGACCCGGGCCTCGCTGAACGTCTGCATCACGGGGGTAGTGTCGATCGCGAGACGCTCGCCGACCCAGAGGCGGTCCTTGAACTCGAGCATCTGGCGTTCGACCTCTTCCCGCCGGCGCCGTTTCGCGAGCTCGAGCTCGGCCCGGATGAGCTTGAGCGCTGCCGCGAAATCGCGGCGGCTGCGCATCTCCGACAGTTGGGCGCGCACCTCGGCCCGACGATCGAGTTCGGCCGGAGGAACGTCGGAACTCCGCAGGTATTCGGCCTCGACCTCGCGCCATCGGCCGTCGGCGATCGCTTCGAGGATCCGAACGCTGGCGGCCTCTCCGCGACCGATCGCCTCCTTGACCCGCGCCCAGTCCCGGGCGCGTAGGGCGGCCTCGGCCTCTCCCAGGATCGCCTCTACGGGGTCGAGCTCGGCCCCCACTCCTTCGGGCCGGGTGGAGTCGACGAGCCGTCGGAGCTGGCCGAGCGGAACGGCGAACATCCGCTCGATCGCCCAGCGAGCTTCCTCGGTCGCTTCTCGGCCAGAACGAACTGCTTCCGGATAGACGCCCTGCGAGAGCTGGGTCCGGGCCTGCTCGAGCCGAGCCTGGGCCGCGGAGTCGTCCGCTCCGACTTCGGTGGCTTCCCTCAGCTGTCGCTCGGCGGCCGAGATGGCGTCGCGGGCCCGACGGTGGCCCTCGCGGGCCACGCCGAGTGCGTCGGACGCCTGGAGGGCGTGTTCGAGGACGGGAGGGTACTCTCGGCCCTGGAACGCAAGCTTCGCGGCGGCCAGCTCCTCGACCGCGAGGGGGGAGACGACCCCCTCCGCGGTGGCCCGCGCGACCGAGGCTTCGGCGGCGGCGATCGACCCCTCGGCGATCCGTCGCTGAAGGTCCGCCCGCTCGAGCTCCCCTTCGCTCTGGCCCGCGAGCTGGAGGGCCTCGACCGGCCGACCCTCATCGAGCGCCATTCGGGCGCGGTGGAGAAGGTTCTCCGCGAGCGACGACTCAATCCCCTCCTTGCGGAGCCGGGTGACGGTCGCTTGGAATCCGGCCAAGGTCTTCGACACGTGCTGGTACGTGGCCTGGATCAGCTCGCGCTCGAGGGGACCGCCGAGCTCCACGACGCGAGCGTACTGCCGGTCGGCGAGGAGCTTCTCGATCTTCTCCATCTGCTCCCGAAGGTTCGGGGTCGGCACGTGGAGGAGGTCCGCTTCGGCGAGCGCCTCGCGGGCCCGCTTCGCGACCCGCTCCGCGTGCTCGACAAACCCGCGGGTCGCGACGAACTCGGCGCGGGCGGCGTCGAGGAGGGCCGCGGCCCCGATCGGGACGGGGAGGGCGATCCGGCGCCGGGCCTCACCGAGGGGAAGGAGGATCTTGTCGATCTCGACCCCCGCCGACCGCGCGATGTCGAGGTCCCGTTCGAGCCCTCGGAGGTTCTCCTCCAGGATCGGTCGCAGGACCGCGATCAACTCATCGTGGAGAAGCCGCGCGCCCGTCAAGGTCGCCTCGGGAGGGGCGGTCGCCTGCTCGGTCCGAAGCTGCTCCACCCGGGCCTGGAACGGCTCCATCGGGCAGGAAAGGCGACGGCCGTCCTCGAGGAGGTGCTGCACGTCTTCGAGCAGCCTCGTCGTCTCGCCGCGGGCGGCCTCCCCGAGGAGCTTCTGCTCGAGCGTGTCGAGCGTGGACCGGGCGAGGTCAAAGTCGAGCGACTGGAACGCGAGACGAGCGTTGCGGAGCGGTTCGTAGTACGGGTTCGGGTCGACGCCGGCCTCCCGGAGACGGCTGAGGGTCTCCTGCGCCCGCGCGATCCCGTCGAGAATCGCTTGGCCGGCCGCCCGAGCCCGCTGCGCCGACTCTTCGAGCTTCGTGGCGACCCGGTACGCCTCGGCGTAGCGCGCGGTCCGGGAGGCGGCCTGCGCCTCTTCGAGCTGGGCGCGGAACTTGGAGAGGTCGAAGCCCATCGTCTCGAGCTCGACCAGGGAGAGCTTCGCGTGGGAGACCGCCTCCTCGCTCCGGAGGAGCTGCTGCTGCTGGGCGCGGGTCCGGATCTCCNNCCCATGTTGAAGATCTGCTGGACCTCGTCGATCTGGCGCTGGATCTCGTCGCTCGGACCGCCCATCGATTCGAGGACGTTGCGTTCCGCCTCGAGGACCTCGACCAGCGCCGAAGCATGCGCCGCGACGACCCCGCCGAACTCCCGTTCGGCCCGCCGAAGGCTGTCGATGGCTCCCATCAGGTCCTGCTTCACGCGCAACGTGACGTCCGCGTCCGCGAGCAGTCGGCGCACGGGAGCGACGAGCGCCTCGTCCGGGATGTCCGAAAGGCCCTGCTCCATCTCCTCGACACGACGCGCGACGAACGGGCCGGCCGCGCGCCGGAGCTCGGCCTCGGCCCGCGAGATCCGCTCCGCGCTCTCGGCGAGCTCCCCCTTGTCGAGGAGCTCGTGAGCCTCGGTGAGGTCTCGGTCGGCGTCCGGGGAAAGGAATTGCCGCTCGCGGGCGTAGTCACGAATCTTGTCGAGACTGGCACACCGCTGACCGAAGAACTGGAGCGCCTCCCGTCCGAGGTGGACGACCGTCTCCTTGAGCAGCTCCCGCGCCGCGGCGACCTCGACTCGGTCGAGGGAGCCCCGGATGCGCACCAAGGCAGGGTCGAACGTCTCCGTGGAGAACCCCGAGCTCCGGAACCGGGCCGCCATCTCCTCGAGCGATTGGAGCTCGTCCCGCGCGGTATCGAGCTCCTCGGTGAGCCGACTGACCTTGTCGAGCGCCTCCTGGCTCGCCGCGAANNGCCTCCGAGTAGATCTTGAGCCGGAGGGCCTCGCGGGCCCGGTTCATCGCCGCGAACACTTCGCTCGGGTCCTTTCCCAGACGACGGGCATCCGCGATCCGGGGGCGCGCCTCGTCCAGAAGACCCGCGACCACCGTCACGATCGGCTCCTCGGCCGCGCGACGGGCTTCGAGGAAGACCGGACCGATCTCGAGCGGCGCGAGCGTCTTGATGCGGGCGAGGGCATCCTCGACCGCCATTCGCGCGGAGGCCGGGTCGACCCCGTATTCGGCCGTCGAGTTCAGCGAGTTCCGAAGCGCGTCGAGGATCTGCACGCACCGTTCCCGCATCGCCTCTCCAACGTCCTGGAAGGCGGATTCGGCCGCCGGCACGACTTCGGGCCAGCGGTCGGGCGGCGCGTCGGCGCAGGCGCTCAGCGCGGCCTCGAGCCGGGAGGTCGGCGCACCGAACTCCTTGGCCGCGGCGGCGAGGCGAGTGCCTTCCTCCTGGATCTTCCGCCGACGTTCGTTGACTTCGGGGAGCCCGGTTCGAAGGAGGCGGTCGACGCTCTCGAACGCCTCGGCGAGACGGTCCTCCTTCGCGGGGAGAAGCGCGTCATCGAGCTGGTGCTCGAATTCGGAAAGGCGAGCAGCGCTGAGACCGCCCCACCGCGCGACCGTCGTGGCCTCCTCTCGGACCTGGTTCACGTGAGACATCTCGCTCGCGTGGAGCGCCTCCTCGACCTTCGCGAGCCGGGTGACGGTGACGGACCACTCTTCGCCCTCCGGCGGATGGGCAAGGGCGTCGAGCTCGGAAGTGACGTCCGGGGGAGCGGTCAGGCCGAGCCCGGAGAATCGGCGGACGGACTCGGCCGTTCGGGTCCGTCGCTCCTGGATCGTGAGGGGAACGGTCTTCGCGAGGTAGTCCGCCATCGCTTTCGCCTGGCTCTCGACCCCGTTCCAGTCGGCCCGGCGGGCGAGCTCCCGCAGCGCGGTCTGTCGCTCGGGCACCTCGGGAGGAGTGATCCCGAGCTGGTCGAGTCGAGCGACCTGGTCATCGATCTCCTTCAGCGTCGCCTCGGCCGCTTGGCGCTGCTTCTTGAGCGCCTCGGCCTTCTCTTGCAGGATCCGGGTGAGACGCGAGGAGGAGACACCTCCGAGCCCTCCCGGACCTGTCGTACGACCACCTCCTAAACCGAGCCGGTCCAACAGCAGCTTTCGCACGCTTCGGACATCGGTTTCATGCGCCCTCCCCTTTATTAATCAAGCGAGGAGCCGCTCTGTCTCCTCGAGGGCCCCGGGGACGACCGACTACGTTCGAGTGATCCGTCGCTTTCCCATCGCGTCCAGATACTGAACTTCCGAACCGGGGCTGACCTGGCTCTTCGTCTCGGCATCGAGCGGGAGGTTGAACGTCTCGTAGGTCTCGAGGTCCATCAGCTGCACTTCGGCATCGGTCATCGAGAGGACCTGCGCCTGGCGCTTCCCGATGAGCGGGACCTGGACCTTGTGCTTCACGGGAAAGACGACGCTTCTCTTCGAGCCGTCAAAGAGCCCGACCGCGTCGATCCGTGCCTTCGCTTCTCCGTGCTTCCCCGGTTTGGAGGTCTGGATGCTCAGGATCCGGCACGGCTCTTCGTCGATGAGCATGTACCGCCCCTCCTTGAGCTCGCGGACTTCCTGTTGGGTCCAGGCCATCGCGATTCTCCTCGACGGGCGGGCAGGACCCGGACGGGATAAGAGTTGTCCCGGTCGTCCTGCCCTCGGGAGGGCCGTCGGAAGGAGGGTTTATTCCTGCACGGCCTCATCGAGGTGTAGCCACGACCGATTGATCCATGAGCACCCCCGTCGTCGAACCGAACTCCCATTCGATCGAAGAGGAGGTCGTTTCGCTCTGGCGAGCCCGTCGTCTCCCACCCGCCGGCGGGGTCCTCGGGCCCCCAAATGGCCCGATCGTCCATCAAGTCGAGGGGTTCTGGTCCCCGGCCGACTACCCCTCGCACGTGGCGCAGCGGGCCGTGGAGGCGGACGTCGATGCGCGATACTTGGCTCTCGCCGGACGCCGAGCCCAAGGAACCTTGCGGAGGGTCGAATCCGGGGCAAGGAAGGCCCCGACGACCGTTCTCTCCCTCCTCGCGAGCCTGGGCGTGTGGACGGGGGGAGACGGCCGGTCACCGTGGGACTCCAGCGACCGGGCTTCGGGCGTCCGGGCGATCGTCGAACGTCTTGCCGCCCAAGGAATCGTCCGCACTCGGGACGAGTCGTTCCGTGTCTGCCCGAGCTGCGGGATACTGCGAAGCCCGGAGCGGATCGTCTACGAAGAGAAAGAAGGGGACACCTATCTGGTCCGGTTTCCGATTCGGTTCAAGGAGCTGACCGTTCACGCGATCGTCTGGGTCGACGCACCCTGGAAGCTCCTCGGAGCGAGCGCCCTCCTCGTGAACCCCACGGCCCGGTACGTGGTCGCCGGGTACCGGCGTCGGGACGAGCGTGAGCTGCTCCTTTGCTCGGCGTCGGCCCTTGAGCGCCTTCGATTGTGGATTCCCGACTCGACGCTCGAGGTCGTGGAGGAGCACCCCGGGAGCGACTTCGTGGGAATCCAGTACACCTACCCGCTCCGCCACGAATTCCCGATGGGCGGCGACCTGACGCCTCCCGCCGGCACGATCCTCGGGGTCCCCGACGTCGGGGACAGCGGGACCGGGATCGTTCCGCTCGTTCCCGGCCATGGACCGACCGACGCGCGCATCGCGGACCGACACGGCGTTGCCGGTTGGCCTCTCCTGACGATCCGAGGACGGCTTGACTTCACCTTGATGCACAAGTACGCCGGCCTGGACCTCGAGACAGCGGACGAGTTCGTCCTCCGCGACCTCTCGGAGGCGGGCGCGCTGCTCGCTCACCTTCGGGTCAAACGGGGGGTGCCGTACTGCGCCCTCTGCGGGACGGCCCTCCTGTGGGCCCCCGCCCGCACCTGGTGTCTCGAGCCCTCGCGCCTACCGCCCGAGCGTCGTGCGGCGTTCACACGGCTCCTCCCGAAGGACTCCTTCCCGACCGGGGGGGAGGTCGCCCCGTGGGCGGTCAGCGAGGCGAGCCCGTCCGAGGACGCGTCGGCGGTGACGCTTCTCGAGTGCGCTCGATGCGAACGCCTCGACCGCCCGGACGCGGACCCGAAGTGCCCCTGCGGCGGCCAGCGGACCCCGGTTCGCCGGAAGCTCCTTTCTTCCTTCGAATCCGCGGTCGCTACCTGGGCCGGTCTCGACCCGTTCCCCGAAGGCGACTCGGTGCATTTCTACCTGGGCCATCGTCGCCGCGTGCCGGCGTTGATCAACCACCTCGCCGCATCCTCGGGGGTGGAAGGCCCGGTCGGGGAGCTCGCCCTCACGGTGGCTCCGACCGTGAATGTCCCCGATGTCGCCGACCTCGTCGCCACCTACGGCGCGGACGCCGTCCGATGCGCCATCGTTCGCTGTACGGTGCTCGAGTCGACCGGTCGACGATTTGCTGACCAGTGCCGCCGCGAGTCCGAACGGCTCCTTCGGTGGTGGTCTCTCGCCCACGACACCCTGCGCCGATGCGACGCCGCCATGGTCGCGACCTTCGCACGTCCCCTCGGCGGGTCCCTCGAGGAACTCGAGGTCGAGGACCGCGCGATCGTCGCGCGCTGGGAACGGACGCGCGTCCTCGCGCTCGCTCACTTCGACCGGGGAGCCGCCGGGGCCGCCCACCGTCGGGTCGCGCAGTTCCTCGACAACGACCTTGCCGAGTACCGTGACCTGATCGAGCCCCGGCTCGCCCTTGGTGGGAGCCCCCCGTCCAAACGGGGGGCGCTCCGGACCTTGTTCCATCTCTTCCGGGGGATCTCGGAGACTCTCGCGCCGATCGCACCGTTCACCTCGGAATCGGTGCATCGCGCCGTCTCGTCGGACCGGGCAAGCCTGTTCGAGCAACCGCTGCCGGGTCTCGACCGCGCCCTCCTCAACGACGAGCTGGCGGCGGCGTGGGGACGGTGGCGCGCGGTACTCCGGAGCATTCAGCGTTTCCGTCGCTCCTACCGGATTCCGAGGTCGACCCCGATCCCCTCTCTCGTACTCGCCGTGGCGTCCGACGACGTGGGGGACCGCCTCCGGGCGGAGAAGGAGACTCTCGCCCGTCTTGCGCGCGTGACCCGGCTCGAGGTCGGCTCCCCCCGAGAACCTTGGGCGGGGCGGCAACGTGTCCTCAAACCCGTGGAATCCGAGATTCAGAAGGTCTACCCGACCCAGGCCTCCCAGATCGTCCACCTGCTCCAGCGGATGCCGGCCCGACGCGCCGCCGGGGGTTCGGAAGAGTTGAGCGTCGTAATCACCAGCTATCCGGTTCGCATCCTTCCCGGGATGGTCACGTTCGTTGACACGCTTCCCGACCGGGTTGTTCCCGTGCCCTGGTCCCTGGGAGAGATGTACGCCGAACTCCCGGCGGGAATCGAGCCGACACCGTCGGGTCCTCCCCCGCTCTCCTCCGATGCGTTCTGGCTCATCCACCGTCTCGAACGCGTTCTTCGAGCAGACCCGGCACGGCCCGGCACCGCTCGCGTCGCGATCGCGACGGTCAAGGACCCGCTCGCGACCGAGCTCCGCACGGACGCCGAGGCTCTCGCGCGATATCTCGGCGTTCGAGAGTTCCGGGTCATCGAGCGTTCGGAAGAGCCGGTTCCCCCGAACGCCCTCACCGGTCGGACGAGAACCGGCGAACGATGGTGGGTCCACGTGCCCGACCTCTCCCCCCGTAAGGCGACGACGAAGCATCGTGCTCCGGGGCCCCGTCTGCGGAGGGTATCGGTTCGCGTTCTGACCGGACCCGTCGACGAGGTCGACTACGCGGACGAGAAGGTCGTCGCGCATGAGGAGGCGGTTCGCGCCCTCGGTCAGGAGCTGGACAATATCGTCGGGGTCCCGCTCCTCGGTCCGGCGAAGATCTCCTCGGCGTGGGAGCTCGGGATGCACAGCGTGGACGACTACCGACATGCCTCGCTCCAAACCGTCGTCGCGCTTCCCGGGTTCGGTGGACCGGTGGCGACTCTCGTTCTCGAGAAGCTCGCAGGGCAAGCCGCAACGCCCCCGGAGCGACCCGGCCCGCCTTCTGCGTCGACCACCGGACCGGTCGGGCACCCCGAGGAAGCGACACCGCCTCCGGCTTCGACCCCTCCTCCTCCTACCATCGTCCCTGTCCCAGAGCCGCCGGTGGTCTCCGTACCGCCCCCGGCTCCCGGCCCGAGCATGGAAGAGTCCGCGCCTTCGCCGACTCCCGAACCGGCCGCCTCCGAGGGAGAAGCTCCCTTGCCGGCCGAGACGACGACGCCCACTGTCGAGAGCGCTCCCTCCGAGCCTATTCCCGAACCCCCCGCGACTTTGCCACCCGAGGAGGTCGGGGCGGAGTCGGCCCTCCCCGTTCCGGCCGTGGCAGCGCCGTCCGCTCCCGAGACAGCCGAATTGCCAGCTCCGTCTGAGCCACCGTCTTCCGAACCCGAGTTGCCGCCGCCCGAACCCCTTCCAGAGCCGGAAGAGGTCCTGGAGGAAACGCCCGCGAGCCCCGAGCAGTCCTCCGTTCCAACCCCTTCCCCTCCACCCGAGGTGGGTCCGCCCGGGGCCCCCGCTGAGCCTCCCGCCGCCGAGCCGCCGCTTGCTCCCGGTCCTCCACCTGCTCCCGAGGAGGGCCTCGCACCTTTGGAAGCGCCGGCCGGAACTTCGGTCGAGCCGGGGCCTGCCGTCGAACCACGCATTCCACCGGAGCCGACGGAAGAGCGGGCCGAGCCCGCATCGGTAGAGGTGCCGGTGCCCCTTGCCGAGACGGAGACCGCACCTTCTGAGGAGGTCGCTGCACCGGCTCCCTCCTCCGAGCCGGCACCTGTCGAACCGACTTCCGGGCCGGAACCAGAAGTCCCCCCAGAGGCCCCTCCCACGGTGACCGGCGAACCCGCGCCGGCAGAGGGAACCGTGCCGCATCCCGAGGCTCCCCGGGAGACGGAGCCCGAAGCTCCGGCCGAGGAGATCAAGCCCGAGGAACCGGAGAGCCCGCCTGTTGCCGAGGCGGAGCCCGCCCCGGCGGCGGCCGAGGAAGGCGATGAATCCGGCGAGGGGACACCTGCGATGGCTCCGCCGGTGGCTCCCGAGATCGCGCCGGAGGCGCAAGCGGGCCCGGCCCCGGTGACCCCTTCGCCCGAGCCAGTGGCCCTTCCCTCGGGGGTCGAGTTGTGCATCGGGGATCCCTTGACGGTCGCCCTCTCCGGATTCCTTGACTCGACCGCGGCGGGACACCGGGGGGTTTGTCTCGTGCGTGAGTCGCCCGAGCGGATCCGGGCGCGCGTGGGGTCCCGGCCGATCGAGGTCTACTGGCTGACGAACATCGGCCGAGGACCCTCGATCCGACCGGCCGACCTCGACGCCGTGTGGACGTTGCTGGGCCGCAAGCTCCTCGAGGACCGCGCGACCGCGTTCTTCCTCGAGGGAATCGAGTACCTCGTGCGGATCCACGGCGTCGATGCCGTTCTGTCGGGGCTCGTGCAGTTCGACCGGCTCGCCCGGGAGAACGACGCGCGGATCTGGGTGCTCCTGACTCCCGCCCTGATGCGCCCCACCGACCTCGATCAGTTTCAGGCAACCTTTGGGCGCGACGCGGGCGAGCAGTGACCCCGAAGATCGCGGCCGGCGGGGGCTTCTAGCCCCTACCAATCGTTCTTAAGAGAGGGGACGGATGCCCGCCCATGCCCCACCGAC
This sequence comes from Thermoplasmata archaeon UBA184, assembly GCA_002495185.1. Lineage (GTDB taxonomy): Archaea > Thermoplasmatota > Thermoplasmata > Lutacidiplasmatales > UBA184 > Lutacidiplasma. The sequence goes on along the minus strand of DAEB01000024.1, from coordinate 38,106 downwards.
CGTTCCGCCAGCGCCGGTCCCGACTCTCCTTGGCCGCGGTGGCGTTCGTGCTCGTCGCGCTTCTCCTGAACGTTCCCGGCCCCGCTCGCGCGAGCGGCCCGGTCTCACCGGCGGTTTCCGCGGCCGCGTACACGGTGACGTGGAACGGCGCGGACGTGAGCGCCGCCGGTTCGGCCTCGTCGGCGCTCGTGATCGACCTCACGCAGCAGGCGAACCTATTGTTCAACTGGACGCTGAGTGCTCCGAACACCGCGGACGTCAGCGACGCGCGTATCCAGATGTTCTACTTCGGGTTCGCGGTCGCGACGCGGGACCAAGTCTTGACGAACCCCGTCGCCCGGGCGTCGGGGTCGATTCCGCTCAGCTGGACCCCCCTCTCGGTCGCCTACCTTCTCGAGGGGGTCTACCGAATCACCGCGAGCTTCATCGCGGCCAATGGCTCCACCCTCTTCAGCGAGAACTTCTACGTTCGGGACAACGCCCCCTTGGGGATCGTCGCGATCCTTCCGATCGTTCTGCTCGCGATCATGGTCTATGAGGTCTACGGCCTCGCGCGTTCGGGTCGGTATGAGATGATTGGCCGGGTACCCCCGGCCGCGACCACCGCTTCCGCACCTCCGAGCACCGGAGGAGGACCTTCGGGAGGCGGCTCTGAGACCTCTTCCACCGGGTCGGATTCGACCAGACCGTCTCCGCCTCCCTCCGGAGGAGGTGCCTCATGAGCGCAACTTCTCACGGTGCCGCGTGCGGCGTAGTCATCGGGATCGTCTTCGTCGTCTTCCTCCAGCAGATCTCCTATCTCGACCTCAGCAACCTTGTCCCCTCGCTGGTAGACCTCGCAGTGGGGGCGGTGGTCGGGGGCGTCCTGGGGGCGGTGATCGGACGTCTGCTCGGTCGAGCCTACCTCGCCCGGCACGCCGCGGACGCGGCAACGCAACCCAAGTGATGGCGTCCCCGGCGACCCGGGGTCGTGCCGGCTATCCTCTCGCGGTCGGCGCCGCCGGGACGGAGCCTTCGAGCGCCCACCGTTCGAACGCGTCGAAGCTGTAGTCTCGTCCGAGAAAGCTTCGGATGAGCTCCGCCGCGGGCCGGCTTCCTCCGGGGGCGAGGACCTCCCGGGCATACCGTTCGGCGGTCTCCCGGTCGGTGAGGGAGCCTTTCTCGTAGAACGGCGTCAGGAGGTCGCGAGCGATCACCGCGGACCAGAGATAGGTGTAGTAGATCGCCGAGTACCCGGTGAGGTGACCGAACCTCGCCACCGGGTGGTACTGGGGCTCGAGCGGGGTGTCGGTCGTTTGCTCGAAGAGCTCGCGAAAGAGTTCGGAGCTGTCGAAGGTCGACGGTTCTCGTCGATGGATCTCGAGCGACAGGCTCGCGAGGGCGGCCTGTCGAAGGACCCAGCTGGCCCGTCCCACGGCGTCGGATTCCTTCAACCGCGCCACCACGTCGGCCGGGATGGTCTCACCCGTGTCAGGGTTGCGGGCGAATCGGGCGAGCGTGGCCGGGTCGCGCGCCCACTCCTCGAACAGTTGCGAGGGGGCTTCGATAAAGTCCCATTCGACCGACCCCATCGACGTGGAGAGCCAGCGGCCGTGGCCCGACAGCAAGTGATGGACCAGGTGCCCGAACTCGTGGAAGAACGTCACGACGTCGCGGTACTCCATCCGTGCGTCGTCGACCGGCGTGGCGGGGTCGAGGAAGTTACAGATGAGAGCGCCCTGTGGGAGACCACCGCCGGACACCCCGGTCCGGACATCGAACTGGGCGGCGTGGTTGTACTTGTCGGGCCGCGGGACGAGGTCGAAGTACACACGACCGACCGGCTCGCCGGCGCGTTCGACGTCGTACGCATCCACCGTGGGATGCCAAAGCTCCGTGGAACGATGCCGATGGAACTCGAGACCGAAGAGTTGACGACAGAGGTCGAACAATCCGTCCCGGACCCGAGGGTACGGTAGGTACGCCCGAAGTTGGCGCAGGTCGACCCCGTACTCTTCGTTCCGGATCTTGGTGTCGTAGTACCCCCCCGATGTCCAGAACGCGGCGTCCCAGTCCTCGAGCCGAGTGGAGCCGGGGTGCTCTCGCTGCTTGCACGACAGGAGCCGCGAACGGTCCGTGGAGGCGGGTTCCCGAACGAGCCTTACGATCCGGTCCAGGAACTTCGTAACGACCTCGGCCCGACCGGTCATCTTGTCCTCCACGGCGTACTCCGCGTAGTCGGGATAGCCGAGGAGCTCCGAGAATCTCCGGCGGTGCTGAAGGATCTCCGCGAGGACCGGTGGGTTCTCCGGGAAGGCCACGTTCAGGAACGCGAGGAGCATCCGGCGCCGCACCTCATCGTCGTCCGCGTAGCTCATGACCGGAAAGCAGTCGGGGTACTTGGTCGAAATCCGGACCTTCCCATCGGGCTCGGTGGGGTGCGAGGCCCGGTAGTCGTCCGGCAGGCCACGAAGGCCGTCGGGGCCCTCCACGGCGATCGTTCGTTCTCCCGAGGAGATGTTGGCATTGAACTGGTTCGACAAAGAGTCGAGCTGGTTCGAGAGCGCGAGGAGCTCCTCTCGTCGAAGGGGCGGCTGTTCGACGCCCGCCCTTCGCATGTCCCGAAGGAGATTGGAAACAGCCCGCTGGTTCGTCGGGTCCTCCCGGGCAAGGTCGATGGCGGAGAGGCGACGAAACAGCTCAGTGTTCGTCCGAAGCTCGTTGAAGAACCGGTCCGAGGACTCCGAAACCTCCCGACCGGCGACCCGGGTTTCGGCATCGGGGTGAACTTGGAACAGGAGGGCGCCGTGAAGTCCGACGTCCCGCGCGTCGATGAGGATCCGGTTGAGCGGGTCGAAGAACCCCTCGACCGTCCAGGGGGGGTCGGTTCGTATCAACGAGTCCAGGCGCGACCGGAGTGCCTCCAAGGATGAAAGCCCGCGCCGGCGAAGCTCGGAGGGGGCGAGCGAGAACGGGAAGTCTCCCAGCGAGGCGGTTCGCGCGGCTCGGGAGCGGCTCATTTCGGCCCCTGGCAGGCGGGCCACGCCTCATTACCTCGCCGACCGGCCCAGACCCGGCGTTCCGGGCTTCCCGCGGAGGGGTGCGCTCACACGTCCTCCGGCAGCTTGGCATGTGGTAGTGCATTGCTGCGTCTCGAGAGAATAGGATTAAAGCCAAAACACAGAGCAATCCTCGTTGACCGAGCGCGTCGCATCGCCTCCGGACCGGACCGGAGGGTCCCGCAGCAAACGGGCGCCCGCGGATCCGCGACCGGGGGAACCGAACGGGCCCCCGCCCTCGGAAGAGCTCTCGGAGATCCTCGCGGACTCCGACCAGGGCACGCCACGACCGGTGTCGCCCGACCGGACCACGGAGTCGGCGGCGGCGGGTTTGGCCTCTGGTCCTCTCTGGGAGGAGGAGTTCCTGCGGGAGCTCGATCAAATCCAGGGGGATCTCGCATCCCAGGCTCCGAAGAGCGCACCACCGGCGGCACCGGGAGTAGCGCGGACCCAGCCCGATTGGAGAGAGGACGTTCTTCCGGGAGCGGAGGGCGCAGGGCGTTGGGGAGCGCCGAGTCCGTACCTCGGCGAACGGCTGGATCTAGCCCGAGGCGCGGCCTCTCGTCTCACGAACGCTGCCCGAACGTTGGAAGGGTCGGTCTCCTCCCTTCGAGAGGATCTCGAAACGATCGACCGGGAACTCGCCCGAGCCCGCGAAGAGCTCGATTTCCAGCTCGCAGACAGCTCCTCCGAGTCTCCTGGTCCGCCTGTCGATCTGCCGCCGGCACCACCGCCCGTGGCACCGATCTCCCGGCCCGGGGCTGGCGCGGGTCGGGGCGCGAAGCCTGCGTCCCAACCCCCGCGCGGCGACCCCCGAAAGTCCCTCACGGGGTCGTTTCCCGACTTCACCGTATCCCGGTACAACCAGACCGTCTCCGCGCTGCACGCCCGACAGCGGTCGATCGGATGGGGAACGGTCGTGGCGGCCGTCGGGATCAGCGCACTGCTCCTCGTCCTGACCCTTCGGGCCGACGAACCCCTGCCGGCGATGTGGCTCGCTCTCCTTCCGCTCGTCTGGATGGTGCCGGTTCCGTTCTTCCTGGCGGCGTTCCGCGGAACGCATCGGGTCCTGCGTCAGAACCGGATGGAGCTGCCGGAGGAACGGTGAGCCAGCCGACCGTTCTCTTCCAGGTCACGGCGATCGGGAAGAACGCGCAATCGCTCGACGCCAGCGTGCGGTCGGTCCTCTATTGGCTTCGGCACACTCCACGACTGGGATTCCGGTTCCTCCTCTGGGTCGTGGTCGAACCGGATGGTTATTGGAGCTCCCCGGACACCTACCGAAGACTCGAGAGCGCGGGGGCCCGAGTCTGGGTCATTCCCTCGGACTACGAGACGCCACTCCGAACGAGAGGCAAGGCACGGGCTCTCGAGTACGCGTCGGAGCAGCGACGAAGCCTCGGGCTGTCCGTCCCCTCCGTCTGGGTCTACCATCAGGACGAGGAGACCTGCGTGGGCCAGGACACGCTCGAGGGGATCTCCGAATTCGTCCGGGCCGGCCGCCATCTCCTGGGAGCGGGGATCATCCTGTACCCGCTCGACTGGTCCGGCTCCCCGAGCCACGTCCAAGAGCTCACCCGGTCGTACGACGACCTTCGGGTCCTCGACTCGATGACCCTGCCGGGAAACCCGACCGCCGGGTTTCACGGCTCGCACTTCGTCGTCCGCGCGGACGTGGAGGACTCGGTCGGCTGGGACTCTCGAGGTTTCTCGCCGTCCGAGGACCTGGTGTTCGAGATTCGCGTGCGGTCCCGCTACGGGTCGGTCTTCGGAATCCTGCGGGGGTTCGCCTACGAGAAGGGCGCCTTTTCGCTGCGGGACCAGCTGCGCCAACGCCGCCGGTGGATGCACGGGGTGGTCCATTCGGTGTTACATTCCAAGGAGCTGCCGACCCGGCGGCGGCTCACGGTCGCGTACAGCGCGGCATCGTGGGCCTCGGCGTTGCCGTCCGTCATCGTCCTCCTCGCGAGCGTCGAGCTCCGGTACGGACCGCTCCTCATCGTCACGAGCGTCTTCACGGGATTCATCTGGACCTCGATGGTGCTCGCGTACATCGAGGGGCATCGCCTGCACGACCGCTACCTGCGACGCGATCTGACCATCCCTCAGCTCGTGGTGAACGGGCTCGTCGGAGCGCTGATCGATGTCCTCGCGCCCTGGTACGCGTTCCTCACGCGTCCATCGCTGAAGGACTACATTCCCAAGGACCGACCGGTCGGGTCGTCCACCGGGGTCGGCCCGATCCCCTCCCGGGTCGCTCCGAGGTAGGGTAGCTCACCCGTCCTTTCGCGCCGGAGCCGGCGGGCTACGGAGCGCGGTGGATCGCGACCCGAGCGTTCTCGATCGCCCGCTGGAGCTTCTTCCAGGAAGCGTCGGCGCTCTCGCCCGCCGGAGGCACGTATCCGGATTCTTCCGCCAGCCGCCGCTCGACGAACTCCCGCGCCGAACGGCAGACCGGGCAGTACTGGCACTCGTCCCCGATCGGGCTTTGCGCCACTCGGATCAATTCCTTCGCTTCGTCCGCTTCCGCAGACAGCACGACCTCGTGCAATTCGCATTCGTCCGGGTCGGCCATCAAACCCGGAATCACGCTCGGGCAGAAAAAGGAAACGACGGAGCCCGGTCTGCGGGTGCCCGGACGCGCGCCGCGATCTCTCAGTCGCGGACCGGCTCGCCGTACCGCGATTGCCCGCGAACCTCGCGGAACGACGAAGTAGATGAGGTGGAAGCGCAGTCGGAGCGCGATGGCATCGACGACCTGCCCGAGATGCGGCGCTCTCCTGCCGCCCGGCTCGGCGTTCTGCCCGTCCTGCGGAATGCCGGTCAGCGCGCGACCGACTTCGGTCTGCCCGCGGTGCGGCTCGCCGCTCACCCCCGGGAGCAGTTCCTGCCCCGCATGCGGTGCGCCCGTGGTTCCCGCACCGCCTCCGAACTCCCCGGCCGGGAGCCCGCTTCCGTCGACGTTCGCTGTTCCCCCGGCCTACGCCCGCGCCTATCCGGCGGCAGGGTGGACCCCGCAGGTCGGAGGTCCCGCCGACCAGAAGGCTCTCCGCTACGTAGGAATCGCCGCTCTGGTGGGTATCATCGGGTTCGTCCTCTCCCTGGCCGTGAGCGCCGCGACCCCCGCGTTCTCGTACGTCGGACAAGCGGCTTCGGGCTCGTCGGGCTCGGCCAACGGCACGGAGCTCGCGGTCCTGGCCGTCCTTCTCGTCGCCAGCATCGCGCTCGCGCTCGTGGAGCTCTGGCTCTACCGCGAAGCGTTCCGCGAGCTTTCCCCGTACGACGCGGGATTCTCCACGCCGCGCACGCTCGCGTTGCTCGCGATCATCGGGCTCGCGCTCCTCGTGGTCGGGTTCGCCGGGCTCTTTGCGGTCATCGACCAGGCGATCAACTGCGCGGGCGGGAGCTCGATCTCGAGCAGCTGCATCAACCTCGGAGAGGTCCTCGGGCTCCTCGGCCTGATCGGAGTCTCCGCGATCATCGCCCTGGTCGGGTTCATCGGGGTCCTGATCGGGATCTGGCGGCTCGGGACCCGGTACAACGAAGGGCTGTTCAAGGCCGGAGCGATCCTGCTCATCTTCATCGGCTTCGTCGGCGCGATCCTCATCCTCATCGCGGCGCGGTCCGTACGCAGCCGGCTCTCGACGATCCCGACACATCCAACCTTCGGCTGACGACGGGGCGGTCCACCGAACGGCGGGCGGAAGGGTCTATTCCGAGGCCGGGTAGTACGCTTCCTCGCCGAAGTGGACCTCGTCCAGGCCGGCCTTCTCTTCCTCCGTGCTGGTCCGCAGGGGGGAGAAGAAGTTGATGACCCGAAGGATCACGTAGGTGCCCACAAAGGCGAAGGTCGCAACGACGGCGACCGCGAACATCTGGAGGAGGGCGAACTGCGGGTCGCCGTAGACCGCCCCGTTGTGCGTGCCGGCGGCCGAGTTGATCGCCACCGACGCGAACAGGCCGGTCGCCACAGTACCCCACATCCCACCCACGCCATGGCAGGCGAAGACGTCGAGCGAGTCGTCGAGCTTGGTCCGTGCCCTCCAGCTGGCGACGAGGTTGCAGCCGACCCCGGCGACCACCCCGATTACGAGCGAGAACTGCGGACCGACGAACCCAGAGGCCGGTGTCACCGCCGCGAGTCCGCAAACAAAACCGATGCACATCCCGACCGCGGACGGTTTTCCTTTGATGAACCAGTCCATCAGCATCCAGCTCACGCCGGCCGCGGCCGCCGCGAGGTTCGTGACGACGAGAGCGTTCACCGCGACCGCGTCCGCCGCCAGCGCGCTCCCCGCGTTGAATCCGAACCAGCCGAACCACAGGATCGCGGTCCCGAGGATGACGTACGGCACGTTGTTCGGGCGGCTCTCCTTCCCAAAGTCCACCCCCCGGCCAATGACCAGCGCCGCGGCGAGGGCGCTGACCCCCGCGGTCGTGTGCACGACCATGCCGCCCGCGAAATCCTCGACGCCCATCGTCTTGAGCCATCCGCCGTCGCCCCAGATCCAGTGGGCCACCGGGAAGTAGATGAACGTCACCCAGGCCAGGATGAAGATGAGGAGGGGCTTCAGCCGGATCCTACCGGCAAACGCCCCAATAATGAGGGCCGGAGTGATCGCTGCGAACTTCAGCTGGAACGCGAAGAAGAGGAGCGCCGGGATCGTCGTCGAGTAGACGTCGTTCGCCGTCGCGCCGACTCCATTCAGGCCGAAGTACTGGAAGTTCCCGACGAACCCGCCCAGGACGGACGGGCCGAACGCCATCGTGTAGCCCCAGATGGCCCATGCGAGGCTCACGACGGCGAAGATCGCCATGCACTGGACGATCGTGGAGACGAGGTTCTTCCGGCGGACCAGCCCCCCGTAGAAGAACCCGAGGCCGGGGGTCATGATCATCACGAGCGCCGTCGCCGCGATCACCCATGAGATATCGCCGGAATCGAGTGCCATCAACCCACCTTCTCTCCGCCGGCCGTCCCAGCACGGCCCTCGGCGGCGGGCCTCTGTCTTTTCAGGTTATGAAGGTTCTCGCGGATTCGCCCGTGAGGGGCTCGGGTTCTCTTGCGGGGCCCTCGGCGAGACGGGGACCTTTCGGTCGTTCGACGACCGCCCGGCCCCCGGCCTACGGCCGGACCATCCGCCGGCACAAGGAGCAGACGTGGAGCGCCAGGTCCACGAAGTGACCCGGCGCCTCGGGCGACGAGTGGATGGGTTCGATGTCAGAAGACGAGCTCTGCCTCCAGTGGATCGCCGACCGGTCCACCGACCAGGATACGGGAACGCTCACGGTGAGGGGTTGCAGAGTGAGCGGGGAGCGTTCTCCCGATGAGAAGCTGTTTCGAAGCTGGTTGACCGCGTCCTCGAGATTGGTCGCGGTACGGTGTTCCACGGCGAGCAGGGCGCCCACGAGGTCGGCCATCGTCCGTCCGTCGTCCTTGGGAAGTTCGACCGAGTTGGCCACCTCGACGAGCGTGTCGATCCACGGCATCATCTTCTTGTACGCCGGGGGGTCGGACAGGACCTGCTTCGCGTTGATCCGAAAGTGCGGGTCGCCACCTTCCTCCTCTTTGAGGCGCTGGAGGAACGTGATCTTCCGTCGCAGCTCGTCAATCTGCGCTCGTGCATTGGTGAAGTACGCGAGGTAGACCCGAGTGCGGGTCTCCTCGTTGAGACGGTCGAGGTCCACCTGGGTCCTCCGACAGAAGTAGCACGCGTCTTCCATCGGGTTCTCGGGACCTCCGGGGAGAGCCGTGGGAGGTTCAAACACTTGAGTTTACCGCTCAAACGGGACACGCCCGGGAGACGATGCATGCAGTCCGGAGAAATCCCGGTCGGGGGCGCCCCTCCGGCGATGTCTTCATGTCGGGCTCTCCGTTCCGGGTCCTCAGTTCGAATTCACCCGGTTCCTCTATATTCGCGGGCCGAGTGAGAAACGGGGGCGGCGGCTCCCGGGGTTCGGAGGTCTCGTGAGAAACGACACTCTCGCGGCGGTCACCCCGGCGGTGGACCGGGACGTTCACGGGACCCCAAGCGGCGCCCGGGAGCTGGTCCGGTACGGGAAGTTCGTCATCGTCGGGCTCACCGGAGTCTTCGTGAACCTCACCGTGTTCGTCCTCACGATCGATGAAGCGACTGGGACCCCGCTCTCGAACTTCTTCGCGAGCACCTTCCATCTGGCGTCCGCGACCTCTCCGAACCCGGTCCTCAACTTCGGGGCCAGCACGCTCGCGTTCATCGTCGCGACGCTCTGGAACTTTGCTCTCAACAGCGTCTGGACGTTCCGGACCCGCGGGGTTCGGAAGCACTCCCCGACGCGTCGGCTGGGACTCTACTTCGGCGTTTCTCTTGGCTCGCTCTCCGTCAACGAGCTGATCCTCCTGTCGAGCGAGACCGTGCTTCCTCCGCTCATCGGCCAGGGAGTGGGAATCTTGGCCGGGAGCGTGGTGGGGTTCTTCGGAAACCGGCGGTACACGTTCGCCGAAACGAACTTCGCGTGATCCGGGACGGGCCACTCCGACGTCCCCCAAGCAGACGGCGAAGCGCATCCTCCCCAGCCTGCTGGCGGAGGTCTGTCCCGGACGCCGTGGACGTGCACGGAGCGCCTCACGACGGAGCCCTCGGCGTCCCAGCCATCGGTGGCAAGGCCCGGGCAGACTCGCGGGGTCGGGCTCAGTTCTCCGCGTGGGGGATTTGTGCGTTGAACGATAGGGTGATGAGGCGGAACCCCGGTGGAACCTCAGGGAGGGGCGTTCCCCATGAGGTCTGGCCGACGGGCATCGGCCCTCGGCGCGAAGCCCGCGTTGCCATCACGGCTGAACGAAGCACTTCCCTTTCTCATCGGGTCGGTGGCCCTATTCCTCGCGGGCCTGGTGACCTGGATCGCGGGGTTCGGTGCGGCCTTCTCTTGGCTCCCGCTCTGGTCCCTGTTCACCATCGCCGGCGCCGTCGCCCTGGTCGGCGCTGGGATCTCATGGTTCATCGGAATGGGTCGCAGCTCCAGCCCGCCTCCAACGTCGGGACATGGGGACCGCGTCCCTCGACCGGAGCCTATTCCGCAGGCGCGTCAAGTGACCTCATCCGGAGAATCACGGCCTTCCTCCCGGGCCGCGGTGACGCACCCCCCTCCTTTGGTTCCCTGGAGCAAGGGAGGCGCGGAGGACGAGATGCCGACGGACCGAGAGACGAATGGGGTCCTGGCCGAGATTGATAACATTCAGGACGAGCTGACTCCTCGTCGCCTTCGAGGTCACGACCGCTCCGAGTGACTCGGCCGGAGTCGCGGCCTCGCGCGGGCTCGAAGTTCTCGGGTTGGGCGGGGACCGAGACCGCTCGCTCCCCGTTTCAGGACCTCTTCACCAACCCTTAACGGGGGGACAAGGTTTCGCGGATTGACAGGACATGATCGCGCTCGCGGACGTTGCGGTGACGGTCAACGACTCGAAGGCAAGCGCATCATGGTGGACGGAGAAGCTTGGCTTCGCGGTGTACACTCTGGACGGGCCGGGGGGACATGCGGTCTTGGTCGCGCCGCCCGGGGAACGGTTCGTGATCCACCTGTGTGAAGGGTTCGAACCGGTCGAGCCGGGCAACACCGGTATCGCGTTCATGAGCGACGACATCGAAGCCATGGTGCGTCGAATGGAGGCGGCCGGCGTGATGTTCACGGAGCCGCTTCGGAAGACCGAATGGGGAGGATCCGCCAAGTTCGCCGACCCGGACGGGAACGTATTCTGGCTGGTCGGCGCCCCCAGCGCCTTCATCCGAAGAGAGACGCGACGCAAAGCATCGCGCCCTCGGGCGGGGGCGAAGAAGGTCAAGCGCGCCACCCCGCCAAGACCCGTCGTGGCCGTCGCCGACGCCGCCGCTAGCCAACCCCCACCGGAACCCTCCAACCGCTGGCCGCTTGCGACACGATCACTGCAACGGTGGTTGCGCCCGCGTCGGCTCCGGAGAACCGGTCCCAACACCTCCCGGGATCGTGTGCCCACTCAGAGTTCAGGTCAGCGTCTTATCATCGGGCGAATTGCGAGCGGACATGGTTCGTCTTCGGGAGATGACCGATGAGGAACTCGAGGCTTACCTGGCCAGGTCGATTCCCGAGTACGCTCGGGACCATGTCGAAGCCGGTAACTGGGACGAGCGCCACGCCCTGGAACTTTCTAAGAAAGAGCACGAGCAGCTTCTTCCCAAGGGCATTCACACGCCCGACAACTTCCTTCGGACGATCATTGATGATGACCACGGCGGGCGGAGAGTGGGGGAGATCTGGTACGCGCTGCAGAAGGATCGTGCTCGACCCCAGCTCTTCATCTACTGGGTCGGCGTGGACGAGCCGTTCCGGGGCAAAGGCTTCGGGACCGAGGCTTTGCGACTTCTCGAGGGCGAGGCGCAACGGTTGGGCGCCACGAGCATCGCCTTGCATGTCTTCGCCACCAACACGAAGGCTCAGGCCCTCTACGGTCGGTTGGGATTCCGTCCCACCAACGTGCTCATGTCGAAGGACGTCTGACCCTTCGAGAACACCACTCGGTTCCCCCGACTTGGGGCTCCGAGTTCACGCCCGCGTGCGCTTCCGGAGCGCGGCCTGGATTTCTTCGAGCTGGTTCAGGAACGGATCGGTGTTGGAATCCGTGCTCACGTCCCCCGGCGGCCGCGCGGGACCGGAACGGGAGGGACCTTCTCCGCCGCGGGTTTCCGATACACGCAACCCGGACTCGACGGCACGCATCGACGCACGCGGCTGGAGGTCGGCAGGCTTTGGCCGGCCCGGAACTGGCTCGGGGGAATCCAGCCAGGATGCTAGGTCGCCGAGCTCTTCTCGACTGGGTCCCGAGTAGCGTTCACGGCGTCGGAGGTGGGGGGGTCGCAGGGCAGACGGAGTCGATGTGGGCCGGACCGGACGAGAGCCCGCGTGCAGCTGGGAGAACTCTTTCTCACTCATCCAGGCCGCCAGGCCCCCGAGTTCCGCTTGGCTCGGTCCGGGGTACTTCTCAGCATCCGTGCCAGAAGCGTGGGTGTGCGCCATGAACGCTACTCGGTGATGTGTAGATATGCGCATTCTGGCGTATTAAGGAGTTGCCGATTGGAATCGCCGACCTACCCGGTCGACCGGCCGACAATCATCGGCGGAACAGGTTCGACCCGGGAGAAGTATACACGGACCGGAAGAGGGGAGAATCGCAACGATCCGGCCGATGTGAGAACGACCCACGATTGGTGGCCGCAACCGGCCTCACGCTCCGGGGCCGTACGTCAGGTGGCCACCTCTCGCTGAGGCGTCTTAAGAGCGGCCGCCATAGCCTGGGCATGGTCCGTCTCGTCCCGATGAACGAAGCAGAGTTCCGGGAATCGTTCGAGCGCACGGTCGCCCGACGTGCGGCCGATTCCGTCCACCGTGGAGTCTGGACGAAGGAGCGGGCGACGGAGGCGGCTCGAGTCGAACTCGAAACGTTCCTCCCCCGGGGACGGGAATCCCCGGGCCATCATTTCGCGAAGGTCATCGACGAAAGCAACGGGAAGCAAGTGGGGGAGGTGTGGTACTTCGTCCGTGAAGAAGGTGGCAAGATCCGGTTCTGGGTCGACTGGATCTGGACGGACCCTCAAGAGCGTCGGCGAGGGTACGCGACCGCCGTCTTTCAGCGCCTTTCGCACGAAGCCGCGAAACTCGGCGCAGAACGGATGGGACTCTATGTCTTCCTGGACAACCCGCACGCGATCTCGCTGTACACCAAGCTCGGATTCTCCGCTCAGGTCATGGCCATGACCAAGCCGGTGGGTTGACGGCTCCCGCGATCGGGGTCTGCCGGGCCGGTCCGACTCGGGGCCGTTGGGAAAGGAGCTCTCCCACGGGCCTCTTCCTCCTTCTTCCCGCTTCCGTTTATTGGCTGGTTTCCATGCCGGGGCATGTGGGCCCGGTGGTACGGTTCCATTGTCGAGCGATTTCGGGAGTGGGCCGAGAGCGACCCCGACGTGCGTGCCGCCCTCATCGTTGGGTCGCAGGCCCGTTCCGACGTGCCGGCCGATGAGTGGTCGGACCTGGACCTCGCAATCTTCCATTCTGAACCTGCTCGCCTGATCGGTTCGACCGACTGGTTCCAGCGCTTCGGCTCCGCCGTTCTGTCGATGGTCGAGTCGACGGCCGTGGGCGGGAGCCGTGAGCGGCGCGTTCTGTTCTCGGATGGAAAGGACGTCGACTTCGCCATCTTTCCGGCCTCCGCGATCTCCTCGCTCACGCGAAGCCCCGAGGGGCGGAGCGTTCTCGGCCGAGGTTTCGTCGTCCTCGTCGACAAGGACCGGGGCCTCACTCAACTCTCCTCCGTGGTCGCGGGCCGGACCAACGAACGCCGTGCGCTGCCGCCCGAATCGAAGTTCCAGGCGAACGTCGCCGACTTCCTCTACCACGTCCTGTGGGACGCGAAGAAGCTCCGACGCGGGGAGACGTGGACCGCGAAGATGGCTTGCGACGGATACCTCAAACTGCTCCTCGTCCGAATGATCGAGTGGAGCTCGCTGGCACGCGAATCCGGCACCCTCGATGTTTGGCACGACGGCCGGTTTCTCGATACATGGGCACCGGCCGACGTGAAGGTCCGGTTAGCCGCTACGTTCGCACGATACGACCCGGCGGACCTCGCGCGGGCCCTGAAGGAGACCGACCACCTCTACACCGATCTCGCGCGCCAGGTCGCCGGGCATCTCGGCTGGACCTACCCCTTGGAGACCGAGGAGACTGTCCGGAAGCTGGTGGACCGTACTCTTTCCGGCTTCGGGGTGCCTGCGTAGAATCAGCCCCCATTCGAGCTCTTCGGTCGCCGCTGAGCCTGATCGGTGGAGAGAACTCTCGCACCGAAGCCACCCGAATCCAGTCGGTTTCAAATCAACGGGACCAAGTAAGACTGCGTGCCGTTGACGTAAATCGTCGTTGGCACGAATGTTTCGACCCAGACCCATCCGTTGGCGTACTTTTCGTTCGACGTGAGGTGGAAGTTTCCGCTGGAGGCGTTCAACCACAACGAATCGGACCCGAATACAATACGAAGCGTCTCGACCGTCCCGGCCGGAGCCCAGACCGTTCCCGAGACCGTGCCGCCCGCGGAGCCCCCGAAGAATGCTGAGCCAATGTAGATCTGATAGTCTGGTACCTTGCTCAGGGGCACCGTAATCGCGAAGCTGAGGGAAGTCGACACCACGGGAACCGTCTCGGCGGCCCAGATTCCCGCGATGACCGCAATCACAATCACCGTTCCGAGTACCAGGGCTCGATTCCTGCGCCACCATTCCTTCGGGTGCCACCGCATCGGCCGCCAGTCTCGGCGCGGCGGCCACGAATCCATAGGCGGCGGAGTCTCCGTGGGGGGCGCCGCGGGAGGCTCGTCCAGTTTGGCGTAGGGCGGGTTCGCTGACACCGACCCCTCGAGCGCGTGGAGTCGAACGTGTGGGATTACTCTTTGGTCATGAGCTTGTGTGCCGGACCGCTGTCAATCTCGCTCCCGTACCCCTTCGGAATCGTGCCTCCGGACCTGGCCGCAGTCTCGCTGCATCCTCGTTCCTCCGTCGCCAGGGCTTTTCCGTAGGTCGGACCTGGGGACGGTCCGCGCGAAGCGAGCGGAGATTCGGAACGTGACCTCGGCGAGTCGACGGAGGGCGATGCAATCGGCGGAACGAGCTCGCCATGATCGGCCCATCACCGCCTCCCTCACTGCCGTCCGAAGGCTGGCGGCCGCCACGCAGGGGTTGGGAGGCACTCGACCGCGGAGAACGACGAAGGAGTCGATTCTCAAGCTGGTCCGGGATATCGCGTACGTCCAATGGGACCCGGTACCGATCGTCGCGCCATCGCACGTTCTCTCGTTCTGGGCACGGCTAGGCGACTTTCGACTCTCCGACCTCGATGACTTGCTTTGGAAGCAAAGGAAACTGCTGCAGCACTGGATCCCGTTCGCCGCCATTGTACTGACCGAGGACTTTCCCCTGTACGGCTCCCTGATGCGAAGGTACCCGGAGTCCCTCTCCGATTCCTGGGGAAGGCAACGCGAAGAGGCTCGCAAGTTCCTGAGCACCCACGACACTCTGCGAAAGAGGGTGATGCGAGAGCTCAAGGCGGGCCCCCTCACGGTCGCTCAGTTCGAGGATCACGTTCGCACGCTCCGCGACGCAGGAGATTGGGCGCCTGCGAGCGACGTGGCGGAGATGCTCTACCACCTTCTCATGGCCGGAAAAGTCGTGATCGTCGGCCATGACCGAGCCCAGAATCTGTGGGGACGATCGGAGAGCTTTCTGCCCGCCTGGGTCGACCGGCATGCACTCTCCGCGGAAGAGGCCGAACGCTTGGCAGCGGAGAAGGCGATTCGCGCCCTGGGAACTGCCACCCCCCGGGAGATTCACCTTCACTACATTCGAGGCTGTTACGGCGACCTCTCGGGGACGCTGGAACGCCTTCGTGAGGACGATGTCATCCAGCGCATCATCATCGACGACCCCGTCACACGGCCGGAAGAGCGATACATCCACGTGAAGGACGTGGCCTTACTCGAGTCGCTGGCGGCAAATCCACCGGAGCCCCGCGTCTCGCTCCTGCCGCCGTTCGACAACCTTGTTTACAGCCAGACGAGGCTCAACCGGCTATTCGGCTTCAACTATGTCCGCGAACAGTTCCTGCCGAAGGAGAAGCGCCGGTTTGGCACGTATGTCCTTCCCATCCTTTGGGGAGATCAGCTCATCGGGCGCATCGACCCGCGCCTCGACAAAGAAGCGGGGAAACTCATTGTGAATGCTGTATATGCCGAACCCACGGCCCCGAAGGACCGGTCCGTGGCGCAGGCAATCGCCGGCAAGATCGCCGAGTTGGCGAGCTTCCTCGGTGTGAATGAAGTGGCTTACGGCTCGAAGGTACCGGAGGACTGGAAGGATTACCTTCGGTAGTGGACACTTTCGCCACCGACCCACGGGAGCACGGCGTTGCACTCTTGCAACAGAGATTGCGGCGATCGCTCCGACCCGGAGAGATGCTGAAGAAGTGTGCTTGCCTATCTCCCGTGGAACCACGCCGGAAACCTTCTGATTGTGTTTAAATAAGTGTGTTGATGTCAACACAAATGTGTCGGTCAAGACGGTCACTCTGACGGAAGATGCGTACGATGCATTGGCCTCGTTGAAGCGGGGGGGCGAGAGCTTCAGCGAGGTCGTCCGACGGCTCACTGGTTCTCAGACGCTTCTCACCGCGTTCGCAGGGGCGTGGAAGGGTGCGCCGGAAGGTGAGATAGAGGCGGTGCGAGAGTACCTCCGGGACGCTGATCGCCTTTCCCGAAGGAAAGTACAGCGACTCGCGAGAGTCGGAGGCACGCGTGGTCAACCTCGATAGCTCGTTCCTGATCGACCTCCTCGCTGGCGAACCACGAGCAGTGGCGAAGGCCGCCGAGCTCGATCGCTCGGAGGAGTCTAGATGCGTCTGTGCGCCCGCGGCGGCCGAGGTGATGATCGGCGCCTATCGGTTGGGGGGAGCATACTTGAGTCGTGCGAAGAAGCTGATCGACAGCCTTCCGCTGCTCCCGTTCGACCGCGCCGCGTATCACCAATCGGGGCGGCTGGGTTCCGAGCTTCAGCGCCGAGGTATTCCGCTCGGCCAGGGAGATCTGTTCATCGCAGCCATCTCCATTCAGGCTGGCGAACGTCTCCTCACGCACGACCGAGGATTCTCGCGAGTCCCCGGGCTAGCGGTCGAAACCTACTGACGACGAAAGCTCGTTGCGCATCCCGAACCACCCCGTAGCCCCGGCTCGATCAGTGCTTGAGACGGGGAGCGAATTCAACCTCTCCTCCACCGAGCCTCCGGAGGCTCGACCTCGCGCGAGACCCCACGCGGTCGCGGGGCCATCGCCTATTCCCGGTTGGATTCGTAATGGAGCACCAGCTCGCCGTACGGCATGTGGCTCGAAGAGAGGAGCTTCAGATTCCGCTGCTCTTTGAGCGGCCACCAGTACCGGGGGCCCTGACCGTAGATGACCGGCATCACGAGGAACCAGTAGTCATCCGCGAGGTCCCGGCGGATGAATTCGAAGCTGAGCCGTGGCCCCCCTTCGGCGATGATGTTCCCACCCTTCTCTCGCTTGAGCTTGTGGACGATCGTGGCGAGGTCCCCCTTCATCACTCGGGAGTTCTCCCAGTTGGGGTTCTTCAAGCGGTGGGAGAGGCAGACCTTGTCCACTCGGTCGAGAAACCGCGAGTACTCGAACATGAACTTCGGGTCCGTCGGTTTGCGGTTCTTCTCGGAGTGGGTCTTCCGGTGACCCACGAACGAGCGTCGTCCCATGATGACGGTGGTCACGTCGTCGTAGCGGTCCGTCCACATCGAGCGAAAGAACTCGTCGGGCTCGTCCCGGCTTCCGGTCGGGATGTCGTAGCCCGGATACTTCGGGAACGCGCCTCGACCGTCAATGGTCATGTAGATGTTGGCCGTGATCTTTCGAGTCATGGCCGTCCCTCCACCATCCGGGCGGCGTGCTCCCACATCGCCGTAACGGCTGCCACCATCTCTGGCCCGTACATCTGGTCCCGTGCCTGGCGTGTCGGGTACTTCCAGCGGACTGTCACGCGCGTGAACCCTCCGACTGCCTCGAACTCGTCGGTCTCGGTCGCCACGACACCGGGCTGGGTGCTGACCTCGAACGTATTGACCACGCGGCGAGGAGGGTCCACCTCCAGGTACTCCCCGAAGAATCTCACTGTTGAGCCATCAGGGACCTTGACACGAATCGAGTAGCGACCTCCTTTGCGGAAGTCCATCTTCTCGATCGTCACATCCTCCGGGTTCGGCGAGAATACCACGGCCGCGGTCGCCGGATCGGTGAACAGCCGGAACACTTTCTCCGGCGGCGCTCGGAACAGTCGGGTCGCCATGTTCTCGAACTCGTTCGGCTGCGACACCACGGGCACGGGTTGGGCGCTCGTTCGGTTGTTTGCTGCTGCTTCCATCTCTAGCCCCTCCGCCTCGTTCGCTTTGGGGAGATGGAATCCGGAGGCTCCGACTCGACCCACTTCTCGATTCGGTCCAGCCGGGCCTCGACGAGATCGCGATAATCATGAAGCCAGGAGTCCAGGTCCCGGAACGGCTGTCGCCGCAGGGAGTAGAATCGCCTCTGCCCCTCCGCCCGGACCCGGACGAACCCTCCCTTGTGTAGGATCCGCAAGTGCCGAGAGATTCCCGGTTGGCACACTCCGAGAGCGGAGACCAGCGAGCCCACGGTCCGCTCGCCCGGCCGAAGCTGCTCCACGATCCTCAAACGCGTTGGTTCCGCGAGGACCTCGAACTCGGCGGCCGTGACCGACATGCGATGTCCATAATTGTTCGCTTATATAAACAATAGCATATCAAATGTTCGAGTCTGAGTTTCCGATCCTAGCGAGGGTCTCCCGGCAATCGGTTCTCGTCGGCGGAAACCCCCGACGTATGGTTGCAATCACTCTTGCACTCGCGCGACGGGAGAGTCCTTCGCCCCTGCGACCCAGGTGGTAGGTCGCCAGTGGGACTCTTCACCCAGGGGGTCCGACCAGCCGCCTCCGGTACAGGACCAGTATTATCGATCCCGCGCCTATCAAAACAAGGACGATCGCAATTGCGTCGAGAGTCGAAGCGTCGACCGCTCCCGTTGTTCCGCCGGTGGGGATGGTGAGAGTAGCGGTCGCGACGCCCACGAAGATTGATCCCGTCGAGTCCCAATGGCTATAGTTGCCTGCGAAGGTAATCCGGTAGGAGTAGGTCCCATTGGCAAAGACGATCATCAGTAATGTGGCAGGAGCAGTGGGCCCGACCCCTGAAATGTTTCCCCAGTACCCAAGTGCCGAGCTATTCACGGACGCGTTCCAGCTCGCGTTAGCGGGGATGCCGACTGCCACGACCTTCAACTTGGCAGTCGGCGAAAAATGAACGGGAATCGTCAGGTTCGATGCTACGATCCGAATCTGACCGCTTGGGAAGTGCGCCATGAACGGCATCTCGAGAGGGATCGCAACGAAACCTCGAACGAAATAGGTGTATGTTCCCGGGGTCAGGAGAAAGCCGACGGAGGACGTGTTCGAACTTCCGATGCGGACGCTCCCGTTCAAGAGGACCGACCATGGCCAGCCCGCGGGCAGTC
Organism: Thermoplasmata archaeon UBA184; assembly: GCA_002495185.1. Classification (GTDB taxonomy): domain Archaea; phylum Thermoplasmatota; class Thermoplasmata; order Lutacidiplasmatales; family UBA184; genus Lutacidiplasma. The sequence continues at coordinate 18,933 of DAEB01000024.1, read as the reverse complement.
CCGTCTCTGTGAACGTAACATCATAGGTCGCTGACGCCGACGCGGCAAAGTCCTTCGAACCCGGTTCCCTAGTAGAGGCTCGCTCTCGAGCCTGGACGTCGGGCGGCGAGCCTTGGGGCGTGGGTCGTGGAGCGAGAGGCCGGTCTGTTCCGTCCGCTCTCGATTCAACGACTGAAGAATGCCCTGGTCGTGGCTCCGCAAGACCGTCTGAGCACAGGAACCCGAAGGACGGTGCAGCGGCCGCGATTAAACTCAGAATCGCGAACACCGCTGGTGCGACCGCGACTGATGCTCTCGTGGATGTGACAAAGTTTGGTCGGCGCCGCATGGCGCATCCCTAGCACTACCGGCTCGCTACTTGGGAAAAACCTTCTGGGTTAGGCCACCACTTTGCTGTCTGGGCGGGACTGGTCCTAGGCGACAAGATACTCCCAGGTTCGGCGCAACCATGGTGTGCAACCACTCTTTCCCAAAGACCGTGCCGGCCTTCCCTCATCGTTCACTTCCCAATCAATCCCGGTAAGGTTTATCTGCAATTGAGACACAATTGGAGTTGATGGCCACCACAGACCCACCGACCACGATTACCATCCGATCAAGCACTCGCCGGCTCCTTGAGGAGATGAAAGGACCCGACGAGACGTATGACGAGCTACTCCAAGAGCTCGCCGAAGAGTACTACCCCGATGATCTGATGCGAGTGCTTCGGGAGCGCGTCTCCGAGCTCCATGCAGGGCGAGCCAAGTTGGTCCCTGCCCACAAGGCCTTCGAGAGGCTACGAGTTTGAGTCTTTACTCGGTGGAGTTTGACTCTCGCGCCCTGAACGAAGCGGTCAAACTACCACTGTTCCTGCGTCGACAACTCAGGGAGGACCTTGAGTTTCTCAGAGCAGCCCCCTATCGTTCGCACCCCGGTGTGTCGGTCAAGGAACTTCGCGGACTCAGGGGAGTGTGGCGGTTTCACTTGGGCCGTACGCATCGCGTCTTCTACACAACCATCGGAGGCCGTCTGATTGTGATTCTGATCGATCGAAACCCTGGAGTCACCTCCCGGACTCTATCCGAGGTCGTTCGGCGCTTGCGTTGATTGGCCAGCGCTGGGATCGTCCCGGGGCAGAATGATTCTTCCGATGGTCTCCTGAGTTGTGACTCGTCGGAGGGCAAGATATCGCTCTCACAACGCGGCTCGACTCAACCCGACCTCACTAGGGTGCATCCACTCTTGCACACAATGCCGCACGACGGCTCTCTCCCGAAAGGGGATGTAGCGGGAACGACTTCGTCTGACCACGATGACCGATGCGAATGGAACTGAGGGCCGGCGCTTCACCCGACCGGGTGCCGCCAGGCTCCGTTACCTCACGATCATCCTCGCGGTGACGACCGCAATTCTCGCCGGATTACTGACGATGTCAGTCGGGTTTGGCTGGCCCGACGTTCACCAATCATCGTCGGTCTCGACCCCGCAAGTACTGTCGATGACTGGAATCGATCGGAATTTTGAATACGAGAACGGAACCATCGGTGCGATCGGCCCTGCCGTGAACGACTCGTGTGCCCAATGCCCTTTCTCGTTCTCCGCGGGTTCAGTGGTTTCCGTAACACTCTTCACGTATCGCATGAACACTACTTTTCCGAAGGTCGCCATGCGACTCTTCGTCACTTCGACCATCCCGGCGGAACCTGTCGGGGGATACTCCTGCCCCGGCGCCGCCCCCTGTCCGCCTCCGCACGTCACGAGTTCCAGTTTCATTCTGATTTATCCGGGAACCTTTTCCCTCAGTTGGGAGATTATCTTTGATCCACCCGCTAACGCGACAGTTTCTGACGACGGCGCAGTATCGATCACGGCGATTGTCACAACGTGCTCATCCGTCAATTCAGACTGGAACTGGTGTGGGTGAGGGACTGAGTCCAGATTTCGGATTGCCGTGTCGCGCAGCTACAGCTCCATATCTAGGGCTGACTGGCTGGATAGATTAGCGAAGCGTGCAACCACTCTTGCAGCAGGCTATTGGCCGCTTGAGCGAGAGAACCCGTGCACTTTCCGAAGTGTCCTGGAAGGTTCATGAATAAGGAGGATATGGAACTGCGAAGACAAGTGACGGCCTCGAGGAAGGGATCTGGCACGACGATTCGCCTCTCAGGCGACACCGTTCGAGACCTGAGGCGATTTCAAGCGATTTTCGAGCTGCAATCGGTTGATCAAACGATCCAGAAGCTGATTCGGGACCGACGTTCTCCAGCGCTCTCAAGAATGCTAGGAAGTGGTCGAGGAAGAATACAGCCTTTCATGGAATCGGACCGACTCAGCGGCCACTGCTGACGATCCCAGGACATGGGAGCATCGAAGACAACCCGGAACCCGAACGAGAACTGCCTTTCCTCATGCGAGGTTGTCCACCGTCTAATGCCGCGTGAGGCGCAGTCTTCGGAGTAGCGCCATCTTGAACTGAACGCTCGTCCTTCACTCGGCGAATGGCGGGGTACTACAAGGAGCACCTCTCAGGCACGCGACTCGAACACGTCTATGACCTCGCTTCTCCGAGGGTCCAGCAATACCTTGGCGCGGAGCTCGAACACGTCGTGAAAGCGGTTCAAGGCAAGGGTCGAATCATCGAGTTCGGCTGCGGCTATGGCCGGGCATTGAAGGAAATCGCCTCCCATGTCGACCGAGCGGTTGGGTGCGACAACGCGTCGATGTCGTTGCGTCACGCTCGAGCGTTCCTCCGAGGGGAATCGAACTGTGATCTGGCCCGAATGGACGCCTCCCGGACTGGCTTTTCGGATGACTCGTTCGATGCGGTCATCTGCATCCAGAACGGAATCTCGGCGTTCGGACTGCCTGCCGAGGTGTTGCTGACCGAAGCGATTAGAGTTGCCAAACCGGAAGCCCTGATTCTCTTCTCGAGCTACTCGCCAGAGTTCTGGGGCCCGAGGCTCGAGTGGTTTCGCGACCAGGCGCGGGCGGGACTGGTCGGCGAAATCGACGAGGAGCGGACCACGCCCGGAACTATCGTGTGCAAAGACGGCTTCCGTTCCTCAACGGTTACCGGCGACGAGTTCTCGAACGTGTTCTTCCGCCTCGGTCAACATGCGCAGATTGTCGAGGTCGACCGATCCAGCGTCTTTGCCCAGGTCGTGAAACGGGTGTAACCCCCTGCCGTACGCCTTCCCGGTCAGCGGGTGCAGCATCTGCTGCAACTGCCGGCCAATCCCCCAGCTGCCGGGGACGAACCAGGTCAGAGCGTGGTCAGGTGTGCTTCCATCGGATGGAGAAGCTGGTCCCGGCCGTGTTGAGCGCGCTCGGGGACGCCCGCGTGATCGTACCGCCGGAATTGGTCATGGTGATCTTGTCTACGCTCGAGAAGCTCCCGATGGCGCCCGAAGTGCCGGAGACAGTGGCGCGACCGTTGCTGAAGTGGACTGTACCAAAGTCGGTCAAGCTGGCCAGCTTGCAGGTGGAAGAACAGATCTCCGGCGATTCCGCGATCCACTCGGCCGAGCTCCGCTGGGCACCGCTCACCGACTTCGTGATCGAGAACGACTTGCCGCTCGTCACATCCGTGAGCTTGACCGTGAAACTGGTGGAGAAGGACACGCTCGCCGAGATGTGGTCGCCGTCCGATACCGCCACGGAGCCAATGCTGACCGAGCCGGCCGGGTAGAATTCATACCAGGCGTAGTAGGACGCATGGCCACCCGTGCAATCGACGTCCGTGCCGGTCTGCTCTACGGTGCTGGAGGAGTAACCATCGATGCCGATCCAGAACGACGAGTAGCGGGCGCCACTAGGGCACGACCCAACGACCGTGGGCTCGACCCACGAGCCCGAAACGCGCGTCACGGAGTGCGCGGCGCCGGTCACTGCGTATCCGGCCCAATTGGTGCTCTGGACATTGGTGACGAAGAAGGGGAGAGGTGCGGATGATGGAACGGAACTTGCTGCGGCGCTTCCTGCAACGGTCAGGCCCGATACCAGCGCCATGCTCACCAGAAGAAGCCCGACCACGACCGATCCGAGTCCGCGCACAGAGGCACCCGAGACTCCGAAGAGGTCCCCCCTAGTTAAACTCGGATGGTTGCGGACTCCGATTTCTCGGGTGCAACTGCTCTTGCACGATGCCTATTGGTCAACCGATGCGAGAGGTTTGTCCGGTCTCAAGGGCGGTCTTGGAAGTGGGACACGTGTTTCGCCGCCCTTGATCGGAAGAGTGGCTATCCCCCGAGAGTCCCGGGCGTGGGGGTGGCAAGCGGCCTGCCAGCAAGCCGCACTTTGCACGTGCACCCCTAGACACAAGGACTGATTTGACCCGCTGCGGTCCCGGACGATGTGGCGTGGCGGGAGGTCGTTCGCGATTGGGGTCTTGGCCTGACCGTGTTGGGCAGTCTGGTCCTGATTCTTAGCCTCGTTTGGGTCGTCGTCTGTGTCACCGGCTACATCGGCCCCTGCCTCGGAACACCCTTCGTCGGTCGGCAGGGGATTCTCGAGTTTACGGGGGTAGTCATCTTTGCTCTGGGACTGTTTCTGGTGTTCGTCGGGCGACGAGCGGTCCCGGCGACGCACTGACAAAGTACACGACCAAACGCGGTTTGTCCGGGGGTCGGAAGGCGTTCCTTCCCCAGAGAACGCGCGCCGTTTTACACAGGCGGTCTCCCTGACCCCCAGAATCGCAGAGCTCTCGTTGACGCCAGCTTGAACTCAAGAGCCGTGCCGCCCTGGTCCGAATTGCGAGCTACCACCGAGAGTACCTCTCGGCGCTGCGGCTCGAGCATGTGTTCAAGCCCGCGTCGCCTCGTACTCGTCAATGTCTTCATGCAGAACTTAATCACGTGCTGGAGGTCGTGCGGGGCCGGAACCATATGCTTGAACTCGGCTCCAGCTACGGCCGGGCCTGAGGGCGATCACGCCTCACGTCAAGCGAGCATCGGGGGGTGGCGTCACGCCCCTTCTTGCACTCCAGTGGTACCCTCAAGACTTGACACGCCAGATCTTACCCCGCGGTCCGTCCGTTCGTGAGAGACCAATCTCATCCTCCAGCCGGTGAACCCACGTTGGACAGGGAATCTCGTACGGAAGTCGCAGGTCCGATCTCAGGACCTTCCACGTCGAGCCTGCAGGATGCTCCCGAAGGTATTCACCGACACTGTCTCGGAACTCAACGTATTTCATCGCGCTGTCAGTCGCTAACCTGTTCTTAAGCGAGAATCAGAGGCTCTGAAACGCCCCGTGGGCGCAAACTCTCGTGCGCCGGCAGAACTCGCGTGCCTCCGCCCGACCGCACGTCGATAGGGGTTTACGGGGTGCCGCCATAGGATTCCTCTGGAGTGGACGGCACAGCGATCGAGGAGGACCACGCGCATGAGTGCGCTCGAGAAGTACTCCGTGATGGCGGTAGTTGCCGCCTCGACGTTGCTTGTGGCGATGGTGCTTGTGCTCGTGAGCAACTCATCCCCAGCGGGTGCTCCGTTGAACCTCGCTCCCGAGTCACCGGCTTGCCCTGACCAAGGAACGGTGCAGCTCAATGGCGTCGCGTATGTTGACTGCAACGTCGCGATCTCGTGGGAAGGCGTCGGGTTCGGTCAGGTGGAATTTGCCCGGATTTCGCTCGCTTCCGTCCTGTTTGTAGTGAACGGCTACAACACAATGGATTGTCCGGTTCTGAACATCACTGGTACCGAGCCCTCAGGGATCGCCTTCCAGTTCTTCGCTGCGCCCATCCCCTCCGATTGCGGGGCTGCGATTCCGCCCGTCTTCTCGGCGGATCATGCCGTCGGCGCAATCTGGCATCAGTGGTGGGATGTCCAGCTGCTGGTGAGGTCGGGTTAGCCGACTCGGAACGTGGTTGCGTGGCGGGTCGGGAATCTGCCCGCTGGCAGTGTCCGCTCGCCGTCGGAGTGTGCGCAACGAAACTTCCAACCGGCGAGAGGAATCGTTCGCGATGTCTCACCGACCTGTCCGGCCGAGAGATCGCGCCCGAAGAAGTCCCAGGAACGCGAAGACCAGTCCCGCGACGACGGCGCCGGTCAGGGTCCCGATTGGCCAAGTGTCGACCCCAAGGGCCAGCGATATGCCCGTGGCCGCCCAGACAATCGCGGAGCACCCCACGGCAGCCGCGAGGGGGTACCGCTCGGCTCCGGCGGCAACCCCAGCGATTAGGAACAGCACGACGCCCGCGATGGCGGCCGCCCCACCTTCGTTCAATCCCGCCAGGATTCCCAGAGGCAGCAAGGTCCCGCCAAACAGCGAGACGGCGCGCCATCCCTCCGCGCCAGTTGGGGACGTGGATCCTCGCGCGCGGTAGCCCGTTTCCACGACCCGGCCGTTTATCACCAGGATGACGCGGCCGGGACTCTCGTCCATCGAACCCGCAATTCATGGGAACCGCTTACCCTTTCTCGGCCCGCCTCGGCGGCCTCCCCCAGGGTCGTGTATGGCCGAGAATCGAGAGCATCAAGTAGGCATCAATCAATGACTGTCGGGCCGTGGAGAGGACCCTCTGAGTCGCTCGGGGGGCTGTCGGCCTCCGACGCTGGAGGTAGCAGGGAATGAAACGACGGGTGGTCGCTTACAGTCGGAGAACGGCACGCTTCCGGACGTTGTGGATGCTCACGCTGAGCACTGCAACCCTAACGGCTTTGTCAAGCGTACCGGCGGTGGTTGCCATGTCGAACGGGGTGGACACCGCGGCTCGGGCCCCAGCCATGGTCTCGGGGGCACCCCCGGTCAGTGACTGCTTCGGAGGACAGCCGTGCCTCGGCGATGCGGGGACCACAGCTGGCTCTGGGACCACGTGCGTGATATCGGGATTCTCCGAGACCTCGGGGAGCTTGCTCTACGTCGTGGTCAACTACCTCGCAGGAACGGACCTCATCACCTCGGTGTCCGACGGAGGATTCGACCAGTTTGCGTACGTCGCCGGGGAGTTCGCGCCCGCTCAATCGGTCGCATTCTATGACGTGACATCCGACCACGGAGGAACCCTGACGATCGTGGTGACGATCTCGAACGTTGAGTTTGGAACCTGTCGAGCCGGGGAATTGGCCGCGGGCACCGAGGTCGGCTCCGTGGGGACGGGCAACAACACGTTAGCGGGAACGCTCCTCGACGTGAGCAATCCGGCCGCTCACTCTCCGTCCCTGGTTCTTGCGATAATCGGCTCCGATCGACCGTCCGGAGCGTACGCAATGCCCACCCCCAACGGAAACTGGCTGACCGGAGGACAGCAAGGAACGGGATGGAATCCGGGGACCGAATCGGCACTGTACGCCTACAACGATACGGGGACCGCGCCGGTCACGTTCGGCTTCGTCTGCGGGTCCGCCGTGTCGATTAGCGGAATCGCTGTGGAGTTTTATAGCGGAACGACGAGCGGGACGAGTGCGAGCTCATCAATCGATTGGGGCTGGGTCCTCATCGGTACGGCGGTCAGCGCGATCGCGGTGGCAATGGTGGCCTTCGCGCTTCTTGTTCGAAAGGGCAGAGGTCCATCTCCCCCCCGGGCCTGAGGAGCTCTTCACCCTCCCCGACTCGGACATCAACGGGGGGCGACTTCCCATCCGCTTCCGCGCAAGCGGAGGTGGGATGCCCGGAGGAACGCCATGGCGGAGGACTCGAACGATCGGTCTTCGCCGGGATATTCTACGGTTCACAGCGCTTCCCGATTCCTCGCATCCATTTGCCCCTCAGACCCGTTCGCGGCCGAAAGAGGCGTGCGCCGACGTTTCTAGGTCTTCTCGCGCGGACGCTCGGGACGCGCTCGAACCTGGGCCGGGTCCGACCAGCGAACGGGTGCTGTAGGAGCCGTTAGTGCGAGTCATCTCGGTCACACAGAAAGATGAAAACCTGGCGACGCGGGATGAGTCCCGGGCAGTTCTCGAGGAGCCAGTCGGACCTCGGGCACGGCCTCGTTCCGAAGGTCGGTTTCCATGGTAGGGTTTGACGCGAGCAGTACGCTGTTCATGATCATCGCGACGGTGCTCGTGATGTTCATGACACCGGGGCTCGCCTTCTTCTACGCGGGCCTCGTCGGTCAGAAGAACTCGATCTCGATCATGATGCAGAGCTTCGCCGCCCTCGGGGTGACGACGCTCCTCTGGGTGACGATCGGTTATTCGCTCTGCTTCAGCGGAGACTTCCACGGGATCATCGGCAACCTGAACCAGGCGTTCCTCCAGAACATGTCGTCCGGCTCGCCCTCGCCGGTGAGCCCGGGCATCCCGCTCTACATCTTCCTTGCGTACGAGATGATGGTCGTCATCATCACCCCGCCGCTCATCACGGGCGCGTTTACGAACCGGGTCAAGTTCGGGGCCTACCTCGTGTTTCTGGTCTGCTGGCAGCTGTTCGTCTACTATCCGATCGCCCACATGGTCTGGGGGGGCGGTCTGCTCGAGCAGTGGGGGGTCCTCGACTTCGGAGGCGGGATCGTCGTCCACGAGATTGCCGGAATGAGCGCGCTCGCGACCGTGCTCTATCTCGGAAGCCGATACGTTCGCGACAAGCCGCAGAACTTGTACATGGCCGGCATCGGCATGGCGATTCTCTGGTTCGGGTGGTTTGGTTTCACCGCCGGGAACGCGTTCGCCGTGAACGACGTGGCCGTCGTGGCCGTCCTCAACACCGCGGTCTCCGGGGGGATCGCCAGCTTCGTCTGGATGATGCTGGACTGGGCGATCGAAGGGAAGCCGAAGTTCATCGGGCTCCTCACCGGAGGACTCGCCGGATTGGTCGTCATCACGCCCGCGGCGGGATTCGTCTCCCCGACGGCGGCGATGGTGTTCGGCCTGGCCGCGGGGATCGTCTGCTATCTCGCGATCGCGTTCAAGAACCGGCGACACTGGGACGACGCTCTCGACGTCTGGGGCGTCCATGGCGTGGGAGGCATGCTGGGGATGGCACTGCTCGGCCTCTTCGCGTCCCTCGCCATCAATGGCGCGGGAGCCAACGGGCTGTTCTTCGGAGGCAACCTGTTCTTCGGCAAGGAGCTCGCCGCCGTGGCCTTCGCGGCCGCCTACGCGTTCGCGGTCACTTACCTGATCCTGGTCGGCCTCGACCGAACGATGAAGGTCCGGGTGCCGAAAGAGGTCGAAGTGACGGGACTCGACAAGGAGCTCCACGGTGAGCTCGTCTACGGCGACCAGTAGGGCCGGCGGGGGACCTTCAAGGAACCCGGCGGGGGCCGAACGCCGAAACTAGCACGCAGGGCAACGGCAGAAACGCCCGTAGTCGAACCGATCGTCCCGGTGAGCACGGGACGGGCTCCAGCACTTAGGGCAGTGTCGGTCGCCCGACAGGCAATCGTGCCAGCGGATTCCGTGCTCGTTCAGGAGCCGCCGACGACGCTCCACGAACTCATCGGATGCTCGCTCGGCGATCATTCCCGTCAGCAGGTGGGTCCCCCACAAGCAGGCAACCCACGCACCCAGGCCCGCGAGGAGGGCAAGTCGGCCGGCTGTGGTCGCGAGCGTGAGGACGCCCGAGCCCCAAACGCCCCACCAGAACAGAGCGGACACCCCCAGCAGCGCCATGGGGCGATACCGGTCGTACTGGGGGATGTCGAGGAGCGTGAGCACGGGTACCGAGGAGTCGGTCGACGCTTCTCCCTTCGAAGGAGAAGGCGGAGGGTCCGGGAAGACGCTCCTGGTGGCCGCCGCCAGGAAGTAGTCGAGCGCGGCGTCGCTCCCGATCGCTCGGATTACGGCCGAGGTTCGTAGGAGCCGCTCGCAGGTGAGGGCTTCGACTTCCTTGGTGTTCGCGAGGACACGGAAGTACTGACGGGCGCATGACGTTCCAATGACCTCCGCGAAGACGGTCACCGGGTCGCTCGTGAGATCCCTCGCCGCGCGGGTCATCCGGACGGCCCGGAAGTAGTCCTCGGCGACCCGGTTGTCGATCCGACGGACGAAGCCGGCCACGCGCTCGTCGGTGAGCTCCTCGACCGCTTTCGTCTCCCGGACCGACTGGAAGTACTCCTTCCCTGTGTCTCCCTTCAGCCAGGGAGCCAACGAGAGGACCCGCGGGCTGGTGAGCGAGTCGATGGCGCCGGTCTCCCAGCACGCTCCGAAGTACTCGACGGCCGCATCGCTCCCGATCGAACGAGCAAAAGCGAGGACGCGTGGGTCGGTGAGCTTCTCGGCGGCCTTGGTCTCCCGAATCGCGAAGAAATACTCGACGGTGGCCGGGTCCCCAATCGCGCGGAAGAAGTCGACGGCGTCGAGAACCCGCTGCGCTGTGAGGTCGCGCACTTCCTTTGTACCCCAGATCGCCCAAAAGTACCACTCGGCAGTGTGCGGGTCAACCGACCGGGCGAATTCGAGGACCCTCGGGTCGGTCAGCTCGACCAGTGCCATTGTCTCGCGAATCGCGTGAAAGTAGTCCTCGGCCGCGCGGGGTCCGATGGCCCTCGCAAAGTCTGCGAGCTCGGCCAACCTCCGCGGACGTTCGCCCGGGTCCGGGGAAGTGGAGTTCACGTGGAGTACGAGGAGACGGAGGCTTTCCGGGTCACAGCCTGCCTTGGCTAGTTTCCGACACGCCTTCTCCTCGGAGAGAGGCGAAGAACCGAAGCGCCGAGCCTCGCGCAAGCACCCACCTGATTCCGCATTCGTTCACTCCCGGGCTCGGGATAATGCTTCTGTGAAGTACGATTCCCCGTGCCCGATGCGACCGCTCGGGCGCCGAGGCGTTGGCCGCCGGAGTTCCGTTCTCGCGTCCTGAGAGCAGAAGCGTAGGCACATTCTTCGCGGAGCTATCCGTCGAGGCGGCGCCGGTGCTCAAGGCGCTGAAACCAGCGTTCCAGAGGCTCATCCTGCGCGCGAGGCCGCGAATCCCTCCCGCCCAGGGTTCTTGAGGGTCGATGACCGTCCTGTTCCTCCCCAACTCTGTGACGAAACCCCGACGAACGCGACCTCGAGAGGTCCTGCCCGGATTGCCCCGGTCAATCAGCCGCAGGGAATCCTTTCCCGACCGGTGGAGCATAGCTCATCCCGAGTCGGGCCCGTTGACCGGGTCCGGACTCTCTTCCTGGTCGTGCTTGCGGTCGGAGAATGGGCAGGGAGGTCGAACGGCCCACGGGGACGGGAATCGTGATCCGCCCCCGAGATGCGACGTGACACCAGCGTCCGCCATCCAACCCCGTGACGACCTGCCAGCATTCGGGGGAGCAAGGATGGTGATCTATGGTCCCCGGAGCGGAGGAAAGTCGGCTGGTGGGATCTTGCAAGCGAGGAGACTCCGGGCCCCTCACCGTTTTACGAAATATAGAAATGTTGAAATACATGTTTAATTTGTGTTAAACACGTGCGGAACGCCCGAGCCGAAGCTCCCGCGACTCGTTTTCTCGGAGTGCGCCTCACCGAGGAAGAGGAGTCTCTTCTCGCCGGTTTCCAGCGCGACCACGATCTCTCGACCCGCTCCGATGCGGTGCGAGCGCTCGTGCGAGCGGCGAGCGAGCCGCGTCCGGGGACGGTAGAACTTCCTCCGACCCTACGCGGAGAACTCGAAGAGATCGTTGAGAACGGCTACGCCCGAGACATCGAGGGCGCGATCGCCCTCGCGACCAGTCTCGGGCTCGCGGAGCTCGCTCGAACCCACTCGGAGCGCCTTCCCGCGCTGCGCGAACGCGCGCGCTCGGTGAATGACCGACGAGAGGGACGAAAGCGGGCGGACCGGGAGGGTCGGGGGCTCCTCGGGCGCTAGCTTCCGAGCGGGGGGAACGGTTGCAACATGGAGTCGATGGCGATCGCCTGGAGCGAACGGAGCGGATTCATC
>DAEB01000024.1:0-7135 GCA_002495185.1 Thermoplasmata archaeon UBA184 | reverse complement strand
TCTCTACAGCCGCACGGGTGACCGCGGGACCACCTCTCTCGCCGGTGGTGCACGGGTAGACAAGGACTCGGCGCGCGTCCACGCGTACGGGGCTTTCGACGAGCTCGGGGCCGTTCTCGGTCTCATCGAGGTCGAACTTCCTCCCGAACTCTCGAACATCCGGGCGATCGTCCGGAGGATCGAGAGCGAGCTCTACATCGCCCAGACGGAGCTCGCGACTCCCCCCGGCGGGAAAGCGAAGCCGAAGCATCGGATCGAGGCACGACACGTCAAACGGCTCGAGGCCGACATCGAGAAGTTGCGGCCCTCGCACGCCCACCTGCGCACCTTCGTGCTCTCGGGAGGCTCGCGGCCCGCCGCGCTCTTTCACATCGCTCGGACGATCGCTCGGAGGGCCGAGCGGGAGGTCTGGGCGCTCAACCGGACCGAGCCGCTACCACCGGAGCTTCTGAGCTGGACCAACCGCCTGAGCGGGCTCTTGTTCGCGCTCGCGCTGGCGACCAACCGTGCGGTGGGGGTCTCCGAGACCCCACCTGACTACTCGGTGTAGTCGAAGCAGCCAGAGGGGCGCATGGAGATCGGGATCGTCGGGAAGCCGAGCGTCGGGAAATCGACGTTCTTCAACGCGCTCACGCTGCTCGACGTCCCGATGGCTCCCTATCCGTTCACGACCGTGACGCCGAACCGCGGCGTGGCCGCGGTCCGGGCTCCCTGTCCGCACCCCGAGAAGGGGACCGCGTGCACTCCCGGCAACGCGAAGTGCGTCGACGGAACACGCTGGGTCCCCGTGAATCTCGTCGACGTCCCGGGGCTCGTCCCCGGGGCTCATGCGGGGCGCGGCCTGGGGCACAAGTTTCTCGACGACCTCCGAGCCTCGGACGGGTTCATCCAGGTCGTCGACCTTTCCGGCTCGACGGATGACGAGGGCCGGCTCGCGGAACACGGAAGTCACGACCCGGGCCAGGAGGTCCGATGGCTCGAGGACGAGCTCGTGGCGTGGGTGGCGGAGATCCTGAGCCGGGACTTCGCACGGCACGCCCGCGGAACCGAGCTCGAGGGAAAGAAAGTCGAGGACTTTCTGGCCGAGCGGCTGACCGGCCTATCGATATCGCCGAGCGCCATCGCGACCGCGCTCCGCAACTCTCCGCTCGAGAGGACCCATCCGTCGCGGTGGACCGACGAGGACCGGACGAACCTCGCGCGGCGGCTCCTCGAGGCTTCGAAGCCCCGGCTCGTCGCCGCCAACAAATGCGACCGTGCGACGCAGAACGAAGCCGAGGCGCTCGCGAAGGAGATCGAACCGATCCCGTCGGTTCCGACCGCGGCGGACGCCGAGCTCACGCTCCGGCGGGCGGCACGAACCGGCCTCATCGAATACCGACCCGGGGACCCCTCGTTCCAGGTGCGCGAGCCGAGTCGTCTCACTCCCCCCCAGTCGAAGGCCCTCGAAGGGATCCGCACGATCCTCCTCGCCTGGGGCTCGACCGGAGTGCAGCAGGCGCTCGAGGAGATGATCTACTCCCGCCTCGGGATGATCGTGGTCTATCCGGTCGAGGACGAGACCCACTGGACCGACGGTCAGGGTCGAGTCCTTCCGGACGCGTTCCTGGTCCCGGCGAACACCCCGGCACGCGCGGTCGCCTACCGCGTGCACACCGACCTCGGCGAGCATTTCATCCGGGCGATCGATGGACGAACCCACCGCGCGATGGCCGCGGACCATCCGCTCGGCCCGAACTCCGTGGTTCGGATCGTCGCGAAGAAGTAGGTGAGTGGATCGGGTCCAGGAGGACCCTTAGGCGGTCACGGTCGATGCGCCACCCGGCACCGGGCGAACGACGAACGGGAGTGCGCCCGCACGGGCGAGGCGTCGGACGAGCTCAGTCTCCCTCCCGGGGACCGGGAGCGCGAGGACGGAGCCTCCCGCGCCGGCGCCGGTAAGCTTCGCTCCTTCCGCGGCGGGCGCGGCCGCTTCGAGGAGCGCCTCGAGCCGGGGATGGGAGACGCCGACGGCACGAAGGAGCTCTTGATTCCGCCCGAGCAGTTCGGCGACCGTCCCCCGGTCACCCCGGCCGACCGCCTCGATCCCCTCGGCGGCAACGCGGCGGAACTCTTCGAGGAGCTCGGGCCCGCCGGGGGCCGCGAGCTTCGCGCTCACCGCGCGTACGGCGTCCGCGGTCGAGCGGGGGATGCCGCTGTAAGCGACCACCCACACCCAGCCCGGGTCGCCCACTCTACGAATCTCCCAACGACGGTCGGTGGACCGGATCGACCAGAGGGGGTCTCCGGGCCCCCCGTTGACGGCGATGAATCCGCCCGCGACCACCGTGCTCGTGTCCCCGGGGCTTCCGACGCCCTGGGCCCCTCGCTCCACGTCGAAGCTCCGCTGGGCCAACGTCGGGCGGTCGACGCCGCCGCTCGCGGAGAAGAACGCCGCCGAAAGAGCGGCCGCAAACGCCGCCGACGAACCGAGCCCGGCCGCCTTCGGGATCCGGGAGACGGCCCGGACCTCGACCGGGGATCGGCCGCTCCAGCCGAGATCGACTGCCGAGCGGAAGTACGGATTCCGGGAGAGTGCTTCCGCGTCGGCGTTGAGGCGCATCGCCGGCCCGTCGCGGACGAACACTTGGGTCATCAGGTCGATCGCGAAGACGAGTTCGGGGGCGCCGTGCACGACCGCGTGCTCGCCGAACACGATGCATTTGCCCGGTGCCTGCGCTGCAATGGGAAAGTGGGCGGCGGGGATTGGCGGGAGCTCCTCGGTCATCGTCTCGAGCGGCCTCCCACCACCCGCTTTCCCCGCGCGGAAGGCACGATCCGCTGGGGGGCCTCGCCGGGCCCGACCGGGGCGGGGAGTCCCAGAAGCCGCTCGAGAGCCACCGCCACGGCCGCGACCTCGCTGTGCGGTTGGTGTCCGACCGCCACGTTGTACCGGGCGAAACGGTAGAGCTCCGAGGGAACTTTCGCGCCTCCGACCACGAGCAGAACCGACGAGTGCCGCGCGATCTTCGGGAGGGCCCTCTCGAGGGAAAGACCGTACATCGTGAGGTGAACCACGGCGCCCGGGAAGGAGCGCACCAGGCTCTTCCAGTCGTCGACCGGGACGACCGCGAATTCGCCCCCCCAGCGGCGGGTCACGGAGGCGACCGTTTGGGCGAGGCGGTCGTCCGGAGGGTGAAGGTACATCCGATGGGCGCCGAACGCCCGAGCGGCGAGTGCGACGTGCGTGGTGAGGCGAGGGTCCCGGCCGGGTCGGTGCCCGACCCGGAGGACGGAGACCTCCGGAGGGGGCTTACGCCGGCGTCGGTTCCTGGACGAACCGCTCGATCCGGTGGCCACGGTACTCCAGCTTCTCGGACCGCTTGACGAGCGCCTTGAGCCGCGTCGGGCTCATCCCGAGCTCCTCGGCGACGTCGGAGAAGAAGCGACCTTCCGGCCCCACCGCGTTGTAGATCTTCTGCTCGAGCTTCGAGTACTCGCGCTGCGGCATCATCGCGATCGCGAGCACCTCGGAGATCTCTGTGAGGGGCGAGGTCGTGCTGATGTTGATCGTCGAGTAGTAGAAGTGGTAGCTCTTGTCGGGCTGGCGCCGACCTTCCCGAGCGACCCAACGAGTGTCGATCAGGCGGAGCTTCTCGAAGAACGTGAGCGCCTTCACGCCGTCGGCGCCGAACTCGCGCTCGATGTCCTCGAGCGTGAGCCAGTTCTCCCCGAGACGCTGGACGAGGCGGAGCTTGACCGGGGAATCGACGGCGCGCAGGATCGGGACGAGGTCGCTCACGTCGTTGACGACCTTGATCCGGTGCATGCTCGCGGACATCGTCACGCCGTCCTCGCAGAGGTCTCCTCGACGACCTCGAGCAGCATTCGCCGGTACTTCCCGTAGCGGTCTCCTGGGTCGAAGCGGGCCGGATGCGGGGTCCGGGTAGGCGCGGAGCAGACCGGGCACGTTTCGAGGTAGCTGTAGCGGTCGCAGGCACGGCAGACCCGCAGCACCGAGTTCGTCATACGCGCTCGAAGCTCCCCTGCCCGCCGGCGCTCTTGATCGACTTGAGGGTCGCCTCGGTCGCGCGCTTGAGCGTCTCCTCGGCGATCTTGTACTGGGTCGCCTGCACGCGGATCCGGTAGCGCGGGGCGCCGACGTACTGGACCTCGACCGCCTCCGGGTCGACCTTCTCGGCGGCGAGCAGGGCCGCACGGACGTGGTCGAGGCCGTCCGGCGCCGGGTCGCTCACCTCGAGCGTCCCGAGGATGGTGACGTGCGGCGGAACGATGCTCTCCTTCGCGACCTTGAGGAACGCGGCCGACCAGGGCGCCTTCTCGTTCTCCTTCTGGAAGCGCTTCGGGTCGGCGGAGGCGACCTCGAACGCCTGGAAGAGGGAGCCGTACTTCTCGATGAGGACGGGGCCGAACTGGTCGGCGGCCTCGGCCGCGGTGATCTTGAGCGGCTGGGCGACCTGCTCGAGGAGCCGCATCGCCCGCTGCTCGTTCTTCCACGCCTGGACCTTCTCCCGTCGCTGGTGGTCGTTGATCCGTTTCAGGGAAAGGTCGATCTGGGACTTCGTCGGGTCGACCCTTAGGACGCGCGCGACGATCTTCTGGCCCTCGCGGATGTGGTCGCGGATGTACTTGACCCAGCCCGTGGCGACCTCGGAGAGGTGGATGAACGCCTCCCGCTTCGTGTACTCGTCGAGGGTGACGAACGCACCGAAGTTCCGGATCGACGTGACGGTCCCGATGACGAGCTCGCCTTCCTCCGGAAACTCGGGGCGCAGGGGCATCCGACGTCCGCGTCCCCGGCTAGGCGCTCACCGGGCGGACGAGTTCGCCCCGGAGCTTCGCCTGGCCGCCCGTCGGCGTCGCGAGGGTCGCGCCGCAAACGGAGCAGTTCACCACCGTGGCCGGTCGGCTGAAGATCGTCTGCTCGGTCGAACAGTCGGGGCACTTGACGACCCAGAATGGGGACGGTCCTCGCATCGTGCCGCCTCCCGTCAATGCTTCTCCACGAGCTCGAGCTGGCTCGCGCGCCAGCTCGCGGGCTGGACCGTGTACTTGCACTTCTTGCAGCGGAACTTGAGGTAGACGCGCCGGACGGCCTTCGCGCGCCCCTCGGGCTTCGGGCGCGGGAACCCGCCGTACCCTCCGGTCGCGCGCCGGAACCGGCGCTGCCCCCACTTGAGCTCGGAGGCGGTCCGCTTCTTTCCTTTCTCGACCTCGTGCTCCGTGTGCGTCTTGCACTTCGGGCAATAGGTCGAGACGGTCTTTGGATAGTGCATCGGCGGGCTGCGAGACCCGTTTGCTATAAAGCTATTGGGGCGGCCCTCGGGGAACGCCGGCGAAGGCCGGGCTCCTGAGCCGGACTCTGCCGCCGGACCACTCAGGCTCGTACTCAAAACGCGCACCGCGCGAGAAGGAGCGATTCTCGCCCTTCCGCCGAGAGAGCGAGAACCTAACGCTTAAGTAGGGAAGCCTACTCGCGCGACCGCGTTCCCGCGTATCGGAGGAGACGATGGCCGACCGTTCTGCCGTAGAGGTAGTCACCGAAGCTCTCTCAAAGGCAGCGGAGCGGAAGTTCTCCGAGACGGTGGAGCTCTCGGTCAACCTCAAGGACCTGGATCTCACGGTCCCGAAGAACCGGCTCGAGGACGAGGTACCGCTCCCGAAGGGACGGGGCCGGACGGTGAAGGTCGCGGTCTTTGGCTCGCCCGAGCTCTGCCAGAAGATGCGCGGCGTGGCCGACATGGTCGTCGCCTCGAACGAGCTCGACGACTTCGCGAAGGACAAGAAGAACGTCAAGAAGGTCGTCAACTCGGTCGACTTCTTCCTCGCCGAGGCGCCGTTGATGCCGACGATCGGAAAGCGGCTCGGCGTGGTGCTCGGTCCGCGCGGGAAGATGCCGCGCCCGGTGCCTCCGGGAAGCGACCCCACGAACCTCGTGAACGCCCTCAAGCGGTCGATCCGGATCCGCTCGAAGGGCAACCGCACGTTCCACGCGCCGGTCGGCACCCGGGCGATGAAGCCCGAGGAGATCGCCCAGAACGTCGACGCGGTGCTGAACCGGATCGTCGGGAAGCTCGAACGCGGACGGACGAACATCGAGTCGGTCTACGTCAAGACCACGATGGGACCCTCCGTCCGGCTCTGGTAGGTAGGTTTCCATGCCCGGCCGTGGATCCGTTCCGCCCGAGAAGATCGCCCGCGTCGACGCCCTCGCGGCCACGCTCGTCGCGCGGCCGATGGTCGCCGTCGTCGGGATCCGAGGGGTCCCGGCCGCGGCGCTCCAATCGATGCGGCGCGAACTGCGTCGCCGGGAGCACCCGATCACCGTGGCCACCAACAGCGCCATTCGCCATGCGATCGAGAAGGCCATGGAAACCCGGCCCGCCTTCCGCCCCCTCCTCGACCAGGTCCAAGACCCGACGGCGATCCTCTCCGCCGAGGGGAACCCGTTCTCGCTCTTCCAGGAGTTCCTCAAGACCCGCTCCCCGACGCCCGCACGCGGGGGAGAGGTCGCCCCGGCGGACATCCTCGTTCCCGCGGGCACGACGAACTTCAAGCCCGGTCCGATCGTCGGGGAGCTCCAGCACGCGGGCTTTCCGGCGGCGATCGAGAAGGGAAAGGTCATCCTGAAGAAGGACACCACCATCGTCCGGGCCGGCCAGCCGATCTCACGCGAGGTGGCAGGTCTGCTCACCCGGCTCGAGATCTTCCCGCTCGAGGTCGGGCTCACTCTGCGCGCCGTCGTCGACGGCACGACGTTCTATCCTCCCGAGGTCCTCTCGGTCGACCTAGAGGAGCGGCGGGCCGAGCTCGCCCGGAGCGCCGCGCTCGCGATAGGCCTCGCGGTCGAACTCGGATACCCCACGACCGAGACGATCCCCCGCCTCCTCGGTCGCGCGCACCGTCGGGCGCTCGGGCTCGCGATCGCGACGGGTACGGTCACGAAGGAAACGATCGAACCGCTCTTTTCGAAGGCGGTCCGGGAGGCAGCGGCGGTCGGCCGCTTGATGGGTCACTGAGGGTTCCCCCAGAGTCCACGGAGTGAGAACATGGAGTACGTGTATGGTGCGCTACTGCTGAACGCCGCCGGAAAGCCGATCGACGAGAAGGGCCTCACGGGCGTCCTGACCGCGGC
>DAEB01000013.1:36689-51224 GCA_002495185.1 Thermoplasmata archaeon UBA184 | reverse complement strand
GCTCGTGAAGCCGGACGGCGTGCGACGTGGCCTCGTCGGGGAGATCCTCTCCCGGTACGAGCGAAAGGGGCTCAAGATCGTCGCCGCGAAGATGCTCCGCGTCCCTCCGGAGCTCGCCCAGCGCCACTACGCCGAACACCAGGGAAAGCCGTTCTACGCATCGCTCGTCCAGCACATCACCTCGGGCCCGGTGGTCGCGTTCGCGCTCGAGGGCCGCTCCGCGATCGCGGTCGTCCGCCAGATGAACGGCGCGACGAACCCGCAGACGGCCGCGCCGGGAACCGTGCGCGGGGACCTGGCGCTCGGGATCACGCCGAACCTCGTCCACGCGTCCGACTCGCCCGAGTCCGCCGTGCGCGAGCTCGCGCTCTACTTCTCCCCGGACGACTACCTCGCCTACTCGCAGGTCGGCGAGGAGTACTTCTAGACCGCACCCGGGCGGGACCGATGGGAGACGCGCTCGCCGACGCGGTCCGCTGCCTTCGCCGCGGAGGCCTGGTCGTCTACCCGACGGACACTCTGCTCGGCCTCGGGGCGCTCGCGGACCGTCCATCCGCCGTCGACCGTCTCCTCCGGGCGAAGGACCGCTCCCCGACGCAGCCGGTCTCGATCTGCGTGAGCTCGACCGAGGAGGTCGAGCGATACGCGCTTCTCTCTCCGACCTCGCGTGCGTTCCTCCGCCGAAGCCTCCCCGGGCCGTTCACGGCCCTGCTTCCCCCGTCCCCCGGGGCGCGTCATCGGCTCCCGCCGAGCGTCGTCGGGACGCGGACGATCGG
Source organism: Thermoplasmata archaeon UBA184 (assembly GCA_002495185.1). Taxonomy (GTDB): domain Archaea; phylum Thermoplasmatota; class Thermoplasmata; order Lutacidiplasmatales; family UBA184; genus Lutacidiplasma. Next base: position 50,448 of record DAEB01000013.1, on the reverse strand, counting down.
CATCCGCGTGCCGGACCACCCCGTCGCCCGCGAGCTCGCGCGCCGGGTTGGCCCGATCACCGCGACCTCGGCGAACCGCCACGGCGAGCCCGCGGCCCGGACCCTCACCGAGGCCCGCCGTTCGCTCGGCCGCTCGGTCGGCGTCTATCTTCCGGCGAGACCGTCGGGTTCGGGAACGGGCTCGACGCTGGTCGACCTCACGGGACGCGAGCCGCGCGCTCTCGCACGGGGGTGAGCCGGACGGCGAGATACCCTCCGGACCTCGACCGGTGGCGGGAGGCCGCGCACATCGCGGCGCGGGCCCGCGAGCTCGGCCTCCGGCTCGCGGTCCCGGGAGCCCGGATCCGGGAGCTCGCGGACGAGGTCGAGTCGTTCATCCGCTCGCAGGGAGCCCAGCCCGCCTTCCCGGCGAACCTCTCGCGGAACGACCAGGCGGCGCATTTTACCCCGAGCCCGGAGACGACCGACGTCCTCGAGACCGGGGACCTCCTCAAGGTCGATGTCGGCGCGCACCTCGACGGGGCGATCGCCGACACGGCCGACACGGTCGAGGTCGGAGGCACGCATCGCTGGGACCACCTGGTCCTCGCGGCCCGCGACGGTCGGGCCGCCGGGATCGCCGCCGTGCGCCCCGGGGGCCTCGTGGACGACATCTCGCGCGCGGTCGCCCGGGCGATCCGCGCCCGGGGGGTGAAGCCGATCGTCGACCTCACGGGGCACTCGATCGAGCGCTACCTCCTGCACGCCGGCAAGTCGATCCCGAACGTGCCGGGCGCGAGCGGCGAGACCCTCGAGGAAGGCGAGGTGATCGCGATCGAGCCGTTCGCGACGAACGGCAGGGGCAGCATCGGCAACGGTCCGTTCGGGAACATCGTCCGGTTCCGCCGGGACCCGGGCGCTTCGGACCCCGCGCTCGCGGCGATGTTCGGCCGATTCCGCACGCTGCCGTTCGCGGCCCGCTGGGTGACCGCTCCCGAGGAGAGGGCCGCGCTCGAGAGGGCCCGACGAACGCTCCAGACGTATCCGGTGTTCGTCGAGCGCGGCCACGGGCACGTCGCCCAGGCGGAGCACACGGTCCTGGTCGGCGCGTCGGGGGCCGAGGTCCTCTCCGTCGTCTGAGGCCCGCCGCGCCGCGGGGGGAAGATAAATCCGCCCCGGGGATAGCCGCGCGAGTTCCATGGGGTTCCGGGCTGTATCTGTAGCCATCGCCGTCACGGACCGAAAGAAAGCCGCGAAGTGGTACACGAAGACCCTCGGGTTCCGCGTCTTCGACGACGACCCCGAGCACTGGACCACGGTCGGGGACCGGTCGGGAAAGTTCCTCCTCCATCTCTGCGAGGTGGGGGGTCGGCCGGGAAAGCGCCCGCCGCGCTCGGAGGTCGGCAACACCGGCATCCTCCTCGTGACCGACCAGCCGTTCGCCCGGGCGTGCGCGGCGCTGAAGAAGAAGGGCGTGCGCTTCTCGACGCCCCCGAGAAAGATGCCGTGGGGCTGGGTCGCGAAGTTCCTCGACCCGGACGGCAACGAGTTCTGGCTCAATCCCGCGCCGTAGGGCGGGCGGTCAGCGCCGGGGGCTCTCGAACTCGGCGCGGGCGAGCGCCGCGCCGGCGACGACCGACTCAAGCTTCGCTCGGGCGACCGCGAGGCTCCGCGTGCGGAGCCCGCAGTCGGGATTCACCCAGACCCGGCGCGGGTCTCCGAGGTACTCGGCGGCCCGGCGGACCCGGTCGGCGACCATCTCGGGCGGCTCGACCCGGTCGCGGTGGACGTCCACCGCCCCGAGGCCGACCTCGCGAGTGTCCCCGTACTCGCGGAGGAGCTTGAGGACAGCGTAGCCGTCGTGCCCGGGACTGTCGCGGTTCGCGAACTCCCACGCCCACTGCCGGCACCGCTTCGCCTCCAAAAGCGCCGGCAGGAGGTCCGCGTAGTTCGAGTAGCAGATGTGCATCGTGAACTCGGCGTCCAGCCCCTCGGTCGCCGCGTTGAACCCCTCCACGACAACGGACGCCTCGTCCGGGTGCGTCCCCGCGGCCGGCTCATCGATCTGGAGGACGCGGCATCCGTGCTCGATGAGCGCGCTCAGGGTGGGTCGGATCGCGCGCCGGGCGAGGTCGACCACGAACTCCCTCTGGGCGGAGCGTCGGGCCGTTCGTCCCTTCCAGCCGGGTTGACGGGCGAGGTAGTACTCGTTGTACGACCAGTCGGCGAGGGTGTACGGCCCCGTGATGGGGAGCTTCGGCTCCGCGCGCGCGTGCGCCTTCACGAAATCGAACTCGTCGACATGATAGGGCCGGTCGAGCCGGACCTCGTCGACGACCGCGGCCTTCAGGTAGTACTTGTTGTCGAACGAACGGACGTGGCCCCCGAAGCGGAAGCCGCGCATCTGCCGGATCGGGTACTCGTACATCTCGATCCGCCGCGCCTCCCCGTCGTAGACCCGGTCGAGGCCCGCCGTCTCGAGGAACCGGAGCCCGAAGAGGGCCCCCAGGTCCCGGACGGCCTCGGGGCTCACGTCGCGCGGCCGGCCCTCAAGGAGGGCGTCGCGCACCTCGGGGGCTTCGTCCCCGAAGCCGACCCGGGTGTCCCAGCTGCGAAGCTCCTCCCTCGCGCCGTCGTCGAGCACTTCCGACCGCTGCCCGAGAAGTTGCCAGCGAGGCTTCGCGAGGCTGCCGATCTCCTGCGTCGGGAAGAGGGGTCGAGCCGTCACGCCGTTCCCTCCGAGAGCGCGCGCTGGACGGCGGGCAGGACGTGGAGCTTCCGGGTCGCCGGTTCCCACGGGAGGAGGTCGAGCGGACCGCCGGGTCCGAGCCAGACCGAACGTGCACGACGGTGCGCCTGGGCCGCGCGCACGACGCGAGCGACTTCGGCGGGGTCCTCCGCGAGCGTCGTCCGTGGGTCGACCACGCCGAGCCCGAGCCCCGTACGGGCAGGCCCCGTGGGGATCTGGTCGACCTCCGTCTCCGCGAGGTCGACCCCGACCACCGAGACCGGCAGGCGGTCGAGCAGCGGGAAGGCGGGTCGAGCGTCCGCGCCGTACGTCCAGACGACCGACGTTCCGGCGGCGAGCGCCGCGTCCACCGCGGCGTAGCCGGCGACCACGGCCTCCGCCGGGGGGCCTTCGGGAGGGTGTACGACCAGCTGCGGTTCGGAGAAGAGGAACGTCTCGAACCCGCGCCCGCGCAGCTCCCGTACCTCCTCTCCGAGGAGACGACCCAGCCGGTGGATGAGGGCCGGCTCGGTCTCCCCGGACCGGTTGTCGAGCATGCGCGCGAAGGTGTACGGGCCGGGCAGGAGGACGCGGGCCGAGCCCGGCTCCCGAACGAGCGGGGGTGGGAGCCGCGAGGCGATCGCGCCCGGGGTACGGCCGGGCGGGGCGAGAAGGACGGGCTGACGGTAGAAGGTGTTCGTCTCGAGCCATCGCGTGAGCGGCCCGACGGTGAACCCCTCCCAGGTCTCCGCGAACGGACGGAAGAGGTCCGCCCAGCGAAGGTAACCGCCCGTCGTCCCGGCAAAACCGAGGCGGCGCTCGAGCGCGACGACCTCCTGCTCGCTCCGTCGGAACAGCTCCTCGACGGCGTCGTCGGTCGTCCGGCCCCGGTCGAAGTCCCGGGTCGCGGTCACGAGCGCCTCCGAACGAGGGAACGGTCCCGTGAGTCCGGTCTGGACGAGCATGAGGTTCCCGACCCGGAGACGGGCTTAAGATTGGCGAATTTTCGGAAGGGTGCGAGAGGAGAAACGCGGTTACGCGAGAGGCAAACCGCGCTCCGGGATTACTCCTCCAGATTCGTGCGTACGATCCGGTCGAAGTCGGCCGGCTTCGGTGGCCACCCCTCGGTCATGTACCGCACGAACGCCTCGAGCGACCCCTGGGTGAGCGCCTCGTTGCGGACCCGCTCGAACCCGACGGTCGAGACGTACCGTTCGGGAAGGGCGTGCCGCGCCCCGTAGTGGGCCGGGTAGACTTCGGTTTCGGGGGGAAGGGTGAGGATCTTCTCCGTGAGCGAGGCGTAGAGCGCCTCCGGGGACCCTTCCCCGAGGTCGGTCCGCCCGCAGCTCCCGAGCAGAAGCGTGTCGCCCGTGAAGATCTTGTCCCGCACGCGCAGTGTCACATGGTCGGGAGTGTGACCCGGCGTCTCGAGGACGACCGCCTCCTCGGTCCCGAACCGGACCGACTCTCCCTCCGCGAGCGTCCGGTGCGGGTACCGGGCCGGCGAACGCCGGCCGAGGAAAATCGGAGCGTCGGTGGCCGCGTGGAGAGCCGAGTGCCCGGCGAGGTGGTCGGCGTGCGTGTGCGTTTCGACGATCCCGACGAGCCGCCAGTCTCCCTCCGCGAGGAGCGCGCGGTAGGGGGCGACCTCGCGGCCCGGGTCGACAATGACCGCCTCCCGCTCGACCGCGTCCCCGACCAAGTACGCGAGGCACCCGGAATCCGCCCGCGGGATCTGGCGGAGGAAGAGGCGCGCGGTCGGGTCGTCCTCGGGGTAGCGCGCGAGGTCGGCGTCGATGACGCGCGAGTACTCGTCCACGCCTCCCTCGAGCGCGGCGGAGAGAGGGAAGCCACGGTCCTGGAGGAAGCGGACCGCGGTCCGGGCCTGGGAACCGAAGTGGTCGTAGACCACGATCGGTCGGTCGCGGGGCAGGGACGAGAGGGCCGAGCCGAGGTCATGGAGCGGGACGTGCCGGTCCCCCGGAAGATGGACGAGCCGCCGCTCGGACGCCGGGCGCACGTCGAGGAGCAGGGGTGGAAGGCTCGCATCGAGCTCGCGGCGAAGGTCCGCCGGAGAGATCAGCGGGACCGACCCGCTCCTCGGAGGACGGACGAACGGATGCGGGAGGGGGTCCGAGGAGGACGCCACGGTGCGCGCGAGAGCAGACCCACCAGTATTTAGAATCGAGTTCGGGTCCAACCCCGGTCCGGGCCGGTCTCGGTGGGTAGGTCCGGCAATTGCCGAACGCTCCGCACGACTCGGCACAGTTCTAATAAACCGTTCCCTGGTCCTCGAGGTCGAATGGCCAAGAGCTCTCCCTCCCCGGTCGAGACCGAACCGGTCGTCCGGCGCAAGGGTCGCCGGAAGGCGAGCGCGGCCGAGCGGAGCGAGGACAAGACCGACCTGCTCGGAGAGCGTTCGGTCGAGCTCTCGCGGTTCTACGCGGGCAAGATCGAGACCGTCCCGAAGGTGCCCGTCCGCTCGCTCGGGGACTTCGCGCTCTGGTACACGCCCGGAGTCGCCGCGGTCTCCCGCGCGATCCAGTCCGAGCCGGACCGGTCGTTCGACCTCACCGGACGGTGGAACACGATCGCGATCGTCACCGACGGCTCGCGGGTCCTCGGCCTCGGGGACATCGGACCGACGGCGGCGCTCCCGGTCATGGAAGGGAAGGCCCTCCTGTTCAAGGTCCTCGGCGGGGTCGACGCGATCCCCGTCCCGATCCGGGTCCGCTCGCCCGAGGAGTTCATCGCGACGGTCGAGGCGATGGCCCCCGCGTTCGGCGGCATCAACCTCGAGGACATCGCGTCGCCGAAGTGCTTCGGGATCCTGGAGGAGCTCTCGAAGCGCCTCCCGATCCCCGTCTGGCACGACGACCAGCTCGGAACCGCGGCCGCGACCGTCGCGGGACTCCTGAACGCCCTCGCGCTCACCCACCGCTCGGTCGAAGACGTCCGGACGGTCCTGTTGGGGGCGGGCGCGGCGAACCTCGTGACCGCGCGCCTCCTCTTGAAGCTCGGGCACCCGGCCGACTCGCTGACGCTCGTCGACCAGAAGGGAGTCCTCCACGCCGAACGGGAGGACATGGACGAGCTCGAGCTCCACAACCCCTGGAAGTTCCGGATCGCGCTCGCGACGGACGGCGGGGGTCGCACGGGGGACCTCGCCGCGGCGGTCGAGGGAGCGGACGTCCTCCTCGCGGCGTCCACGCCGAACCCGGACACGGTCCGCCCCCAGCATATCCGGTCGATGGCGAAAGACCCGATCGTCTTCGCGCTCGCGAACCCGGTCCCCGAGATCTGGCCGGAGGTGGCGAGGTCGGCCGGGGCGGCGGTCGTCGCGACCGGTCGGAGCGACTTCCCGAACCAGGTCAACAACTCGCTCATCTTCCCTGCGGTGTTCCGCGGGGTCCTGGACGCGCGGGCTCGCTCGATCCCGGACGAGGTCGTCCTCGCGGCAGCGAAGGAGCTCGCGCGGGGCGCCTCTCGGAAGGGCCTCACCGCGCAGCACATCCTCCCGACGATGGAGGAGCCCGAGGTGTTCCCCGAGATCGCCGCCGCCGTCGGGGACATGGCGGTCCTCCTCGGGGTCGCACGACGAACGCTGACGCACGACGAGTTCCTCGAGCGGGCCCGGGCGCTGATGGGCCGGCCGGCCCAACTGGTCCGGGCGCTCGCGCGCGCCCATCTCACGGCTCCAATGCCACCGGCGAAACCGCGTCGGAGGAGGACCGCAGCATCATGACAGGGACGGAGGAGAAGAAGGGCCGCTCGACCGGAGCCAGTGAGACCGCGTCCGTACCGATCCACCTGAGGCCGGCCCGGGAGACCGACCTCGAGACGCTCGTGCCGCTCCTCCTGCGGTTGAAGCGGCTCAACGAGGAGTTCGACCCGCTCCTCAAGGTCCGCGAGGACGCCGAGACGCAGGCGCGCCAGATCCTCAAGTTCGACCTCTCGAACCCGAAGGCGGTCGTCCTCGTCGCGGAGGGGACCGGACCGGACCGCGGGAAGGTCGTCGGGTTCGTCCGGGCCCATGTCCGCGAGCGCGCGTTCTACGCTCCCGAGCACGAGGGCGTGATCCTCGACATCTACTTCCTGCCCCTCTACCGGCGGCGCGGGGTCGGCGAGTACGTGCTCGGCGAGGTCACGACCGTCCTCAAGGGGAAAGGCGCGGGGATCGTGACGGCCGAGTTCCCGGCCCAAAACGAGATCGCGAGCCGCTTCTACACGAAGCGGGGGTTCCGCCCGATCACCGCGGTGCAAGCGCGTTCGCTCTAGGCCCATCGGCGCGAGTTCGATGCCCCCCGTGCCCCGAAACGAGTCGAAGCCGCGCCGCGGGCCCCCCGGGAGGGACCCGGTCGCCACCGTCCGGGCCTACATCGACCGGATCAACGCGCACGACCCGGAGGGCCTCTCGAAGCTCGCGGTCGCCCGCGCGAGGTTCGTGGATGCTTCGGGAGGAGAATTCGTCCTGTCGCGGAAAGCGTGGGCCTCCTACTTCGCCCTGTTTCCCGACTACCGGATCCGGGCGGAGCGGTTCGTGTCGACGGGCCGCGCGGTCGCGGTCTTTGGTGTCGCGAGCGGGTCCTTCCGGGGTCGGGGCCGTCGTGCCTCGGGGGCGGCCTGGCGGTTTCCGGCCGCCTGGTACGCGGTCGTCCGGGCCGGGAAGGTCGCGGAGTGGCGGGTCTACGGTGACATCGAGCGGATGCTCGAGAGCGCCGGCCTCGGGCGCCGCTAGCGCGTTCCTCGCTTCGGGGGAGCCGACGCCTCAGCGCTCCGCGTTCAGGTGGGCTTCCACGAACCAGAGCCACTTGTCGACGCCGCGCGAGATCTCGGTGAAGATGTCGGCGGTGTCCTTGTCGCCGAACCGGTCGGTCTGGTCGATCGCCGCGCGGACCGACTTCCCGTACGAAGCGAGCGCGAGCGAGACCGCCTCGACGTGCTGGTGGCCGTCCCGGGCGGGGGGGTATTCGGCGAGGGTCGAGTGGGCCGCCGCCTGCCGGGCCGTGCCGTGCGCGACCCCTCCGAGCTGGACGACCCGCTCCGCGAGAAGGTCGACGTACTCCTCGACGTCCTCGGTGACCTCGTCGAACAGTTTGTGGAGCGAGATGAAGTCCGGGCCCTTGACGTTCCAGTGGGCTTGCTTCATCTGGGTCTGGAGGTCGACCGAGTCCGCGAGCCGGGCGTCGACGAGCTCGATGACCGAGCTGCGGACCTCCTTCGGGAGGTCGTTGTGAGTAGCGTAGACGACGTTGGCCTTCTCCTTGATGACGGTTCGAGCGCTCATCGCGCCCAAAAGCCATTGGGAAACCAATATGGTTTCGGCGGCCGCGTCTCCTCGTTCCGATGAACGAGCCACGGTCGCTGCTCGTGGGTACCGCGCTGATCCTGGCGGAGCTCGCGATCACGCTCGTCGCGGCGTATGCGGTCCTCGAGGGAGTGATGGTTCTGCGGGTGGTTCGCCTCTCGGTCCCTTCGGAGTTCGGGATTCCAGCGGTCGGGCTCGTCGTGGCCGGAGCGGGGTTCGCCGTGATCGTCGATACGTTCCGGTACCGGGACCCGAGGACGATGCTGGCTTCGACCTCCGTCACGCTCCGCAAGATGTTCGGCCGCGCGCCGGTCGAAGAGCCGGCCGAGCGGACCGAGCCGTTCGTCGCGGTCGGTCCGTACCGCTACAGCCGGAACCCGATGTATCTCGGCGTCGTGCTGATCGTGTTCGGGGCCGGTCTCCTCACCGCGTCCCCGCTCCTTCTTCTCTGGAGCGGCGCTCTTCTGGCGTGGTACTGGTTCGTGCTGATCCCGTTCGAGGAACGAGAGCTGCTCGCGCTGTTCGGCGAGGGCTATGCCCACTACCGCGCGAAGGTGCCGAAGTTCTTCCCGTACCGAAGGGCGTACTCGGGAGACGGCCCGCCCCCCGTGCCGACGGGAGAACCCCGGACCGGTCGCTGACCTTAAACCGAAAGAGGCTCCTCGCCCGGCATGGCGAAGACCCCAGCGACCGCCCCCGGGTTCCTGCGTCGGGGGAAGGTGAAGGAGGTCTACGAGATCTCCCCGACCGAACTTGAGTTCCGGTTCACGGACGACATCTCGGTCTTCGACAAGCACATCCCGAGCGAGATCCCCCACAAGGGGGAGACGCTCGCCCGGACCGCCGCCTTCTGGTTCGAGATGTGCACTCGTCTCGGCGTCCCGCACCACTACCTGAGCCTCGCCGGACCGACCGCGATGCGCGTGAAGCGCGTCCAGGTGGTTCCGAACCCGTCGACCCTCGGACCGCACCCGAGGAACTACCTCGTCCCGCTCGAGCTGATCGTCCGCTACTACCTCGCGGGGTCGATGTGGGACCGCGTGAAGGCCGGCAAGGTCTCGGCCGAGGAGCTCGGGTTCCCGAAAGGGAAGACCCTCACCTTCGCGATGCCGCTTCCCGAGCCGCACTTCGAAGTGACGACGAAGCTCGAGCCGGTCGACCGTCTGCTCACCCGGTCCGAAGCGCTCTCCCTCTCGGCGCTCGACGCGCATCAGCTCGACTCGATCCGCGAGACGATCCTCACGATCGACGCCGCGATGCAGAAGGAGATCGGTCCGCGGGGCCTTCTCCACGTCGACGGAAAGAAGGAGTTCGCCGTCGACGCGGACGGCGTCCTGATGGTCGTCGACACGTTCGGGACGGCCGACGAGGACCGGTTCTGGGACGCGGCGGCGTACGCGCGGGGCCGCCAGGTCGACTTCTCGAAGGAGTTCGTCCGGCAGCACTACCGAACGACCGGCTACTACGACCAGCTCCAGAAGGCGCGCGAGGCGCACCTTCCCGAGCCTGCCATCCCTCCGCTCCCGCCCCTCCTCGTGGACGAGGTGAGCCGCCTCTACACGACCGTCTACCAGCGACTCACGGGCGAGCCGTTCGTGCCGCTCGCGCGCTCCGGGTAGGAGCCAGGTTTCACCGTTTCGCGACCCCTCCCGCACGCTTATCTCCCCGCGTCCCGGTCGGCCGGTCGTGCCGTCCAAACCGAGCTCCAAAGCCGCCGGCGCCGAGGAGAACCCGCCGGCGCCGAAGCACGAGATCGCGCTCGAGGACCTCCCGGGGATCGGGGTCACCACCGCCGAGAAGCTTCGCGAGAGCGGCTACACCGACCTGATGGAGCTCGCGGTCGCCTCCCCCGGAGACGTCGCGGAGGCGGCGGAGATCGGCGTCGCGGTCGCCCAGAAGATCATCGGGGAGGCGCGCCGGAAGGCGGACGTCGGCCAGTTCGAGAGCGGCACGACGCTCCTCGAGCGGCGAAAGCGGCTGGGCCGGATCACAACGAACTCGAAGGCGCTCGACGAGCTCCTTGGGGGCGGCGTCGAGACGCAGGCGATCACCGAGTTCTCGGGCGAGTTCGGCACCGGGAAGACCCAGATCGCCCACCAGGTGGCGGTGGACGTCCAGACCGCGTCCGCGCAGGGAGGCCTCGGCGGCGAGGTCGTCTACATCGACACCGAGAGCACGTTCCGCCCCGAGCGGATCGTCGACATGGCGAAGGGGGTCGGGATCGACCCCGAGGAGGCGCTCCGTCGCATCCACGTCGCGCGCGCCTTCAATTCGAACCACCAGATGCTCCTCGTCCAGAAGGCGCAGGAGCTCGCCCGCGAGCGGCCGATCCGCCTACTCGTCGTCGATTCCCTCACCGCGCACTTCCGCTCGGAGTACCTCGGCCGGGGGGAGCTCGCTCCCCGGCAGCAGCACCTGAACCGGCACCTGCACGAGCTGCTGCGGTTCGCGGACACCTACAACGCGGCGATCGTCGTGACGAACCAGGTCTCGGCCCGTCCGGACATCCTGTTCGGCGACCCGACCCGTCCGATCGGCGGGAACATCGTCGCCCACGCGGCGACGTACCGGGTCTACCTGCGGAAGTCGAAGCCGCCGAAGCGGATCGCCCGGCTCATCGACTCCCCGAACCTCCCCGAAGGGGAGGCGGTCTTCTCGCTCACCGGCGAGGGGATCCGGGACTAGCGGTCGCGCCCCCAGCCCCCCGGGGCGGCCGAACCGTTCGAACGCGGGTTCCACCTTCATAACCCGGGCCCCCTCTCGGGTGCGCATGCCCACCGCCGCGCGCGTCCGGAAGAGCCCCTCCCGAAAGCGACCGCTTGCGAGCCCTCAGGAGGTCGCTCCCGGAGTGTTCCTCGGGGGCTGGAAGGATGCCCTCACGTTCTCGGGGAAGAGGTTCTGCGTGCTCGACGAGGCACCGGACGACATGCCCGCGGCCGTTCATGTGCAAATCTACGATGAGTCGAAGGACGCCCCGATCGTCCCGAATCTCGATGAGCTCGCGACCGAGATGAGCGCGGCCCGACGAGCGAACCAGCCGGTCCTCGTCTTCTGCGGGCACGGCGTCCGGCGGTCGCCGCTCGCCGCGGCGTGGTACCTGCACCGCTCCGAAAAGATCTCGCTCGACGAGGCGTACGAGCGGGTCCGCTCCGTCCGGCCGAGGGTCGAGACGGCGCGGGAGTGGATCGGGAACTGGGAGAGCCTCGAGTAGGCCCGGCTCGCGGCCGGTCCTCGAGATCGATGCAGCCGGAGCTCGACCCCGATTCCCGGTGGGTCTCGGCGCTCGCCGGGGTTCCGGAGGCCCGGGCCCGGGCGGCGATCGAGGAGGCGTCCGGCGAAACGCGCCTCTTCCGACACCTCGAGCGGATGCACCGGCTCGGCGGCCGCTCGTCGTACATCGAGATCGATGCGCCGCTCGAGCTCTACGCGCTCGTCCGACTCCTTCGGCCGAGGCACGTGGTCGAGGTCGGCGTCTCCTCCGGGGTCTCCTCGGCGTACCTCCTTCAGGCGATGCACCGCGAGCGTCATGGGACGCTGCACTCGGTCGACCTTCCCAAGGTCGACCGCCGCCCGGCGGCGCGTCGCGCCTCCCGGTCCGCTTCGTGGTCGCTTCCGACCGGTCACTCGTCCGGGTGGGCCGTGCCGTTCCCGCTCCGACGGCGCTGGGACTTGCGCTTGGGCGACAAGGCGGAGGTGCTTCCCCTGCTGGGAGAAGACCTCCCGTCGGTGCAGCTGTTCGTGTATGACGTGCCTCACGGGGAGCGCCAGGCGGCGCTCGACTTCGCGGCGCTCGACCCACGGATGGCCCCGGGCGCGGTGGCGATCGCGGACCACGGGCCGGGCGGCGGGCTGTGCGCGCCGCTCCGGCGCTGGGCGGTCTCCCGCTCCGCTCCCCCGCTCGGCCGGACCGGTCTCGGCCTCTACGGTTTCCGATGCGCTCGCGTGCGCCGCCCCGCGGCCGCCCTCAGACCTCCCGCGGGTCGGGAACGGTTGGACCGCGGTCGGGCCCGCCGACCGGTCGAAGCGACCGGGCCTTGACGTAGAGCCAGACCGGGACCCCCGGCCGCAGGCCGAGCTGACGGACCGGCTCGTCGGTCATGGCGACGCGGAGCCGGACTCCCGCACAGCGCACGACCAGCGTCACGCCGAGACCTCCCGGGTCGGGGTGCACCGACTCGACGGTTCCCGGGACGACGTTGCGGGCGCTCGACGGAAACCGCCGTCGGGCGACCAAGATGACCTCGGGGTCGAGCAGCATCCGCACCCGGGCTCCGTCCTCCGCGGGGAATGCGACGCGCAGGCGGAGCGACCGCCCGACCTCGACCGCGGGGGACGGGGCGCGGCGGTACACGCCGCGCAGGAGGTTCGGAGAGGAGAGCGGACCGACCGGCCGCGCGTCGATCATCTCGACCGAGTCGAACCCGCCCTGGACGATCCGGTCGCCGAGCGCGGTCAGCGAGGAGCCCCCGTGCTCCGAGCCGCCGCGGACGCCGACCACCACCGGGCCCCCGAACGCCCGTTCGAGCCGCTCGACCCGGTAGACGGCCCGGTCGCGCGAGATCCCCACGCGGGCGCTCGCCGCGACGATCGAGCGCTCCTGCGCGAGCGACCGAAGAAGCGCGATGTCGGTGCTCGTGACGACGTTGCCGCGCCGTCGTGTCATGGCCCCTTCTCCGATCCGGTGCCGAGCCGGTGAACGGTGCCCCCGTCGACGTTGAACCGGACCCGTTCGCCGACGGTCGGGAGTCGTTCGGGCCACGGTCGCGGGAGCCGGAGCGCGACCATGAGGTCGTCGACCGCGACCTCGACCCGTACCCCTTCCGGATTGGGCCGAGCGCTCCGCACGACCCCTTCCCACGTCGACGGAACCCCGATCGTCGGGACGGCCACCGGCGTTCCGATCGCCACCCCTTCGGGGCCGGCCTCCCCGAGGAGCCATGCGGTGAACGGGTGGTCCCGTCCGGCTTCGAGGGTCACGCGGTCGTAGACGTTCTCGTACCCCACGAAGCGCGCGACGAACGCGTTCGAGGGTCGGTCGAGGAGGTCGAGGGGTCCCCCCGAGAGTCGGACCCGGCCCCGGTCGAGGACGACGAACGAGTCGGCGACCGAGAACGCGAGACCGGGGTCGTGGGTCACCACGACGACCGGAATTCCCTCTTCCTCGCGTAGCTTGGTGAGGATCCCTCCGAGCTCGAGCCGCGCCTCCACGTCGAGCGCCTGCCACGGCTCGTCCCAGACGATCAGCTCGGGCTCGGCGGCGAGGGCTCGGGCGAGAGCGACCCGTTGCCGCTCCCCGCCGCTCAGGCGGGCCGGGCGACGTTCCTTGAGGGCCGTCAGACGGAACCGAGCGAGGAGGGCATCCGTGCGACCGTTCGCATCGAGACGGCCCCGCAATTCCATCGGGTATCGGACGTTCCCAAAGACCGTCCGCTGCGGAAAGAGGCCGAGTCCTTGCGGCACATAGCCGAGGGCGCGCTCCTCGGGCAGCCATCGCGAGATGTCGACCCCGTCGCGGAGCAGGCGGCCGCCGCGCAGCGGAAGGAATCCCGCGAGCGTGCGAAGGAGCGTCGTCTTTCCGGACCCCGAACTTCCGAGCACCGCGACCGCTTCTCCGGACCGAAGCGAGAGGTCGACCGGCCCGAGGTGGAACGCGTCGAGGTCGGTCTCGACCCGGTCGACCCGCCATTCGCTCATGGCGTGAGGTCCCCCCGCCGCCACGGCACCCAGCCGGTCCGCTCCGCGAG
>DAEB01000013.1:0-36574 GCA_002495185.1 Thermoplasmata archaeon UBA184 | reverse complement strand
AGGAGGAGGCCGGCGACGATCCCCCGGAGCGCGACCGGCAGCGTCACGGTGAGGAAGGTGGTCCCGGGACCCGCTCCGAGCGAACGGGCGGACTCGAGCACGCGGTCGTCCACCGCCTCGAACGAGAGCTGGCTCGCGAGCACCGTGTACGGGGCGCTGACGACGGCCATGACGAGCACCACCCCCCAGATCGTGTCGTAGACCGGGAACCCGACCGCGTTCGTGAACGTGTAGAGGGGCGAGCCCGGCAGGACGAGCAGGAAGAGGCCGAGCCCGACCATGAGATGCGGCACGACGACGGGAAGCCCGACGACCGACTCGATGACCGCGCGCCCGAAGAATCGCTTCCGGGCGAGAAGGTAGCCGAGAGGGATGGCGAGCAGTGCCGACGTGAGGACCGCGATCCCCGAGGCGTAGAGCGTGACCCAGATCGCTTCGCGGACCTGGAGGTTTCCCGCGGCGTCCACGATTCGAGAGACCGGCGCGTAGGTGAACAGCGCGACGATCGGGAGGAGGAACAGGAGAAGGAGCGAGCCGGAGAGGACGACCTGGAGGGCCACCCAGAACGGCCCCGTTCTCCAGCGGCGACGGGCGGGTGGCGGGGGGACCGGGGAGCCGGAGCTCATGCGAGGTAGCTGGCCGCCCAGGCCGGCATCGGAGCCACGTCGGGGGCCAGCACCGACGGAACGGCCGACGGCGTGTCCGCCCACCCGGGGAAGACCGGCGTGAACGCGCCATCCCGCGCGAGGAGCGCCTCCCCCTGGGGAGAGAGGAGGAGATGAAGGAAGGCCGCTCCGAGCGCGCTGTTCGGTGCGTTCGTGGGGACCGTGACGGCAAAGAGCACGGGCGCCGGGGACACGTCTTCCGTTCCCCCGGACGACGAGAGGACGGTGGTCGACAGCTTCGCGTAATCCGCGAGCGCCGTCGAGTTGTTCGCCTCGAGTCCGACGATCGGGTCGAGGGTGACGTAGGTGAGGTGGTTGAGGGCCGCGTACGCCCGGTACGTGATCAGCGAGGAGACGACCCCGGTCGAGAGGAGGGAGGTGGCCTGACCCTCCTTCTCGAGTTTGGTGACCGACGGGATGGGGACCGCGAAAGCTCCCGGGGCGCCCGAGTAGAAGTGGGAGTAGACCGCCGAGCGGTCCCCTCCGTGGTAGATCATCCCCTCGAGCATCATCGAGAAGATCTCGTTGTAGCCGTTCGGGTCGGTCGATGCATTCCAGACCGCGAACGGGGCGACGCCCGAGGTCGATACGGCGGAGAAGAGCTTGGTCCCCCAGTTCGAGGAGTTGATGCCGTCGAACGCGGCGATGGAGGGGTTGTACACGAGCACCTCCGGAGTCGAGGCGAAGGCGACCTCGTAGCTCGCGTAGATCGGCTGGAGCAGCTCTGGGATGAGGCGGAAGTCGGCGACGGCCGCGACGTCGACCTTGGCCGAAAGGGCCGAGATGGCCGTGGTCACGTCGAGGGACCCCTCGTACGTCTGCGACGCCGCCGGGGCGGAGATCCCCGGGGTCTCGTTGGCGAGGGCGCTCGCGACCTGGGGGAACACCGTGTTCAGCGTCCCGGCGCCGAGGACGGAGAGCGTGGAGTTGGTGACCGAGCTCGGAGAGGAGGCCGGAGAACCCCGGTAGTCGTACCCGGCGTAGAACCCGAGACCGGCGACTCCCGCCGCGACCACGACCACGACGACGATCCACACGCTGGTGGGGGCGACCATCGATGTGGGGAGTTGCCACATCGGATAAGGGTTCTGATGGTGGACGACCGATTCACAACGTGCGACGGTGGTCCATCGGTCGATAGCAGCGATACGCCCTTCCGACGATCGCGTCGACCGGCACCGGACCGAACGACCGACTGTCCCGGCTCCGCGCGGGCGCATCGCCCAGCAGATAGACGGTGCCGTTCGGGACCACGATCCCCTCGGGAGATGCCGTCTCCCCCGGAACATACCCGACCCGTTTCACGAGATTCCGAGCGGGGAGGAGGGGGTCGCGCACGACGACGAGATCGCCGCGCGCCGGGGGTCGGTCGGCGTACGCCCGCGGGTCAACGTAGAGGCAGTCGCCGGGGAGGAGCGTCGGGCTCATCGAGTCGTCTGCGACGCGGAACCTTCGGGAGCGGAGCCATCGAAGGAACCGCGGCCCCCTCCCCGGTCGAGGAGATTTGGGCCCGTTCGGCAAGCTTATCCTCCAATCGAGGTATCGCGAGCCACCATGTCGGCTTTCCCCCGGATCCGCGACTGGGCCCTCCGGGCCCGCGACGCCGTTCGACCGCCCGCGACCGCCTACGGGCACTGCGACATCCCGTGCGGCATTTATGACCCCCACGAGGCCCAGATCGCCGCCCTCACGGTCCTCCGGATGGACCAGTTGATCGGCGAGCTCGCGATGCCTCCGATGGACGCGAAGCCCGAGGACCGAGCCGCCTACGTGTCGAAGCTCGCCCGGTACACCGCGGTCAAGGAACAGCACGCGGAGCGGGCGAAGCACGAGGTCCGCGTGATCTGGGGCGATTACTTCACCCCGGACCACGTGAAGCAGTTCCCGCAGGTCCCCGACCTCGTCTTCCGGATCTTCAAGCAGGCGTCCAAGGCCCGCCAGGGCACGAGCCTCGCCGACGCGCTCGAGCTTCTCAAGCTCGTCCAGGAGTTCGCCGAGCTCTTCTGGCAGACGAAGGGCGCGAAGACGAAGCGGATGCCGTCGATGCAGAAGTCCGGCGGCGAGCTCGTCGTCCCGGCCTAGGCGTCGCGCGCCGCCCCGGGTCGGGTCGACCCGGCGTCGTTTCCGTCCGTCAGGCCGGCGGGGTCGGTGCCGGGGGCGACCGGAGGTCTCCCATCTTCGGGAACCGGACCGTCTGTCCGCACGCGGGACAGGCGTACTCGCTGAGGGCCCGGTGTCGCAGCGGCGTTCGGCACTTCGGGCAGGGGATCGGCTTCGAACTCACGTACGCGGCGAACAGCTCCTGGCTGCGTCGATCGTCGAGCCCCCCGACCGCCGCGGTCTCGGGGCCGGACGACGACGGCGTGGACGGGGTCGGGGTGGGGGCCGCGGGGGGGGACGCGCCGCTCGCTCGTCCGTTCCGCATCGTGGAAAGACGGCCGCACTCGGGACAGACGGCGAGGCTCTCGGTGCCGGTGGACTGGAGCGCGACATGGCAGTGCGGGCAGAGGGTCTTCAGGCCGACGGGGGTGAACACGGGAGAGGGCGAGCGAGGCGCCCGCGTCGGTTCGGGAGCGGTCGGCGCGACTGGGGTGGGTTCCGCGGGCGGAGGAGGCGGGGCCGGCGCGGCCCAGCGAACGAGCCGCCGGCTCGGGTCGTAGATCACGGGGGTGCCCGGCCGGGCGAGTTCGTGCGCGAGGAGCTTCTCGGCTTTTCGCTCGCGGACGGAGAGCGCGGCCGCGAGGCCGGGGACGCTCGTCGTGCCGAGGGACTGTACGGTGGACCGAAGACGCTCGAGATCTTGCTGCGAGGGACCGAAGAGGGCGACCATCGCGCGCTCTCCTCCGTCGCTTGAAAAGAACCTATCGCTCCACTTGCACGGAAAAAGGGAGGCACCGGCGGGCGGCTCCTGGCCTCTTGGACGGTGCCGCCAAGAGACGCTGCCGCCGATGCCCGAGGCCAAACAATGTATAACCGGGCCACTCTATATAGTTATCCGGGTGCCCGGAACATGGGCGATGGGGCGGTTTTCGACCGGAATGCACTGTCCAGCCCCCCAGCAGGCGGCGGTTCGTCGGTGGGTTCTTTAGGAGGCGCGTCCCAAACCTTGACCGAGCCATCGTACCCTCGCCGGGAGGGAGTACCATGCGCGCATTCCAGACCGCCACCGAAACTGTTGCCGCCCCGCCCCTGCGAAACCCCTCGGGGCCCCCCGGAGCGCCGGCGATCGTGCTCGGCGGGAGCGAAGACTCCCGACTGCTCCTCCGGGGCCTCCTCCGCCTTCATCGTCACCGGGTCCTTCTGGAGGGGCCGACCCACGAAGGGATTGAGCGGGTTCCGGTGTCGCCCGACCAGAAGGTGCTCGTGCTCGACGCCGGCACCGGAAAGAGCGACAGCTCCTTCTCCGAGCTCCAGGCCGCCCTCCAAGGTCGGGGGGACCTCTCCGCGATCGTGATCCTCCCGAGCGCCGACCCGGCTCTCGAGGCGAAAGCTCGCGAGGCCGGCGCGAAGACGATCCTCGTACGGCCGTTCGCGATCCGGGACTTCATCCAAGCGGTCGACTCCGTCGGGACCCCGTCCGCGACCACCTGAGGGGACCGGGAGCGCGAGCGCCGGTCCGTGTCGCGAACTCCTTCCGGTCCCGGTTCAAAGAGAGTTCGTTCGCTCGCCACGGCGGTTCGCGGTCGGCTGCTTACGGGGGACCTCGAGGTCCTGCCCTTCGGCCGGGACGGTTCGCATCTTTCAGGCCGTCCGCTCGCGGTCGTCGCGCCGGCGGACGCGGAGGACGTCGTCGACCTCGTACGCTGGGCTCGCCGAACGAGGGTACCGCTCGTGCCGCGTGGGGGCGGGACGTCGCTCGACGGCGAGTCGGTGCCCCCGGACGGAGGCGTGGTGGTCGACCTTTCGGCCTGGTCTCGCGTCCTCGAGGTCGACGGGGACGACCTCTGGGCCCGCGTGGAACCGGGCGTCGTGAACCGGGACCTCCAGCGGGCCCTTCTTCCCCACGGGCTATTCTTTCCCCCTAACCCCGGCTCGTGGACGACCTCGACCATCGGAGGGAACGTCGGGACGAACGCCTCGGGGATGCGGTCGTTCCGCTACGGACCGACCCGGGCCTGGGTCCGAGAGGTCGACGCGGTGCTCGGAACCGGAGATCGCGTCCATCTTGGCCGTCGGGTGGCGAAGCGGTCAGTCGGGCCCGACCTCCTCCAGTTGTTCGTCGGGAGCGAGGGGACGCTCGGGATCGCGACGGAGCTCACCGTGCGGCTCGCGCCGGTACCGACGACCCGGCGAGGGGTCGTCGTACCCCTCCCATCGCGCCCATCCCTCGGATCCATCGTAAGTTCGCTCGCCCGCCTTCCCGATAGCGGGCTCTCCGCGGTCGAGTATCTCGACGCGGGATGTGCGGCGGCGCTCTCCGAGGCGCGGACGGCCCGGTGGCGGAGCGGCTCGGCCCTCCTCCTTCTCGAGGTGGAGGCCGGCGGCGCGTCCGAGGCGAGCCGCCGGCTGACTCGCCTGAGGAGCCGCTTAGCGAAGGCCGGCGTTCCGGGAATGCCCGCGGTGTTCGAGGATGCCGATGAGCTGTGGACCCTCCGGGGGGAGAGCGGGAACGTCCTCCTCGAGCGGTACGGCTACCACGTCCGGGAGGACGTCGCGGTGCCCGTCGCCCGGATCGATGACCTGCTCCGCGCGCTCGCGCGGATCGCGCGACGGGAGAGGGTCCCGTACTTCCTCTTCGGACATCTCGGAGAAGGAAGTCTTCACCCGAACTACGTGGTCGACCCGACGTCGGCGGTCGCGCAGAGGATCCGTGCGTCGGTCCTCTCGGCCTCCCGGTCCCTCGGGGGGACGATCAGCGCCGAGCACGGGGTCGGTATCCTGAAGCGGCCGTTCCTGGCGGAGGAGCTTGGGACGAGCGCGATCGGACTGCTCACGGCCGTGAAGACAGCCTGCGACCCCGACGGGATCCTGAACCCGGGGAAGCTCTACCCACCTTCCTCCGAACGAGGGCGACCACCTTCTTGGTCGCCTTCGGCAGGGGGAGTCGCTCGAGCTCGGAGGAGGTTACCCATCGCCCGTCCGACCCGAGTGGTTTCGGGCGGGACCCGGTCGACCTCCGCGCGCCCGCGAAGGCGTGCAGCTCGACCGTGAAGTGGCTATAGGCGTGATGGACGGTACCGACCGGTCGGAGACGACCAACGACGAACCCGGTTTCCTCCCGGAGTTCGCGGCGGGCGGCCGCCTCGGCGGACTCGCCCTGTTCGACCCGACCGCCCGGGAATTCCCAGAGCCCGGGAAGGAGCCCGGCGGGCGGGCGTCGCTGCACGAACCACCGGCCGCCCTCCCGCAGGACGACGATCGCGGCGCGCACGTGCGGTCGCCGGCGCTGCTTTCGGCGTGCGGGGATCGTCCCCGGGTCCCGAAGCTCGAGGCGGGCGCGGCAGCCGAACGCGACCGGGCACCGAGGGCATTTCGGGTGGGCGGGGAGACAGAGCGTCTCTCCGAGCTCCATCATCGCCTCATTGAACTCGCCCGGACTCCGGGGAGGAAGGACCGACCGAAGGTGCTCCTCGAGCGCCGCGCGAACCCGGGCGTCTCGCACGTCCCCTTCGTCCCGGGTCCACCGGGCCGCGACCCGAAGCCCGTTCGCTTCGAGGGCGACCGTCGGCGTCCCGAACGCGATCGACGCGACCGCGCGCGCGATGTAGGGACCGACCCCGGGGAGCCGCTCGAGCTCGGGGACGGTGGACGGGATCGTGCCGCCCATGGTCCGGACCACGACCCGCGCTGCTTCGTGGAGGTGGTGGGCACGGGCGTAGTATCCGGCCCCCTCCCAGACCTTCAGCACCCGGCCGATGGGGGCTCGGGCGAGCGCTTCGACGGTGGGAAACTCGCGGAGGAACCGCGGGAAGTACGCGCTCGCCGTAGCGACCCGCGTCTGCTGGAGGAGGACCTCCGCGACCCAGACGCGGTACGGGTTCCGGTCGAAGCGCCACGGAAGCGGCCGCTGGGAACGGCGATACCAGCGGAGAAGACGCGGTGCGAGCGTCGTGGGAAGCGGAGCACCGACCGTCGGGCGAGACCTCACGGGACTCGGGTGCGGGACGAGCCGGGGACTTAAAGCAGGAGAGGGTTTCGAACGGCCGCCGTGGGCGAGCGCACCGAGCCGATCCGGGTCACGGACGCGACGTTCGAGCGCGAGGTCATCCGCTCTCCGGTCCCCGTCGTCGTCGATTTCTACGCGGACTGGTCCGCCCCGTGCCGCGTCGCCGAGCCCTTGCTCCGGGACCTGAGCGCCCAGCTCGGAGGTCGGGTGAAGGTCGCGCGCGTGAACGTCGACGAGGCGGCGCTCGTGACGAGGTCGTACGGGATCCACATGATCCCGACGTACGTCTTCGTCGAGGCCGGGCAGGAGAAGGGACGCGAAGTGGGGTCGGTCGACCTGGTGGCGTTCCGCGAGAGCGTCCGGAAGTACTTCTCGAAGGTCCGCCTCAGTGGCGGAAGACGCGCCAGCCGGTGAAGTACATCGACATCCCGTACCTCTCCGCGGTCGCGACCACCTCGGGGTCCCGGAGGCTGCCTCCGGGCTGGACGATGAGCGAGACGCCGGCCCGCCCGGCGACCTCGACCCCGTCCGGGAACGGGAAGAACGCGTCCGACGCGAGGACCGCGCCCTTCGCCCGGTCGCCCGCGACCTCGCAGGCGAGCTCGGCGGCCTTGACCCGGGTCGGCTGACCGGAGCCGATCCCCACCGTCGCCGTCCCCTTCACGAGGACGATCGCGTTCGATTTCGCATGCCGGGCGACCCGCCAGGCGAAGTCGACCTCCCGCAGCTGTTCGGCGGTCGCGACCGGTCCCGTCACGTGCTTGAGGTCGCCCGGAACGAGGGGTCGGACATCGGCCTCCTGCAGCAACAGCCGGCCGAGGGCGCTCTTCGCCTCCCACCGGCCGGGAGCGAGCGTCGGAGGGTCGGTCCGGATGAGCTTCACTTTCGCTCGACGTCCGAGCGCTTCGAGACCGCCCGGGGAGTACTCGGGCGCCGCCAGGAGGTCGACGAACACTCCCTTCAAGGTCGCCGGGTCGTCCGGCCCGACCGTGCGGTTCACGGCGACCGCGCAGCCGTACCGCGCGACCGGGTCGGTCGCGATCGCCCTCTCGAGCGCTTCGGCGAGGGTCGCGCCGGAGGCGACGCCGCAGGGGGTCGCGTGCTTCACGACCGCGGCGCTCGGCACCGCGAACTCCGCGACGGTGGAGAGCGCCGTGTCGATGTCGAGAAGGTTCGTGAACGAGAGNNACGTCGTAGGTCGCCGCCTTCTGGTGCGGGTTCTCCCCGTAGCGCAGACGGACCGCCTCCCGTCGGACGACGAGCTCCGGCGGGAACCCGTCCGAGGGGGCGGCGGGCCGGAGGCCCCGGGAGATCGCCGCATCGTACGCGGTGCACCGCTCGAAGGCGCGGACCGCGAGATCCCGCCGCGTTTCGGCCCCCACCGTGCCTCCGTTCCCCCGGAGCTCGTCCAGGAGAGGCTCGTACTCGGCCGGGTCCGAGACGACGGTCACGAACGCGTGGTTCTTCGCCGCGGCCCGCGCGAGCGTGACCCCTCCGATGTCGATGTACTCCTCGAGGTCGCTCGCGCCCGGGTGCTCGGCGAGGTGCTGCTCGAACGGGTAGAAGTTCACCGCGACGAGGTCGAACGGGAGGAGCCCACGGGCCTCGAGCTCCTTTCGGCCCGCCTCGGTCCGCGGCGCGAGGATCCCGCCCAGAAGGCCCGGGTGGAGGGTCTTGATCCTTCCCTCGAACCACGAGGCGATCCCCGTGAGCTCCTCGGCGGGACGGACCTCGACCTGGGCGAGCGCGAGCGAGCGACGGGTCCCTCCCGTCGCCCAGAGTTCGACCCCAAGTTCGGAGAGTCCGCGGGCGAACGACGGTAGTCCCTTCTTGTCATCGACGGAGAGAAGGGCCCGCTCGACCCGGGTCCGAGACCCTAGTTCGGTCGTCACCCACCGTACCCGGAACGGGGAGGATGGCCGAGAGATAAGTTTCTCGGAGGAACGACGCTCCGGCGCGCCGATCGCACGCCGAGAACGCCCGGCCAAGCACAAGTATTAATACACATCCGCCGGATATTTTCATCACCTGCGTCCGAGGACGAGGTTCGGGGTTCGAATGCCCATCGGTCGACACACTGCCGGCAGGCCCGCCCGGCGGGTTTCTGGGAACCTGCGAGGTCCGCGCCGAGCCTGGCGCGCTCGGTCCCGACGGGGGCAGGTCTCCGCTGTCGCCACGATCCTCGGGCTTCTCGTGGTCGTGACGTTCATCGCGAGCTACCTCACGACCTCGCTGCCGAACGCGATGTCGCAGAACGACCTCCAGCACGAGGTGCTCATCGAAAACCAACTCGCCCGGCTCTCGGCGCTCCTGCTCGCGACGTCCGAGGCGGCGGCTCCCGGCGCCCAGGTCTCCCAGCCGATCACCCTCGGGTCGGCGGGCTCGCCACCGTTCGCCGGGAGCGACGGCGCATCCGTGACGGCGGCCCCCCGGGGTTCCCTCATGTCGATCAACTACAGTCTCATCGGTCCGCTCCGCCTGCCCAACGGCGGTATTCCGAACACGGGGATCTATACCTCCCACTGCGGACCGGTGCTACCGAACGGCTGGTCGTGCCACGGGGCCGGTGGCGTCATCTGGAACTTTACCGCCGGGAACCACACGAAGTACTTCGTCAACGGGACGGGGCAGTTCTCGGTCGACGCGAACTTCACGACCAACTACTCTCTCATCGCGGTCGGGAGCGTCGGGGGGGCCTCCGACATCGTGTCGGTGTTCGGGAACCACAATACGATCTTCGTCAACGGCACCGGCGGCGCGACGCTGTACATCGAGGTGGTCGGCAGCAACAACACGCTCGCCGTGACCTCGACCGGCGGTTCCGTGATCAACCTCTACATCGTGGGCAACTATGACACCCTTTCAACGAGCACCGCGGGAGGGGGAGGGGTGGTCGTCACCGCGTACGGCACGCACGACCACTACAGCGATAGCCCCGCGAACGCGGTCGTCTATTTCATCGGATTCAACGTCGACAACCCGACCCTCGGTCTCTGCCCGTACGCGAACCAGGCGAACACCGACACCGTCGGGGGCTCGGGCGGCAGCGTGAACTACAACGACACCAACACCTCCACGGCCAACAGCACGAGCGGGGGATGGCACTACGGCTACTCCAACCCGCCCCCCTCGGCCTGCCCGTTCGTCGTGACCGCGCTGCTCGCGCAGACCCCGGTCGCCGCGGGGTTCATCGTGAACCTTAGGAACACCTACTCCCCGTCCGCGGACGTGGCGTTCGATGAGGGGGCGGTGGTCTTCGCGCAGCAGAGCGGGATCCCGATCTTCTCGACTCCACCCCCCTTCTCCTACCAGGCGAACACCCTCCACGTCTTCATCCCGCAGTTCGAGAGCCCCGTCGCCTCCGAAGCGGGCACCGGAACGTCCGAGGCCAGCCTTCGTCTCCTCGCGACCAGCCACCTCTCCCTCCCGTCGAACGGGTTCTCCCTCGGGAACAACACCCGGGTAACGGTGACGATCGTGTCGGAGTTCGCGGCGGCGTGGTACGCCTACTTCCTGAACCAGCCCTCGCTGGCGCCGTACGTGGGCTGCACCGGGCCGAGCAACGTCTGCACCGCCACCTTCCAGTACAACGGACCGCTCGGGGTCGTGACGCTGAACATCCCCTCGAAGGGCCTGGTCCTGGACACGACCATCGCGTTCTATTCGTTCACCCTCTCGTGATCGGTCTCCGCTCCGAGGAGACTCGGGGAGGCCCGTGAGGACGGGGGGAGGGTGGGTGCACGACCGTTCATTCTGGCTCGCGCGGAGGCCCGCCCCTACGCAGCCACTCCTTGGCGCCGACCAAGGTTCCCCACGTCCGGACCGTGCGGAGCGCGGGGGCTCCCTGGATCGGAGAGCCGGTCGTCCAGACGACGCGCGCCCGGGAGGCATCGCGGTGGCCGACCTCCGCGATCGCCCGTCTCCCCTCGGAACGGACCACGCGAAACGTCGGGGCCGGTGCCCCCGAGGTGGTGAACCGGTCGGAGAGGAACCGCTCCCACGCGCGCGGGGAGGGCGGGGGAAAGTGTTCCCCCGCCACCTCGAGCCCGAGGTAGCGGGGTCGCCGCGAGGCGGGCCTACCGGACGAGGTCGATGACTTCCTCGGACTCACCGGCCGCGTAGCCTCCCTTCTGTCCGAGGAGGCTCTGGGCGCGGACGCCGGTGATGATGAGGAGCACCTTGATGGTGTTCTCCATCTCGGNNTCGACCGAGCAGCCCCAGATGATCCGGGCGCGCTTCGAGATCTTTCCTCCGACGAGCGCCGCGGCCTTCTCGGCCTCGCTGACCGTCATGGTCGGACCGCCGATGACGCGGACGAGCGCGCCGGTGGCGTCCTTGAGCTCGACCGAGCCGAGGAGCGGGGAGGTGAGCGCCTCGGTGACCGCTTCGGTCACCCGGTCGGTCGCGCTCTCGCTCTCGCCGAGTCCGATCAGCGCGACGCCGCCGTCCTTCATGACCGTCAGGATGTCGGCGTAGTCCAGGTTCACGAGGCCCGGCTTCGTCACGATCTCGGTGATGCCCTTGATCGCGGTCATCAGGACCGCGTCCGCGAGCTTGAACGCGGAGTCGAGGGGCATCCGCGGGACGAGCTCGAGAAGCTTGTCGTTCTGGATGACGATCGTGGTGTCGCAGACGCGGCGCAGGCGCTCGAGCCCGTCGCGGGCCTGCTCCATGCGCGCGGTCCCTTCCCCGGCGAACGGGAGCGTGACGACCCCCATCGTGAGGGCGCCCGCTTCCTTCGCGAGCCGGGCCACGAGGTGCGCGGAACCGGTGCCGGTCCCGCCGCCCATCCCCGCCGTGACGAAGACGATGTGCGCGCCCGTGACGAACTGGCGCAGCTCCTCCTCGTTCTCGCGCGCCGCCTCCTCCCCGATCTCGGGGCGGGCGCCGGCGCCGAGGCCCTTCGTCGTCCGTCGGCCGATCAGGATCTTGCGGCCGGAGTGGATCGTCAGGAGGTGTTTCGCATCCGTGTTGATGGCGCACATCTCGGCGCCCTGGATGCCTTCCTCGACGCAGCGGTTGATCGTGTTCGAGCCACCACCGCCACATCCGACGATCCGAATGTTGACCTTCAGGGTCTCGGCCAGCTTCGCCAGCTCGGCATCGTCTTGGCTGCCGTAGGCCGGCGCGGTCGGCTTCTTCTCTTCGACCAGGGATTGGTTTTCCTGGTGCTTCGCGATCGCTTCCTGGATGATGGACTTCATCGTTTTATCTCCGCTGCGTTTGTCGGACGAGCGTCATACGCTCGGCAGATGCACTCCTGAGAATCGTACATAAACATTTGCGTCAAGCGGAAGTTGTCGAGAGGAAACCGGGGTTCGCCGCATTCCGGGGCCCGCCACTCTTATGGGAAGGGAGCCGACTTTCTCGCCGATCTTCTCGGGGGAGACACGATGACGGAAGAGGGAGAGTCGCCCCCGTTCGGTTGGTTCTTCGGGGGGGTCGCGTTCCTGGTGCTCGGGGTCGCGGCCGTTCTCTTCGGAGTCCTGGGTGCGAGCTGCTTCCTCGGTTCGTTCGTGTTCTACGGGCTGAGCTGCATCGGGGGATGGGTCTTCCTCGCCATCGGACTTCTCCTGCTTCTCGTGGGCGCGGCGATGATGGTGGCCTTCCGCTCGGAGATCTGAGAGCTCCCCCTGCGAGGCCGTTCGGGACGTCCGGGGCCAAGACCTCGCACAGCAGAACCGCGCCGCTCTCGAGGCGTTGCGAATCGCGACCCTCTGCCGAAGACCGAAGGATCGCCCCGCACTCGCCAGGGGAGGCGGAGGCTCCGCGGCGGCCGCCCCGAGTCAGGTAGGGGCGGACCGCGGCCGCTCCGAATGCGAATCCGCTTCGAGCTCGAAGGTGGCGTGCAGGATGCCGTACTCCTGCTCCATCTTCCTGCGGAGCGACCGGGTCACGTCCATCGCTTCCCGGAGCGGCATCTCATCAACCGTCACGTGGGCGGTCATGCAGACCAGGCTTGGACAGACGGACCAGACGTGCACGTCGTGGATCCCCCGCACCCCGTCCACGTCCCGCGCCGAGGCCGAGATCGCCTCGACCGAGAGCCCTCGCGGGGTCCGCTCGGTGAGCACGTCCCAACCGTCGCGGAAGAGCGGGAGCGACTCGACCCCGAGGATGACGGCGATCGCAAGCGCCGCGACCGCGTCGACCCATGCCCACGCGGGCCGGACTAGGAGCGTCACGCCGGTCACGAGGAGCGCGCTCGTGATCGCCACGTCGCTCGCCATGTGGACGAGGACGGCCGAGAGGTTGAGGTCCCGGACCCGGCTCGGGAGCCGACCGAGAATCGAGAGGCTGAGGCCTCTCAGACCGAGGGTGGGGATGGCCGCGACCAGGAGCCAGACCGGGTCGACCGCCCCCGCGAAGGTCGTTCCCGAGCGCAACGAGACGACCGCTCCGTAGCCGAAGGCGAGGCCGGTTCCGAGAACGAGCGCAGCGTTGAGGAGACCCGCGAACACCTCGAACCGGTGGGTTCCGAAGGTGAAGCTCTCAGTCGACCCTTTGGCCGTGGCGCTCAGCGCGCCGAGGGAGAGCGCGAACGCGAGAACATCGGGGACGTTGTGGACCGCGTCGACCGTCAGCGAGAGGCTCCGCGAGAGGAACGCTCCGACCGCCTCTATCACGAGAACGACAAGGGCAAGCGCGGTGGCCATACGGAGGCCCCGCAGCACACTACCTTCCGCTTCCCCTTCCCCGTGCGGATGAGCGTGCACTTTGCGACCCACTCCCTTCTGCGCGCCGACGTCCGAACCGACCCAACGTCACCCGCGAACGAATCCCGTTGGTTCGGATAGCTGCTCCCGCGACCGGCACCGAAACAAAAAGGAGGTGCTCTGTACCGAGCCCTTTCCATCGGCATCCTCCGGCCCCTCCGGGGAGGCGGGTTCACAGGAATCGTCGCTTTCGTATCCCGAGGAACGCCGTCTCCGAACCGCGACCCACCGTGTCGAATGCGGCCGCCGCGCGCCCGAGAGGCTTATCGGCGGGACCCGAGTCGGGCGGCCGCCATGCCGCGGGGGCACCGTTCGGATCGTCGAGCGGGATCCCGGTCGCCCGAGGGCGAACACATTCGGCACAACCGCGCCGTGTGGGACCGGGTGAGCACCTGGTACGACCGACGCTTCGCGAAGGTCCTCGGAGGGTCCCGCGCGACCTCCTGGGGGTTGTTCCGAATTCCCGAAGCGCGCCTCGACCTCCTCGGGCGGGTCCGTGGGAAGCGGGTCCTCGAGGTGGGGTGCGGGGCCGCGCGCTGGTCGATCGCGCTCGCACGTGAGGGCGCCCGTGCCGTCGGGGTGGACCTCTCGACGTCCCAGCTCGCGAAGGCGCGCCGGCTCGTTGCGAAGTCGCACCGCTCCGTGCCTCTCGTCCGAGCGAGCGTCGAGCAGCTCCCGTTCGAGGATGCGGTGTTCGATATCGTCTTCTGCGACTGGGGCGCGATGACGTTCTCCGACCCTCGCCGTTCCGTTCCCGAATGCGCCCGGGTCCTCGCGGTGGGGGGACGGTTCGTGTTCGCGACGGCAAGTCCGTTGCGGAACATCGCCCTGGACTTGCGGGCGGACCGGCAGGTGACCCGATTCACCCGTCCGTACTTTGGTACCTACCGGATCGACCTCGGCCCGAACGACGCGGTGGAGTTCCATCCTCCCTACGGCGTCTGGATCGACCTCTTCCGCCAGAACGGACTCCGCGTGGACCGTCTCATCGAGACGCGCCCGTCTCCCGAACAGCGGTCCCGCTACCTTACGCGGGCGGACGCACGGTGGGCACGGTCGTGGCCGGTCGAGGCGATCTGGAAGCTCGAGAAGGAGTAGGGCGCGGCGTCACTCCGACGGCGGTGGGGACTTCCGCTCGAGGACGTACAGTACCCGGACCGGGAACCCTCCGCCCGGCTCGAGCCCCTCCCAACTCCGGAGGCACCGAAACCGACCCCGACGAAGAGACCGCGCATACGTCCGGGAGAAGAAATGGAGGACGGGGCCGTCGGGCGAAAGGTCGTAGGTGTCGGGGGCGAGGCGCTTTCCCCGTCCGCACCAGCGGTCGGAGACCGAGCGCACCGAGTACGCATGGAACCCACCGGGAACGAGGACTCGGTGGACTTCGGAGAAGATCCGCTCGTGGTCGGCGCGCGAGAACTCCATGTTGAGGAAGAGGTTCGAGAAGACGACGTTCACCGACCTCGTCCCCAGGCCCGAGAGAAACTCGACCGCGTGGCCGCGCACCACGGGGAGGCCCGCGCGCCGCGCCAGCGACGTGCCGACCGTCGAGACATCGACTCCTCGGACGGAGTAGCCCCGTCGTCGTAGCTCTGAGATGTCTCGCCCGTAGCCAGAGCCGAGCTCGACCCATCTCGGGCCGGCTTCGCGGCCTCGGAGGGCCGAGAGAACCCAGTCAAGGAACGGACTCGCCTCGTCCCCGAAGAACGTCGGGTCGGCGCGATATCGCCCGTCCCAGAATCTCGCCTGCCGTCGATGAGCGGCTCCGGTGGGCGGGGAGGAACCGGAGGGTCGACTCGGGGAGGGCATGAGAGAGGTCCGGAGGAGCGAACCCATCGGCTCTACAAGCTCTTCGGAGGGGCACGACGACCGCGTTCCGGCCGTCGGAAAGCGAGACGCAAGCGCGCGAGTTTATGACCGACCGTACTTTCGCGCGGTCGTGGAGTCGTACTTTCGGGCGATCGAGTCCGAGGTCGACCGCGCCTACTCGGTCGCCGAGGCGGCCCGCCGAATGGGGTACGACCCCGAGGTGGCCCCCGAGATTCCGCGGGCGCAGGACATGGCGATGCGCGTCGAGAAGCTCCTGTCCCACCTCGGGATCGAGGGGATCTCGGATGAGATCCGCGAGCTCGCCGCGACGCTTCCCCGGGAGGAGGTCGCGCTCACGATCGCGCGACGGATCGCGCGCGACCCCAAGCGGGGCGACTCGGTCGCGGCGCGCGTCGACGCGGCGCTCCGGGTGGGGCTGGCGATCCTGACCGAAGGGATCCTCGTCGCTCCCCTCGAAGGTCTCGCGGAGGTCCACATCTGCGACGACAAGGACCGAGGCTCCTACATCGAGCTCTACTACGCGGGCCCGATCCGGGCCGCCGGCGGGACCGCGCAAGCGCTCAGCGTACTTCTCGCGGACGTCGTCCGCCGCGACCTCGGCCTCGCCGCGTTCCATCCCGACCCGAAGGAGGTCGGGCGGTACCAGGAGGAGATTCCGCTTTACAAGTACCACCAGCACCTCCAGTACGTCCCGACGCCCGAGGAAATCGGTCGGGTCGTTCGGAACGTGCCGGTCGCGATCTCGGGGGAAGCGACCGAAGGCGACGCCGAGGTGAGCGCTTTCCGCAACCTGGAGCGGGTCCGCACGAACGGGATCCGCGGCGGCGCGTGCCTCGTCATCGCGGAGGGGCTCTGTCAGAAGGCGGCCAAGCTACGGAAGATCATCGAGAAGCTCGGGCTCGACGGCTGGGAGTTCCTCGCCGAGGTCGGGCACTCGAGGGGGGACGAAGAGGAGGCTCGGACCCCGAAGTACCTCCAGGACTCGGTCGGGGGTCGCCCCGTGCTCGCCCACCCGAACCACCCTGGCGGCTTCCGTCTGGTCTACGGCCGGGCGCGGACGACCGGGCTCGCGTCCTGCGCGGTGAACCCGGCGACGATGGCCGTGCTCCAGAACTTCATCGCGATCGGCACTCAGGTGAAGCTCGAGTACCCCGGCAAAGCGTCGGCCATGGGGGTCTGCGACACGGTCGAGGGCCCGATCGTCGAGCTCGACGACGGAAGCGTGACGGCCGTCCACGACCTCGCGCGGGCCGAAGAGCTGCGCCCGAGGATCCGGCGGATCGTGGACCTCGGGGAGATCCTCGTCTCGCCGGGAGAGTTCCTCGAGAACAACCAGCCCCTCGTCCCTCCGGGGTACTCGGTCGACTGGCACCTCGAGGAGCTTCGGGCCGCGGGCGCTCCCGAGGAGGAGGGCGTCGGGGTCGGGACCTACGAGGACGCGGTCCGGATCTCCCAGACCTATCGCGTCCCGCTCCACCCGCGATGGCTCCTCTTCTGGCACGACCTCACTCCCGCCGAGGTCCGGGCGCTGAGCGAGTTCGTCGAACGGAGCGGCCACTGGGTGGACGATGGTCTCGTCCTGCCGGCGGACCCGCTCTGGCGGGAGGTCCTCATCCGGCTCGGGTTCCTCTACACCCCCGTTGGGGGAGGCGAGGACCTGCACGGAGAGCTGGACGCCTCGGCGGCCCTCGTGGGGGGCCTCGGCCTCGCGCCGGACGGGGAGAGTCTCGTGCGCCGCGCCCCGCTCGACCCGGTGGAGGAGGAGGACGCGCTCGCCTACGTCAGTCGCCTCGCCGGCGTTCCCGTCCGGGCCCGCGGACCGTCGCGGGTCGGCGGTCGCGTGGGACGACCCGAGAAGGCGTACCACCGGAGCATGCAACCGAACGTGCACGGCCTCTTCCCGGTCGGCGCCGCGGGAGGGCCGACCCGCTCGCTTCCCGAGGCCGCGCGCCGCACGATGCGCGATGGAGTTCGGGTCGACCTCGGAGTCCGCACCTGCCCCACGTGCGGACGGTCGACCGTCTGGGCCCGATGTCCCTGCGGAGCTCATACCGAGCCGACGGGGAAGACGATCTCCGAACCGCTCCCCGTGGCCCGCCTCTGGAGCGATGCTCTCGAGCGATTGCGCCTCAGCACCCCTCCGGTCGTCAAAGGGGTCAAGGGGCTGACGTCGCCCGGGAAGGTCCCGGAACCGATCGAGAAGGGGATCCTGCGCGCCTCCCACGCGATCTCGGTCTACCAGGACGGGACCGCTCGATTCGACCTCACCGACCTTCCGCTCACCCACTTCCGACCCTCCGAGGTCGGGACCGACCTTCCGACCCTCCGTTCGCTCGGCTACACGCACGACTGGCTCGGGGCCCCTCTCTCCGACCCCGACCAGCTCATCGAGATCCTCCCCCAGGATCTCGTCGTCTCGCGTTCCTGCGGAGTCTACCTGATGCGGCTCGCGCAGTTCCTCGACGACGAGCTCGTCCGCCTCTACGAGGTCGAACCGTACTACCGCGCGAACCGACCCGAGGACCTGGTCGGCCAGGTCGTGGTCGCTCTCGCCCCGCACACGTCGGGCGGCGTCGCGGGCCGCATCCTCGGGTTCACGGCAGCGGAGGCCTGTTTTGCCCACCCGGTCTTCCATGCCGCGAAGCGGCGCAACTGTGACGGGGACGAGGACTCGGTCACCCTGCTCCTCGATGCCCTCCTCAACTTCTCGCGGTCGTACCTTCCCGAGAGCCGCGGCGCCCTCATGGACAAACCGCTCGTCCTGACGACCCGCCTCGAGACGACCGAGGTCGACAAGGAGGCGCACAACCTCGACGTCTCCGTCCGCTACCCCCTCGCGCTCTACCGGGCCGCGTCCGAGCGGAAGAACCCGAAAGAGGTCGAACCGTTGCTCGACCTGGTCGGCCACCGGCTCGGCTCGCCCCGGTCGCTCTCGGGCTACGGGTTCACCCACGACACGCGATCGATCGCGGGCGGACCGTCCCGCTCCGCCTACCGCGAGCGCCGGCCGATGGTCGAGCTCGTCGAGCGGTCGATCGTGCTCGCGTCCCAGATTCGCGCGGTCGACCTCGCGGAGGCGATCACGCTCGTCCTGAACGCCCACTTCCTCCCGGACGTGATGGGGAACCTCAAGAGCTACGGGACCCAGACGTTCCGCTGCAAGGAATGCGACGCCTCGTACCGCCGGCCCCCGCTCACGGGGCGATGCGTCGCCGAGCGTCCGGGAGGCCGGTGCGACGGCGAGCTCCTCTCGACCGTCTACGAGGCGTCCGTGCGCAAGTACCTCCCTCTCTCGCAGCGGCTCGGCGCGATGGACGGGATCACGCCGTACGTCCGCCAGAGGATCCAGCTGCTCGCGGACTCGGTGGCGACGCTCTTCCCGGGGGCGACCGCGCAGACGACCCTCGACCGGTTCCGACGCGAGCCCGGACCGGCCCGGGGAGATACGGTCGACGCGGCCGTCTCGCCACCGTCCGACGCGGGCGACGCCGCGGACGCGGAATCCGGAACGTCCAAATAGACGCCGTCCCGTGGAAGGACGGCGGGCTTGTGGGGTAGTCTGGACTATCCTGCTGGCCTTCGGAGCCAGCGACCTGGGTTCGAACTCGCGGGAGCGGATCGCTCCCCGACGGAACTCCCAGCAAGCCCGCTCTCCGCGCTCGGGCGCGCGGG
Organism: Thermoplasmata archaeon UBA184; assembly: GCA_002495185.1. GTDB lineage: Archaea > Thermoplasmatota > Thermoplasmata > Lutacidiplasmatales > UBA184 > Lutacidiplasma. The sequence continues at coordinate 17,585 of DAEB01000013.1, read as the reverse complement.
GGACCCGAGTTCAGCGGAAGTAGCCGGGCGACTGCGCGGGCTCGGCCCGCTTCTCCTCGTCCGCCTTGGCGGCCTCGAGGATGTCGACCGCGAGGATCGCCGGGACGGGGATGATCCGGATGCGGCCCTGCTCCTCTCCCCCCGACCCGTCGAGCTCGATCGCGAGGGCGTTGTCGCCGCTGATCGAGACCAGGCCGCGGAACGTTCCGGTCGAGACGATCGCCTCGCTCTCGGTGCCGGCGGAGCGCACCGTCACCTTCGAACCGGGCGTGAGCGCGAGCGCGGGGCGCTTTCCTCCGACCGCGGGTTCGCTCACCGGTTGCCTCCCTTCTCGCGCGCGGCGGGGCGCGACGGAACGGCGACTTTCGCGGGCGTCTCCGAGGCGTGCTTCTCGATCAGCGTCTGCAAGTGATTCACTGTCTCCCGGTACCGTCGCAGGGCGTTCTGGGCGTTCGCTTCCGTGAAATCCCACGCGCGGGCGAGGTTCCCGTATCGCAGACGGTAGCCCTTGCGTCCCTTCCCGTCGGCGGCGCCTCCCGCCTCCTCCAGAAGGTCGAGCGCCTTGAGCTTGTTGATGTGCCGGTAGACGGTCGGTTTCGACGTCTTGAGGACGGCCGTGAGCTCCTCCACGTACCACGCGCGCGACGGGTCCCGAAGGAGGCAGTCGCGCACGAGCCGGTACGCGAGGCTCTGCGCCACCGGCCCTTCCGAGCCCCGCCCCTCCTCCCCCTCGGGAAGGTACCCCACGAGACGGAGGAACTCGCGCAGGACTTCGTCAAGGTCGGTGATCGGGGTGAGAGGAGTGCTGTAACGCAACGCGAGTTCGAATGGCATGCCGTCCGCATGCCAAAACCCCTCATTGGATAAAAAAGAGGAGCCGTTCCCTCGCCACCGCGGAACGAAATCATTAGCTCCCCCGCGCCGTTCGAGGGGTGCCGTGCCGCCATTCTCTCTCGTCACGCCAACGTCCGTCGAGGAGGCGGTCGCCGAGCTCCGCACGGTCGCCCCGGGCGAGGTCGCCGTCCTCGCGGGCGGGACGGACCTCTCGTTCGACCTCGACCGAGCCGGCCCGAGCCTCCGCCGGGTCCTTTCGCTGCGTCGCCTTCCGTGGCGGACCCTCGACTGGAACGGTCCGGTCCTCACGGTCGGGAGCACGCTTCCGCTTCGGTCCCTCGAAGAGGACCCGGGGATCTCGCGGCGGCACCCCGGTCTCTACCAGGCGATTCGAGCGGTCGGAGGCGTCCCGCTCCGGCATCGCGCGACGCTCGGCGGGAATCTCGGCCGCGCCTCCCCGGCCTCGGACCTCCTACCGGTGCTCCTCGTCCTGGACGCCGAGGTCGACCTCGTCGGACCGGCGGGCTCGCGCTCGGTCGGCGTCGACCGGTTCCTCCTCGGTCCCCGACGCACGGTGCTCGCCCACGACGAACTGATCCGGTCGGTCCGCTTCCCCGAGCCGCGCCCGTCCGCGTACCTCTGGCAGCGCGTCCGGCCCGCGAACGACATCTCCCAGATTGCGGTCGCCGCGGCGTTCTCCCCGTCCGAGCGCCGGTGGCGACTCGCGGTCGGTGGGATTCCGCCGAGGGCCACTCGACTTCCGGACGCCGAGCAGCGGTTGGCGTCGTCCGTGGCGCCGACCGACCCGGAGCTTCGGCCGATGGCCGAGGAGGCCTCTCGGCAGCTTCCGATCGCGGGTGACCGACGTCGGGCCTCGGAGGAGTACCGCCGTCACCTCGTCGGGGTCCTCCTCAGCCGCGCGGTGCGGGCGGCGGCCGCCCACCTTTCGGAGGGAGCGCGATGACGCACCGTCCACTCTCGATCGCCGTCAACGGGACGGCCCGGTCGCTCGACGACGTCCCGGATTCCGAGCGGCTTCTCGACACGATCCGTTGGCGACTCGGGCTCAAGGGAACGAAGGAGGGATGCCGGAGCGGAGAGTGCGGAGCGTGCACGGTCCTCGTCGACGGCGTCTCGACCCTCTCCTGTCTCACGCTCTCGCGCGAGGTGGACGGGACGAGCCTCACGACCGTCGAAGGGGTCGCCGACGACCCGGTGGGAAAGGAGGTCGCGGAGGCGTTCGCGCGGGCCGGCGCGGTCCAGTGCGGCTACTGCACTCCTGGGTTTGTGATGGCGTTGGTCGGGCTCCTGAAGGAGCGCGGTCGCTCTGCGACGGTCGAGGAGCTTCTCGCCGACCTCGGGGGAAATCTGTGCCGGTGCACCGGCTACCTCTCGATCGCCCGGGCCGTCGCGCTCCTCTCCCGGGAGAGCCCATGAGCACCTTCCGCCCCCGACCGGACGCTTCTCCGAAGCTCGCCGGCTCCGCGGTGTACGGGATGGACCTCGAGCTTCCCGGGATGCTCTGGGCGGCGCTCGTCCCCTCCCCGACCGCGCACGGCCGTCTCCGCGCGGTCGACCTCGCGCCGGCCCGGGCGCTGCCGGGCGTCGTGGCGGTCGGCGCCGCCGACGTTGCCTCCCTTCTCTCCGGCGCCCACGGCGATGCCGAACGACCCGTCTTCCCGAGCGAGACGGTCGTGTTTCGCCATCAGCCCGTGGCCGCCGTCGCGGCTCCGACCCTCGAGCGGGCGCGCGAGGCCGCTCGGGCGGTCCGCGTCGACGTGGAATCTCTTCCGGTCGTTTCGGACCTCGAGGATCTCTTCCCGGATTGGCCGGGACCGGAGGCGGAGGGTTCGCCCCACATCGCGGCTCATGTGCGAGCTCACAGCGGGGACGTCGAGGCGGTCTTCCGTAGCGCGGAGACCGTCGTTCGAGAGACCTACCGGACCGCGAGCGTGCATCAGGTGGCGATCGAACCGCACGCGTGTCTCGCCATGGTCGACGGCGGCCTCTGGCGGGTCCGGAGCTCGACCCAGACGCCCTTCGGCCTCCGCGAGGACATCGCGTCCCTCCTCGGCGTTCCGGAAGAGAAGGTCGTCGTCGAGGGGACCTGGGTCGGCGGCGGATTCGGAGGAAAGAACGCCGCGCTGATCGAGCCGTATGCGCTGCTGCTCGCCAAGGCCTCCGGCCGCCCGGTCAAGCTCTCCCTGACCTACCGGGAAGAGTTCCTCCTCGGGCGCACGACGCTCCCGTCGGTCGTCCGGATGGAGACCGCTGTCACGAACGGGACGATCGTCGCGCGCCGCGTCCGACTCCTCCTCGACGTCGGGACGTCCCTTCCGGGCCGGGACTTTGCGACCGGCTATTCGATCGGGTTCCTGCTCGGACCGTACCGTACGCCCGCCTTCGAGGTCGAGGGGTACGCGGTGATGACCAACAAACCGGCGTTCGGCCCGCATCGGGCCCCGTTCGCCCCGCAGTGCGTCTTCGCCCTCGAGTCGCACCTCGACCACGTCGCGCGGGAGGTCGGACTCGATGGCGTCGCCTTCCGCGCCTCCCACCTGTGGCAGGAGGGGACGACGACGCCGATGGGACAGACGGTCGGACCGTTCGGGCTCGCGACGGCGCTCGAGCGGGCCCGCGCCACCGCGGCTCGATGGCGAGCGGAGAAAGGCCCCGACGCGGGAGTCGGGGTCGCGGTCGGATTCTGGTCGACAGGAACGGGGGCGGGGGGCGAGGCCCGCCTCCGCCTCTCCCCGACCGAGCTCACGGTCGTCCAGGGAGAGCGCGAGATCGGGAGCGGGAGCGTGCTCGCCGGGGTCGCTGCGGTCGTCGCCCGCGCGACCGGCCTCCCGCGCGAGCGGGTGACGGTGGAGTACGAGGACACCGCCCATGCTCCGTTCGACTCGGGAGTCTTCGGCAGTCGTACGACGGCGGCCCTCGGACGCGCGGCCGAGGAGGCGGTGGGCTCGCTCCTCGAGGAACTCCGGCGGCGAACGAACCGCTCCGGCCCCGTCCGACTTTCGGTCCGGAACGGAGAGATCGTCGTGACCGCGGCGGCCGGCGAAAGGACGATCCGGGACCTCTTGTCCGACTCGGAGCGCCGCGCCGGGGGCCTCGTCGCGGTCGGAAAGCACTACGGAAAGGGCGGCGAGATCGACGAGACGAAGGTCGACGTCGGGACGTTCTACCCCTACACCGACTTCACCGGCGCCGCGCACGTCGCGGAGGTCGCGGTCGACCGCGAGACCGGCACCGTCCGGGTCACGCGGTACGCGGCATTCCACGACATCGGGACCGTGATCGACGGCGCGACGGCCCCGGCGCAGGTCGAGGGTGGGGTCGTGATGGGCCTCGGGACCGCGCTCACCGAGGAGGCGATCTGGTCGGAGGACGGACGTCTCCTGAACGCGGGCCTTCTCGACTATCGGCTCCCGACCCTCGGGTCCGTCCCGCCGATCGAGGTCGCGTTCGTCGAAGGATTCCCCGGCGCGGGGCCGTTCGGGGCGAAGGGCCTCGGCGAGCCGCCGATCATCCCGGTCGCAGCGGCCGTCGCTCTCGCGGTGCGGGACGCGACGGGAGCGCACATCACCGAACTTCCGCTCTCATCCGAGCGGGTGGCGCGAGCGCTTAAGCTCCTCTAACCGTGCCTCCGGGCATGTCGCTCTCGCTCGCGGAGATCCGGGAGCTCGCCGCGAAGTATCCGTCCCCTCCGGTGGTCGGCACGGTCGGTTCGCACTCGGCGATCGACGTCGCGGACGGTGCCGTGAGCGAGGGCCTCCGGAGCCTCATCCTCGCCGAGGCCGGCCGGGACGCGACGTACACTCGGTACTTCCGGACGGTGCGCTCCGCCGACGGCTCCCGAGTCCGCGGGTGCGTCGACGACGTCTGGACGTTTCCGAAGTTCGCGGAGATCGTCACCCCGGCGGTCCAGGAACGCCTTCGGAGCCAGGGCGTCGTGCTCGTGCCCAACCGGGCGTTCAGCTCGTACGTTCCGCTCGACGCGATTGAGGACGAGTTCCGGGTGCCGATCGTCGGTTCCCGCGCCCTCCTTCGGATCGAGGAACGGAGCGAACGCGAGAACTACTACACGCTTCTCGAGCAGGCGGGGATCGCCACGCCCCGCCCGATTCCGAGCCCGGAGGCGATCGACCGCCTCGCGATCGTGAAGCTCCCGCACGCCAAGCGTCGGCTCGAGCGGGGGTTCTTCACGGTCGCCTCCGCGGCGGAGTACCGCGCCAAGGTCGACCGCCTCGTCGCACGGGGGACGGTCCTCCCGAGCGACCTCGAGACCGCCCGCATCGAGGAGTACGTCCTCGGTCCGGTCTTCAACTTCAACTTCTTCTTCTCCCCGCTCGTGCCGCGCGACCAGGGACTCGAGCTCCTCGGTGTGGACGAGCGCCGCGAGTCGAACCTGGACGGTCTCGTCCGCCTCCCCGCGGCCCAGCAGCTCGAGCTCAACGACTCCGACCGGATTCCCGAGTACCTGGTCGTCGGCCACGGGACCCTGACCGTGCGGGAGTCGATCCTCGAGGAGGTCTTCCGCATGGGCGAGAAGTTCGTGGACGCGGCGCGGGCTCGCTACCCGCCCGGGATCCTCGGACCGTTCTGCCTGCAGACCTGCATCGACCGGACGGGTCGCCCGGTCGTCTTCGACGTCGCCGCGCGGATCGGCGGCGGGACGAACGTCCATCTCGCCCTGGGCCACCCGTACGGCAACGCCCTCTATCGCGGGCCGATGAGCAGCGGCCGCCGGATCGCGCTCGAGATCCGGACCGCGTCCGAGCAGGGCCGTCTCGCGGAGATCGTCACATGAGCGAAGCATCGCCGGCCCCCGCCGCGCCGCTGCGCCGCACCGCCCTCTACGATTTCCACCTCCGGCACGGAGGGCATCTCGTCCCGTTCGCGGGCTGGGAGATGCCGCTCTACTACACGAGCATCCTCGCCGAGCACCGCGCGGTCCGGGAGGGCGTCGGACTGTTCGACGTCTCCCACATGGGGATCCTGACCGTGGACGGAGCGCATGCGGCCGACCTCCTCGGCCGGCGGACGACCGCCAACGTCGCCGCGCTCACCCCCGGGCAGGTTCGCTACACGTTCCTCCTCGAGTCGACCGGGTTCATCGTCGACGACCTTCTCGTGAGCCGGATCGACACGGGAGAGGAGCTGGCCCGCTCGTTTGTGGCGGTCCCGAACGCGAGCCGGGCGGACGAGGTCGAGGAGATCCTCCGTCAGCACCGGGGCCCCGACACCAAGATTGGCCGTTGGAACGGACCGGTGGCGCTCCTCGCCGTCCAGGGACCGAACGCTCGGACCGCCCTCGAGGCGATCTTCCCCTGGGACCTCTCGGGGCTCGCGTTCTACCACATCCGGTTCTTCCCGAAGAAGGAGGAGACCGGACCGCGGACGGGTCGTCTCGGGCTCCACATCCCCGACGCGCTCTCGGACTGGCTGCTCGTCAGCCGTACGGGCTACACCGGGGAGCTCGGCTATGAGGTGTTCGTCCCGGCGGCCGAGGCCGACGCGCTCGCGGAGCGCCTGCTCGCTCAGGGCGCGGTTCCCTGCGGCCTCGGTGCCCGCGACACGCTCCGGCTCGAGAAGGGGTACCTTCTCTCGGGACAGGAGTTCCACCGGGACCACACTCCCATCGAGGCCGGCCAGGACCGGTTCGTCGACTTCGACCACCCGTTCGTCGGGAGCTCGGTCCTCGAGAAGGAGCGCACAGAGGGCCCCAAGCAGCGCCTCGTCGGGATCGAGGTCCGCGAGCCGGGCGCGATCCCCCGCCACGGGACGCCGGTCCGTGCGAACGGTCGGCCGGTGACCCAGGCGACGAGCGGAGGGCTCTCCCCCACGCTCGGGATCGGAATCGCGCTCGCGTACCTCCCTGCGGAGCTCGCGGCTCCCGGGACCTCCGTGACGCTCGAGGTCCGGGGCCGGGAGGTGCCCGGCCGCGTGGTCGCGCTTCCGTTCCTCAAGTCCTCTCGGCCGCGCTCCTAAATAGTCGGAGGGTCCCATCTACTCCGACAGAACGATGGCGGCCGAGGCCAAGGCTCGTCGTCCGTTCGTCGGCCGGGTGGAGACCGTCGAGGCACTCCATCGCCGGTTCGAGGACGCACGGGCCGGGGCGGGAGGGGTCACCCTTCTCGTCGGGGGGACGGGGGTCGGGAAGTCGGCGCTCGTCGCCGACCTCGTCCGGGACATCCGCGCCCGCGGTGTCCGCGTGCTCGTCGGCCGGGCGCTCGCGCTCGACGACCCGCCTCCGTTCTCGCTGATCCGCTCCGCGCTTCAGAGCGCGCGCGAGGACCCGGTCCTCCGCTCGGACGAGGCGCCGACGCTCGGCAGCGACCCGTTCCTGATCGGCTTCGCGCCGCGCGTCGGGGAGCCGACGTTCCCGGCGCCGACCGCGCTCGACGAACGGCTGCTCGAGGCGCTCCTCGAGACCGACGACCGCGGGGAGTCGTCCCGCGAGCGCGTCTGGTCGGGGATCGCCGACCAGTTCGCGGAGTTCACCCATCGGGGCCCGATGGTCCTCGTCCTCGAGGACCTCCACCGGGCGGACGAGTCGTCCGTCGCGGCGGTCGAGTTCCTCGCGAACCAGCTGCAGAACCGTCCGCTCTGGATCCTCGCGACCAGCCGGCCGTACGCCTCCCTCTCCGAGTCCGGGCGGGCGCGCCTCGAAGCGTTCGAGAACTCCTCGCACGCCCGACGGATCATCCTGCGCCCGATGACGAGCGGCGAGGTCGCCGATTACCTCAAGATGAACGATCCGACGCGCGAGTTCACCCCCGAGGAGGTCGCGCGTCGCTACTCGGAGACGGGCGGGAACCCGCTCCTTCTCCAGCAGCTCGACCGCCGCATCTCGGTGAGCGAGGAGGCCGGGCCGGCCGGAGCCCCGCTCCCGCCGCTCGACCAGGAGGCGCATCGCACGCTCGACGTCGCGGCGGTCCTCGGTCCCGAGTTCCCGTTCGGCGTCCTCCTGCGGGCGAGCGGAGAGGACGAGGAGCGTCTCGCCGAGGCGGTCGACCGCCTGGTGGGGCACGGCCTCCTCTACGAGCGGCCGGGCGAGACCCTCGCGTTCCCCGAGGACCGCCTCCGCGAGGACGCGTACGGTCGTCTCACGGAGAGCCGCCGTCGGCTCCTCCACAAGCGCGCGGGCGAAGCGCTCGAGGCGATGGGGAACGCGGACCTCACGACGATCTACGCGCTCGCGCGCCACTTCTACCTGGGCCACGTCGACGACAAATCCGTCCAGTACAACCGGATCGCCGCCGAGATCGCGAACCGGGCGCTCGCCCCGGACGTCGCGCGCGACCACCTTTCGAGAGCGCTCGAGAGCCAGCGCACGATGAGCCCCGACGACCGCAACACCGAGTCGGAGCTCGTCCTCGAGCTCGCGCGCACGACCAACGAGCTCGGACACCTTCAGGAGGCGGAGGGGATCCTCCGGGAGTTCCTCGACCGCAACCGGGACGACGCGCGTCTCTCGCCCCGGAGCCGGGCGACGCTCGAGATCTATCTGGCGCGCGTCCTCAGCGACCGCGGCGATTGGCGAGCGGCCGGCGAGGTCGCCCAGAAGGTCCTCTCGTCGCCCGGGCTCGAAGGCCAGCTCCTCGTGCGCGTCGGAGCGCACCGTCTCCTCGGCGAGGCCCTCTTCTACGAGGCGCACTACCCCGAGGCGCTCGCGCAGCACACCGAGGAGATCCGTCTCGCGCGCGAGGCGGGGAACGAACGCGCCACCGCCCTGGGGCAGTCCCGGCGCGCCGGGGTCCTGATGATGATGAACCAGCCCGAGCCCGCCATCGCGGAGGCGCGGGAGGCGGCGGCCGCGCTCGAGCGGGTCGGCCCGGCCCGCGAGTCGGCGCAGGCCCACCTGTTCCTCGGGGTCCTCATCACGAGCCTTCCGTCCCCGACCCCCCGGCACGAGGAGGCGATCGCGGAGTTCGCGGAAGCGATCCGCCTCGCCGAGAAGGCCCAGGACCCGCGCCGCGTCGGATGGGCGCTGTTCAACACGGCGGACATCCTCCGGGACGCCGGACAGTTCCAGGAGGCGGTCGAGAAGGCCGAGCGGGCCCGGGAGATCCTCGAGAGGATCGGCGACCGGTTCGGGCTCGTCCAGGCGATGATCATCCGCGGGAAGATCGCGATCGACCGGGGCGAGTACGACCTCGCCGAGGCCGACCTCCTCGAGGCGTACCGGCTCGTGCGGGAGCTGAACGCACCGGCGGACGAGGTCGATGTCGTGCTCCGGCTCGCCCAGCTGTCGTACGCCCGCGGAGACCGCGCCAGCGCCCGGCGCCGCGTGAGCGAGCTCGAGCGCCGCAACCTCCCGTCGATCCGGCCCGATATTGCGGAGGACTTCGAGCGGCTCCGACGCGCGCTCAAGGCGCGGGAGGCCGACGGTGACGCCCCGTGAACGGAGGCCCGCGGGGTCGGCGTCCGCGCTCGCCCGAGGCGCGCTCGACGAGGACCGGGCCCGCGAGGACCGCACCACTCGCTTCGTGATCCACGGGACGATCCCGGCCGAAGGCCTCGTCATCGCGCAAGCGACGGGAGTGCTCTCGGGAATGGAGGCGGCGCGCGCGAGCGCGCGGGCGTTCGCGCTCCGCGTGCTCGATGCCCGTCGGGACGGGACGGTGGTCCGACCGGGCAGCGTCGTGCTGTGGCTTCGCGGGGACGCGCGCCGGATCCTCGCGGTCGAACGGACGGTCCTCAACCTCCTCATGCACGCGAGCGGGGTCGCGAGCGCGACGCGTCGCGCGGTCGACGCCGCCCGGGGGGCGAAACACCCCCTCGAGGTTTGGGCGACGCGGAAGACCCTTCCGGGCCTTCGCGACCTCGAGAAGGCCGCGGTCGTCGACGGAGGAGGACGGCCGCATCGCCGCGACCTCTCGGACGCGGTGCTGATCAAGAACAACCACCTCGCGCTCGTGCCGCTCTCCGAAGCCGTCCGACGGGCCCGGGCGCGCGCTCGGCCCGGCGAACGGGTCCAGGTAGAGGTCCGTTCGGCCGCTGACGCCGTCCGGGCGGTGCGCGCCGGGGCGGATGCGCTCCTCCTCGACAACGTAGGCCCCCGCCGGGCGCGGACGATCGTCCGGGCGCTCGAGCGGGCGGGGCTTCGGAGCGGTGTCTGGGTCGAGCTCTCCGGCGGGATCACTCCCGAGGGGGTCCGGAGCTACCGGTCCGTGGGCGCGGATGCCGTCAGTCTCGGGGGGATCACCCACTCCGCGCCCGCGCTCCCGTTCCATCTCGTCCTGCGCCCCCGGCCCCGTTAAGACGCTGCGCGTCCTAGAACGGCGCCGGTGACGCTCCAGGAAGAGATCCTCCGACGGAAGGAGGAGCGGGACGCGGTCCTGCTCGCGCACAACTACCAGCGACCCGAGGTCCAGGACCTCGCCGATTACGTGGGCGATTCGCTCTACCTTTCCCGAAAGGCGATGGAGTCGGACCGTTCGGTCATCGTCTTCGCCGGCGTGCGGTTCATGGCCGAGACGGCGAAGATCCTCAACCCGAAGCGGACGGTCCTCCTCCCGGACCTGAAGGCGGGCTGCGGCCTCGCCGACTCGATCACGGCCGAGCAGCTGCGCGCGTGGAAGAAGGAGCATCCCGGCGCCGTGGTCGTAGCGTACATCAACACCTCGGCCGACGTGAAGGCGGAAGCGGACGTCTGCTGCACGAGCTCGAACGCGGTCAAGATCGTCGAGCAGGTGCCGCCGGACCGCGAGATCCTGTTCCTCCCCGATATGTTCCTCGGAGAGTTCGTCCGCAAGCGGACCGGCCGCGCGATGCACCTCTGGGTCGGGGACTGCCCCGTCCACGCGAAGCTGCGGCCCGAGGACCTCGAGAGGGCGCGCACCGAGCACCCCGGGGCGCCGGTCATCGCCCACCCGGAGTGCGGGTGCGCGACCCAGGCGATGTCGACCGTCGACCGGGTCCTCTCGACCGACGGGATGGTCCGTTTCGCCGAGGAGACCCGAGCTCCCGAGGTCCTCGTGGCGACCGAGGTCGGGATCCTCCACCGCATGGAGAAGCTGAACCCGTCGACGCGGTTCACCCCGATCGACGCGGGCGCGATCTGCCCGTACATGAAGGAGATCACGCTCGAGGACATCCGGGATTCGCTCGCGCTCGACCAGTACCGGATCGAGGTCCCCGAGGAGACCGCGCGGAAGGCGCGGGTCGCCCTCGAGCGGATGGTCGCGGCGTAGGCGTCGCGCTCCCCGCGACCCGCCGCGGACGTCAGAGGTGCGGGACGATCGGCGCCAACCCGCGGATGTATAACTCGTAGGTCGCGTAGAGGAGCGCGAACGCCGATAGGAAGACGACCGCGGTCGCGGTCCAGGACGGTTTCCGGGTGAGGTAGAAGTGCGGGTTGAGAGGGTTCAGACGGGTCGAGAGGAACGACAACCCCGAGAAGAAGAGCATCACCCCGAGCAGCGCCGTGATGAGGAGGGTGTACTGGCTCAGGTAGAGCCCGAGGCCGAGGAGGATGAGCGCGACCGGGATCGCGGCATGGGACCGCTTCGACTCGGTCGCCTCCGCGGCCCGGTTCGGCGGCGGGTTCGTCGGCCGATGATAGACCGAGCGATAGGCGCGCCCGTTCGACACGGCACGAAGGGGCAACGCCCTCCTAGATGAACCTCACTTTCCAGCCGAACGAGCTTCATGTTGGACCTAGAAATAAAAAGGGGGACGCCCGGTCGGGGCGAACAGTGAGCGAGAACCCTCTCCGTCGCCCGACCCCGTCTCCCCTCCTTCGGGTGCCCGCCCCGAAGAAGCCTTCCCGTCACCTTCCCGAACCCCCGGCGCTCACGACGAACCCGCTCGGCGCGGCGAGGGCGTGCTCGAGCTGCTCTGCCTCCCTCCGCGCGACCGCCAACCCCCCTCGCTGCTGGGGGTGCGGTCGACCGCTGTGCACGGATTGCTACTGGCGCCATGGCCTGACGCCCACGGCGCACCGGTGCACGAGCTGCCTCATGCAGCCCGCGTCGTCCCGGGTCGCGCTTTCCGGCGGCCATGCGACCGCCCCTCCGGGGGTCGGGGTGGTCCGGCCGCTCCGATACTGAGCTCCCCGGCGGGCCGAGCGTTCACGACCTCGTGGGCCGTCGCGGCCGCGCGATGAGCGAACCCGAGAGCGATCGCTCCCGTGGGATCATCGGTCGGCCCCCCGACCCCGGTGGGAAGGTGGAGACGACGTTGACTCTCGAGCGCCTGTCGAGCTGCGCTCGAGTCGAGCCGTTCCGCGCCGGGGCCGACCTCGAGGGCGGTTCCGAGCGTCCGCGCCACCTCGAGCCACGGAGCGAGCGCCCGACCGTCCGAGACCACCGAGGAGCCGACGTGGGCGATGAGCAGCGAAGGGCCGGTCGCCTTCGTACCGGCGGAGGGGCCGGGGGCGGCCAGGGTCGGGCGCAGGATCCGGTAGTCGTGCTCGACCGAAGCGAGAGCCGGGGGGATCTCCCCGAAGCCGACCTCGAGGACCCGGAAGAGACGGAGGGAAGACCTTCCCGGGGTCCCGAGCCGTTCGCGAGTGTCTTTCGAAAGGGTCCACGTGGTCCCGTCTGGCGCCGGACCGGCGACCACGACGCCGAGGTACTCGAGGTGTCGCGCGCGAGCGTCCGCGACGAGCCGGTCGACGAGCTCGGCCCGCGCATCCGGAGGAAGGTGAACGTGCAGGTCCCCGCGGAGATCCGTCGGCGCGACCAGCACCGGTAGCTTTCCCTGGGCCGCCCGGTCGATCTCTCCCCGGTCCTCTCGAAGCTCGGGGGGGATCCAAGCAAGCCCGAGGGAGGCGTAGACGTCCTTCTCGGTCGCCCCGGCGACGCGAACGTCGCCGCGAAAGACCCCGTACTCGTTGACCTTCAACCCCTGGTCCTGGGCGAGCGAGCGGAGCCGGATATTGTGGTCCTTCGAACCGGTGAAGTAGACGAGGGCCGAGCCGAACTCCTCCGGCTTCACGACCCGGAGGTCCACCTGGAGTCCGTCCTGGAGAAGGACCGTCTCTTTCGTGCCGCCCCGCATCTTCACCTCGGCGACGAGGGGGAGCCCCGTGAAGACGTCGAAGACGCGAGCCGGGTCCTTCGAGGTGACCAGGATGTCGAGGTCCCCCACCGTCTCGCGGCAGCGTCGGAAGCTTCCCGCGACCTCGACCTGCTCGACGTCCGCTCCCTTCCGAAGCCCCGCGACCAGGCCGCGCGCGATCGGGTAGACCTCCTCGATCGGCCGTCGGCCGCCCTTGGGTGCGGCCGCGGGGTCCCCGAGCGCGGAGCGGATCTGCTCGATCTTCTTCTCGCCGAAGCCCTTGAGGCCGTTCAACCGACCCTTGGCGATCGCGTCCCGGAGCTCGCCGGGCCCCTCGACCCCGAGTTCCACCCAGAACCGACGCGCGGTCTTCGGCCCGATCCCGGGGAGCCGCATCAGCTCGACGAGGCCCGGCGGGACCTCGTGCTTGAGCCGTTCGTAGTACGGGATCGTGCCGGTCTTGAGGTACTCCTCGATCTTCTCGGCGATCGCCTCCCCGACCCCGGGGATCGTTCGGAGCTCGCCGCGCGCTGCGACCGCCCCCAGGTCCTCCGTCAGGCTCTCGATCGACCGGGCGGCCCGGCGGTATGCTTCGGGCTTGAACTTCTCTCCCAGGAGGTCGAGGAGGTCGGCGATCGACAGGAAGATCTCCGCCGCTTCGGCGTTCGATGTCATCGTCCCTCGCGCGTTCGAGCTCCGAGCTCGAGGCGAAGGGAGAGCCGGCGGCCGCTCATGGGGCGAACCCCGCCCCGAGGTCGAGCCAGGTCCGCCGACCGGCCGGTCGGAACCCGAGTCGTTCGTAGAGGCGGCGGGCCGCCAGCCGGTCCTCCCGCACGTAGAGCCCCACCCGGACCCTCGACTGCCTCGCGCTCGCGAGGGCCGCCTCGACCAGCGCGCGTCCGACGCCCCGATTCCGCGCGTTGGGGTCAACGAACACCCCGCCCACGAGCCAGACGTCCGGGAGCCGGACCGCGGCACGGACCGCGCCGAGGAGGATCCCTCGCTCGAACGCGCCCCACGCCCAGTCTTCCTCCGGGTCGAGCGTCGGGTACTCGGCGACGACCGGGTCGGTTTGCCGTCGGACGAACTCCACGAGCGTGGAAAGGTCCGAGCGCTCGAGACGCCGGACCTCCACGGCGGGCGACGGGGCGGCCGGGCGTCCGGGCGGCTCGCCGGACGGGTCCTTCGCGAGGAGGAGGAGTCCGTACGGACGGGCCGGCCCGCGCAGGGTGACGACCTCGTTCTGGAACGCTTCGGGGACGATGGCGACGAGGGGCCGCGGAGGAAGGGCCTCGGCGAGGATCCGGGCCCGGGGGTCGGCCCCGACCCAGTGAACCACCGTTCGGGTCGGGTGGCCCAGCCAGACCAGAAGGTAGCCGACCGTTTCGTCCCCGTCGACCGCGGAGATGAACCGGACCCGGTTCGGAAGGTGGTCGAGGTCCCAGCGACCGTACGCGTGGACGAACGGGTCCTGAGCCGCCGCACGTTCGAGCCAGTTTCGGTCGATCGATGGCCGGAGCTCCATCGTGCAGCCCCGGGGCCGGCAACCGCCGGGCGTAGTTAGCGATGCGCTCAGGCGAGCCGGGCCGCGAACTGTAAATCCCCTTCCCGGGTCCCACGGTCCGTGCGGGCCCATCGTCCGACCGCGGAGTTCCCGAGGCATCTCGAGGAGCTCTACGCTCGCTTCCCGTTCGAACGGTCGCTCGCGGACGACCCCGTCTCCGAGGTCCGTTCTCTGACGCACGATCGTCGGAGCGCCGAGGTCGCTGGAATATTCGCGGCGACCCTCGCGGTCGGCAACACGACGGCGATCCGAGGGGCGGTGCGCCGCCTCGCGGAGACCGCGGGCGGCGATGTCGCCTGGCTGGTCTCTCCCGGGCACGCCCGGGAGCGGTCGCGTCGACTTCGCTCGTTCCGTCACCGGTGGATCCGCGGCGACCAGCTCGACTACCTCGCGCGCGTTCTGGAGGAGTTCTACCGACGCCACCCCTCGCTCGAGTCCGTCTTCGTGCGCGGTCTCGAGGACGGAGGGTTCGCCGGCGGCCTCGATGCGCTCGCGCGCACGCTGCGTGGGGAGGCCGTCGCGAAACGGCTCGGACCCCCTCCGCGCGGCTACCGGGCGCTCTTCCCATCGCCGTACGATGCGTCGGGAAGCCCCTGTAAGCGCCTCACCTTGTTCGTTCGCTGGATGGCCCGGGACCGGTTTCCCGACCTCGGCGTCTGGAATCGCATCCCGACGGGTGAGCTCAAGATCCCGCTCGACCAGCACGTTCACTGGATCGCCTACCACCTCGGGTTGACCGGTCGGCGGACCCGGAGCTGGTCGGCGGTGGAGGAGGTCAGTGAAACGCTCCGACGGATCGACCCGCTGGACCCCACGCGGTACGATTTCGTTCTCTGCCATACCGGGATCTCGGGAGATTGCCCCAAGGAGAGGGACCTCTCGGTCTGCGGTCCCTGCTCCGTTCGTCCGGACTGCCGGCTCTGGCGCGGCCGGGCGGTGTCCTCGTGAGCGACTCCGACCGATGGGACGCCGTGGACGCGGGGCTGGTCGTTCGGTTCCGTTCGGCGGGGGCGAAGATCGCCTGGAGGGAGGCTCCTCGCGGGGCGAAGCGCACCGAGAAGCGCCGGGCTCGGGTGGCCCATCTTCACGATGAGGAGGCGCGGGTCGAGGTGACGGGAGAAGGACGGAAGGCTCGCATCGCCGTCGACTCCGGTCCGCTCGGGGCCCTCGTCCTCCTCCTCGAGATCGACCGCCGCGGGCCGGGGTTCGTCCTCGGCGCCTCCGAGGCGGGACGCGAGCCCGGATTCCCCTCGGGGGCGATCGTCGTCGCCTGGGGGGGAGCAAGCGTCCCCCGCGACTCCGTTCCGACGCTCTCCGACCTCATTGAGCTCGCCCGGTACTCGCTCGCGTAGGGGCGAATGCTTATATCTTCTAATTATTCCGAGTCCGAATAATTAGGAGAACTCATGGTCGCTTCGAGCGCGCTCGTCCGTCGCGAGGCCGGTCGCGAGAATGCCGAAACGCTGGTCACCTCCGTCCAGGAGGTCCTTCGGTCGATCCTGCGTCGCGTCCACCCGACCCTCGACGCGGAGGGGATCTCGATGGGCCAGTTCTGGGCGCTCCATCTCGTCTCTAGCCTCCGGTCGACCTCGGTGAGCGCGGTCGCGCGCCACCTGTCGCTCTCGGCCCCGACGGTCTGCGCGAGCATCGACCAGCTCGAGGCCGCGGGCCTGGTCGTTCGGCACCGCTCGGAGCGCGACCGCCGCGCGGTCGAGCTCACGCTCTCCCCGAAGGGCCGCAAGGTCGAGTCGCGGGTCTGGACGCGGATTGGCGAGGTCATGACCGAGGCGATCGCTGAGGCCGGAGTTCCCGCCGCGGACGTCGCCACGACGGTCCGCGTCTTCCGCGACCTGGACCGGCACCTCGAGTCGAACGAAACCCCGGGAGGGGAGCGGCCATGAGCGGACACGACCGGACCGCCGCCGGGACGCCGTACGACCCTCGGGTCGCCCGCGGCGCGCTGATCGTTCTCGCCGTGATGGCGATGATGGTCACGTACGTCGAGACGATGGTCCTGCCGGCGTTCAAGAACTTCGTCCTCTTCTTCGACAACGCCCCGGCGACGACGGTCGTCTGGATCCTGTCGGCGTACTTGCTCGTCGGCACCGTCGCGACCCCCGTCTTCGGGAAGCTCGGCGACAAGTACGGCAAGAAGCGGATGCTCCTGTTCGTGATGGCGCTGTACGCGGTCGCCGTCAGCATCGCCGGGTTCACCCCGAACATCGGCGACGCGCTCGGAGTCTCCCGCGCGAACCAGATCTACCTCCTGATCGGGGCCCGCGCGTTCCAGGGGCTCGGGATGGGGATGTTCCCGCTCGCCTTCGCGATGCTGCCGGAGGTCTTCCCGGCGGCCCGGGTCGGCCAGGCGCAGGGGATCGTCTCGGGGATGTTCGCCGCGGGCGCCGCAGCCGGTCTGGTCGGGGGCGGGTACGTCGCGTACACCTTCGGATGGCAGTTGACCTACCACACGGTCACTCCGATTGCGATCCTCCTGGTCGTCCTCGCCTACCTCCTCCTCAAGGAATCGCCGCACCTCTCTCCGAAGCCCATCGACATCCCGGGGATCGGCGCCCTCGGCTTCGCGCTCGCGATGACGATGTTCGGGATCACCGAAGGGGTCTACTGGGGGTGGACCAGCTTCACGGCGGTCTCGTTCGCCGGGATCCCGTGGGGCGTTCCGGAGTTCTTCCTGCTCGCGCTCGCCGCGACCGCGTTCTTCCTCGTCTGGGAGCCGCGCACGCCGACGCCGGTGGTCTCGTTCCAGGCGCTCAAGGAGAGGAACATCTGGATCTCGAACGTCAACGGCGCGATCGTCGGGATCGGGATGTTCCTGGTGTTCGTCTCCCTCACGATCCTGGTCGAGGACCCTTTCGCGCCGGGGTTCAACTACAGCGAGTTCCAGTTCGGGCTGGTCGCCCTTCCCTCCGCGCTCGGCATGCTCGCCTTCGGTCCGCTCTGGGGCCGATTGGTCGCGGCGCGGGGTCCGAAGCCCGTGATGATCCTCGGCTTCGCCGTCATGGGGTCGGGCGCGCTCGGGCTCGCCCTCCTCCACTCCACAATCCTCGAGCTGATGCTGTTCATGATCCCCGCCCTCGTCGGGAACGTCGCGGTCCTCATCGCGATGTCGAACATCATCGTCCTCTCGGTCTCCCCGAAGGAGCTCGGGATCCAGACC
>DAEB01000051.1 GCA_002495185.1 Thermoplasmata archaeon UBA184 | reverse complement strand
CCTCGGTTCGGAGTGGGCGAGCGAGGTGATCGACGAGGCGCTCCAGATCCACGGAGGGATCGGCTACATCCGCGGCACCCCGGTCGAGCGGGCCTACCGGGACGCGCGGATCTCCGAGATCTTCGAGGGGACGAACGAGATCCAGCGCGTCGTCATCTCGC
The DNA here is from genome assembly GCA_002495185.1 of Thermoplasmata archaeon UBA184. Classification (GTDB taxonomy): domain Archaea; phylum Thermoplasmatota; class Thermoplasmata; order Lutacidiplasmatales; family UBA184; genus Lutacidiplasma. The sequence continues at coordinate 3,247 of DAEB01000051.1, read as the reverse complement.
GGGATATCCTGGGCCGGGGGCTGTAGGGCGGCCGCGCGGTCCGCGCGCTATGCCTTCTTCGATTCGGGGGGCGGAAGCTTGGCCGCCTCCTCCCGCAGCACCCGGCGCAACACTTTCTGCACCCCGGTGCGGGGGAGCTGCTCGCGGAATTCCACGCGGCGCGGCGCCTTGTAGTGGGCGATCCGGTCGCGGACAAAGAGGGTGAGCTCCTCCGCCGTGACGGCAGCGCCGGGCTTCCGCACGATGAACGCGACGACCGACTCCCCCCGCTCGGGGTCGGGGGCTCCGACCACGGCGGCATCGCCGACCGCGGGGTGCTGGAAGAGAACTTCCTCGACCTCGCGGGGATAGACCTTCAACCCGCCGACGTCCACCATGTCCTTCTTCCGGTCGACGATGTAAGCGAACCCGTCCGCATCGATCCGTGCGACGTCCCCCGTCCGGAACCAGCCGTCCCGGAGGACGAGGTTGGTCTCCTCGGGCTGGTGGTAGTACTCGAGCATCACCTGAGGACCCCGGACGGACAGCTCTCCCTCCTCGTTCACGCCGAGGACCTTCGTACCGGTCTCGAGGTCCACCACGCGCTGGTCGGTCTCGGGCACCGGTACCCCGATCGACCCGACCCGACGGTTTCCCGAGAGAGGGTTGACGTGCGTGATCGGCGACGTTTCCGAGAGCCCGTAACCCTCGACGAGCGTCCCGCCCGTGAGCTCTTCGAACCGGCGCTGCACTTCGAGGGGGAGCGGCGCCGAGCCGCTCACGCAGTACCGGATCGAGTGGATCCGGTGCTTGGCGATGTCCGGCTGCCGGTTGAACGCCATGTAAAGAGCGGGCACCCCCGGGAACTGCGTCGGTTGGTACCGGTCGATCAGCTTCAGAAGCTCGCGGATCTCGGGCCGGGTCTGGAGGACGACGGTGCCTCCGGCGGCGAGCCCCATCAGGAGCGCGACCGTGAGCCCGTAGATGTGGAAGAGAGGGATGGACGCCATCACGACCTCGTTGCCGGGCTCGAGCCGGATGTTCCAGGTGTTGCCCTGCACCACGTTCGCGACGAGATTGCGATGGGTCAGGACCGCGGCCTTCGGGCGTCCGGTCGTTCCGCCGGTGTACTGGAGGACCGCCGGTGTCGTCTTGGGGTCGGCGCGGATTGCCGGGATCGTTCCGGGAGTGGTGACCGCCTTCTTCCAGGGACGGACCCAAGCGTCCTTCGGGAACCCGGTCGGAAGGTTCTGCCGTCGGAGGACGATGTTGACGAACGGACGGAGTATTCCCGGGTAGAAGTCGCGGACTCGCCCGACGAAGACCGCCGGCACGGCGTACTCCGAGCGGACCTTCTCGAGGTTCGGGTAGAGGATCTCGAGGGTCACGAGCGCTTTCGGTGCAGAATCCTTGAGCAGACGGGAAAGGTCCTGTCCGATGTAGAGGGGGCTCACCTGGACGACCACGGCCCCCAGTCGGAGAATTGCCAGGAACGCGATCGGGTAGGCGGGAGTGTTCGGAAGGTAGAGCGCGACCCGGTCCCCCGCCCCCACGCCCTCGCGAGCGAGGGCCGCGGCGAGCCGTTCGCTCTCCTGCCAGAGTCGGTGGTAGCTCCACTTTGCCCCGTAGTAGATGATCGCGGTACGTCCCGGCCAGCGGCGCACGCTCTCCCCGAGGAGCTCGGTCAGAAGCTGGTCGGGGATCGCCAGATGGTGCGGTACGGTCGAAGGGTAGCTACGAAACCAGACGCGCTCTCCTTCCGGGGTTGCGGTCGCGACCATCGCTCTCCTACTCGGACGTCGATCCCTCGGATGCCTTCGCAAACTGGACGCCGGGCCGGTAGCTTGTCACGAACCGGACCCGGTCGCCGATCGCGAGCCCGTTCTCGGTCTTCACGGACGGCATCCATCCCGTGATGCGCCCTCCCCCATCGAGGTCGACCACGACGTAGGCGTACGGTGCATCGTTGAGGAACTCGTCGCCCGGGACCGTGAGGATCGTGAACGCCGCCACCCGGCCGTTCGGGCTCAGCTCGGCCTCGTCGAGCGGGTACCGCCCGCATCGGGAGCAGGCGAGTCCCCACGTTGCGGTGACGAGCCCGCAGTTCGCGCACCGGAACCCCCGGAGCTTCCCGACCTCCTCGTAGCCCTTCACGAATTCGTCGATTGAATGCGGGGCCTCGACCACCATCGCGGACATCGTGGCCCCCCTACCGGCGCGAGAAGATGTGGACGGAGCACGACCCGCCGGTGGCGCCGACGTTGTGCGTGAGCGCCGTGTTGGTGCGTGGCACCGCACGGCCAGCGGCCAGCCCGTTCATCTGCTCGAAGACCTCGACCACCTGGCCGGCCCCGGTGGCCCCGACCGGATGGCCCTTCGCCTTGAGGCCCCCGGAGGGGTTGACCGGGATCCTTCCGTCCCGAGCGGTCACGCCTTCCATCGCTCCGGTCGCCGCCGTGCCCCGAGGGAAGAAACCAAGGTCCTCGAGCGCGAGGACCTCGGCGATCGTGAAGCAATCGTGGACCTCGACGAAATCGATGTCCTTCGGGGTGAGACGCGCCGTGCGGAACGCCTTCTCCGCCGCGCTCCGGGCGGCGGGGAGTCCGAGCATGTCCGGGCGGTCGTGCATGTCGGTCACGGACCCGGCCCGGGCCGACGCCCGGATGACCAGGGGTTCGGTCTCGGGCGACGACATCCGTTCCTTCGCCGCGACGACGACCGCGGCCGCACCGTCCGAGAAGGGGCAGCAGTCGTAGAGACGGAGGGGAGAGGCGATGATCGGAGAGGAGAGGTACGTCTCCATCGTGATCTCCTTCTGGAAGTGCGCGTGCGGGTTGCGCGCGGCGTTCGAATGGTCCTTGATCGCGATGGCGCCGAACATCTCCGGCCGAGTGGGGTACTGCCGGCAGTACGCGCTCGCCAGGGTTGCGTACAGTCCCGGGAAAGTGGCTCCGTTCTTGGTCTCGAACGGGTAGTCGGCCCCCACCGCGAAGAAGCTGGTCGCGGTCAGGGTATCCAGCTGGGAGACCCGTTCGACTCCGACGACGAGAGCGGCATCGACGAACCCGCCCGCCACGTGGACGAACGCTTCGTGAAGGCCGGCGCTCGAGGAGGAGCAGGCCGACTCCACCGTCACCGACGGGACGTGCGGGATCCCGAGGCCGCTGTTGATGAGCGGTCCGAGGTGCCCTTGATGCTCGGACATGCCGAAGCAGTTGGAGACGAACGTGTATCCGATGTCCTGGGGCTCGAGACCCGACTGGCGGAT
>DAEB01000012.1:5972-20825 GCA_002495185.1 Thermoplasmata archaeon UBA184 | reverse complement strand
CATCGAGATTCTCGACTACGTCGAAACTCATGCGGCCCCCGCGGAGTCCCCCTTCGGAATCAGCCAGCGTGAGCTTGCCAAAGCACTGGGCTACCACCCATGCTCGATGTCCCGTCCGCTAAGTGGGCTCGTGAAGGACGGGTTCCTCACGCAGTTCCGTGGACTTGTGCGCGATGGCCAGCGCCGACAGCTTACGTATCGCATTACCGAGACGGGTAAGGTTCGCCTTCGGCGGGAGACCAAGGAGGTACCCTTGCTTTCGGGTGAACTTCCGCCTCCCCCACACCCCTTCCTCGGACGGAAGGAAGAACTGACACAGCTCTCCGACTTCTCTAGGGAAGGAGGCGGCATCACATTCGTGGACGGTCCTCCTGGGATGGGAAAGACCGCGCTGGTAAGTCGGCATCTGCGGTCAATTCGGCGGGGCAAGGTGCCATTCTGGTTCACGATTCGGCCCGCAAGCTCGCCCCGGCAATTCGTGAGCGCACTCAGCCGAGCGCTGTCGATCCTGGGCGCGCAACAGCTGGCCTACTACGCCCAACTTCCCCGCGCCCCTGTGGCGCGTGAAGTGGCAGACCTAGTAGCGAGATCTCTAGGTGATCGCCCGATTGCCGCGGTGGTTGATGACTTGCACCAAGCAAGTCCGGACATGAAGGACTTCCTGGACTCGTTCACACACTTTCTCGCGTCGAGGGGTGAGCACCAATTCATNNTACTCGTCAGCCAGCTTGGGCCGGCGTTCGAGCCGCAAGGCGTGCCTGTGCATCGACTCACGATCGGTGGCCTTGACCGCGTGGCTGCCCACGACCTTACGGACAGAAAGGGCGGCTTGGCGGACCGTTTCGAGTCGGTCTACCAAGCGACACTCGGGTCCCCCCTACTCCTCGAGCTCGCCGTATCAAATCCGGACATCGACGCGAGTGCGGGAACGCTGCCGACGGCTGTCGTGGCCCGCCTGTCCACGGCCGACATCCGCGCTATCCTCCCTGTGGTTCTCGCGAACGAACCGATTCCCATCGCTTTTGCCAGCGAATTTGAGGGTACTCCCGTCTCGCGGTTGCTCGAACTGGAGAGAATGGGAGTCCTTCATCGCACCTTGCAGGGCCGGGTGGAGGTCCTCCAGGTGGTTCGAGAGGCGCTGCTCGCCCGGGCGACGCCCGCCGAACAGCGAAACGCGCACGCACGACTGGCCGTGTTCTACTCTCGGAGCCATCGTCCGGATGCCGTGCGAGAGCGAATTCTGCATCTTGTGGGCAGCGAATCCTGGAAGGCCGCGGCGCTTATGCTCTCCCAGCAAGAGACCACGCTGCTCCGGTTGGGCTACTCGGAGACTCTCCGCGGTGCCCTGCGTCACCTCTCGACCGTTCTGCCGAGGGGTCAGTCCAAGGTGAGAGTGTTGCAAGTCGAGGCGAACTTGCTCCGGCTTCACTCGGACTACTCGTCGGCGATCTCGACACTGCGTCGGGCCATTACTGAATCAGGCAACGATCCCCGAACGAACGGAGAATGCCTCCTCTCCATTGCGGAAATGTACATTCGCCTACACCAGGTAGGCGAGGCGGAAAGAGCATACGCTGAGGCAGTCAAAATCGGGCCGGTGAGCCGTCGCTTGCTCGCCTATTTCAAACTCACGGACGCTCGGCTTGCCCAAGCCCGGGGCGAGGACCAAGTCGCTCGTGCGCTCTATGAGGAGGCGTTTGGACTTTGTCGAAAAGTCCGCGCGCGTGACCTGGGGCTCGAGAGCATCGCTGCATGGTCCCGATTGGCTGAGATTCTGAGTGGGCCGGAGGCGGCGCTAAGACTGATTGCTGACGCCCTACCCGAAGCAAGGCAGGCCGGGCGGATGGACGTCGCGTTCAATCTCCAGTTGGTCCGGGCGCGGGCCTACACAGAGCTTGGGCAGAACCGACTCGCTGAGGTCGAGCTACGGTCGATCCGTTCGGAAGCCGAGACGCTGGGCTACATGAGCCAGCTCACGTACGCGATCAGCGGGCTGGCATCCCTCGCCACTGACAGCGAGCGTTGGGCCGAAGCATCGAGCTACGCGAAACAAGCGAGCGGCCTTGCGGAGCGACTAGGAAACGATTTCGTTCTGGGCCATACGCTCGCCGTGCTCTGCTCGGCAGAAAACCGGCAGGCTCAGACAGCCTCCCCTCCGGAGGCGAGTTCGCTCGTTAGGGACGCCATCACGCATGGAGAGAGAAGCCTCGAGGTCCTCTCGAAACTCCCACCATCCGACTCGCTCGTGCTCGCCAACACATACCTCTCGGAGGTGTACGCCGACCAGCGCGACTGGCCACAGGCCAACAAGTACTATCAACGAGCAATCGAGCTCGCGGATCGACTACAGCTTCCGTGGCTGAGACAACGGGTGGAAGCTGACGTTGGACCGAAGATCGCTCAAGTCGCTTGACCCTCGCCGCTGCTCGAAAAGCGGCGTGGTGCAAAGCGAAACCCGAACACCAGGGGTCCGTGACCTCAGACGACCTACAGTTGGTCGTGAGGCATCGGGGGCAGCGCAGGCATGTAGCCGTGCATTAGCGAGGTTTCACCTCCGAGGGACGCCGGTCCGTGGAGGGTATTTAATCTCCCCGAACTTCCGATGCTCTTTCTACGTCAGATATACGGTCCGCATCTATGCGCGCGCGTGCGCATTTGAAATAGTTTCCTGTGAGCGAAGGGAACGTACGCCGAACTGTGCCCCTTCCGGCGGGCCGTCAGCACACCCTCCCTCCAACTTTCCCATCGGTGGATGACGTTCCCGACGACCGTCCGATGAGGCGGTTTTTGCTCGTTGTTGGCCACCTTCGCGGCGCACTCGCGGCCGTTCCGGTACGCGGTCGACGTCCCGGCCCGGCCTTCCCTTACAACAAGGCCCCAGGGCACGTAAGGATTTCGGACTGGGCTGAGGGGTTGAACCCTCGAACGGGGAGCAGTCCGGCCAAAGAGTGACCTTAGCCTGCCCCCGGACGGGTTCGACGCATCTGGACCGTATCGTCGGTCCAGTCAAACCGGACACGGGGCCGACCCCGCCACAGCTTGCGGCGGTCCCACAACGCCCCGGCCAGCAACGGGAGGCCGACGGAGGCATCCAGATGGGCCATGGCCCGGGTCGCGGTCCGAGAGATCTTTCCCCACGACTGCGCCTCATCGAGCGTGCTTCCGGACAGCCCGCCCCAGTGCGGGACGTCCGTGGTGAGTTGAAGTGCGTAGAAGTGGCCCTCACCCTCCCGTCCGAAGGCGTAGTTGGCCATCACGATCCCGTCGTTGATCCAGTTCTTGGGAGTGCCCCCACCGATGTACACCACCCCGGTTCGCGGGGACTGGGAGAGGATCTGGACGAGCTCGTAGTTGTCCCGGACGGCGTCCAGGATGAACCGGTCCGGCCGGGTCCGGTTCGCCTGATAGTAGAGGGTCAGCCCGATCCCGATCGAGCTGTCGATGAGCGCGGGGGAGAACACCGGGATTCCGCGACGGGCGGCGGTCGCGAGGATCGAATTCGGGTCCGGAAACTTCGACCCGAGGAATCCGAGATACTCGCGGGACGATGCGGGTCGCCGGGGAAACTGTTCGGTGATGCGGCCGATGACCCGGTCGGTGTCCTCGAACTTGAGCNNTCGTAGATCCGGTCGAGGTAGAGGTCGCGCAGACGGACGTCGTCCGCCGCGGGGGTTCCCATCCAGTGCCGCCCGCCGACGGACTGATAGAGGTCCTGGTAGAGGACCGCCCCCGTCGACACGACGACGTCGACCACGCCCCAGTCGATCAGGTCTCGGATCACCTTGCGGAGGCCGGCCGCGATGAGAGGTCCCGCGAGCCCCAGGAAGATGGTCGGCCGCTTTGGGTCACGCAGAGCGTTCTCCCAGACCTCGAGGCAACGGCCCAGGTTGCGCGCCTGGATCGAGGAGGATTGGAACTGCTCGAGCAACCCCCCGACCCCGCCGGGCTTAGTCACGTCGATGGGACGGACCGACTTTGTGAGGAACTCGCGACGTCGCTTGTCCATCGAGGGAGGCACGAGCGCGGGTATCCTGCATGGCTCATAAACGCTCTCGCTGGGAAGCCGGGCCCTACCCGGGGACCTCGCGAGAGTGTTAAATGCGATAGAAAAGGATACGCCGGGGGGTACCGGGTGCCACCTACGCCTTCACCGATTCTCCGCGCGCTCCAGGGAATCGCGGAGAACTCGGGCCGCACGGTCGCCATTGCCGGCCCGCCCGCGAGCGGAAAGTCCTCCGTGCTCGCCGAGCTCAAGGCGACCCTGACCGCCGGCGGTGCCCGTGTGGTGGAGCTCCAAGGAAGCTACCGCGGACGGTCCATCCCGTATTCGGGGCTCACGGGCCTGCGCCCGGCGGTCGGCGCCGGAATCGTCGTCGGGACGGAGACCGAGTCGGATACGAATGGAGGCGATTCAGCCTATCCGCTCGGCGCGGCGCCGGTCGTCCCGTACCTCTCCGAGCGGCTTCCGAGGGGTCGGCGAAGTCGAGCGGAGCGTCCCCGATCCACGTACCTCGGTCAGCCGGTGCGCGGCCGTTCGGTTAACGAGGGCAATCCCGATGTCTACTGGCGAGAACTTCTTTCCGACTTCCGCGGAGAGAGTCGTCACCCGGTCGCCATCCTAATCGAGGATGGGGCGCTGTTCGACACCGAGAGCCGGGAGTTCATCGTCTCGCTGTCTCGCCGAGCAAGATTCCGACCCCTGCTCATCGCTCTCACACTCGACACGACCGTGCCCGGGTTCATCCCCTGGGAGGAGGCGTTCCTCGGTCGGGGCGACGTCGACTGGGTCCGGTTCACGGCGACCTCCCCGGACCCTCGGGAAGCCCATCGCCTGAAGACCGTCTGGGACGACCTTCCGACGGTCACTCAGAGGGTCGCCGGGTACATCGCGTTGCTCGGCGGAACGACGGGAGAGGTCGTTCTCTCTCGAGTCACCCGGCTCAATTTCCCTCAGCTCGGCGAGGCGCTCCTCCCCGCGACGGGCGTCGGGCTCGTGAAGGTCCAGGAGGGGAAGGTAACCATCCCGCACGCGGCCTGGATCCCGTTGACGGTCGACCTGCTCCCGGACGCGCAGCGGAAGGAGATGCATCTCGATATCGCGAACGCCCTGTCGGCGCTCTCGCACGAGCCGAACTTCGCGCGTCGCGTCGAGGTCGCACGACACTACCTCGCGTGGTACCCCGGTCCGATGGCGCTGCGGCATCTTTTCGATGCGGCGGAGCTCGGACTCGAGTTCGCGGCGTTCGACGCCGCCGAGGAGCTCCTCTCGGACGCGATCGGCTGCCTCGGGACGCTTCCCCCGAACGAGCGGGACCCTCTCGAGCCCGAGCTTCGACTCCTCCATTCCGAAGCTCTCTTCGCGGCCGGCCGCCTCAACGAGGCGGAGGCCGAGCTCCGGGAAGGGGTCGACCGCGGACTGCAGGCGAAGACCGCTCCGGACGTCCTCGCCGAGTGGGTCGAGCCGCTCATCCTTGCGATGCGGGTCATCGGCCCGCGGCCGTCCCTCGCGACCACGCTGATGGAGCTCGCGGAGCGCTGCCACGACGCCGACGTCGTCGAGCTCGAGGTCCTTTTCGAAGCGATGATCGCGGAGTTCCACAGCGAGCGCGCCATGCTCGACAAGGCCCGCGAGGAGTCGCACCGGGCCGCGCGACTCGCGCGCCAGCTCCCCAACGGGCACCTCCAGGCGATCGCTCTCCTCGCGGTCGGGATGTCGCGGGTCGAGGGGCGACCCGAAGAGCAGGAGCTCGCGGGGAAGTTCCTCCGGGCCGCCCGGACCCTCCTCGGGCGCGCCCGGCGCTGGGAGCTCGACTACCTCGCCGAGGACGTCGAAGCACGACTTCTCGAAGCGCAGGGCGACCCGGTCCGCGCGCGGGAGCTCCGCGAACGGAGCCTCCCGAGCGTCCAGCGCGCGAAGCTCACCTCCATCGAACTCTACCACCAGCTCGGGATCGCGGAGGCCCTCCTCAATCGGGCGACCCTCAAAGGAGTGGATGGCGCGCTCGCGCGAGCCCACTCGATCGTCGAGACCCTCCATCTCCTCCCGCCCTCGCCCTCGCTCCTCCGGCTCTGGCTCCTCGAGGGACGACACTTTGCGATCAACGACTCGCTCGACGAAGCCCGGGACCGCTGGGAGGCGATCGCGGAGGAGCCGAGCGGAGACTCGATCCCCCGGATCCGGGCCGAAGCGATCCTCCGGCTCGCCCTGATGGCGCATTCCCAGCGGCGCTGGGAGGACGCGGCCGAGCTCACCAACCAGTTGAGGGCCCCCGACGTCCTCGGGGCCCTCCCCTCCGGAGCGGAGGCGTGGCTTGCCGAGCTCGAGAAGTGGGCCCCCCACAGCGACCACGGCGGCTCGGCGATCCCAGTGACCGGCTCCCTAGATCGGCCGCACAAGACCGAGCACGGGGAACGCGGACGGCACTAGCCCGTAGGCGATCGTCACGCCGCCAACGATGATCAGGACGACCACGACGACCCGGTGGAGGAGCTTCGGCTCGACGCGGGCTCCGAGATGGGCGCCGAGATACGAATCCCACGCGGCGACCGTGACGAGCGCGAGGGCTCCCGCGACGAGGACGATCAGCCACCCGAACTCCGTCACGAAGACGATCTGGAAGATCATCGTCGTGTCGCCGAGCTCGAGCAGGAACGTCGTAACGAACGCCGTGACGAGGGCGGTGTGGGGAGTGCGCGGTTCGCGCCCGACCTCTTCCGACTCCGGATGGAAGTAGAGCCACACTGCATATCCGATCAGGAACAGACCGCCCGCGACCCGGAGGAGTCCGATCCGGCTGGACCCCAGGAGGTCGGTGAGAGCCGAGCCGATCGTCACCGAAATGGCGCTCGTGAGAACGAAGGCGCTCGCGCCCCCGACCCAGGTCTGGAACGGATGCGACCGGGCCGCGAGCGCGATGAGGGCAAAGCTCGTCCGGTCGAAGACCTCGAGGACCCCGATCACCGCGAAGACGACCGCGAAGCCGGCGACCCAGCCGAGGTCCACGTCCGGCCCACCCCACTTACGCGAGTTGGCTCAGGAAGCTGTCGACCCGGCGGTCGCAGTACGCGCACTGGAGGATCACCGGGTGCCGCTCGGTGACCTCGAACTCGCTCTCGACGGGTTCGGGCTGGTTCGTGATACAGTTCGGATTGGGACACCGGAGGACTCCGATGATCCGGTCCGGCAGGTCGACGGTCCGCTTCTCCTGGACCTTGAAGTCCCGGATGATCGAGATCGTTGCACGAGGGGTGATCAGCGCGATCGCGTTGACCTTCCTCGGCGAAAGCTCCATGTTCTCGACCTTGACGATGTCCTTCCAGCCGAGCTTCCCCGAACGGACCCGGATCGCCACGCTTACGGTCGAGTCCTTGTCGAGCGATTGGATGTTGATGATGCGCAGCACGTCGAGCGCGAGTCCGCTCGTGATGTGGTCGATGACCGTCCCGTTCTTGATCGGGGTGATCTTGAGCTCTCGGACCATCGCCTAACCTCCCTTCTTGGCGCCGCCGAGCACCGCGTTCAGGAGCGCCATCCGGACCGGAACAGCGAGGAACGCCTGCCGGAAGTACGCGGCGTGGGGAGTGTCGTCGACCTCGGGAGCGATCTCTCCTGCCCTCGGCAGCGGATGCATGACGATGAGCCGGGGCTTCGCGTCGCGCAGAACGCTCGCATCGATCCGGTACGAGCCCGCGACCTTCCGATAATCGGATTCGTCCGGGAATCGTTCCTTCTGGATCCGGGTCACGTAGAGCACGTCGGCGTCACGGACCGCCTTGTGGAGGTCCGGCTCGGCCGTGATCTTCGCCCCCATGTGCTCGAGGCGCTCGAGGACCTCGTCCGGGAGACCGAGCGTCGGGGGGGCCGAGAGGACGATCTCGCTCCCGAACAGAGCGAGAGCGTGAGCGAGCGAATGGACGGTCCGTCCGTACTTCAGGTCCCCGAGAAGGACGACCCGGAGGCCGGAGAGGGTGTCGAAGGCTTCCTGCATCGTGGCGAGGTCGAGAAGGGTCTGCGTCGGGTGCTGACCCGCGCCATCGCCCGCATTGATGACTGGACGGTCGGACGCGCGGGCGGCAAGCCGCGCCGAGCCCTCGTTCGGGTGGCGGATGACGATCGCCTCGGCGTAGCCTGAGAGCATCCGGATCGTGTCGTACAGACTCTCTCCTTTTCGCATCGACGACGCCGCGGCGTCCGCGATGGTGATGCAGCTGCCGCCGAGCCGCTGGACCGCCGACTCAAAGGAAAGCCGGGTGCGCGTCGATGGCTCGAAGAACGCCATCGCCACGATCTGGTCGTCGAGGGGATGCGTCACCTTCTTCCCCTCAGCGTACGGAACCATCTTCCGAGACGACGCCAGAATCTCCTCGATCTCCTCCCGAGAAAGGTCCCGGATGGAGATCACGTCGCGGCCGTGTAGCGACATCCGGGTCGTGAGAGAGGCTCACGGTTTAAGACATTCTGCCGCCCCCCGCGCGCGACGCCTCCCACGTCGTCCCCAGGCCGTGCCCCGCGATGATACTGGAGAGGGCTCGGTCGGTCCGGCCAATCATCCCGAAGGCGGGGGAGGCCCAGGGCGTACGACGAGGACCGGGCATTGGGCCGAGTTGACGAGTCCGGAGGAAACGCTCCCGAGAAGCAGTCGCCGTCCCGGGGAGAGGCCACGAGAACCGACTACGAGAAGGTCCTGGGGGTTGTCCGAGAGGTACTCCGCGAGCGAATCGAGCACCTCTCCGTGCAGCATGACCGGCTCGAGAACCTTCGCGCCATGAGCGACGGCCTCCGCCCGCATCTCGTCCAGAAGGGACGAGAGGGAGCGACCGTCCCGGTCGATGGGAACCAGCGATTCGAGTCGAGCGAGCTCCTCGGAAGGCTTGCTGGGGCGAACGATCGCGATCGTGAGAGTCGACCCGAATCGGCCCGCGATCTCTCCCGCGACCTCGACCGCTCGACGCGAGTGCGTCGAACCGTCGAACCCGACGAGGATCCGTTCGAACATCGACGGAGGATTCCTAGAATGCGCTCCGGGACTTTAGAACGTGCCCCTCGTCACAAGCCCCGCAACGGCGAGGTCTTCCCTCCTCCCGGCGTCGGTCATGCAGTCGCCTTCTCCCGGCGCACCGATATGCCGGCCGGCATCGCCGCTGGGTCCACCCGACGCTCTAGGGGGGACAGCCCCACCAACAAAAGTAGCGGACGGTGGGCGCATAGACGTGGAGGAGGGAGATGACGGCCACAGCTCCCAGGGCCACGACCGCTGCCCAGAGGATATCCCGGACAATGCGAGCGCGTCGCCGAGCGGGCCCCTGTTGCCACTGGCTCCGAACCAGGACCGTCTCCGGACTGGCGGAAGGAGCGCTCATGGGTGCCTCTCTTCAGTAGGAACTGCCCCCCACACAGCTCAAATGGATTACCGGCGGTTCCGTCCTGCGGCGGACGCTGTCGGACTCGAGATTCCTCCAAAAGCCGACGCGACCTCTCGGTGGCCGTAGCAAGTTCCATTACCGCCGCAGCGGTCGGTGTTCCCGGTTCCCCTTCCCGATGACGGTCCAACGGAGCGCTCGCAGGGAGTTGATCCGACGGCTCGCCCGGTCACCGGACCCCTCAATTCGATGGCGGACCCGGGTCCGGGTGCTCGGGGAGTCGCGAGGGTCGGCGGCCGTGCGGGAGCTGGAGCGACAGGTTCGAGTCTCCGACCGCGTCGAACGGTTGCTCACGCGCGGACGAGAGAGACACCTTCCCGGGAAGTTCGGCGGAGTGTACCGATACTGGCAAGGGATCCATTGGGCACTGACCTCGCTTGCGGACATCGGGTATCCCGACGGCGATGAATCTCTTCGCCCTGTTCTCGACCGGTCTCTCGGCATGTGGACACAACCGGTGTACGACCGGACTGTATCCGTCACCGCTGAAACGGTCCGGTCCCTCCATCACGGCGTTCCGCGGCTGAACGGGAGGTACCGACGCTGCGCCTCCCAACAAGGGAACGCGCTCCTCTATGCCTCCCGCCTCGCCGGGGGTCGGGACCCGGCGCCCCATCTCGCGGAGCTGCTGGCCCGCTGGCAATGGGACGACGGCGGGTGGAATTGCTCCCGTTCTCCGTCCGCACATGTCTCCTCCTTCATGGAGACCCTGACGCCGATGCGGGGGCTCATGGCTTACTCGGTCGTGAGCGGCTCGTCAAGGGCGTACAGAACGGCCCGGCGCGCCGCCGAGGTGTTTCTCCAACGACGGATGTTTCGCAGGCGGAAGGACGGGAGGGTGATGCGCCCTCACTTCCTTCAGCTCCACTATCCACTCTACTGGTACTACGACGTCCTCGGTGGCCTGAAGGGGATCGCAGAGGTTGGCCTGATCGACGACCCGCGATGCTCCGAGGCGCTCGATTGGCTCGAACAGCGAGAGCTCCCGAACGGGGGATGGGCGGCCGATGCCCGCTTCTATCATGTGACGGAGACCTACGAGCACGGGGCGGAGTACGTCGACTGGGGGGCGCCCGCGCGCGGCCAGCGCAACGACTGGGTGACGACGGACGCGCTGTTCGTGCTCGGAGCGGCGGGACGATTGGGAGACTAGTCTTCGAAGAGCGTAACGCCCCGGGGGTTTCCCCCCGGGGCGGCCAGGTCGTGGTAGTAAGCCCCGTTCCGTTTCAGGCAGCATTCGACTGCGCGCTCTCCTCGACGGTCGCGGAAACGGTTCATACCGTCCGTTAGGGCTTGCTCCCGGGGAGTCGGCCGTTTCACCATATCCCGGTGGATTCTCCAGCGCACCGCCTTCACCGTCCCACCGGGCTGTGTCGTTTCTGCTCCGGAGCTCNNGCCGGCTCGGACCACCGTCAGCTGCCCTCCACCTCCTGGCCCGGGAACGAGCCGTTCTGGACGGAAAAAGGCTCCGACTCTCTTCGGTCCACCCCAGCTAGCTTCCCGCACCGGGAATCGCGGGACGGGGGGAAGACCGAATAACCCGCGGCGGGTCCGGGACTTGATGTCCGGGGCGCCTCTGAAGGACACGCGAAGAGGAACGACCCAGGCGCCCGGTGGTCCGGGCCTGATGCCGTGCGTGCTACTTCGGAATGGGCGCGTTTGCGTTCCGGGTCCCGACGGACCGGTCACCGGACGCGCGGCCGATGGCTCCACGTTCGACCCTTTTGACGTGGTCGACCGTCTCACCGAGACCTACCCGATGGTGTACCTGGTGGACCTCGACGGTCTCGAGAGAGGGGACCCTCAGCTCGACTACCTCCAGGAGCTGGCCCGGGAGACGCCCCTGTGGGTCGACGGGGGAGTACGTACGGCGGAGCAGGCAATCGACATCCTCGTCACGGGAGCCCGCCGGGCCGTCCTTTCCAGCGCCTACCTTCGTGGCCCGCGTCAATTGCGCCGGGCCTGGAAGCTCTCGACCGAGCTGGCCTTCGAGCTCGAGATCGACTCCACGGGACGACTGGTCGTGGCCGATGCGGGATGGGAGACAGCGGACCCGGTCGTCCTTGCCCGCGCGGTCCGTGACGCGGGCCCGGATCACATCGTCCTTTCCCCGCGGGAAACCGATCCGGACTGGGAACTCGTCCGGAGCATCTCCGCGGGAGGACCGACATGGGTCGACGGGTCGTTCCAGCTCGGGGACCGGGGCCGTCTCGGGGTCGCCCAGGCCGCCGGTGGTATCTTCCACATCGACGACCTCCTTCTCCACTGGAACGAGAGGCCGATGCCGACGTCAACTCTTTCGAACGATCCGCTCCCAACGCGCGATGATGAGACCTAGAACCAGCTGACGAATGATGAGTAATGGGCGGGCTGAGCGCATGGGGTCGTTCACGGGCCGAAGGTCCGAAGGGGGGCCGCGCGCGGACGCGGGACCGCAAGTGCTCGCTGACGGAACGGAGGCAACGAGCGGCGCCCAATCCTTTTAGCTGAGAAACGGGTCTCTTGCGGCCCGAGTCACCATGTCGGAGCTCGATGCAATCCGGGTCCGGTTCCCGGATGGAGCGGAGGAGGCGTTTCCCAAGAGCACTCCGGCCGGTTCGGCGCTCCAGCGGTGGAATGCGGAAGCCTCGAAATCAGCGCTTGCCGCCTCCTGGGACGGAGTGCCGGTGGACCTTGCCTTCCCACTTCCGTCGGACGGTGACCTCGCCCCACTCACCTTCGAGGACCGAGCCGGTCGTGACATCCTCGAGCACTCGTCCGCCCACCTCGTCGCGAAAGGGCTCGTGGAGTCGATCCCGGGAGCGCTCCCGACCCACGGCCCTCCGACGGAGGAGGGATTCTTCTACGATTTCGACGTCCGGCCGCTGACCCCCTCGGACCTCGATTCCGTCCGCGCGGCCATGGACCGGTCGGTCCGGGCGCGCGAGCCGTTCGTGCGACGCGAGCTCTCCCGGTTGGACGCGGAGATTCTTTTCGCAAACAATCCCTACAAGCTGCGGTACATCGCCGAGGCCCCCCCCGACGAGCCGGTGTCCGTCTACGACACCGGGACCTTCACCGACCTTTGTCGGGGTCCGCACGTGCCGAACACCGGTTGGCTCGAGGGCGTCCATGTCCTCGGCTTCTCGGCGATCACTCAGGAGGATTCGGGAGCGGCACCCCTTCAGCGGATCCGCGGTGTCGGCTTCCCGACTCGTGCCCAGCTCGACCAGTACCTCAAGATGCGCACCGAGGCCGAGGCGCGAGACCATCGGATCTTCGGGACCAAGCTCGACCTCTTTTCGTTCGAGGACGCGGCCCCCGGGTTCCCGTTCTGGCACCCGCGCGGGATGGTGGTGATCCACGAGCTCGAGAAGTTCGTGCGGGAGCATCTCGACGAGGCGGGGTACGAGGAGATCCGCACCCCTCTCCTGTTCGCACAGTCGGTCTACGAGACCAGCGGACATTGGGAGCACTACCGGGAGAACATGTTCCTCACGGTCGTCGAGGGTCGGACGTTCGGCTGGAAGCCGATGAACTGCCCCGGGTCGATGCTGATCTTCCGCTCCCGGGCGCGGAGCTACCGGGAGCTCCCGATGCGCCTCGCCGAATTCGCTCCGCTCCACCGGAACGAAGCGAGCGGCACCCTCCACGGACTGACCCGCGTCCGGGAGTTCATCCAGGACGACGCCCACATTTTCCTCGCCGAAGACCAGGTGGAGGCCGAGGTCCGCACGCT
Organism: Thermoplasmata archaeon UBA184; assembly: GCA_002495185.1. Lineage (GTDB taxonomy): Archaea > Thermoplasmatota > Thermoplasmata > Lutacidiplasmatales > UBA184 > Lutacidiplasma. Next base: position 7,687 of record DAEB01000012.1, on the reverse strand, counting down.
CCTCGCGTGGATCGCTCGAGCGTTCGCGACCTTCCGCCTCGAATGGAACGTCGAGCTCTCGACCCGACCGGCGCACTTCCTCGGCGAGAAGGAGACCTGGGACCGCGCGGAGGCGATCCTCGAACACGTCCTCAAGTCCACCCAGACCAAGTATCGTCTCGCGCCCGGCGAGGGAGCCTTTTACGGACCGAAGATCGACATTCACATTCGCGACAGCCTGGGCCGGTCCTGGCAGACAGGGACGATCCAAGTGGACTACCAGATCCCGATCCGGTTCGACCTCGAGTACCAGGGCCCGGACGGCCAGTTGCACCGGCCGGTGGTCGTGCACCGGACCATCCTCGGGTCGTGGGAACGCTTCCTCGGGGTCTTGCTCGAGCACGTCGCCGGGCGGCTTCCGCCCTGGCTCGCTCCGATTCAGGTGCGCGTGCTACCCGTGACCGACCGACACTCCGGCGCGTCGATCGGGCTCGTCGAGGAACTGCGCGCGGCGCGGGTCCGCTCCGAGCTCGCGGGGGCCGACGAGTCGATCGCGAAGCGAGTGCGGACCGCCGAGGTGGACCGGGTCCCCTGGGTCGTGGTGCTCGGCGACAAAGAAGTGGCCGAGGGGTCGGTCTCGCTCCGAGTGCGCGGCGCGCGGGAAACCCGGTCGTACTCCCGCGCCGAGTTCATCTCCTACGCCACGGACCGGGTCCGCCGGCGAGAATTCGACCCGTAGATCCGCCTACGGTCCTCGCGAGCGACGGGCCCGTCGCGCTTCGACCCGGGCATCGAGGTACATCGTCTCGAGCTCGGACGATCCGACCTGGTGCTCGGTCCGGAGGTGCTCGCGCATCCGGATGAGCTCGACCGGGCGGCCGCAGACTCGACAGGCGACGCGGGACCTTCGGATCTCCGCGTCCCGGGCGCTCGTCGAGTGCATCGCGCGGGGCAAGAGGGGCGGGGATAAAGCCCCATGCCGACCGCGTTCCCGCGGCAAACGCCGCCTTGGCCGGTAAAGTTTAATTACGAACCCACCTCAGCGGTCGCGATTTCCGGGGTTTTCCATGGATTTGTCCACGGGCCAGCTTGAGTTACTCATCCTCCTGGCGGCGCTCGTCGGCCTCGCGTACGCAGGGGTCCAGACCTTCCTCGTCCTCCGGGAGGACGAGGGGACCGAGCGGATGCGCGAGATCGCGGCGGCCATCCGCGAAGGGGCGATTGCCTTCCTCCGCCGGGAGTACACGGTCGTCTTCGCGGCGGCCGCGGTCCTCGCGGTGATCATCGCATTCGCCTTCGGGATCACGGGCGACGGGGCCAAGCTCGCGGTCGGCTTCGTCTTCGGCGTCTGCGGAAGCGCTCTCGCGGGCGCGGTCGGGATGCTGGTCAGCATCCGGGCGAACGTCCGGACGGCCGCGCACGCGATGAAGGGAAGCCTTCCCGCGACGATGCGCTACGCCTTCCGCGGCGGCAGTGTGACCGGGATGTCCGTCGCGAGCCTCGCCCTGCTCGAGCTGATCGCGTTCTACTGGGTCTTCAACGGAAACGTCCTCGACATGGTTGGCGTTCTCTTCGGAGCCTCGCTGATGAGCCTCTTCGCGCGCGTCGGTGGCGGGATCTACACCAAGGGAGCGGACGTCGGGACGGACCTCGTCGGGAAGGTCGAAGCCGGGATCCCCGAGGACGACCCGAGGAACCCCGGTGTGATCGCGGACAACGTCGGCGACAATGTCGGC
>DAEB01000012.1:5811-5940 GCA_002495185.1 Thermoplasmata archaeon UBA184 | reverse complement strand
GAACGCGGTGATCTTCCCGATGCTGGTCTGCGCGTGGGCGATCATCTCGACGATCATCGGGACGTTCTTCGTCCGGATGGGCTCGAAGGGGACGATCATGGGGGCGCTCTACCAGGGCCTCGCCGCGAC
>DAEB01000012.1:0-5676 GCA_002495185.1 Thermoplasmata archaeon UBA184 | reverse complement strand
TCGACCTGGTTCCCCGCGATCGTGCTCGTCGGGGGGACCCTGGTCGCCTATGCCGCCGTGGGCTGGTACAACGGGTTCTCCTGGGGGAGCGCCCCGGACAGCTACTACGGGCTCTACGGCATCGGGCTCGCGGCCNNGCCGATCACCGACAACGCGGGCGGGATCGCCGAAATGGCGAAGCTTCCCGAAACGGCCCGCGCGATCACCGACCCCTTGGACGCGGTCGGGAACACCACGAAGGCGGTGACGAAGGGGTATGCCATCGGGTCCGCGGTCCTCGCGGCGCTCGCGCTCTTCGCGGCGTACACGTTCGCCGCCGCGAAGGACTGGGGCGCGCCCCACACGTGGAGCGACTTCACGAGCTTGCTGACGCTCTCGACCCCGCTCGTGGTGGCGGGCCTCGTCATCGGGGCCGCGCTTCCGTTCCTCTTCACTTCGTTCCTGATGAACGCCGTGGGAGTCGCGGCGGAGAAGATGGTCTTCGAGATCCGCCGGCAGTTCCGGGAGATCGCGGGCCTGCTTCAGGGGACCGCGAGGCCGGATTACGGGAAGTGCGTCGACATCGTGACCCTCACCGCGCTCCAGCAGCTCGCGGTGCCCGCGCTGATCGCGGTCGTGACGCCCCTCGCGGTCGGCTTCCTGCTCGGGCCGGTCGCGCTCGCGGGCCTCCTGCTCGGGACGATCATCTCCGGGTTCCCGCTCGCACTGACGATGACCACGGGCGGTGCCGCGTGGGACAACGGGAAGAAGTACATCGAGAGCGGGCACTTCGGAGGGAAGGGGTCCGAAGCGCACAAGGCGGCGGTGGTCGGCGACACCGTCGGGGACGCGACCAAGGACACCGCGGGACCGGCCATCAACCCGCTCATCAAGGTCGTNNTCGGTGATCCCGATCTAGGCCCGGAGGACGCTCCGCCTTCCGCGGGGTTCTTGAGCCGGGAGGACCTACCCCTCGGCGGCCCGACCGATGTGCGACACGTGCGGGTGCAAGACCAAGAAGAAGCCGTAGGGTAACGGCTTCGACTCTCGGACGGCCAAGGCGGAGCCCGCGGTTTTCCGGCGGGCGCTCGCGGAAACGCGAGGCTCGATTACGCGTAGTGGCTCATGCTCGAGCGTTCCTTCTTCGAGGCGTCGCTCGGGCCGCCGCGCTCTTCCCGACGGCGCTCCTTCTCGCACTCCTCCTCCGTGACCCAGAGGAATTCGAGGTCCTCGGGGTGGTCGTGGGCGATGAAGGCTCCAGCCTCGAACGCGCTCGACAGGAGCTCTTCGAGGTTGTCCGCCTCGTTCCCCTCGAGCCGGCCCGCGGTTCGCCAGAACCAGTCAGGGGCCTTCCCGGAGGCCTGAAGATACTCCGTGATCAGGTCGTAGATCGAGCTTCGGTCGTCCGCCATGCGGACGTGGAGATGCCGGTCTTTCTCGGCGGGCGCGGTAGCGTCCGAGGCGTTCATCGTCCGTCCATCGGGCAGCATCGTATAACGGCTCGGCCCCGCGTGGGCCGCTCCCCGACTCTTCAAGAGCGGCTGTGGTGTGGGGGTCTTCGTGTACTCCCCGGACCAGCCGCCGGAGGCTCCGTCGCCCCGAAGATCGGGGCGGGATAGCGCTCCGAACGCACGGTATGCCTACCTGGTGGGTCGCCTTCGAAACCGGCAGCTCACGATGGAGGAGGCGACCGAGCTGTTCACGATCATGCAAGGGATGATCCAGACGAGCGAGGCCGCTCGGCTCGCGATGATGCGGGCGCCCACTCCTCCGCCGGTGACCGTCCGAGGGCCTCCTTCCCCCCCCGAACGAACCCCGACGGCCGTTGCGGCTTCGTCCGACGACTTCCTCCTGGTAGGGCTCCTCGCGATGGGCGCGGGGGCGGGACTTCTAGCCGCCCTCTCGAAACGGATCCAGGACGTCTCGACGCCGACGACCTCTCGCCCCGCGGACAGCGCCGGCTCTCGGACGGGGTAGCCGCGGGATGCCGTCCGACCGGTTCGTATTCGCTCACCTCGCGGACGCGCACGTCGGGGCATGGCCCCGCGACCCGGCGGTGCGAGCGGCGCTCCGGGAAAGCCTTCTCGACGCCCTCCGGGTGGCAGAGGAACGGGGGGCCGAGTTCCTGTTGATCTCGGGCGACCTCTTCCACACACCGGTGCCGGACCCCGGGGAAGTGGCCCCGGTCGCCGCCGCGCTCCGACGGTTCGTCGATGGGGGCCGGCGGATCTACGTCATCTATGGGTCGCACGACTACGTCGCCCACCGGACGAGCTGGCTCGACGTTCTCGCAGAGACCGGAGTCTTCCTCAAGGTTGCCCCGGAAGCCGTCCGTTCCGAGGGAACGCACTGGACCCTTCCGTTCCTCGTCGATGAGCCGACCGGCGCCCGGATCGCAGGGATCTCGGGGCGGTCCCATGGCCTCGATCGGGAGTACTTCCGAGCGGTGGATTCCGAGGCGTTCCGCGCGGAGCCCGGGTTCAAGATCTTCCAATTCCACGCCGCGGTCGAGGAGTATCTCCCCCCGGGACTCCGGGAGCACATTCACGGGATCCGCGTGGAAGACCTGCCGGTGGGCTGCGACTACTATGCCGGTGGCCACATCCACTGTACCTACTCGGGCGAAGGTCCGGGCGGAGGACTCCTCATCAATCCGGGGGCCGTGTTCGGGACCAGCCGGACCGACCTCGAGAACGGGCAGGAAGGACGGACGCACCAGGGGGTAGTGATCGTTACGGTCACTGCGGGCCGTCCCACCGCGGAGTTCGTCGACACGGCTCCTCGCGCCGCGGTCCACCTCGTCGACGTTGACGTCTCGGGCAAGACGGCCGAGGAAGCGCGCGTCGAACTGGAGCGGCAGCTCTCGGGGGAGGCCGTTCCCGGCGCCCTTCTGTTTCCGCGGGTCCACGGCACGCTCGCGGACGGGACGGTTGCGAGCCTCGCCCTCACGCAGGTCGCCCGTCGGCGAAGCCCGGAGGCGGGCTCGGTTCACTGGGATGTTCGGGACTTGGCCCCCGCGCCTTCGGACGACTCAACACCACCTGTCGAGGGACAGGTGGAGGACGACCAGGTTCGCCGACTCCTCGCGGAGTCGACCGTCGGACATCCGTGGCTCGAGGGAGCGGCCGGAGAGCGGCTCGTGCGCGAGCTCGTGCGAGAGCTTGGGCTTCCCAAGGCGGAGGGAGAGTCCCGTCAGGATTACGAGAGCGCTCGCCTCGGGAGCGCGCGAAAGATCCTCGGGGTTCGGCCGGACCCCGACGGGACGTGAGGAGAGCTCGTGCAGCTCAGCCACTTGCGGATCCGGAACATCCGGAGCTTCGAGGAGGCCGAGCTCGCGTTCGGCCCCGGGACGACCCTCATCGCCGGGGACGTCGGGTCCGGAAAGACGAGCCTTCTCTACGCGATCGAGATGGCCCTGTTCGGCACCGCGGAAGTCAACGCCGCGTACCTGGTCCGTCACGGGGCCGGTCATGCCGAGGTTTCCGTCACGTTTCTGGGAGGGGGTCACACCTACCAGGTCGGGCGTCGCTTCCGCCGGCTTCGACGGAAGGGCTTGGAGACGTTCGAAGCGGAGCGCGCCCGCTTCATCCTAGACGGAAACGAGACCGCGTACTCCGCCACCGAGCTCCGGCAGCAGGTGATCGATCTTCTCGGGTTCCCCGACAACCCGAGCCCCCAGGCGCACTCCGACCTCTGGCGCTGGGCGGTCTACGTTCCCCAGGAACGGATGCGGGACATCCTCAGCGCTCGTCCCCAGGACCGGCTCGAGACCGTCCGCAAAGCTCTCGGAGTCGAGCGCTACCGCATCGCCGCGGAGAACGCCCAAACCCTGGCGACCGACCTTCGCCGGAGCGCGACGGGTCGACGCGCCGAGGCCGAGCGGCTCCGCCACTTCGACAACGAGTTTGAGGAGGGGAATCGAGCCGCGGAGAGACTTCGGGCGGAACGGACGACGGCCGAGGCTTCGTGGAGCGACCGGAAGCGCCGGGTGGTCGAGCTCCGGGCGGCTCGCGACGCCGCGGAATCCAAGGTCCGGGCGGCGGATGCGGACGAGCGCGAGCTCGTGAGCCTCGAGCGGGAGGTCGAGGCCGATGAGGGTTCGCTCGCCTCGAAGCTCGAGATGCGAGCCCAACGGGAGGCCGAATCCGCCCGGCTGGTCGCGGAGGCGCGGTCCTCCAGTGCCGAGGCCGATCAACTGGACGAGCGACGCGCGCGTCTTGCCGAGCTCGACCGGGCCGGCTCGAGACTTCGCGCGGACGTTGACCGTCTCTCGGACCGGGTTCGCGACCTCGCCGAGGCGCGAGCCGTCCTGGCTTCGGCAACCAAAGAGGAAGAGTCCGCCCGCCAGGCCGTCGAGCGCGCTCGCACGGCCGAGTCGGAGACAAAGACCCTGCTCGAGGAGGCGCTCGCCGAAGGACCATCGAAAGAACCGCCCGCGCCTACGAACGAGTCCATCGCTTCCTTGGACGAACGTCTGGACGCCGCCCGGAAGAAGGAGGCGACGCGGCTCCAGGCTCTGACCCAGGCGGAAGGTTCCCTTGCCGAACTCGAAGAGCTTCTGCGCGCGGGAAAGTGCCCGAGATGTCACCAAACGGTTCGTCCGGGCGAGTTCGCGTCCCACCGAGCGGAGGCCCAATCCCTCGTGAAGACCGCGCGCACGGCCCTGGCCGAGGAAGAGAAGGAACGGGCCCGAATCGAGGAGGAACGTCGCGCACGCGAACGGTACGAGCGAGCCCGGGACCGGTGGCTCGAGGTCGAGAAACGTCGCGGGGCGAGTCGCGCCGCGCATGATCGCGCGGTCTCCGGCTCGAAGGAGGCGGCGCGTTCCCTTGCGTCGGCCGAGGAGAGTGTGCGCCGTGCCTCCGCGCGGGTGAACGACCTCTTGCCCGAGGAGGCTCGACTTGCGGAGCTACGCGCGGAGTCGGACACGCTCGAGGCGGATCGCGCGGACCACCGAGCCGCCGTGGAGAGGTCACTCCTCGCGGCCGAGGAGCGGAAGGGCGTCGAGCGGACGGTCGACTCGCTTCGCGGAGAGGTTCGCCGAATCGACATCGAGGTCGATGGGATTCGCAGCCGTCTCGGAGCGAGGGCACGACGGGTCGCCGTCCTCCGAGACGCCCGGCGGTCCACGGGGCCGCTGCGCGTCGAGCTCGAGCGGGCGGCGCGCGCCCTCGACATCGGTTCCAGCGAGCTTGCCAGCGCTCAGTCGGCGCTCGCGGGCATCGACGCCCAGCTCGAGGAGGCGGCCCGTCGAGTTGCGGCGGCTGCCACCGGCCGGGCCGAGCGCGCCGCGCTCCTTCAGGAAGCCGCCGCGATCGACGACCGGGCCGGCTGGGTCGGGACGACGCTCCGGAGCGCTCTCGTCGTAATGGAACAGAAGCTTCTCACGCACGCCCAGTCGATGTTCGAACGGGAGTTCGCCCGCTACTTCGCCTCCCTTGTCGACGATCCCGGCCTGGTGGCACGCACGGACCCCGCGTTCACGCCTCTCGTCATGATCGAGGGCGAGTGGACCCCCGCGGAGGCGCTGAGCGGCGGGGAGCGGACGAGCCTCGCTCTCGCGTTCCGACTCGCGCTAGCGCACGTCGTTCGGTCGTTGGGAAGCCTCCATCTCGACACGATCTTGCTCGACGAACCGACGGACGGCTTCTCCCCGGAACAGGTGCTGAGGATGGGGGAGCTCCTCGAGGAGCTCGC
>DAEB01000030.1:9103-13127 GCA_002495185.1 Thermoplasmata archaeon UBA184 | reverse complement strand
AGGGTTCAAATCCCTCCGCGCCCGTTCGATCGGGGTTCGGCTCCCTCGGAGCCGACCTCTGACGACCGAAGCAGCTCTTGTAGCGGAGATTGTTCACGACGCACCATGAGGCACGTCCGGGGGTACGGGCCCGAAGAGCGCTCCGCTCCGTGGAGCATCCGTGCCTACCGGCCCGCCGACTACCGCCGTGTTGTGGGACTGTGGCAGCGCGCAGGGCTCATCTCAAGTCCGTCGGACCGCCGGGAGGAGCTCGAGAGATCACGACGGCGCGATCCGGACCTCTTCCTCGTCGCGGAGAGCCGGAAAGGGATCGTCGGGGTCGTCCTCGGCCGCTTCGACGGTCGTCGGGGCTGGATCAACCATCTCGCTGTCGATTCCGACTATCGTCGCCGGGGGCTCGGACGTGAGCTCATGGAGCGCGTCGAGAGGCGGCTGCTTCGCAAGGGCTGCGCCAAGGTGAATCTTCACATCGAACCCGGAAACCGGGGTGTGGTTGAGTTCTACGTTCGGCTCGGGTATCGCGAGAGGGAACTCCTCTTCATGGACAAGTGGATTCGACCGGGTTGAGCGCGGGGATTGCGGGGCCGGTGGTTTCGGACCTACCAAGAAACTCGCGAGGCCGAGGGGCCGTGCTCTGAACAGATCGCGCGGCGGGCGTCTGACGGTCGCGGCCTCTCCCGCGAGGAACTCATCGCTCGTCGTGCTACGGCCCCGGCCGGTCCTCCGTCCGGGGCACCGAAGCCCTATCCCGGCCCGCCGGCGAACATCCGTTCTCCCCGGCGATCTTCCCGCGAGAAGCCGCACGGTTAAGTAGAACGGAGCGGACGGGCGCCGGATGCCCGCGAAGAAGGCCGACCGGGGGTTTACGGACGAGGAACGAGCCGCGATGAGGGAGCGCGCCAAAGAGTTGCGGGAGCGCTCTCGCGGAGGGAAGACCGACGGCGAGGGCGCGGTGCGGGCCGCGATCGCCAAGATGCCCGAGCCCTATCGCTCGATGGGCCAAGACCTGCACGAGATCATCATGGCCAGCGCGCCGACCCTCGCGCCGAAGACCTGGTACGGGATGCCTGCATACGCGAGGGAGGGCGAGGTCGTCTGCTTCTTCCGCGGCGGCGACAAGTTCAAGGAACGATACATGACGCTCGGCTTCAATGACTCGGCCAAGCTGGACGACGGTCGCATGTGGCCGGTCGCCTTTGCGTTAACCGCACTGGCGGGTCCGGACAAGGCGAGGATCTCCGAGATCGTCAAGAAAGCGGTGAGCTGACCGCTCGCGACCGCCTTACCCCGCATCCGTTCTCAGGAGGGAAGGGCCGGGCTCGGAGACCCGCGCTCATCCGGTCGACCGGGCCGTATCCGAGACTCCAAGGTTCCGCGCGCCGGTGCGTCACGCGCGCGAGCCCGTCCTGGCTTGGGTGATGGCGCGGGCGCTCTCCCCGGGAGCGCTGACTCCGGCTCGCTCTCTGGGTCGTACGCCGGGACGGCGAATTCATCTCTCTTCTTCCACCAGAGCCAACTCTCGCGGCCCTCCATCGGTCTCTGGGTCCGGACCATTGTCCATGCACCCCTCAGCTTCCTTCCTCGCAGAGAGAAGCCAAGGTCCCCGGCATCGAGAGCCGTCGCGATGTCAGGGGTCTTCGACCGGTCGAGGTCGTAGGTTCCGTAGTCCCACACGATGACTCGGCCCGCGCCGTACTGCCCTTCGGGAAGGACTCCTTCGAACAGCAAGTAACTCAGGGGGTGGTCCTCCACGCGGATTGCGAGCCTCCGAACGCTCGGGTCCAGGCTCGGACCCTTGGGCACCGCCCAGGAGGCGAGCCGGTCGGAAACCTGGAGACGAAGATCGTAGTGCAGGCTGCGTGCCCAGTGTTTCTGAACGACGAACGCATTGCCTCGGGCTCTCGTGGGGACGGCCGGCATTTCCGACGGCGCTGGCGGAAACCGCCGCGCGAGGAATGAAGTCGCCCGGGCGCATTAGCTGATGGTTCCGTAGAGCCGTCAGTGCGCCGACCGGGCAAGCTGCCCTCGGGGGTGGAATCCGTCCGTGACCGACGTGCCCGGACGACCCGGCGTTCCACGCCGCGTACTCTCCGGGGCTGTCCCGTTCGACCGCGTTACCGCTTCTTCTTCGGGGAATGCGCCTTGGCGGGTGGCACCTCGAAATCATCCTCTCGCTCGTGCTGGATGTAGGATGCCTCGCTCGCGCGCTTGAGGGTGGCGCCGTCCCGGTCGCACTTCGGATGCGGTACGGCCGGCTCAATCACGTAGCCTCCTCCACAGACGGGACACTCGTAGTAGGGCATGCTCAATCGGCCAGCCGTAGCGTGCCCGGGCTTAAGCAAGCTACGGTTTCCACCCGCGCGGCCGCGACCGGGCCGATGCCCAGCCTACGGCTCGCCCGGAACCCTGCCGAACGCGTGCTACTTCGGCACAAATCGAAGGGAGATCGAGTTCACGCAGTGCCGGGTGTTCGTGGGGGTGAACCGCTCGCCTTCGAAAACGTGGCCGAGGTGGCCCCCGCATCGGGCACACTCGATTTCGGTGCGCTCCCCGTCAGGGTCGGGAATCCGTCTCACCGCCCCCGGGATCTCCTGGTCGAACGCCGGCCAGCCGCAATGGGCTTCGAACTTTGCATCCGAGCGGTAGAGCGGCGCGCCGCACTGACGGCACTCGTACACCCCCGCGTCGAAGGTTCGGTCGTATTCACCCGAGAAGGGCGGTTCCGTGCCCTTGTGCAAGATCACGCGCGCTTCAGCCCGCGTGAGAGGTCGGACCTGGGGGCGGTCGGTGTCGGACACGAGGCTCCCCACCCCAGAGCCGACCATATCCTCGTCGATACCGCCGGAACGGTTCGTGGTCCCGTGGGGCCCGAGATCTAGCCCCTCCGATGGCCGGAGGATCTCCTTCGGAGAGGCCGCCGGAGTGTGCTCGAATTTCCGAAATGCCCTTATGTCGAAATCGATTCATTTTTCTATCTAACATCGAGGGAAGATGCCGCCCCGTCTGGTGGGACTTTACGCGTTGCGGTGCATGGAGAAGGATGGGGTAGTCTACGGGTACTCGCTCGCCGATCGGATCGCCGAGCGGACCGGGAGCGCCTGGAGGCCCGGCCCCGGAGCGGTCTACCCCGCGCTCCGGCGGCTCAGCGAGCGGGGACTCGCGACCTCGCGGGGCGAAGGTCGTCGGCGGGAGTATCGCATCTCCCCCCGCGGGCGGCAACTGCTGCGGCAGATCCGTCGAGAGCGGTCCGGCTCCGGGAGCTCGGGACCCGACCTAGGCGTCCTCTGGGCCGATATTCTGGGCATATCGGACGACTCGACGTTCCTCCTCCAGCGCCTCCGTCGAAGCCTGGATGGCCTCGAAGCACAACTCGTGCGCAATCCGGGGGCGAGGGTGGGTACCCGCTCGCTCCGGGATCACATCCTGCTCGAGCTGCGGGCGGCCGAACGACGGTTCGAAGTCCCGGTCTCCCGTCCCGCGAGGTCGCGAGCATCCCGGAGGAGAACGGCATGAGCGGATCCCCCTCGATCGTCGTCCACGATTTGTCAAAGCGATACGGGAACGCACACGGGATCCTCGCGCTGGACCACGTGAACCTCTCCATCGAAGGGGGCACCGTCTTCGGATTGATGGGCCCGAACGGAGCGGGGAAGACGACCCTCATCAAGGTCCTCACCGGAATCAGCAGCATCACCAAGGGCTCGGCGACCGTCGCCGGGTTCGACGTTCAGAAGCAGTCGCTCCAGGTCCGCGCGCGGATCGGCTGGGTGGCGGCCGAGGTGATCCTCGAGGACGACTTCTCGACCTGGGAGAACCTCTGGCTGCAAGCGCGCCTCCAGGACCTGACCGGCTGGGAGGAGCGGGCGGACCATCTCCTCCAGTACTTCGGCCTCATCGACCGCAAGAAGGACAAGGTGAGCACCTACTCGACCGGGATGCGAAAGAAGCTCGAGATCGCCCTCGCGTTGCTCCACCAGCCGTCGGTCATCTTCATGGACGAACCGACGATCGGCCTCGACGTCGC
>DAEB01000030.1:0-9066 GCA_002495185.1 Thermoplasmata archaeon UBA184 | reverse complement strand
AAGATCATCGCGGAAGGAACTCCCTCGGAACTGAAATCCCGAGTTCAGTCCGATATCGTCCAGCTCGAGACCACCGAGAGCCTCGATTCGGCCACACTCGCCCGGATTCCCGGGGTGCAGGAGGTTCGCGCCCAGGGAAACGACTGGATCATCCGGGTCGCCTCGTCCGAGGAATTCCTCCCGCGCCTCCTGATGCTGCTGCATCCGGACCAGGTCCGCCGGATCAGCGTCGAGAAGCCGAGCCTCGAGACGGCGTTCCTCGAATTGACCGGTCACCGGATCGGGGAAGAGGAGCCGATGCACGACATCCGGAAGTTCTACGCCCAAGTGCGGAGGGCGCGGACATGATGAGCCAGCTCTGGGGCCTCTACGTCCGCGAGGTCGTCCGAACGTTCCGGAACCCGTTCGTCATCCTGGTGACGCTCGTCCAGCCGTTCATGTGGCTCGCCTTCTTCGGGTCGAGCTTCAACAACCTCGCCGCCGCCTCGCACGTGTTCGGTTCGTCCAGCTACTTCGCGTTCCTGCTCCCCGGAACGCTCTCGACCTCGATGATGTCGGTCGGGATGTTCGGGTCCATGAGCACCATCCAGGACAAACGGTTCGGGTTCATGAAGCGGATTCTCGTCACGCCGACGTCGAAGGGGACGATCTTCCTCTCGAAGGCGTTCGGCTCGGCCACGCGCGGGATCGTCCAGGTGCCGGTGATGATCGTGGCCGCGATGGTCTTCGGCGTCACGTTCGACCTCTCTGCGCTCGAATGGGCGGCGTGGATCGTCGCGCTGCTCCTTCTCGCCACGGGCTTCTCCGGTCTCTTCCTCGCGATCACCGCGCCCTCGACCGACTGGCAGACCCCCGGTGTNNCGTGGATGCAGGCGATCTCCAACGTGAACCCGATCAGCTTCTCGGCCGAGCTCGGGCGGAGCTTCCTTCTCGGAACCGCCGTCAACTGGTGGAACTTCTACGACCTCGTGATCTTCGCGGTCCTGATGATGGTCCTCGGCTGGCTGATCTCGGCCCGGTGGCTCAAAGTCGATTGAATCGGTGATCGGAGCGGGGGACGCTCTCGGAGTGCGGCGCGGGCGGTGACCGTCCCTCGGAACGTCGGGCTTTTCCCGTCCTCGGAGTGTGGGGAAGCGTGGAGCTCGCCCTCTTCGTCGTTCTCCTCATCCTCCTCGCGGTCGCCGCGGGTCTCGTCGGCTCCCTGACGGGACTCGGCGGCGGGGTGGTGGTGATCCCCCTCCTGGTCATTCTCTTCGGAGCTTCGATCTCGGTGGCCATCGGGGCGGGGTTCGTCACGATCCTGGCGACCTCCTCGGCGACCGGAGCGGCGTACGTCCGGGACCGGCTGAGCGACATCCGGATCGGAATGTTCCTCGAGATTGCCACCGTGCCCGGCGCCCTCATCGGGGCAACCGTGACCGTCTATCTCACGCACGCGAACCTCCAGTGGGCGATCCTCATCGCCCTCGGGGTGGTGCTGCTCGCGATCATTCCGGGGAGCCTCGCGCGGCGCCATATCGAGCTTCCTCCCTCGATGCCGTCGGATGCCCGCGCTCAGCGTCTCGGCCTCACGGGAGAGTACTACGATGAGGCGCTCGGTCAGGAGGTGACGTACCGAGCCGCCCAGACCCGTCCCGCCCTCGGGGTGATGTTCGGGGCCGGGCTGGTCTCGGGGATGTTCGGGATCGGGGGCGGAGTGTTCAAGGTGCTCGCCCTGGAGCGGTTCCTGAACCTACCGATGAAGGTCGCNNTGTCCGCGGGATACGTGAACCCGATCGTCGCGGCTCCGGTCGCGATCGGGACCTCGCTCGGCGCGATCCTCGGAAGCCGCGTGCTGCCCGGCCTCCGGAACCGGACGGTGCGTCTTCTCTTTCTCCCGGTCATCGCGGTGCTCGCCATCGAGATGGTGCTGAGGGGGTTGGGGCTTCCGTGACGGCGGCCGAGGTGTCGGACAGCGGGCCCGAACGGATCGACGTCCACCGTCTCCCGCCGGAGGCGTACGTTCGGATGACCCTCGTTCTCCGGATCGGGCTGGGCGTCGCGCTCGCCCTCCTGACCGGAGGGATCATCGCTTACGTGGCGACGAACCCCGGCGCGACCTCCTCCACGGTGCTCTCCACGAACCCGATCCTCGCGTACCTGAGCTTCCCGGGACTCGCCTCCGGACTCGCCTCGGGTTCGATCGGCGCCTTCCTGACGCTCGGGCTGGTGGTGCTCATCGCCACGCCGGTCCTGCGCGTGGTGTCCGGGATGTACTACTTCCGGAAGGGCGGAGAGCGGGAGATGACGGCGATCTCGTTCACGGTACTCGTCCTCCTTCTGCTCGGTCTCCTGGTCATCGGTCCGTACATCCGGTGACGGCCGGGCCCCCGGCCGGGCGATCTCAGTGGGCCGGGCTCACTTCGGCGAGGACCTTGCGGACCGCGGCGAGTCCGGTGTCGGCGAGGGAGCGCGCGCGCTCGGGGTCCTTCGAGGAGGCGAAGACGCGGAACAGCGGCTCGGTCCCGGAGGGTCGCAAGAGCACCCAGCCGCCCGGGAAGTAGGCCTTCACTCCGTCGATCGTGACCACCTTCTCGGCGGACGCCGAGAACTCCTCGACGAGCTTCGATGTGACCTGGTCGCGAAGATCGACGGGGCATCCGACCTTTTCCTTCACGAGAGAGTAGCGAGGGATCTCTTGGAGGAGCGTCGCGAGGTCCGTCTCCCGTCGCGCGAGGAGGTCGAGCATCGCCGCGAGGCTCATCGCGCCGTCCCGGGCGAACTGGAACGCGGGGAAGATGAGGCCGCCGTTGTCCTCTCCCCCGAAGACGGCCTTTCGCGCGAGCATCTCTCGGGTGACGGTCGGAGACCCGATTCGGGTGTAGACAACCGTCCCTCCGAGCGGCCGGACCGCATCCTCGACCGATTGGGGCGCGGAGACGGGAACCACGACGACTCCCCCACCGGCGCGCTCCACAGCGTCCCGGGCGAACAGGGCCAAGGTCTCCTCGCCCCCGACGTACCGGCCCGAAGCCTCCACGAAGATCGCCCGGTCTGCGTCCCCGTCATGGGCGACCCCGAGCTCGGCACCGGCGGCCGGAACGGTCTTCTGTAAGTCGATGAGGTTGGCGGCGGTGGGTTCCGAAAGGTGGCCCGGAAAGGTCCCGTCGACATGGGCGTTCAGGGTGATTGCCCGGCAGTTGAGGCGACGCACCAGGACCGGGCTCGTAGGGACCGAGGCCCCGTTGCCGCAGTCGAGGACGATCGAGAACCGGTGGGCGGAGATCCGAGCGACGTCAACCTGTCCGAGGATGCCGTCGACGTAGCGGCGGGCGCCAGCCCCGTCGTGCGTGAGCTCCCCGACGCGAGAGTAGTCGACCGGGGTCGCGGCCCCGTTCTCTATCGCGACCTCGATCCGTTCCTCGACCTCCCGGTCGACCTCGAGCCCGTCGCTCGCGATGCACTTGAGACCGTTGAACTCCGGGGGGTTATGCGATGCCGTCACGACCACCCCGAAATCTCCCCCGACCCGGGGAACGTTGTACTGGATCGCCGGTGTCGGCAGAAGACCTACCTCGGTGACCTTGAGTCCGGCGAGAACGAGGGAGGAGCCGACGATCCGCGCAAACGCAGGGCTCGACGTCCGGCCGTCCCATCCGACCACCACGTTCGACCCCGATGGCAGGAGGGAGCCGATGGCGTCGGCCGCCCGCGTCACGAACGCGGCCGTGAACCTCTCGCCGACCACCTCCCGGATCCCGTTCGTCCCGAACCAGCGNNGCGGGTCTCCGACGGAACGTGGCGTCGCCGCGTTGGCTAGCGGACGAGATGCTCGGCCGGCTCGCCCGGTACCTCCGGTTCGTCGGGTGTGACACGGTCTATGTTCGTGGCCTCACCGACGCAGAGATCGTCGAAAGTGCCCGGGCGCAGGGACGCGTGCTCGTGACCCGGGACCGCCAGCTTGCCCAGAGAGCCGACAGGGCCCTCCTCCTCCAGAGCCCGTATCTCGAAGATCAGTGGCGGGCCGTACGCGCCGCCTATCCCGAACTCCCGAGCGAACCATCCTTCGCGCGGTGCACCGAATGCAACGGACGGCTCGAAAGGCTGGCGGATCCGAAACCGGACCTCCCGGCTTCCGGGATCCCCTGGGACCGAGTGCGGGCGGGGCTCCCGCTCTATCAGTGTACCCAGTGCTCTCACCTCTACTGGGAGGGGACCCACAGCGCGAGCGTCCGGAGGCGCATCCGGAGCTGGTCCGAAGGAGAAGCGAGAGGATGATCGTCGGCTTCGTGGAGGTCTCCCACGAGAGCTTCGACCTCGCGGAGGCCGAGGTTACCTCTGCGGCGGAGGCGCTGGGAGGCCGGGGTGCGACGGCCGGTACCGCAATTCCCGGTCTCGTGGCGGTGGAGGTTCCCGCACGAACGACCCTGACCGCGCTGGCGGAGCGGCTCGCCCTGGCCCGCCGGTGCCTCCTCGCGGTCCCGGCGCCCCGTGGTGTGGTCGAGGCGTCTCGGCGCGAGGGTGCGATGGGAGATTCCGCGGCGTTCCGCCGAATCGGTCAACCCTCGGGGAGCGGGCGGGATGAGGATGTGCTCCGGTGCGGCCAGGCGTTCAAATCAGGTGGTGGGACGATCAACCTCGACCGGCCCTCGAGACGATACTGGCTGGCTCGCGGAGCGGACGGCGCCGATACTCTCCTCGAGGAGGTCGCGGCGGTCGACCGCCCCGCCATGGCGCGCCGTCGAATGCCCCTGCTTCCGTTCCGCCGTCCGGTCAGCCTGCCTCCCCGCCTCGCGCGGGCGGCGGTCAACCTGGCCCGGGTGGCTCCCGGCGGCCGCGTCCTCGACCCGTTCCTTGGCACCGGCGCGCTCCTCGCGGAGGCGGGGCTCCTCGGGGGCCGGCTCTACGGGATCGACCGGGACAGCAACATGGTCCGCGGAGCGCTCCAGAACTTCGCCTATCTCGGAGTTGCCGCGGAGGAGCTGGTCGCGGGGGACTCTCGGTCGGCGGAGTTCCTCGACCCCCTCGGAACATTCCAGGCGATCGTCACCGACCCCCCGTACGGCCGCTCGTCCAGCACCGGGGGCGAAGGGTCCGCTGACCTGACCGAGCAGGCACTCCGCCGGTGGTCGGGCCGTCTCGACCCGGGAACACGGTTGGTCGTGATCGTCCCCGCCGGCGGCCCGCCCCTCGACCTTCCGGGGACCCTGCGGTTTCGGATTCCGGTACGAGTGCACCGTAGCCTGACGCGCGAGTTTCGGGTGTACGAGAACGCGGACGTCAGACGAAGCTCGTCGTCACCCGCGTAGTGGCGGTGCCCCCGGTCTGGGGCGGGCAGACCATGTTCGTGATGAACGTGAGCCCGACCCCGAGGGCCGGCTGCGAGTTCGAGAGATGAACGAGAACGATCGCCGAATGACTCCCGGTAGCGTTCACGGTCAGGTAGTCGTTGGAGGGGACGAAGACCGACCCGCCCGAGAGCTCGACCACGCGGCCGTCGGGCAGGAAGAATGTCCAATTGGCTGTCGCTTCCCAGGCCGCCAGGGCGGAACCTGTCAGACCGGCCGTCCCGTTGCCGCTGAGGACCGTGACGTTCGTCACGTTGGCATCGATGAGGAACCCGTGGACCACCGGGTCCTGATTGTTGACGGTGAGGCTGATGTTGGTGGCCACGGCCGAGCCGGGCGGAAGAGGGGCCATCGGCGTGGCGCTGTTCATTTCGAGCGAGACCGCGCCCTGCGGGCTCGAGATCGGGACCGCGACGAAACCCGTGATGAGGATCGCGACCACGAATCCCCCCACCACGTATCTCTTCCAGCCGAGCGGGGAGATGTCGTTGAGCGGAGGTGGGTGGCGAAGCCCGAGGAATAGCACCAGGACCGCGAAGAAGAGCCATCCGAGGTAGAAGAGACCGAGGCCGAAGAGGATCACGACCGCGGCGTAGCTCGCGTAGCGAGCGCGGTCCCCGAAGAGCGCCCGGAAGACGTGGCCGCCGTCGAGCTGACCCGCCGGGATGAGGTTGATCGCTGTCACCAGGATCCCGACCCATCCGGCGAGCGCGAGCGGATGCAGGCTCGCGAGCGACGGCGGGAAGAACAGCGCGAACAGGTTCCAGATCAGACCCGTGCCGATCAGCAGCTGGGCGTAGTTGGTGCCGAGGACCGAGATTCCGCAGTAGGTCACCGGAGTGACCGGGGCGTGGACCGAGAGATAGAGTCCGATCATCGTGATCGGAATCGAGGTCGCGAACCCAGCGAGCGGTCCGGCGGCCCCCACATCGAAGAGGGCTTTCCGGTCGGGAAACGGCTCGCGGATACTGATGAACGCGCCGAGCGTCCCCAGGATGAACGGGGGCGGGACCGGCATGAAGTACGGGAGCGAGGCGTCCAGGTGCCGCCGTCGCGCGACGAAGAAGTGGGCGAGCTCGTGGAGGCCGAGGATCAACATCACCGGCCCGCCGAAGTAGAGCTCGCCGTAGAGGAAGTCTCCTAGGGTCAGAGTGCTTTCGGCCCGGAAGGTGAGCCAGATGAGGGCCCCCGCGAACGCGGTGGTGCCGACGGTCCCCAGGAGAAGGAGGATGTTGATCCAGAGGCGCGACCGGCCGGCTTTGGGTCGCGGGATCACCTCGATGAAATCTTCCCCGGACTGTTGGTGCAGGATCGGGATGTACCCCTTGTCCCACAGTTCCTGCCGGAGCTTGTCGAATCGTCCCTCGAGAGTTGCGGGGTCAACGTGGACGGCCAGGAGAAGCGACTGGGGGCCAACGCGGGTCTCGTAGACCGGGAAGTACGTGGCCACGACCGTTCGAATCCGGTCGAGTTCCGTGCCTCCCGCGGACGACGGAAGGGGACCGGCGGCCGCCGACACGGATTACGCTCCCGAACCACTCTCGCCGGCGGACTTACGCATGCGCTTCGCCCGTTCCTTGGACGAAAAGCCGGTGACGTCCTCGAGGAATTGGTTGTAGCGACGGATGGTTTCCCGGGCGACCTCCTCGGGGACCTTCGGGTTCATGACGAGGTCGACCGAGAGCTCGCGGCCCGAGGCTCGAGCGGTCAGGTGCTGGATCGCCCCGTACTCCGCCACGACGCCTTCTCCCTCGACGCGAGCGGTGCCGAAGGAGTTCCGGGCGATCGCTTCGAGCGCCGGCGCCGCCAGGTTGGGCCGGTGGCTCGCGCGAACCGGGTAATTCTGCACGGTGAAGAGCGCGAGACCGGAACGCGATAAAAGCACTACCGGGTCGGGTCGCCGACGGGGGCGATTCGTTAGACCGTCTCGATCTCGAACAGGACGCGAAGCCCACGCAGCTGGTGCGTGATCTCATCGGACAGGTCGAGAATCTGGTCCCGCTTCGCCGAGCCGTTCCAGTCGTAGACGAAATCGTAGTTGCCCTGGGTGGGCACGAACCCACAGGAGCGGAGACGGTCCGCGACGGCCGAGGGTTTCGCTCCTTCGCTGTCGAATGTGACGCGAAGGTACGTTTCCATCAGCGCGCGGAGGAGCGGGGGGTCCCAAAGAGCTTGCGCTCCTCTCGCGGTTGCAGCAGCTCGCGCAACCCTCTCTCGAGCTCGCCCGGTCGATCCCCCCGCACCGTCCTCGGAGCGAGGCGTACCTGGTCCGACCGTTCGGTCACCGTCCACCCTCCCGAGGGCCTCCGCCGGGTGGCTACCAGGATTTGGGGGGGCTTTCGCGGACGCGGACCACTCGGGCGGCCGACGTTCACGAGAACGCCGCGCGGGAACGCGCGACGGAGGGCGCGCCGAGCCGGGTCGATGTCCCTCGGGTCGTCGGTCTTCAGGGCTACGCGGATCCGCGAGCGCCGATGGCCGGCCGGGTCGATCGCTCCCGACCGGATGCGGCGGGAGCTGACCGGGGCGAGGTCATCCGCGATCACGAGCGGGACGATCTCGAGGGCGACCGGAGCGCGGCCCAGTCGGCGACGCTCCTGATTCACCGCGCGACCGCCGTCCCGGGTGTCGGGAGACACTACCAGGACATCGACTCCGGGCTCCACGGACCGACCGAACCTGTCCTCGAGAGGGACGACCCACCAGTTCCGTCCCGGGAAGGTTCGTCGGAGCCATCGCACGAGCGTCGCCCTTCGAGTCGAGTAGGATTGCATCCTGCGAGAGCCCGGTTTGGGGTGCGAGGCGACGAACCGGTCGGTCGTGAGCCCGACGGCGACCTGGTCCCCGACCCGGAACGCGGTCGAAAGGAGCGCCTCGTGCCCGACGTGGAAGTGGTCGAACGTCCCTCCCAGGACCGCGAGCCGGTACTGCCGGGGCACGGCTCCCTTCCCCCTCAGTGGAGTTGACTCACGACGAAGGCAACGACGAGGATGGCGATCGCGGCATAGAGGAGGTACGAGTAGGATCTCCGGGACGCCAGCTGGGCGGCCCGCTTGTCCCGGCACGCACGGCTACAGGTCTCTTCCCCGACGGCGCACACCCGTCCGCAGACCTTGCAATGTCGATGGTCGCCTTCCGCCGGCACGACTCAAGGTTACCCGTCGAGGGAGCTTATCGTTGACCGACCTCCCGGACGGTCGACTCCCCGACGACCGGGCCCCCTCGGTCCGTCCAAGCGCCGGGCGACGCCTCTCCTCAACTTCAGAAGGGAATCGGTCGGCTCAGGAACCCGCGCTCCTCGAGGTGGTCGAGTACCTTGCGGGTGGCCGACTCCACTGAATAGGTCTCGGTATCGACGATCAGGTCCGGGTTGAGAGGTTCCTCGAACGGGTCGTCGACCCCCGTCAACTTCCCCCCGTGGAGGGCCGGAGACCCGCGGTACAAGCCCTTCGGGTCGCGCTCACGGCAGACCTCGACCGGACAGCGGAGCCAGATCTCGGTGAACCGGTCCCCGATGATCGCGCGGGCCGCTTGACGGGAGGTCTCGTACGGCGTGATCAGCGCCACGACGACCGCGACGTCGTTGCGGGCCAGGATCTGGGCCACGTAGCTCACGCGTCGTGCCTGCGCCTCGCGGTCCTTGCGGGTGAACCCGAGGTCCATGGAGAACATCTGACGGACTTCGTCGCCGTCGAGAACCTCTGCCCTCCGTCCGTCGAGCCGGATGCGCTCGGCGACG
>DAEB01000043.1 GCA_002495185.1 Thermoplasmata archaeon UBA184 | reverse complement strand
CCGATGGCGGGCGGTGGACCGGCCGACGGCGTCCCGCTCCGGGGGATACCGGGAGATCCTCCGGAATCGGAACTGGCTGCTCTGGCAGACGTCCTACACCGCGACCTACGTGGGCTATGCGGTGTACTCGATCGCGATCCCGTGGTTCGCGTACCGGCTCTCCTCGAATTTCCTGATCGTCGGACTCGTCCTCTTCGTGGAAGTCGGAATCTACACGCTGACGTTCCTGGTCGCCCCCCTCGTGGACCGGGCGCGCGACAAGCGAACGATCTACCTCGTCTGCTACCCGGCCCAGGCGGTTGCGGCCGTCGCGCTCGGGCTTGCCCTTGAGGCGGGCTCCGCCTCTCTGCCGCTTCTCTTCGGGCTGATCGCGTTCATCTCCTTCCTCTGGGATTTCACCTGGGCTGCGAACAACGTCGCTCCTCGACTGCTCCTGGGGGTGGACCAGCTCTTCCGAGCGAGCGGGCTCGGGACGACCCTGGAGGGAGCGACCCAGCTGATCGGCTACGCGGTCGGCGCGTTCCTGATCGTCGTCTACGGCCCCTCGGCCGACATGCTGCTCTACGCCGCGCTGCTGGCCGCGGCGAGCGCCGTCGTGATCCCGCTCTCGATCCCGTCGCCGCAGATGCCTCCCGGACGGTATCTGGACGATTTCCGAGAAGGCTGGAAGTACTTCGTCGGGAGCACGGGTCGCGCGCTCAGATGGCTCGCCTCGATGGAACTCGTGCGCGGGTTCTTCGGCGTCGCCCCCTCGATCCTGATCATCGTCGCAGCGACCCGATTGTTCGTCGGCGGAGCCGGCGCCTATGGCACCCTGACGGTCGCGTGGATCGTGGGAGGCGTCGCGATCGCGATCTTCCTGGCGGAGTGGAATCCCCGCCGACGGATCGGCTCGGTCCTGATCGCGAGCGCGCTCACGAGTGGGCTTCTCGTGGCACTCGCCGTCCTTCCGACCTGGGGACTCTACGGCGATGCGTTCGTCTGGGCCCTGCTCGGGGCGTCGGAGATGGCGTACACCCTCGCGTTCTACGTGTACCTGAGGGGAGCGTACCCTTCGGTTGCCATCGGCCGGATCACCTCGAACCTCTACCTGTTCAACGGTGCGACGTCGTCGGTCGGGGTCGCGGTGCTCGGAGCCCTGGCCGATTCCTGGTCGCTCTGGTCGCTGGGAGCGCTCACCGCGGTCGGCTTCTTCGTCCTCGGAGCCCTGCTCGCGACCTCCGCCGAAACGCGCCGACTCAAGTTCTGACGGTGGACCGTCGTTCTCTCGGTTCCCTGACCAGGAATCGGATAGAGGGGCCGGGCGAACACGGGAGCCGGGGAACCGAAGGGCCCGCTCAGCGCCGGGCGGCCGCCGTGGTCCCGATCGGCGGGCCCCCCTGGGAAAGAGGAGTCGAGCCGGTCGGAGTCGGGGCGGTACCGGGTCCCGGCGCATCTCCCCCCGGAGGTGCGGGAGACTCCGACGCCCGGTCCGCCCGCAGGTCGAGCGTCGCCTCCACCGTTCCGTCGTCCGAGTACGCGAGAGAGAATCCCATCCGCTTCATGAGGGAGAGGGCGCGGTAGTTCTCGGCCAGCACGATCGCGTAGACCCGTTCGATCCCCATGTCGTCGGCGACCTCGAGGACGTGGTCCGTGAGCTTCGTCCCGAGCCCCGCGTTCTGGAACTCATCCGCGACGATGATCGCGAACTCGCCGCTCTTCCCGTCGGGTTCAATCGAGAGGCGACCGACACCGAGGAGCCGCCGCTTTCCGTTCTGAGTCACTTCAGCGACGATCGCGATCTCCCGGTCGTAGTCGACGTTGCAGTAGCGGACCCGCACTTCGTGGGACGTGTCCTTGATCACTTGGAAGAACCGGTAGCGGACCGACTCCTCGGAGAAGCCCTGGAACATCTCGAGCCACATCGGCTCGTCTTCCGGCTTGATCGGTCGGAGGAGCACCTCCTCGCCGTTGGCCATCCGCCAGCGCGCCTCGTACTTCTTCGGGTACGGACTGATGACCAGATGCGAGTGGAGCCCCTGCGGGTGCGTGGCCTTTTCTCGGTCGATGACCATGCGGGCGTCGAGCACGTGCACTTTCGACTCGTCGATCAGGAGCGGGTTGATGTCGATCTCCTTGATCTGCGGGAAGTCGACCAGGAGCTGGGAGAACAGGAGCAGGGTCTTCTCGAGGAGCTCGAGGTTCGCCTTCGGCTGGTTGCGGTACCCCTTGAGCAGCTGGTAGACCTTCGTCTCTTCGAGCATGCGGCGGATGAGCGTCGTGTTGAGCGGCGGGAGCGCCACGGAGCAGTCGCGGTAGAGCTCGACCCCGACGCCCCCCATTCCGAAGAGGATGGTCGGTCCGAAGAGCGGGTCGGTCTTCCCCCCGACGATCAACTCCTGTCCCTCCCGAGCGATCATCGGTTGGACGGTCACGCCGAGGATCTGGGCGCCGGGCTTGTACGCCTTCGCCCGGGAGACGAGGAGGTCGAACTGTCGGCGGACCTCGTCCTCCGAGCCGATGTCCAGGGCGACCCCGCCCGCCTCGGATTTGTGCGGGATGTCCGGCGAGAGGATCTTGAGGACGACGGGGTAGCCGAAGTGCCGGGCCTTCTCGGCGGCCTCGTCGGCCGAGGCTGCGACCTCGGTCGCGACGACCGGGAACCCATAGAACTTGAGCAGTCGCTTCGCCTCCTCCTCCGTGAGGATCTCGCGGCCCTCCTGGGCCGCCTTTCGGAGGATGACCGAGATCGGCCGTCGGGGCGGAGCGGCGTCGACCGGAAGCTCCTCGGGCGTTTCGTAGAGGAGGTCGATGTTCCGGTGATACTGATACATCGTCATGTACGTCTTCACTGCCTCCTCGGGAGAGGAGTACGTGGGGATGTTGTGGCCGGCGAAGTATGAGTTCGCCTCGGTCACCCGGGTTCGGCCCATGAACGACGAAAGGATCGTCTTCGTCTGGTAGCTCTTCGCCTGAAGCACTTCGACGATCGTCTGGGCGATTTCGAGGGGATTGATCATTGCCTGGACGGTCAGAAGGATGAGAATCCCGTCCACGTTCTCGTCATCGAGGCACGCCTCGAGGGCGGCCCGGTACCGGTCTGGCCCGGCATCTCCGATCAGGTCGATCGGGTTGCCGTGGCTCCAGAAGGCCGGCAACGCCGCGTTGAGGCGTTCCATCGTCTTCGGGCTGAGCTGGGCGAGCTTCCCCCCTCGGTGCAGGAGGGCATCGGTCGTCATGACCCCCGGCCCTCCCGCGTTGGTGATGATCGCAAGACGCGGTCCGGCGGGCAGGGGCTGGGTGCTCAGCACCTCGGCGGCGTTGAACAGGTCGGCAATCTCGTCGACCCGAACGATTCCCGCGCGCTTGAACGCCGCGTCGTAGATGTCGTCCTCTCCCGACAGCGACCCGGTGTGGGACGCGACCGCTCGGGCGCTCTCTTGGAAGCGACCCGCCTTCACCACGACGATCGGCTTGGTCCGGGCGAAGTGCCGGGCCGCGCTCATGAAGCGGCGCGCGTTCGTGATCCCCTCGATGTACATCAGAATGCTTCGAGTGTGCGGGTCACTGCCGAAGTAATCGATGAGGTCCCCGAAGTCGACGTCGATCATGGACCCGACCGAGACGAAGGTGGAGAACCCGACGTTCTCATGGATCGCCGTGTCGAGGATCGCCGACCCGAGCGCCCCGCTCTGAGAGAGGAACGCGACCGTCCCGGGCTTCGGCACTTTCGAGAGAAAGGTACCGTTGAGGCGGGTCGCGGGTCGGATGATCCCGAGGCAGTTCGGCCCGACGATCCGGATCCCGTACCTTCGAGCGACCTCGAGGACCTCATCCTCGAGCGCCTTCCCGGCGGGTCCCGTCTCTTTGAATCCCGCGGAGAGAATCACCACGCCTTTGACCCCGGCCCTTCCGCACTCCTCGACGATGCCGCTCACCGTCTTCGCGGGAGTGGCGATGATCGCGAGGTCCACGGTCTCGGGGACCGCGCCGACGGTGGGATACGCCTTGACCCCCAACAACTCCGTTTTGTGGTTGTTGACGAAGTACGCCTTCCCCTCGAACACACCGCGGACGAAGTTCGCCGCCACGGCGTACCCGACCGTCCCCTCGGTGTCGCTGGCTCCGATGACCGCGACGACGTGCGGCTTGAAGATCTTGTCCAGGTTCTCCGTCCCCACGGTCTCCCTCCTCGTTCGTCGTGCGTCCGGGCGCTCTTCCCCCCGCCCCCGACCTCGGAGGAGCCTCGGGAGCAGGAAGAGCACGGCTCGGTGCTATTACTGACCCGCGGCCCCCCAAAAAGAGGTTCGTTTTCCCGGCTCGACGGGTCGCTTTCCCGCGGTCGAGGAAGAAACGGCCCTCCTCGAGGGTGTGCCACGCGGGAGGTTACGGGCGGACCCGAACGACCGTCTTGCCCCGACCATGCCCCGCTCGGAGGTCCGCGAGCGCGGCCGGCGCCTCTTCGAGCGACACCGTACGTTCCACGGGGACCTCCAGGCGGTGCTCGGCGAGCTGGTCCACCAGCCGCTGGAGGAGAGGCGCGGTGGGCTGCAGGTTGATGTTGACAGCGTGGACCCCGTCCCGGAGGGCCTCCTCGGGGTCGGCCGAGAAGGTCGTCGTGGCGGCCGACCCGCCCCGGCGAACCCAATGTCGCCAGCGCGCGAAGCCGTCTCGGTCGCTCATGAGGTCGAGGAGGCCATCGAATCCGGTGGGATGGGAACCTCGCAGCTGGTTGTCGAGGTCGGGGGCCCCCGGGTCCACTACCTCCGTCGCGCCGAGGCGGCGCATCCGGGCTCCCGAGCTTTCCCGAGCGATCGCGGTCACGCGTACCCCGCGGACGGAGGCGAGCTCCGTCGCGAACGACCCAACGCCGCCCGAGGCACCGACCACGAGAAGGGTGCTCTCCGACGGTAGGTTCAGGGTCTCGAGGGCATCGAGGGCCGTCATCCCCGCGGTGGGTAGCGCCGCGGCCTGCTCGGGGGAGAATGACGGCGGCATCCGGACGACCCCGATCGTTTCGGGGACCGGGGCGAGTTCCGCGTAGGTACCCCGGCCGACGGGGTCGTGCAGGAACTGGCCCGCGACGAAATCCCCGGTCCGGAATCGTTGGACGCCGGGGCCGACGGCCTCGACGGTGCCGGAGGCATCGATCCCGAGGATGAGGGGAAAGACGTGAGGGCGACGGCCCTCAAAGATGCCGTCCGCAATTTTGGCGTCGAACGGATTGACCCCCGCATAGGAGACTCGCACGAGCATCTCGGCTGGCTGAAGGACAGGAACGGGGAGCTCCATCAGCTGCGCGGGAGCTCGGAATCGTTCTACGGCGACCGCTCGCATGGTCTCGATCAGTATCCCTCGCGTGCCTTGAAGGGTCCGCCCCCGCCCGACCGAGCTTGCGGGATGCTATGTACCGAACCCTCTGTGGACCCGGACCCGGGTCCCATGGGAATCGAGCAGGACGTTCCGATCGCCCGCGGCCAGCTCAGAGCTCTGGTGATCGGGCTCGTCACGCTGTCCGCCATCGGAGCGGCCTTGTTCGGGGGCTTCATTCCGGGTATTCACCTGAATCCATCCGAACCCGCCACGATGGTCGTGGACGGCGAACCCTACTACTACGCCACATGGACCCTCTCGCTTCCGTCGCTCTTCGCGAATTCGTCGTTGCCGTCGGTCACCGTGTTCCACAACGTCACCTTCGCCGCCTGGTTCGTTCACTGGAACTGGGTCTCGGGTGCCCTGGTCCAGGGGAACGGGACCGAGGCGAACGGGACCGTCTATCCGTTCCTCCTCGGGACCGGAGGTTTCCCTCCGCAGAACCAGACCTTGTTCCTTTCTCCGGATCGCCTGTTCGGTGCCTTCTGGCCCGGACTCGCCCAGTCGGGAAGCTCGGTGAGACTGCTCGTCCATGCGTGAGAGGCCCGCGGCCACAGGATCCGGGCCGGAAAAGGGTCTAATCTCGAGACGCCCTACGGGCCAGAAGATGCCGAGTCACCGGGTCCGAACTCGCCGTCGGTCGCGGGGCAAGAAGACGGCCTCCGTGAAATCCCCTCGTCGCACGCGTTCGACCCCGCGCCCGTCGCCGTCCGACCACCGGCGGATGCGCGAGCCGAGCTGGTCCCAGAAAGACGTGCCGTGCCTGAACTCCGCCTCTCGTCGAGCGACCCAGGACCCGGCCGTCCTGTGGAGCCGGGTCGGTCTCGAGAGCGGACAAGTCGTTGTGGACGTGGGCGCGGGTTCCGGGTACTTTTCGTTCCCGGCCGCCTCTCGGGTGGGAGAAGCGGGTCGGGTCTACGCGGTGGACGTCTCGGCAGACCTCGTACAGTTCGTGCGGGAGAGGGCAGAACGCGCCCGAATCCGGAACGTCCAGGCTGTCTTGTCCACTCCCGAGCGGATCCCGCTCGAAGACGCCGTCGCGGACGTGACGCTGCTCGCCAACGTCTTTCATGGGATTCCTCCCGCCACCGTGCTCGAGGCCGTCCGAGTCCTGAGACCCGGGGGCCGACTCGTCAACGTAGACTGGAAGAAGGAACCCAGCCCCGAAGGACCCGACGTCCGCCATCGGCTCAGCAAGGGCGAGGCCGAGGCGGCGCTGTCCGCCTATGGCTTGAGCCGACTCGACAGCTTCGACCTCGGCCCGTATCACTATGTCCTCGTTTTCGAGCGGCCGTTGCCGAGCCGGCGCCCTCGCCGTCTCGTTTCGGCGGAGTGAGGGCACGCCGGATGCCCGCTTCTCTCCCGGGTCGTGCGGTGGTGGCTCTCCGGTAGGACGGTCCCACGATGCAAGCGGTCGCAACTTGGCGGAAGGGGCACGAGATCCTCCTTGAGGACGGCCGGGCGCACGCCGTGGTGGTCGACCTTCCGCCGGAAGAGGGGGGCACCAGCGCCGGCACGACGCCGCTCGAGCTCTCCCTGCTCTCCCTCGCCGGAAGCCTCGCGTCGACCTTCGTCAGCCTGGCCCGCAAGCGCCGCCTCGATTTCTCGGGTCTCACGCTGGTCCTGGAGGAGAAGACCGCGCTTCCCGCGAATCCCGTGGGAGCGGTCCACGGAACCCTCCGGCTTCGCAGTCGGGCCGACCGCACCGAGGTGCAGGCGATGCTCTCGAGCGCCCTCGAGGCCTGTCCGGTCGCCCGGATGTTTCGGGACGCACGGGTTCCGGTCAGCGTCCTCGCGGTCGTGTCGCAGGGCCAGCGGCCGATGTGAACGATCGTCGCGACCGAGCCCTAGTTCTCAGGAGTGCACCATCGCCCGAACCAGGTCGTTCCGGGTGACGATTCCGATGAGCCGGTCCCCGCGGAGCACCGGGATCCGGTTGATCTCGTTCTCCCGCATCACTTCGGCCGCGAGCTCGAGGGACGCGTCCGCCGGGATCGAGATCGGAGGACTCGACATGGCATCCCGTACGTTGGTCTCCTCAAGGATTCGCTTCAGGACCTGCCCGCTCACTCCGGTTTCCTCGGAGAGGCCGAAGATAAGCAGGTCGAAGAGCCCCGTCACCTCGGGGATCCCACCGGCGCCGCGCAGCGTGCGCGCGACATCGCGCTGACTGAGCACTCCCACAAGCTTCCCATCCTCCGCGACGACCGGAAGACCCGACACCTTCTGTCCGCGCATCAGGACGAGGGCGTCGAGAAGGTTGGCATCCGGGCCGACCGTGATGGGGTGCCGGCTCATCACGTCGCGCACGACGACGTTGATCACGAACGACCCCGGCGAAGGAGGGTGCGTTCGACCCGGAGCCCTCCAACGGGAGCTGGCCGCCTTCGTCGTTTTCGCTCGTCGGGGTGCCATCGGTCTCCGGATCGGTCCGGAACGGTCTTGTCCGCTCCGTCGAGAGAACCTGACCTCCCTGCCTTTGAGGGTTTCGCGGACCGCTCCGCCGGGAGGAACCCCCCAGCCCCCGAGCCCAGCCAAGTCCTGGTCGTCGCCGAACGATCCTGCCGCCCCGATCTCACTCGGACGGCGCGTTCTCGTGGGGTTCGCGGGCGCGTTCGAGGAGGCGTTCGACCTCCGCGTCGCTCACCTGAGAGAATCGGCGGTACCACTCCCCGACGGCAAAGAACCGGTCCGGGACGAGGAGCACCACGAGATCGTCGACCTCCGGTCGAAGCAGTTCCACGGTCTCCGGGGGAGCGACCCCGAGGGCGAGGACCACCCGCCGGGGCGAGCGCGCGCGTACCGCGTGCAGCGCCGCGAGGACGGTCCCCCCGGTCGCTACACCATCATCGGTAACGATCACCGTTCGGTCGGCGAGATCGATGGCCGGCCGGCCCGCTCGAAACTCCCGCGCCCTCCGGTCGACCTCGGCGACCTCCCGAGCGATCGTCGGACCGAGCTCCCGGACGGTGTACCCCGCGGCTCGGATCCGCGGCTCATCGAGGTACCGGCTCCCTCCTTCTACGACGGCTCCCAGTCCGTACTCGGGGTTCCCGGGCGCCCCGACCTTCCGTACAATGAGGATGTCGAGCGGCGCTCCCAAGCTCACGGCGATCTCGTACGCCACGGGCACCCCCCCACGGGGCAGGGCGACCACCACGGGATTCTCGTCCTCGTACCGGCGGAGCCGCTCGGCGAGCAGCCTTCCCGCCGTCTCGCGATCCGGAAGCGGAACCAAAGGACCGTCCGGGTCCCTCATGGCCCACCGAAAACCGCCAGAGCGTCGGGGTGGTTAACCTCACGGTCGTCGGAGGCCGCGAGGGAATCGGCGGACTGCGGACGACTCCACCTCGGGCTCGATCAGATCGACTCGAGCGCTGCCTCTCGCGCCAGAACGCGCTCGGCCTCGACCGCGAAGGCGGGGCCGGAATCCGCGTCGCGTCCCACCATCCGACGGTCGATCGAGATGATGCGGCCGGCGAGCCACTCGTATTCGTGGAAGATCAGCGGGTCGTTCATCGAGCGGCGAAGGTCCCCGATCATGTCGACCGGATTGCGGAGCGCCCAGTAGTACGAGGTGATCCATCCCCCGAAAGCCTCCCAGACCAGATCCCGGTCCAGCACCTTTCGGTGGGTGAGCGTCCCGACGAGCTCAAAGAAGGTGACCACCTCGATGTTCGAGATGTCTTGGTGCGCTTTCCGCAGAAGCCGCTCGCTCACGTGACGACGCGAGGCTCGCATCCTCGGGCTGTCGAACCGCTCTCGCAGGTTCATCACGGCGTTGGCTGAATTCAGCTTCTGGGTCTGGAGGTTTTGCCAGAGCATCAAGAGAAGCGTGCCCACCACCAGGACCCAGGTCCCGACGAGCGACCAGATGGCGATGTTGGACCAGTCGATCATTTCGTCTCGAGGACCGCGCTCCGGGGGCCAGAACCTGCTCGAGCGGCCGAGGCCAAGAGCTTTTTGGGGCACCCCGGAGGAGCTCCGCGAAACCTCGCGACCTCCGCGCACGGGGGGAAAGGCCGAGGGCGGACGAGGCGACGGGACGGGTGCCGGCTCCGCCCGCGCTTACGCGTCTCCGTAGCGAGGGGACCGGCTCGGGCGTTCCTCCCGGGCGAACGCGGCCTCCGCCTCCAGGCGCTTCGCCTCCACTTCCTCGCCCGAGACCTTCACGCGCATCGAAAGCGTCCACTGGTGGCCGAACGGGTCGACCAGCTTCCCGTACCGCTCGCCCCAGTACTGATTCTCGAGCGGGATTGCTACCCGCGCACCGGCCGACACCGCCCGGTCCCAGAGCGCGTCCACGTTCTCCGTGTAGATGTGGAGCGTGACCGTCGTGGTCCCGATGGCGGAGGGCGCGGCGGTCTCGGAGTCCGGGAAGACGTCCGAGAGGAACACCATCGTATCTCCGATCTGGATTTGCCCGTGAATCAGCCGGCCGTTCGGAGTGACTCTCCGGGAATGTTCCTTGGCCCCGAAGGCCCGCTTGTAGAATTCGATTGCAGCGAGGCCCCCCTCGACACACAGGTACGCGGTCACAGTGCCGAATCCGGGTGGGATGGGCGATGGCTCGTCCGACTGCCGCGTCCGGCCTTTCGGCTTCGACTTGGAAGGAGTCATGCGAAGTCCCGGGCAGGGGACGGTGCGCCCCTACATAAGGGTCGGAGCACCGGCATCCCACGAGCCCGGGAATGGCTCGGAAGCTGGAGGACCCCCTTCGCCCGGGGGCTAGCTCGAGTGAGCCTTGCGGGTGTGCTCCTTCAGCGCCGCGGTCGTCGTGAACCGTTGGCTGCAGAGGGAACACTTGACGGTCCGCGGTCGGCTCGGCTCTTCGGGGGCCTTGACAGCCGTCGCGTGCGCCTCTACTCGATGCTCGTCGAGCGCGTCTTCCGACCGAAATGCTCGGCCGCAGTCCCGGCAGATAGCCTCTACCTCGTCGTACTCCACGTACGGCATGGTCTCGCGAAATCCCGCCTTCCCGGAAGCCGCCCCCTGCCCGCGTCGGCGTTCGGGACCCCCGGGGGTAATGCGCTCCTACCTATGAAGGGAGAGGGAGGAGGCCGTCACCCCGGGGATCGACCCCGACCTCGCAATCCTCGCCGACCGAGATCCCCTGGGCGACCCCGAACTTCGCGTCGCCCCATCGCGCGACCCTCGCCCGCCCGAGCGGGACTCCGGGTTCCCGGATCAGACCCGCCCGACCGTAGATCGTCGCAGGGTAGGCGAACCTCGGTGCCGTAATGGCGTCCTTCAGCGGAACCAGACGGTCCAAGTGGCGGGTGAGGACCTGAACCGTCACCTGGGGTTGCACGTCGCCGCCCATCGAACCGAACAGAACCGTTCTCGGACCGGAAACACAGGTCGCCATCAGCGTGTGGAACGTCCGCTTCTCGGGAGCGAGCGCGTTGTGGTGCGACGGGTCGAGGGTGAAGTAGGAACCCCGGTTGTTGAGCGTGATTCCGGTGCCGTGGACCAGGATTCCGGAGCCGAAACCCCCGTAGTTGCTCTGGATGGCGCTGACCCCTACATCTCCGTCGTAGACGCTGAAGGCGGTGGTGTCCGAATGAGCGGGCCGCAGAGCGCCGGGAGCACCGATCGGTGGATACGTCGCAGTCGGACGGACCATCGCTCGGGGGAACGGAAGGAACCGGGGATCCCCGATCAGGGCGGCTCGGTAGTCATACGCGATTCGCATCGTGCGTTCCAATGCTCCCACGAACTCTCGTTCGGTTCGCTCGGAGAGGTCTTGGTGGGCCAGCAGGTTGAGCCAGATGAGCGCGGTCGCGCCCTGACTCGGAGGGGGATTGGTGTCGACCACGTAGCCCCGATATCGTGTTCGCAACGGCGGAACGATCTCGGGCCGAAACGTGTCGAAATCGGAGGGCACGAGGAGCCCGCCTTTTCGAGCCAAGTCTCGGCAAATCGTTCGGGCGAGCGACCCGTGGTAGAACGAGTGACCGCCGTCCGCGGAGATCCGAAGCAGGGTCTTCGCGAGGTCCGGTCGCTGGAGGAGAAGACCCGAACGCACCCGCCCGAACTCCGCCCGGAAATCCGGGTCGGACCAACGTACGGACCGGACTGACCCAGCAATGCCGGGGGTGGCGGGAAAACCGGTGGCGGCAATCCGGATGGCGGGCGCGAGAGCCCTCTTCCATCCGAGGTTCCCCCGAGAGGCAAGCACCGACCACGCGCCGACCATCCCGGGGACCGTGATCGAGGAGAGCGGGCCCCGGTCGGGAATGTGGGCGAATCCGCCGCAATGGTAGCGGTCGATCGTGGCCTCCGACCCGGCGGGGCCCGCCGAGTTCACGGCAATCGAGCGCCCCTCGCGAAGAACGGCGAAGAAATCCGACCCGAGTCCATTCATGTGAGGTTGCACGACGGGCAGCATCGCACTCACTGCGAGGGCGGCGTCGTAGGCGTTCCCACCGGACCGGAGGATCTCGAGGCCCACTCGAGTGCTCAGGGGATGTGCGGACGCTACCGCGCCCCGGCCGGCGCGCCCCGGTCTCCTCGGCATCGAAAGGGAGGAACGGTCCGCCCGACAAAATGCTGCGGGTCGGGCCTCGGGCATCTCCCTCCCGTGGACCGCCGTCGAGGCGCGGGCCCAGGGATAAGTGGAGTTCGCATTTGGGGTACCGAAGCGGTTCTTGGACGGGCCGATGGCAAGCACCGAGCGATCGAACCGACGCAGGATAGGTCGACCGCTCGACCTCGAGTACCTCTCGGGATTCCCTCTTCGTCAGGAAATCGTGCTTCGTCCCGACCCCGGGCCCGAGGTCGACCGAGTGACTCCCTCGATTCTGGAGGACGCGGGCTTCACGCCTTTCCCGAGCTCCGGACTCGACCGGATTCTCGGTACGTCGAAGGACCGGTACTCCCTCGCGTGGGTCGGTGAGCGCGGTGTACGACGACGGGGAATGACGTCCTCCACCGCCGTGGTCCCGATCGCGGTCGTGTTCGTCGCGGGAGCGATCCTCGGAGGGCTCGACGCGTACATTCTGGGCTCGCCGTTGGTCGGAGTCCTTTGGGTCCTCGGCGCCGCCGCCACCTCTGGGATCTTCTGGCTTCGGTTCGGGGGAACCTACGACAGCGACCTCATCTTGCTCACGGTCTCCCATCGAACGTCGGGAGACCCCGGCGGGGCGGGATGGGCTTCTGTGGTGCTGTGGGGGGCGCGAGTCCGCTCCCACATCCAGGCCGACTTGCGCCTCCCCGAGGTCGTGAGCGGCCCGATCAAGCTCGCGTCCGAAATCGGGTCGCTGTCTCGCGAGATTCGTCGGCGGCTGGTGACGACCGAGAGCGGCGCGACCGGAGCCACCCACTAGGGAGAGCGGGAGCGAGGGACGCGCCGGCGCGGCGGACGCGAAGGTCCGAAGGCCTCGATGCACACGCCGTTGGGGTCGTTGACGTAGACGAGCCGGCTCTTGCCGTCCACGAAGTCGGCCACTCGCTTCCCTCCGGCCCGGAGCGCCCTCTCATACCATCGCTCCACGTCGGGAGCGTAGAACCCAAAGTGATCGAATTCCAGGCCCGGCCGGAACGGCGTGTAGAAGCGATTCCCCCGAGGGTAATAGTTGAGCTCAACGCGATGACGGGAGCCGGGGTAGACCAGGTGAACCCATTCCCCTCCGTGGGCCATGCGCCCTCGGGCGCGGACCCGGAAGCCAAGAGCTCGGTAGAATGCGAGCGACCGGTCGAGGTCACGTACACGGATTCCCGAATAAAGAAACCGAACGCTGGGACGCCGCACGCGTCACCCGATGAGGAGGGGACCTTATCCTTTTGTGCCCGCGCGATGAGCGGGGGCGTCGACCGGCCGGCTCCTGGTCGCGCGCATCCTCTCAAATAGACGGTCCCGTTGGCCCGCCGACCGGCGAGCTCGCCGGGGGACCGACCGATGACCGTTCCCGAGCAATCGGAGTCGCGCGCCTTTCGAGCGTTCCTCGAGACGGACTGGAAGAAGTGGCTCTCCGAGTACCCGGAGCTTGCCACCAATTTTGGGTTCCCGGGATTCGATGACCGATGGACCGACGATTCCCCCGAGGGGATCGACGGGCGTACCCGCCACCTGAGGACCAGCGTCGAGGAACTTCGTCGGATCAATCCGGAAGGTCTCTCGACGCGGGAGCGGGTGAGCTACGACCTCTACGAGGGAATCCTCGGGACGGCGGAGCGGGGCCTGGCCTTCGGCCTCGACCCTCTTCCGTTCTGTCTCGGGATGCCGCACAGCCTACGGATGCCGATCAATCAGATGGAAGGGATCCACATCACCGCCTCCGATACCATCGAGGTGCAGCCTCGGGACCGCGCGGTGGAGTGCGAACGCATCGTTTCTCGTCTGAGACTCCTCGACCCGGCGGTCCGACAGAACATCTCCCTCCTCGAGGCGGGTCGGGCGCAGGGGTTCACTCCCTACACGGTAGCCGTCCGAGGACTACCCGACCAGGTCCGTGGACTGATCCCCAAGAACCCGCTCGAAAGCCCGTTCCTCCACGCCTTCGCGGAGTTCTCTCCCCGCATCGAGGAGCGGGATCGCCCCCGCCTCCGGGATGCCGCGGTCGCGGCTTACACCGAGAAAGTGGTCCCCGCCTTCGAGCGGCTCCATGAGTACCTCGTCTCGACGTACCTCCCGGCCTGCCGAGACGCCCCCGGTGTATCCGCACTGCCGGAAGGTCCGGCGCTCTACGACCACCTGATCGCACTGCAGACGACGACGACTCTCACGGCTCAGCAGGTTCACGAGATCGGGCTCCGAGAGGTCCGTCGTTTGCGGGCCGCGATGGAGGCGCTCATGAGTTCGACCGGCTTCCGCGGGTCCTTCCAGGAGTTTCTGAATTTCCTGCGCACCGACGAGCGATTCTTCTTCCCGACCGAGGAGGGGCTCCTCGACGGCTACCGGGTGATCGCGAAGAAGATCGACCCGGGGCTGGCCCACCTGTTTGGACGATTGCCCCGACTCCCGTACGGGGTCCTCCCCATCCCCCCGTATCGAGCGCGAAGTTCCCCGGCCGCGTACTATATGCCCGGGGCACCTACCACGGGTCGCCCCGGCATCTTCTACGCCAATACCTACGACCTGAGGTCCCGGCTCCGGTGGGAGATGGAAGCGCTCTGCCTTCACGAGGCCGTTCCGGGGCATCATCTTCAGATCGCGCTCGCCCAGGAGATCGAGGACCTCCCCGCGTTCCGCCGCTTCACCGGCCCCACCGCGTTCGTGGAAGGGTGGGGACTCTACGCCGAGAGCCTGGGAAGCGAGCTCGGGACGTTCCGGGACCCATATTCGAAAATGGGCGAGTACGTCTACGACATGTGGCGGTCGATCCGTCTCGTGGTCGACACCGGGATCCACGCTCTCGGCTGGTCACGCGAGGACGCGATCCGATTCTTCCGCGAGAACACTGGAAAGAGCGAGATCGACATCGCGGTCGAGGTCGACCGGTACATCGTCTGGCCCGGCCAAGCGCTCGCCTACAAGATCGGGCAGCTCAAGTACCGCGAGCTTCGCTCGCTCGCGGAGAGGACGCTGGGTGACCGGTTCGACCCGAGACCGTTCCATGACCGGATCCTTGAGGAAGGCGCGCTCCCGCTCGACATGGTCGATGCGCGGGTTCGAGGATGGCTGGGGGCGGTGTCCTCCTCGTCCGCGGACCCGCCCCCCGGCGGCCCCGGGGCGGGTCGAGAAGGAGTCCCCGATGGAGTTTGACCGCTGGTCGGTCCTCTTTCTCACCCGGCGAGAGCCACCGCCCGCCCTCACGGAGAGCGCGGCCGACGTGCTGCAGGACGCGCATCTCGAGTATCTCGCGAAGCTCCACGCCGGAGGGCAGCTGATCGCGGCGGGGCCGGTAGAGCGGTCCCAAGACTCGACGCTCGCCGGAATCTGCCTGTACCGTGGCGGGGTCGAGGAAGCGCGAGCCCTCGGAGAGGACGACCCGGCCGTGCGCGCCGGCGTACTCGGGGTAACGGTCGTCTCCTGGTCGTTCCCGAAGGATGCGGTACGGCCGGGGGCCGCTCGATTCCCCCGGTCGATGGCGGACGTCGGTTCCCCGGGGTAGTTCCTCGCCGGTAGCCGGGGCGTACGGACCCCCTCGCGATCTCACGAAGACATTCCCGAGTCCGATTCGCGCGCGTTATTGGGCCGCGATGTCCATCGTTGAAATAGAAGGAACACCATACTTCTGAGTACGCTCGGTCGCCGGCCGGGCCGACCCACAAAGATGCCAAAGAAGGGCAAGCAGAAGAAGAAGTAACGGTCCCTCCCGGGAGTTGCTTCGGGTGTGCGACACCGGGGGAGTTGCTTGCGTGAACTACTCTCCCTGCTCCGGCGAGCAGGGGATGTTTACGGACTCCCCCACCTTGCCGAGTCGGGCATCGAGGAGGCACGGATTCTTGTCTCGAGATTCCACTGCTTCGATAGGTTCATGACCGCCCTTCTCGGCATTCCCACTGACTGGCTGCATGCACGACGTGACTCGTTCCCCGGATCTCTCGTCGGCCCCCCGGAGCGGAGTCACGACCTCGACGCTCCTACGGCGGTGGGTCCTCCCGTCCTTCGCGCTGGCAGCCCTCGCAAGCGGCCTCGCACTCCTCGCGGAACCCGTCGTGACGGTCGGAACCACCCTTCCCTACGCGATGTTCGTGGCCGGACTAGCGGTGCTCGTTGCCTCCGTATCTCTGACGCGAACATCGGAACCAAGCGCCCTCGCCCCTTCCCCGAAGGTCGACCCTCCGCGACCCACCCCGGACAGAGCTCGTCGCGTGGTCCCTCCACCGCTGACCGGTACTCGAGAGCCCGTCCCGCCCCGCGAAGCGGGGTCCGATTGGCGCGTTCCCTCCTCCCCCGTCCTGCCGAGTGACGAGACCTGGCTATCCTGGCTACCCCCCGAGCATCGCTGGCCCGCCCCGGAGGAGAGGCACCGCAGCGCGGGGGTCGTCCGTTCTCCTGGCATCGCAGGGAACCTGGTGGCCTTTCCCGTCCGCGGTTACTACGACGGGTTCCACTCACCGAACTCCGGACGGCGAGACGGTCGCGTCCCTACGCGAGACGGCTCTTCACGGCTGTCGAGCCCCGGACCGGGCGGCCCGCCATCGACCGCATCACTGGCCGAGCGGAGCTACGTCCGTTCTCTCGATGACTCCCCGTTCACCGAGGACGACCTGGACCGCCTTTTCCCCCCGACCATCTCCGGCCGCACGATCATCCTGGCCGAGGCTCCCCTTAAGGTCGGGAGGCCGAACGGAACCTCGGGCGAGCTCAGACCGAGGTGGGAACATTCGGTGGAGGACCGGGGCGAACCATCAGGGCATCCGAAGGAAACGCTCCTGGCGGACGTGGAGGCGGAATCGGACATCGTTCGGTCCCTTCCCTCCTCTTCGCCGGAGCACACAGAGAGGTCCCTCGGTGCGCCGCCCCACCCGACCCCTCTCGGATGCGTCCTCGACGAGGTCGCGAATCCCCTGCCTCCGCACCTGCGTGCCTCCGGATCCTCGGCCGAGCTCGGTCTACGAACCGACGCGGCGCCCCCTCACCGCAAGGGTCGTACCCCGCGTTCGGTGTGCGCGTCCTGCTCCAAGGTCGTACTGGACCTTCGGATGAGCGGCCCTTGCCCCAAGTGCCTGCGGCCCATCTGCAATGAGTGCCTCCGTGAGGCCCTCGCGACGCGGGGACGCGGCTGGTGCGTCGACTGCACGGGAGAGACCCCGACGGTGCCTCAGGCGGCGAGCTAGACACGGCGCGTCCCCCCGACGCTTCGGACCTTCTCGTTCTGCTCTGGGAGGGACGCGTCGAGCGAACGACGGGTTAGGTCACGCGTTCGGGGGAGGGGGTCGGCGCTGCCGCGGGGGTGAGCCACCTCGAGAAATCCGTCAGTCCGATGAACAGAAGGACGATGCCCAGGAACTCAGCGTAGTAGAGGGCGACCGGGAAGGAGGCGATGTAGAACGCTCCGCCGGCGGCCAGCACGCTCGCCCCGGCAATCATGAGAAGCCCCTTCCAGTGAAAGGCCCGCCGAAGGGAAACCACGGCGAACCCGAGCAAGATGATCGTGGCGGGGACGGTCACCAAGGAAGAGAGCACGAGGAGGAAAGCGGGAGGGTTTCCCGAGATCACCCCGTCCTGGACCATGGAACTTGGAACGGGCGTCGTGAAGCAGAACGCCCCCACCACCCCGGAGATCGCGATGATGTACCCGGCATAGAGGTTCCGATAGATCGGGCGTCGGAATCCTCGCACCGACCCGAGCGAAAGAGTTCCGACGATTGCCGCCGAGAAGAACACGTACGCCTGAAGTAGAACGGTCGGAACCGGCGCGAGATAGGCCAGGAGCTCAATCGCAGTCGCCACCGCTCCGAACCCGAGGCCGACCCCCCACCCCAACTGAGAATGTTTGTGGGTTCGAGTGAATCGAACGAACCCACGCGCCGAGAGAACTGTCAGAACCGCCGTGAGCAGCGCGAGCGAGGCCGTGATTCCCCAGCCCTCGGCGTCCACGACCCCAGCCCCTCGGGCGCGGAGAGAACGGTCGATGTGAAGGCCCCCTCGTACGAACTATTCGTACTGCCCCACCCCCTTTTCGATTCCCGGCGATGGTGATACCTCGCCTTGGGGGCCAATCGCGTCGGACGCTCCCTACCGACGGACTATTATCCCACGGGCGGGAGAGACGGAGGGGTCGTCCTGTGTCCGACTTCCATCGGTGTCACCATCGGACTCGGAGGGGTCCGCGCCGAGGAGTCGGATGAGCTTGCCATCGGAAACCCGATCCGAAGGAGCCGGACCGAAGGCCCCGGGCCTCCCCGTCGAACTCGTGGACCTGGTAGGGCCCGATCGAGAGCGCGGGGTCCCGGTGCTCAAGGGCGGTTTTGTCGGGATCTACCGCTGGCATGCGAAGCGCACGCTACGGACCGCGACCTGGGTGCGGGCGGCGCTTTTCCGAGGGGAGGTCGTCGCGGTCTCGGTCCTCGAGCGCCTGGCTCCGGAGGTCGGCTACGTGTACTACCTGTCCACGTCGCTCTCCCACCGGAGAGAAGGACTCGGAGGTCTCCTCCTGGACGATGCGATCGCGAGATTCCGGCGCGACGGGGCCCAAGTAGTGTACGCGGCTGCCGAGGAAGAGAACGCCGCGTCCCTCGCTCTATTCCGGTCGCGTGGGTTCCGAATGGTCGACCGGAAGGAGACGAGCTACCGGGAGGGAGGTCTCGGAGCGTGGGGGCTTCGCAGCCGGATGACCCTTGTGGGCGGTGAGGTTCTCTTTGGGGTCCGCCTCTCGGGCGCCCCGGCCGAGCCAGGCCCACCGCTCCGCTAGCTCGCCCTCGAAGCGCGGTTAGCGGATCGGAGCCATGGAGCGTTCGCGTGACCGCCACTCGAACCCGTTCCAGGGCGCGGGGAGCTCCCAGTCGAACGCGCTGATCGTCGCCAGGAGGAACTCTCGGTCCAGGTCAAGCCGGTCGAGCTCCATCGTGATCCGTCCCCGCCAGTGCTCGTTGGCCTCGACCATCGACGAAGTGCCGTAGGGGCGGGGGAAATCCGGGTAAAGGATCAGGACGGAGAGCAGTGCCCCGGATCGCACCACCGACGGAACGTCCTGTTGGACCACCGACTCCCCGGCCACGTTGACCTCCCGGATTGCCACGGCCGGAGCGTCGGGGACCCCGTTCCAGTACCACATCAACTGGGGAACCTCGGTCCAGCCTTCCGTCTGAACGAGTCCGAACTCCCGGGCGAGGCCGCCGAGGAAGGCCGTGAGCGTGCGATTCCACTCCTCGTAGGTGTACGTGGGCCGGCTGGGGGGCTCGCCGCCGGGCCCCGCGACGAAGCGCCGGTGGCGGTCGTAGAAGAGGCCGAGGGCGGTCTGGGGGTCGCTCGCCGCCTCATCGTAGAGCGACCGGAATCGAGCCAGCCACTCGCGTGCGTAGATCCCGTTCGCCGGGGGGGAGGCGTCGTCCCCGGTCACGGTGCGCAGGCCCTCACCCGGGTCGACCTCCACTGAGCGTCGTCCCCGGGGCACATTATCCATTCGGTCCTCAGGCGGGGCAGCGTCGCCGGGAAGGCGGAGGACGGCGACCTGGCGCATTCCAAGCCGTCTCCGAGAGCCGGCCGCCCGCGACCGGCCGATCAGTCTGACGCCGTCTCGATTTCCGCGCCCGCCTCGAGGTACCAGGGGAGGTTCGCCGCCGGAAAGGTCCCGCCCGTCGCGAAGTCCCCGTGCCGAACTCCCTTCTCGACCACGAGATGGGCCGTCCTCCAATTCCCCGAGGCGCCCACTTCCAGCCGCAGGACGATGTCGAACCCGTAGCGACCCGGATACGGGGGCGGGTTCGACGTGACGACCATCGAGAATCCGCTCCGGAGGAAGACGTCCGTGTAGGCCCGGATCGCATCCGGGTCCAAGGGGTAGAACTGGCGGATCCGGTTGGTGTTCGCCACCACGACCGTTCGGGGCCGGTCTTCGGTTACGTCTTCGTCCAAGATCCCCTGCAGTCGAGGGGGAAGTAGCAAGAAGTGGTCGAGCGCGATCCGTTCCTCGGTGGCTCCTTCGCATCGCACCATCGAGTCGAACGTGGTTCGTGCGACCTGGGGACCTTGGCCAAGGTCACCCTCGGAGATCGGCGCCAGGACGCGAGCTGCCGGAAGCATCCGCCGGACCCATCCCTCCTCGTCGGACACGCTTTCCTTCGACCCTCGGATCGAGAGCCATCGGAAGTCGGGGTCGACGAAACGGCCGATGGCGAACGCCACGATATGGGCCGCGCGAGTACTGCGACTCCAGACGTAGTACGCGAGCGGCGTCGTGCGAAACGGGGGAGGAAGTTCGACCATCTCCTGCCGCTTGTCCTCGCGTGCCCGTGTCATCGGTGACCGGTCTCATAATCCCTCGGTCACTCCGAATCCCGAGCGACGCTCCCCACCGTTCGTCGCCCCGCCCGGGGGGCCCGTCTCCTCGTCCACGCCCCGGGTCGAACAGGCTTGACGGGGAGTTTATTCCCGCCCGCTCCGCCCTACGTACGATGACGGTCAGCGCGTCCGTTTCGGACAAGAGAGCCGACCTCGCCGGCCCCGGCATCGGCACGTACGAAGAGGTCGACCGGGTACTTCCCACGGATTATGAGCCGCTTCTTTCGCCCCGACAGACGCAGCATGCGATCTACGCGGCGAAGAACTACATCGAAGAACACCTCTGCAAAGAACTCAACCTGATGATGGTCCAGGTCCCGTTGATCGTCGAGGTCGAGAGCGGGGTCAACGACATGCTCGACCGGGACGGGTCCCGAACCCCGGTCCAGTTCCACATCTCGAACGACCGGGACCTCCACCCGGTGGACGCTCAGGTCGTGCAGGCCGCGACGAAGTGGAAGCGGATGGCGCTCAAGGAGTTCGACCTCCAGTCCGGGGAGGGATTGATCACCGACATGCGGGCCGTCCGGAAGGACTACTTCCTCGACNNGATCACCGTCGAGGACCGGAACCTGGACTACCTCAAGGACACCGTTCGGAGGATCTGGAAGGTGATCACCGGGGCTCAGAAGCACTTGCAGCGGCAGTTCCCGCAGCTCAAGGACTCCCGGTACCCGAACCTCCCGGACGAGATCCGGTTCATCCACGCCGAGGACCTGCTCGACACTTATTCCGACCTTCCGCGGAAGCAACGCGAGACCGCGATCCTCCAGAAGTACCCGGCCGTGTTCATCATCGGGATCGGCTGGCCGCTCAAGGACGGATTCCCGCACGAGATGCGGGCGGCCGATTACGACGATTGGATCACCGAGACGGTTTCGGACGACGGGCGGCCGATGCACGGGCTCAACGGGGATATCCTCGTCTGGAACCCCGTGACGCACCGCCGGCACGAGCTCATGAGCGGCGGGATCCGCGTGACCGCCGAGACGCTTCGGCGTCAGCTCGCGATGTCCGGGCAGCTCGACTTCCTCAAGTTCCCCTACCACCAGGCGATCCTGAACGGGCAGATCCCGCTCTCGATCGGGAGCGGGATCGGCCAGGGACGGACCCAGATGCTGCTCCTTCGGAAAGCGCACATCGGAGAGGTCACGGTCACCGTCTGGCCGAAGATCCTCCGGGAGATCAGCGCCCGGCACAACATTCACGTGCTCACGTAGGCGGACGGACGGTCGGACGGGAGTGATTCCCCCGTCCTCCGTTACCTCCGCTTCCCCTTCCCCTGAATCGTTATCAGCCCCCGACGGCCATCCCCCGCGAAGCGCCATGGGGATCCCGAGCGCGACCGCCGAACGGCTCCTCCAGGAAGGGGACGAGCACCGATGCGAGGGGGCCCCGGACAACTGCGTCCGGATCCGCGCCCTCGCTCGCCTGCCGAGCCGGTTCGGCGATTATCAGGTGGTCGCGTTCGAGAATTGCCTCGACAAGAAGGACCACGCCGCGTTCGTCCATGGGGACGTGGTGGGGCAGAACGATGTCCCGGTCCGGGTCCACTCGGAGTGCCTCACCGGGGATGCGATCGGTTCTCTCCGTTGCGACTGTCGGGACCAGCTGATCGAGTCGCTCGAGAGGATCGGCCA
The DNA here is from genome assembly GCA_002495185.1 of Thermoplasmata archaeon UBA184. Lineage (GTDB taxonomy): Archaea > Thermoplasmatota > Thermoplasmata > Lutacidiplasmatales > UBA184 > Lutacidiplasma. Next base: position 21,776 of record DAEB01000043.1, on the reverse strand, counting down.
GATGGAGCGGGGGGTCGTGCTGTACCTCCGGCAGGAAGGGCGCGGGATCGGGTTCGTCAACAAGATCCGCGCCTACCAGCTCCAGGACGCGGGCTACGACACCGTCCAGGCGAACGAACTCCTCGGCTTCCGGCCCGACGAGCGCGACTACGAGATCGCGGCCCACATGCTGAACGCCCTCCACATCCGTTCCATTCAGATCCTCACGAACAACCCGGAAAAGGTGCGGGACCTCGAGCGCCACGGAATCCAGATCTCCGGTCGCGTGCCGGTCGAGATTCCCGCGAACCCGGTGAACCGGCCGTACCTCGAGACGAAGCGCGACCGAATGGGCCACCTCCTCGAGGTGGAGCAGGACGACGACCTCTCCGCCTTCTCCACGAAGTAACGACCGTGTTCGCGGGCCCGCAAGGGCGTTCGCGAAACCCCGGACGGGATCGATCCTTTCCGAAGTAGAACAAGACCCTCCCGGGCCCCGAGGGGCCCGGGGGAAGGAAAGGGTTGATCCGCTCGAGAGCGTCCTGACGGCTCCCTAGCTCGGTGGGGATCCCCCGGCCGGTGGCCCTTCGCTCCAGCTGCCCGACCCGCCGGCGCCCTCTCCGCCCGGGGCCCCGCCACTCGAGGTTCCCGAGGGCGGGGTCCAGGCCTGCGCTCCCGACGATGAGGGTTCCTTGCGTCGCCGCAGGAACATCGCGAGGAGGCCGATGACGAGGGCGATCACGGCGACCGCGAGCGCCACCGCGAGCCAGTTGTTGAACGTTCCCGTCTGGACGTACGACGGCGTCGAGGTCGGAGTGTAAGTCGCGGCGAAGCTCATCGGCGTTCCCGCGATCGTCCCGCTCCCCGAGGAGTTCGTCCCGAGCGTGTAGCCCGACACCACGTTGAACGAGTAGGTGAAGCTCCCGTTCACGAGGTAGAACACGAGCGACGTACCCGAGGTCGACTGGGTCACGCTGTTCACGGTCGCCGACCAGACCGCCCCCGACGAGAGTCCGCTCTCCGTCAGCGTCACGGCGTACTTCGAGGGCGGGATCGGCGTGAAGGTGAGCGGGACCGAGTAGTTCGCTCCCGACACCGTCACGGTGCCGCTCGAGGGCGTGAGCGAGTAGCCGGAGACCGGGCTCACCATGAAGGAGTACGTCCCGATCGTCTCGGTGAAGTTGAGCACCGGCGACATCGAGCTCATCGTGACCCCGTTCAGCGTCACCGACCAGGTCGTCCCGGCGAACAGCCCCGTCTCCGTGAACGACACGGTGAACGTCTCCTGGGGGCCCACCGGGAACAGGTCGAACGCGACCGCCGAGATGGGGTAGGGGGCCAGGTAGCCGTTCGCTCCGTAGGTGTGCCAGTCGGACCAGGTGTTTCCCATCCCCGTCGTGCAGCTCGGGTTGGTGCACACGTAGAACGTGTTGTACTCCGCGCTGAACGCCTGGACATTGGATGGGCTAAAGGTCGCGGTGGCGCCGTTGTTCCCCGTGAAGACGTTCCCCCAGACCGTGTTGTCCTCGCCCGAGAGGATATCGACCGCGTAGCTCACATCAGTGGTGAACGTGCTCCCGGTGACCGTGCTGGCGTAGGTGCCATCGAAGACGACTCCGTAGTAGTCGCCAGTCGAGCTCACTCCCGAGATGTAGAGGCCGTCGGAATCGAAGTCGTAGACGGCGGCCCCGTAGTTGGTCGTCGTGACGCCCGAGACGGTGACGGCCGTGTTGCCGTCCAACACCACCGCGGAGACCGGGAGGTCCCAGTAGGACGAGTTGACGTACGGGCTCGCCGCCGGAGCGGTTCCGGTGGCGGTGACTCCCGAGATCGTCACGACCGTGGACGACTCCACGTACGCGCCGATCGAGAAGTCGGACGCGCTCACGGTGGAGATCATGACGTCGGTGGACTCATAGACCTCCACTCCGAGCGAGAACGACCCTGCGACGACGTTCGAGATGGTGAGTTGGGTCGACGGGTCGGCATAGACTCCGAGCGAGTCGTTGGTGGCCGTCACCCCGTTCACGACGGTCGTGTCCGAACTGTACAGTTCCACGCCCGTGGAGTCGGAGTCCGCCGACACCGTGTTGATGGTGACTCCCGAGCCGTCCTCCACGGTCACTCCGGTCGCGTCGTAGACCATGGTGTTCGTAACCGTGTCCCCGGTCGAGGGTCCGCCGATCCACACCCCGTAGGCACCGTAGGTCGAGCTCAGCCCGTTGATGGCCGAGTCGGTGGTGTCCTCGAGCTGGATAGCATAAGTGCTGCTGTAGGGGATGGCGATGTTGCTCACGGTGTTGAACGTCTCGTGGGACGAGAACGCGTCCGCGATGCCCTCATTGTAGCTGCTCGTCTCGTTGACCCAGTTGAACGTGGTCATGTAGTTGGCCTCTCCGAACATCGCGTCGTAGTTGTCGTAGAGGGTCACCGAGTTGAACGTGGTGTTCCCCGAGAACGCCCAAACGCCGCCGAGGTAGGAATCGTACATCGAAATGTTGCTCGCGTTGGTGTACGAAGCGCCGTCGAGGTAGACGAGGGTCGCCTGGCTGAAGCCTCCGTCCGCGAGCGCGTTGGTAATGGTCGTCCCGCTCGCGCCGAACGCCTCCACCCCGATGGCCCCGCCGATGATGTACGTGTCGTTCACGGTGATACCGGTCGTCCCCGAAAGGAACGCACCCACCGAGAATCCCGCCGTGTTCAAGGTCGGCAGTCCGGAGTGAGTGATGTTGGACGCAAAGAACCCGGCCTCCAGGTTGTTGACCCGCGAGTCCGACGACCCGGCTCCGTAGTAGCCGGTGGCGCCCTCCTCGGCGAGGATGTTCTGGAACAAGCCGTGGGAGCTCCCGACGTCATAGATACCGAACGTGAGCTCGTCGATCGTCCCTTCGCCGTTGTGCCACGACACGCTGGCCGCGGTCTCGAGGTTCTTCACGTTGGCGTAGTTCGAGCCGGCCAAGCTGACCGCGTTCGCGCCGAAGACCGAGATCACGTCCGTGACATTGGCATGCGGGGACGCGGCGAGGTACGCTCCGAAGGATCCGTATTCGGACACCGTGCCGTTGACGTACACTCCAGGGTCGTTCCACGCGACGACCGCCCCACCGGCCGGGTTCAGCGCGTAGTACCCCGAGGGGTCCAAGTAGGATCCCGCGAAGTATCCCTCGGCGAGCTGTCTCCAGACCTGGACGTGGGTGTCCGAATAGAAGGCGACGATGGACCCGTACTGAGGTAGACTGTTCGTCACCGCGGGGAAGATCCCGAGAACCGTCGGCGGCGAGCCGATCGAGGGCCCGTCCATGTAGTACGACTCAAAGCTCGGGCCGGCCTCGCTGAACCCTTGGGTCATGCCCGAGACATTCAACACGTCCGTAACGCCGGTGGCCTGGAACATGTTGAACGAGACGAAGCCCCAGTCGTTCAGGTGGTCGAAGAACTGGGCATCCGGGGACGAGCCGTTGTTGTAGCCCGTGAGGACGGTCAACCCGAGGAATTTCACCGGCCCGCTCACCCAGCCCATCAGCACGCTGGCCGCATTCTCGGCCTGAGCGTTGCCGTTGAGGTAGAGGGGTTCCGTGTAATCCGCCGCGGTCGCGAGGTTGATGACGAGCCCCGTGGCGCTAGCCGCGTAGTTCTGTTGCCAGCGGGAGTATCCGTCCGCCAACCCCCACAGGTAGTAGGACCCCAGGATCGGGAAGACGCTGTTCTTGGGGGGAAGGTACGTCAGGAATTGGCCGAGGGAGTTGGTCGGCACCCAGGACTGGTTCCAGTACCACAGGCCGTCTCCCATGAAGACGAAGCCCCACTGGGGAGTGTTGATCTTTCCCTGGAACTCGATCTGACCCGAGGAGGCCTGGATGGTGGCCGGCGTGTTCCACATCCCGTAGAGGAGAGAAGGACCGGCGCTCATCGTGACGGTGCCGCCCGGCGCCCACGTCTCGGCGACTCCGATCGCGGTCTCGCCCGTGTCGGCACCGAAGTCGTAGGCCGACGGAACGGTCTTCCAGCCGCCGCTCGTCACGTTCGAGTACTGGAGGGTCTCCGTGCCGGTCAGGTTGTTGATCACGGCGTTCGAGCCGCCGCCCGGCCCGCACCAGACCAACTCCGCGTCGTAGTCGAGGCCGAGCGGGGAGGTGTACTTGCCGTTGACTTGGAACACCGGCTTGTGGGCGGGGGCCATCGGGTACCAGTAGTTGTTGAACGTGACGTTGTCGTAGATTCCCTGGAACGTTCCGGCCGAGTCCACGACCCGGTATCCGAACGTCACCATGTCCCGGTTGTTGACGACGCTCACGTTGTTGTAGAGGTCGATGGTCACGGGGAACCGAAGGGGGACCGAGGGGCCGTACTTGTAGTAGAAGACCGGGTAGACGGGCGTGCCGTTGTAGGCATAGAAAGTACCGGGGAGGAGGGAGCTCCCGGTGAAGTTCCAGACGTTGTCCTCAAACGTGATCCAGTTGCCGTTCATCGTGAGCACGTTCTGGGTCCAGAACGAGCTCGCGTTGTCGCCCGGAATGGAGATGTTGTACGTGACGGTGTTGAGCTGGACACCGATGTAGTACGGGGAGTTGTACGACCCGCCCGTCGCCGCCGGTGGGGTGATGAAGTAGTAGGCTCCCGGATACGTGCCGTTCGCCGCGTCGAGGGTGAGCGACCCCGCGAAGTGAGATGTGTTGTACACGTAGGGGGTCGCGCCCACGCCAATGTCCCCGATTCCCATCGGGGCGGGGTTCGACACGTACCCGGAGCCGACGGGCTGGCCGTGGTGGCCGGATTCGAGAAGATTCAGGTTCGGGAGATAGACGGAGGAGGGAGAGACCTTGCCGGAGGCGATCAGACCGGCGAGCGAGCTCAGGGAACTACTGATCGAGTTTCCCGGCTGGGAGGCGACGCTTCGCAAGGCCGATGCGTACTCTTGGGCGTTCTTGGCAGAACTCAGCGTAATGCCCGACGAGCTCGAAGACTGCTGGCTCCACGGCGAGGAGGCAGCGGCGTTCGAAGGTGTGATGGGGTGGCCCGAGGATGCCGAAGGACTCACGGCCGCGAGCGGAGAAGCGGCGGTCGAGCCTCCCTGGGACACCGCTTGAGCACGTGCGCCTCCCAGAACTGCCCCTGAGGGCAGCATCATCAGGGCACAGACGACCACGACGATCGGCAGCAACCAAACGCTCACCCGGAGACGGGACGCGGGCAACATAGGTGCCCAGTCACGAGGCGTCGCACTATAGAAACCTTCGCTCGGCGTTTGCGATATCGGTACGGCTTCCCTCGAGAGGGAGCGCGCGGGAGGGAAGGGACTCAGGGGACCCGCTCGACGCGGTCCCCGGTCGAGATCGAGCCGTCGGTGACGACCCGTGCGTACCAGCCCCGGCGGCCCAGCATGACCTTCAGAAACTCGGCACCGCGCTCTACGCCGACGTACGGTAGGAGGAACAGGTTGTCGCAGGGGGTGCACGGCTTGGTGATTTCGATAACGGTTCCCCCGATTAGAAACCGCATCCCCGGCGCGAAACCGCCGTACGGGATTCCCTCGGTCGTGATGTTCTCCCCGAGATCCCCCGGACGGACCGGCCACCCCTCGGCCGAGAGGTCGGTCAACGTCTCTCGCGGGATGAGCAGCAACGCCATCGCAGGGTCGTCGTCCTTCTCTTCGTGGCGATAACGGTTGAAGTCTCCTCGGACTCCCGCACGCGTCACGGCGATCATTGGGATAGAGGGCTTCGGGAGGCCGTGCTCTCCCCGGGCCTCCGCCTTCTGGTGAAGTTCGTAGACGCGACCGGTCGACCGGGGTTCAGTCTCCATTACGGCACCTACCTCCCTGTTCCTCTCGGCGAACGACTATGCTCCCCTAAAGGGTAGTGGTTCAGGCCGAGGGTCTCGTGGTTCGCCGCTTCCCCGCGCCCGATGCGCCGGGTGACGAGCTTTTCTCCGCGCACGCATGACGAACGGTATGGCGCGGCCGGTGGGCGCGGGGGTCCTGACGATCCTGGGCGGACTGTTCATCCTCGTGGGCGGGCTCGCGTTCGCGCTGATCGGCGTCATCTTCGCGGTCTTCGGGGTCAAGAGCGACGTGTTCCTCCTCGGGCTCGCGCTCGGCTTGCTCACGATCCTGGTCGGCGTCCTGATGGTCGCTGTCCCTTCTCTCCACTCGCTCTGGGGCGCGCTCGCGATCATCTTCGCTCTCGTCAGCATCGTCGTCGCGCTCGGCGGATTCGTCATCGGGTTCATCCTGACGTTGATCGGGGGGATCCTCGCGCTCGTCTGGAAACCCCCGACCCCGTCGGTGTTCGTGGTCGAGGCGCATCGAGTGCCACCCCCGGGATAGCTCCCCTCGTCGGCGTCGTCGGTCCCCGTGCGACTATCGGGGATTGTGGGAGAGAACAGGAAGGTCCGTGAGTGACGTCCTCTTCGACCTCGGATTCGGCCTTCTGCTCGGGTTCTCCCTGACGATCCCGCCGGGTCCGATGAACGCGTTCATCGCGGCTCAGTCGGTGCGCGCGTTCCGCGACGGGGTCACCGCGGGCTTGGGGGCGATGTGCGCCGACCTCGTACTCGGGCTCCTCGTCTTTTTTCTCCACTCGACCGTCGACCTCACTTCGGTCGTCCGTTGGATCTACGTTCTCGGAGCCGGCGTGATGTTGTATCTCGGGGTCAGCTTGCTTCGTCGCCCCGCCGGAACCTCCGCGTCGAGGACGGCGGGCCTCGCGACCTTTGGAGCAGCGTTCGGGCTCGGGGTCTCGAATCCGTTCCAGATCGTTTGGTGGCTCACGGTCGGCCTGGCGTTCGCCTACCTCGGGGGATGGGTCCTGTTCGTGGGGCTCTTCGGCGCGATCGCGGTCTGGATCGTCGTTTTCCCGGCGCTCCTTCACGCCGGAGCAGAGAACCGGCCGAGGGTCGCGAAGTGGATGGTGATCATCTCCGGTCTTCTCATCGTCGCATTCGCGGCGTTCCTCGTGGCCGTCGCGCTCGAGGGGCCGACCTGAACGTCGCGGTCAGCGGGACCGAAGACGGCTCGCGTACTCCTTTCGGAACTTCGCCACCTTCGGGGCGATGATGGCCCGGCAGTAACCGCTTCCCGGGTTGCGTCGGAAGTAGTCCCGATGATACTCCTCGGCCGGATAGAACTCGGTGAAGGGTGCCAGCTCGGTCACAATCGGCCGCTTCCACAGCTTCTCGGCCCCCAATTCGGCGATCACCGCCTCGGCGGTCGCGCGCTGTTCGGGGGTGTGAAAGAAGATCACCGAACGGTACTGGGTGCCCACGTCGTTCCCCTGGCGGTTCGGCGTCGTCGGGTCGTGCGTGGTCATGAAGATCGTGAGAAGGTCTCGGTAGCTCAGTACGCGAGGGTCGAACGACACCTGGACCACTTCGGCGTGACCCGTGCGTCCCGTGCAGACCTGTTCGTAGCTCGGGTGCGCTACGGTCCCACCCGCGTAGCCCGGCAGTACGCTCAGGACCCCCGAGAGCTCGGAGAAGACGGCTTCCGTACACCAGAAGCATCCGCCCCCGAGGGTCGCGAGTTCTCTCCGCTCGAGCTGGGACGGTTGGGCTTCGGACACGGGGTTCCTCCTGCGGGCAGCGAACGCGGTCGAGGCCGCTCCGTGCCGCGGGGCCCGAGGCGGCTCGAGAGATTTGAGTTCCCGGTTTCCCGTGAGGCACTAGGTGGCGAGAGGGCGGGCGCCGCGGAACACGAAGTACGGAGCCAGGACCGAGAGGATCGGGACGAGCACGAGGAGGTACTCGACGCCCGGGAACGACACCACCAGCGACACGAACGGACCGATCAGCACGAGCAGCAAGACCGCGTAGAGCGCGGCCCCAACCCCCATTTCCCTTGTGTGGTAGCGAGAAGATCCGGTCCATAGGCCGAGGACGATTCCGACCCCGCCGAGCCAGGCCAGCCAGAACCCCAGGACGGCGGTGTACGCTCCGAGGGGTTCCCCGGACCGTAAGCAACTCAACGCGTGGGTCGGGCGTCCTTGGAGGCAGCCCAGGAAGGAGTCGGCGGACCCGACGATCACCACCGCCGCGACCAGGATGAGCAGGAACCCGACCGCGCCGACCAGGCATAGAATGGAGGCGACCCAGAAGCGGGAGTCGACCTTGCGGAGGTGGGCGAATCCCCTTCGGTAGAGGAACAGCGAGAAGAGGAAGAGCAGCGACCCGGCCAGGATCAAGAGCGCGATCGCGTCCACGAGGGCTGTCTGGTGGAGCGATAGGAATCCGGTCGCGGCGTAGGACGCCACGAGGAGGAACCCCATCGGAATCACGATCACGAGGAGCGCCGCCGCGAGACCGACTCCGGCGCCGGTCGCGATCCGGAACAACCCCTTCTCATCCTCGGCGGACCGTGCGACCGGTACGTTCACCATCTCCCTTCACCTGCGGTGCGGGGAGTCGGACAGGTTCGGGACGGCAAAGTAAAGCCGGGACAAAACCGGGACCCCCGATGGGGGGAACACATCCCTATCCATAAACCCGCGAACTCCCCGGTTTTCCCGGCCGCGGGTGGTCGACCCCCACGGTCGACCCGGCGGTCCGCCCGCCGAGTCCGGGGAAGTGGCAGGGACCACTCACTTCGTGCGGACGACGAATTGAACTTCGGTGTGGGACCAGGCGTTTCGGTCCGTCCAGGGATTCCCGTGGTAGATCTCGCGAGAGGAGACCACGGACCGGATCGTCTTGTCGCGCTTTCGCCAGCGCGTCCAGTCGGAAAGCCCGTGATACACAAGACGGGGGGAAACGACCTCCGGGTCGAACTGCACGCGGGCGACCGTGGCCGCCGGGAGGGTCCGCACGCGGACTCGGCCCTCGGACGTCACCTTCCCGCGGACCTCGACCCCCGTCTCCCACGTACGGTTTCCGGGCTCTCGGAACACCCATCGGCCCGTACGGACTCCCCGGGAGCGAGCCCACTTTGCAACTTCCTCGAACCGGGCCCGGATCCGCTTCTCGCTGTACGGTCCAGTCCACCGAATCGCCGCGATCCGAATCGAAGGGGACTTCCTGAGCTCAAAGTCGATGGTCATCGAACGCGCTCCGGACCCACGATACGAGTGGTGACATTTAATGGAGTAGGGCGGCGGGAGACGTTCTTTCGTGGAATCCGGTCGGGGGCGATTCCGCCGCTAGGAGCTGGGATCTTGAACCATCGGGAGCTCGAACGGAGCGCCCCGAGCCGAGCTCGGGGCCGGGAACTCTCGCACGAACCCACCGTAGAAGGGAACCCGGGTCGTGATGACCGTGCGGAAGGCCCCCCGCAGCGCGTCGTCGTCGAGGCCCCGCGTCGGGACCAGGTCGTCGTTCCGGTTGAGGCAACCCTTGAGCTCCCCCCGATGCGTGACCCGGATGCGGTGGCAGTTCGAGCAGAATTCTCGGTTGTAGACCGGGTCCACGACCTCCACTTCCGCGCCGCGCACGACGTAGACATGCCGGTGGTGCATCTCGCGCACGTAGACGTGGGACGAATTCTGCTCGAGCCAGTCCTTGACCTCCTGCATGTCGACGACCCACGAACGGTGGTCGATGAGTTCGGGCATGAACTGGATCAGCTGCAGCTTGAGCCCGTCCGAGGACCCGACGAAGTCGATCATGCGGGGGATGTTGGGGAGATTGCGTCGGAAGACGACCGTGTTGAGCTTGACCGGCTTCAGTCCGACCCGCAGGGCCTCCCGGATGCCGCGGAGCACCGGAGCGAGGGAACCCTTGCGGATCGACCGGAACTCCTCGGGGTCCGTCGTATCGACCGAGACGTTCACCCGCTTGAGGCCGGCGTCGCGCAGCGCCTCCGCCCGCTTCTCGAGCATTGACCCATTCGTCGTGAGCGAGACGTCCGGGATCTGGCGGACGGTCCGGTCGATAATCTCCTCGAGGTCCGAACGAACGAGCGGTTCTCCGCCCGTGAACTTCACCGAACGAATTCCGAGCTCGCGCGCGACGACCACGAGCCGCTCGACCTCGGTCGGGGTCATCTCGTCCTCGTGCGCGGCGCGGGGCCGCGCGACGGGACCGAGGCCCTCGTCGTGACAGTAGATGCAACCGAAGTTGCACCGCTTGGTGACGCTGATTCGGATGTCGGTGACCTCGCGTCCGAACGCGTCCGCGAGCATCACCTCCTTGAGACGTCACCCATCTTAAAGGCCCCGAAGCCCGAAGGACGACAAACCAAGAGCTTCGGGGCCCCTCGAGGGTCGGACGGCGAAGAAGAGGACGCCTTGGAAGGGGTTCCCTCCGCAGCGGCGGGTCCGAACGCTCGGAACGGAACCCTCCGTCACGGAGGCGGGGTCGACCTTAGGACCCAACGGACCTTGGCCTTCTGTCCGTTCAGTGCGTGCGTCGCCCCGGGAAGATCGGCTCCGGCCCAGAGGGCGGGGAGGGCATGGGGTGGACCGGCAGCGGGGTCGACATCGATTACTCCGAGAGCAGCTTCTCGAGGCGCTCGTAGAGCTCCTCGAGCTCCTTCTCCTTCTGCCGTCCGCCTTCCCAGCGCGCGTTCACGACCTGGACGAGCAGGTCGGCGACCTTGTCCATCCAAGGGCCCTCCTGCGCGTCGAACCGCTTCTTCACCTTCTCGCGAAGGAGCTCGTTGTACGCCCGGTACGCCGACCAGACCCACGGCCCGAAATTCGCTCCGCTCGACTCACAGTCGTCTCCACCTTCGTGCATTTCTTCCTCGTGGAACTTGGGTTCCGCTCTCCCCACCTCGAGGGGGAGGATATTGACCGGGTCGCCCGAAGGCCGGTCACGGGGGAGAGACGGGGCGGAGCTTCCGCCGAACCGCGCACTAAGTAACGAGCGAGTTACCGACGGGATAAATGCGGCCTCTCCGTGTCAATCCCGATGGCGACGGAGTCGAACGACGCCCTCACTACGTCTCCGCTCGGTTTGGACGAGCGGGTCCTCGCGACGCTCGAGGGGCTCCACGGAAGCATCGCGTTCAGCGGGCTCCGACGTGCGTTGCATGCTCACCCCGAATCGCTCTCCCGCTCGCTGCGTCGCCTCGAACGTGAAGGGCGGATCGAGCGGTCGGCGGGCGGATACCGGGCTTTGGGGCCCTTCTCCGGTCCCGCCCCCCCTCAGGCGTCGGATCGTACTCGCGCCATCGCGCACGTTGACCTCCCCCCGGGTGTCTCACCGGACCTGGTCTTCAGTCGCCTGACGGGCCGTTGGTTCGGGTCGCTTCGGTGGGTCGGCGTCGTGGACCACCCGACCGGGCGACTGCTCGCCTGGGCGAAGCGGGACGGGGATGGCTACGTGCTGCTCGGGATCGAGCGAGGGGTCCTGCGAGTGTTCCTCCGCGACGACCCTTCGAGTGGCGGGGACCCCGAGGAATCCGAGGACGCAGCGTACGAGCTCCTTTCCCATGCGGTCGAAGCGATTCGACCGACCGCACGCTCGCCCGTGCCGTCGGTGATGCTGTTCGGCGCCGGCGACCTGCTTCCTGAGCCGCCGTCGGACAACTAGTTCGTTGGTTGTCGCCGACGGGCAGCCTCGTTCTCGCTCGGGACCTACTTCCGACGGTGCCGCGGGACTCCGAGCCGACCCCCGCGGGTTAATGTGGGGTGAGCCGCCTTTCGGGGGGGAGCCGATGTCACCGTACCCGTCCGGGGTCGCGCAGCCGCCCGAAGCCGTCCGGTCGCGCTCGGTTGGATTCGGCCCGGCCGCGCCGGAGGGAGTCGCATCCGCGCTCGAACCGGGCGCCCCTCGTCCCATGGGGCGCGGGACGACGCTCGAGGTCGACGGGATTTCGAAGTCGTTCGGGTCGGTCCAAGCTCTCGCCTCGGTGAGCTTTACCGTGAGGGCCGGAGAGATCGTCGGCCTACTCGGCCCGAACGGGGCCGGGAAGTCGACCGCCATGAAGGCGATCCTCGGGATCGTGCCCGCGGATTCCGGGGAGGTCCGTCTCTTGGGCCGCGACGTCGGCGAGGACCTGTCGTCCGCGAAGCGCCATATCGGCTACGTCCCCGAATCCCCCGCGCTCTACGAATTCCTGACGGGAGCGGAGTACCTCGACTTCGTGGCCGACATGTACGGACTCGAGGCGTCGGCCCGGAAGGAGCGAATCCAGCAGTTCCTGACCGGCTTCGAGCTGGACGGCCATGAGAATGCGCTCATCAGCGGCTACTCGCAGGGGATGCGGCAGAAGGTCGCGCTCATCGCGGCGTTCGTCCATCGGCCCCAGCTCCTGCTTCTGGACGAGCCGCTCAACGGGCTCGACCCGCGGTCGGCCCGGATCACGAAGGACCTGCTCCGGAATCTCGCGGACCACGAACGCACTGCGGTCCTGTTCAGCACCCACGTCCTCGAGATCGCTGAGGCGATCTGCGACCGCGTGGTCATCCTCCACCGAGGGCAAGTCCTCGCCTCCGGTCCGTTCGCTACCATCCGCGACCGCGCGGGCCTCGCCGGTCAGGACCTCGAGGAGGTCTTCCTCAAGCTGACCGGGACCGGCGACCTCCGCGAGGTGGTCGAGGCGCTGAGCCGGTAGGGGGCCGATGGAGCTCCACCGCGTCCGTCGTCTTGCGTGGACCCTGGTCGCCTCGCAGCTGCGCACGGGCCGAAGTTCGTCCGACCCGAAGAGCTTCCTCGGTCGCCCGGTTCTCATCGGAGCGGTCGACGCGGGGCTCTTCCTCGGCGCCTTCCTGTTCGTCTTCGCGGCGATCCGCACGAGCCCCGTCTCCCCCTCGACGCTCGGCGACCTCTCCGAGACCTTCCTCCCGTTCATCCCGATCGTGGCGGTCGGTGTCGTACTCGTCGCCGGCATCATGTTCGAGCTCGCCACGACGTCCAAGTTCGCGGGGAGCGACGCGGCGAACTGGCTCCCGATCACCCCGGGCGAGTACCTCCTATCGTCCGTCTCCGCGATCGCGTACACCTACTCCCCCACGGTCGCACTCGCCCTCGGGGTCTTCTTCCCCGTCGCCGTGCTCGGAGGGCAGTCCGCCCTCTTCGTCGCGACGAGCGTTTTCGCCGTCGCCGCCCTCGTCGAGGGAGCCGCGCTCGTGGAGATGGTCCGCGCGGTGACCCAGCGCGCGAGCGAAGTGACCGCGGGCCGTCGCGGACAGGTGAACCTCGTCGTGCGCGCGGTCGTCCTGGTCCTCGTCATCCTCGTCCTTCAGCTCGCCTTCAACCCGCTCTTCATCCTTGGAGCCGCCAACCAGTTGTCGGTCGTCGGCCTCGTCACGGCGCTGGTCCCGTTCTTCTGGCCGACCCAGACTCTCGCCCAGTGGGTCTGGGGCGACCAGGCCGCCGGCACCGCGTTCGCGGTCGGCTCGTTCCTCTTCCTCGGCGCACTTCTGTACGCGGCGCAGGACCTCAGGGAGCGGTTTTGGGCCCCGGCACCGGTCGAGGCCGAGCTCGAGACCCACGAGTACGCGCGTCGCAACCGGTTCCTCGCCTTCCTGCGATTCAACGGCGCCGAATCGGCCATGGTTTCGAAGGACCTCAAAGGGCTGTTCCGTCGCCGCGAGATGCTCCCGACGCTGGTCGTCCCGATCGTGCTGGCCGTTCTGGTGCTCGTCGAGGGGCCCGTGCTGGGCGTGCTCGGCCCGTTCATCTCCGCGGTGTGGATCGGATGGGTCGCGGGATTCTTCGCTCTCCTCGTGAGCGGCGCCTCGATGGGCCAGGAGCGCCGGGCGGTCCAGTCCCTCTACGCCTTCCCGCTCGGAGCGCGGAGCCTCGTCCGAGCGAAGGCGATGTTCGTCCTCGTCCCGTCCGTGACCACGGCGGTCGCGCTCGCGCTCCTCGTCGGGTTCGCGTTCGGGATGTCCCTCCTCGAGGTCGGCGGGATCCTCCTGCTCGTCGTCGCCGCGGCGGTCGTCCTCACGTTCTGGGGTCTCGCGTTCGCGTCGCGCTACTCCGATTTCCAAGAGCGACCCCGGCCGCAGTTCCTTCGGCCCGGGGCAATGCTCCTCGCGACGGGGTCGGGCATGGTCCTGCTCTTGGCGATCATCGTCCCCGGCACGATGGCCATGCTGCTCCCCTCATCATTCTCCCTGCTGCTCGGCCTCGTTTCGCTCCTTCTCGCGGTCGCGGCGGGAGCGCTGGCGTTCCACTGGACCAACTCCGGGTTCCGCGATCTGATGCACGAGCTTCCGTTCTAACCGAGCCGTGTCAGAGGGGAGCCCCGCAGGAGGGGCACCGTCCGTCGAGCTCGTTGCCGAGCGCGCTGCAGTAGCGGCAACGCACCTTCACGACCTGTCGCTCGATGACGTGGACGGAAGTCTCTCCGGCGCCGGGAGGCGGGGGCAGCGCTCGGCGTGCCTGCGCGATCGACGCGGTCCAGGCGTCGGGGTCCAGGACGTCAAAGGACGGACGACCCTGCGACGTCTCGAGGACCAGCCGAGGAGCGCCGACCCGGGGCCGACGGACGGAGACGTTCGTGAGGTCGTGGAGGGCGACTTCGAACTGCGTGTCGGTCTCTCCGGACGCCCGGCGTCCGACCGGTGCTTCGAAGACCAGCCGGTGGTTCGTCAGGTAGAGGACCCCCGGGCCCTTGGGACGGGCGCTCGACGGCCCCTCCGGAGCGGCGACCGCGTACGCGCTCCTCAGGGGGACCTCCCCGTGGCCCAGAAGCATCTTCCCGGCCGACGGCCGCGCAGACTATTACGCTCGTGGGCGCCCGCGGGCCCGGCGGGAGGCACTCCGGAGTCTTTCCCGGAAGACCGGGGGAGCTCGTTCGGTTGCGACCGTGAGCGCGACCGGGGAGAGGCGCCCAACGTTCGCCCGGAGGAACCTCTCCGTCCGAGCGCGGTCCTCCTTCCAGCATTCCCGAAGCCAGGTGCCGACCGCCCGCTGGACCCAGCGCTCGGGGTCGTCCAGGAGCAGCTCAAGGATCCGGAACGGTCGGTCGAGCTCTCCGTCCCTCACCCAGGCACGAAGCGCATAGGTCGAGGCACGACGGCGCCAGAGGTTCTTCGAGCGAGCCCAATCGTGCAGGTCCTCGAACCGCGACGGCACGGCGGCGACCCAGGTCGCGACCGGACCGGACGCGAGGCTGTCGGAGAGCGCCCAACCGGACGCCGCGTCCACCCAGCGCGAGGCCATTCGGTACGCCCTCGCGTCGTCCCGGAACGCAGGCCCCCGCAACAGTTCGATCGCCGTCATCTTCTCCTCGAAGGTGGGTCGATCCCAAAGCTCTCGGACCAGGCGCCGCGCCTCGCGCGGTGGCAAAGCCCGGGTTCGGGCGGTGGCGCCCCGCGCGACCCGTCGTAGGTCCGGGACCGAGACTCCGAGCACCGGCACCGGGGACCCGAGATACGCTCGTAGCGGTCCGGTATCGGCCCCGGAGCGGGCCACGCGGAGCTCGCGCGAGACCCGGCGCCGCTCGCGCGCGACCCAGGTCGGGGCAGCGGCCGTCACCAGCCGAGCGGAGTGTCCCGGTTCTGCTCGTCGAGCCATCGCTTCAGCGGGGCGAAATAGTCGAGCAGCCCCTGCGAGTCCATCCGTCGTTCGCCGGTGATCGTCTCGAGGGCGTCCGGCCATTCGTGGCTCGCCCCCATCTCGAGGCCCGCGCCGAGCTGGCGGCCCGCCGCCTCCGAGCCGTAGATCGAGGCCCGATGAAGTGGCCCGGTGGCGCCGGCCTCCCGGGCGAGGGCCCGGTGGAACTGGAACTGGAGGATGTGGGCGAGGAAGTAGCGCATGTATGGGACGTTCGCCGGCACGTGGTACTTGGCTCCGGGGTCGAACTCACGGTTGTCCCTCGGCACCGGGGGAGCCACTCCCTGGTAGCGTCGCCGCATCTCCCACCACGAGGTGTTGTACTCCGACTCGGGAATCTCTCCCGAGAACACGTCCCAGCGCCACTTGTCGACCACGAGACCGAACGGCAGGAACGCGACCTTCTCGAGGGCCCGGCGGAGCAGGAGGGCGATGTCACCGTCCGCTTCGGGGACGGTGTCGATGAGACCGATCCGGTGCAGGTACTCGGGGGTCACGGAGAGGGCGATCGTGTCGCCGATCGCCTCATGAAAGCCATCGTGAGCGCTGTCGCGGAAGAGGAACGGCTGACGCGCGTAGGCTCTCTGGTAGTAGTTGTGGCCCAGCTCGTGATGGACCGTCATGAAATCCTCCCCCGTGATCTCGATGCACATCTTCAGGCGGAGGTCCTCCACGAAATCGACGTCCCACGCGCTCGCGTGACAGACGACGTCCCGGTCGCGGGGACGGACCAGCATGGACCGCTGCCAGAAGGTGTCGGGAAGCGGTCCGAACCCGAGAGATACGAAGAACCGCTCCGCCGTTCGCACCATCTCGACCGGCGTGTACTTCCTCGTCGTCAGGATCGAGGTGAGGTTGACGTCCGGCGTGCCGGGCGGGAGTCCCAGCAGAGGGAACGTCCCCTCCCACGACTGGGCCCACATGTTCCCGAGGAGATGGGCGGGAATCGGCCCGCGCTCCGGAACGAGGGCGTCGCCGTACTGGTCCCGGAGCTTGCGACGCACGAAGGCGTGGAGCGACCGGTAGAGGGGTTCGACCTCGGACCAGAGCCGGTCCACCTCGCGAGAGAACGCCTCGGGGTCCATGTCGTATTTCGAGCGCCACATCGAGCCCGTGTCCGCGAAGCCGAGCTCGGAGGCGCCGCGGTTCGCGAGCTCGACGTATCGGACAAAGTCCGGTCGGATCGCCCGGCCGACCTCGTGCCAGCCGACCCAGACGTTCTCGAGGAGACTCGCGTCCCGGCTATCGCTCATGATCCGGGAGAGCGCCTCGAGGGGGAGAGGCTCCGGATAACCCGTTGGCGTGAACCGCTCCTTCGCGAACGTTCCCCGCATCGCCGTGACATGGCGCGAGAGCTCTTCCGCCTCGGCCGGGTCGGAGGGCGCGACGAGCGGGAGCGAGAGCCGCAGGAGCTTCGCCTTCCGGGCGTCCGAGGCCGAGACGTTCTCGACGGGGTACGAGGTCGACTCCTTCGCGAGTTCCGCGGTCGACCCGATCAGTCGGGAGAACGCCCGGGCGGCGAGCAGTTCGCTGTCGGGGGTGATGTACGTGTCGTACACCCAATCCGCCACCTGGGACTCGACCGAGAGGTCGAGGAGCCTCGCTTCTGCCCGGTGTAGGAAACTTCCCAGCCCAGAATCATCATCATCCACGCTGCTCACTCCGATGTTCGGCCGAACGACCCCCCCTTTAAGAAGGGAGGTGGGAGCCGTCGACAACGGAGAAATGGTCCGCTCTTTGTCCGCCACGCAGGTCCGTCAGCCGGACCCCTCCGACCCCTTCGTTTCCACTCCAACTTTCAGCTTTATGTACGACGTGCGTCTGACACCCTTCAGAGGCCGTGTCCGACAACCCCGATGGCCGAGCCATTCTCGCGTCACTTCCCGCCTGCTTTGGCCCGACGGGAGAAGACGCCGACATGCCCCTCGCCGTCCTTCCCTGTCTTCACGGCGAAATCCACTTGGCACTGCACGAGGGGCTCTGGGTCGCATGAGCGCGGCGATCCGAAAGGGGTCCGCGCTCCCGGTCGAACCGCCCCGAGAGATCCCGTCCCATCCCGTCTTCCTCGGACAGGGTGAACCCCGCGGCTACGGGCTTCGACCGAGACTCACTCCCGAGGCCGCCGCCGCCTTCGCCACGTACGTCGACTCGGCGCGCGCGCGAGCGGCGATGGAAGGAAAGACCCTCGTCTACACCGTCCGTTGGGGATAGTTCCTACCGCGGGCGAGCGTCCCCGGTCGCGCGATCGTTGGCGTCTGCTTCGGGGTCCCGGCTCGCCCGCCGATGGCGACGGGCGTCGTCCCACGCGTTCGCAATCGCACGCTTCGAAAGTTCGTCCGCGGCGACGTTCTCTTCCCGCGGAATCCAGCGGAACTCCACTTTCCGGAACGACCCCGCGAGGGTCCGGAGCCACTCGAAGTACGCCTTCAGGTGCTCGGCCCGGACCTCGTACTCTCCGTTCATCTGTCGGATGATGAGCTCGCTGTCGCCTTCCACTAGTACGTCTCCGGCGAATCCGACCGTCCGGAGGTGCTCGAGCGCCCGAATCGCGCCCACGTACTCCGCGACATTGTTGGTCGAGTGCGGCGAGAACGGGCGCGTGGCGAGTCCACAATCCTCGTATCGGTACCCCGGGCCCTCGACCGTGAATCCCCAGCCGGCGACCCCGTTGCTCCCCGGCGGCTGACACGCGCCGTCGAAATGGACGACCATCGGTGCGCTGCGGTCGAGGGTCGCGATTCCCCGGGGGAGCGAACGGTCGTCCGTCACGGGCGCTGGGGCCTCCGGTAGGCGGGAACGGTCGGCCGCGTCGGAGGCGGCGCCCGCGCGAGCGACGGGCAGTTGCAGAGCGCCTCCGATCGCGAGCAGCCGGGGCAGGTGACGTGGTCGTTCACGACGCCGAGCGGACGACCGCAGCTTCGGCATTCGCGCGGCCGCGCGCACCGAGGGCAGATTGCGAGGTCCGCGGCGATGACCGTTCGGCAGTACCGACAGTTGACCGGCTCGTGAGGGTTGAACACCCTTAGAGCGCGCGGCTCGAGGGCGGGAACGCGCCCCGCGGCGCGCTCGAACGCGGTGTCGGGGTTCCCGAAGGTGCCTCCGACCGTGGTCCGCGAAGGGTCCGGAGCGAGCGCCCCGAGCATCACGATCACAAGCCCGAGGGGAGCGACGAGGAGGCCCATCTCGAGCTCGAGGTCGAGCCCCTCGCTTCCGGTGGTCGCGATCGGGTACGCGATGAGCGCCAACCCAAGAGCGATGAGGACGATGCCGCAGAGGGCGATCGACCGGTTCATCCGACTCGACGGCGAGCCTCCCTCCGACCGTTCCGGCGAACGAACGACCGTCCACTTAAGTCCGCGGGAGGATGGTCGTTCTTTTCAGCTCGACGGCCGTCCCACCGCCATGGCACAGCCCACGGCGACCCTTCGCACGACGCTCGGAGATATCCGGATCGACCTCTACGTCGACCGAGCCCCCAAGACGGTCGCGAACTTCGTCTCGCTGGTCCGCAAAGGGTTCTACAACGGGCTGACGTTTCACCGCGTGATTCCCGGCTTCATGATCCAGGGCGGGTGCCCGAAGGGCGACGGCACGGGCGGGCCGGGCTACGAGATTCCCGACGAGTTCCATCCGACCTTGAAGCACGACAGTCCCGGCGTTCTGTCGATGGCGAACGCCGGTCCGAACACGGGCGGGAGTCAGTTCTTCATCACGCTGGCCGCCACCCCCTGGCTCGACCGAAAGCACGCCGTCTTCGGCAAGGTGCGTTCGGGTCAGGACGTCGTAGAGAAGATCGCCGCCGTTCCGCGCGACGCGCACGACCGACCCCGTTCGGCGGTCCGGATCGTCGAAGCGACGGTCGCTGGCGTATAGCGGACGACGCTCCTACGCCGGGAAGTCGAACGGCAGCCGTTCCGTCGGCGACCTCGCGTCCTCGATCGTCGTGAGGAGGCCGGAGACGATCCCGAGGGCGGGAACGATCATCAGGACCTCGAGGAACGTGCCATAGCCCGCCGCGAACGAGGCTGTCCCGCCCGACAGGCTGACCCGGTAGGGCGAGAGGCTGAGCGCGTAGTACAGGTAGAGGAGGCCGACGGACGAGTAGGCGATCGAGAGCGGTCCGTACGCGCGGGTCGGCTTCAGGACATACTGGGCGGCACCGATCACGAGGAGCGCCACGCCCCATGCGGTGACGGCGAACACGGAGATCGGGATCGCGTAGCCCCGCGAGTTCACGAACGTGAGCACCGCCGCGGGCAAAGCGACCAACAGGAGGAACCCCGGGATGAGCCGTAGCGCGGCGACCAGGATCCGGTAGCTGAGCGACGGGATCCGCGCCGGCGCGGCTTCGGGCGCCGCGGGCCGGGGCGGCGGAGCGGCCATCATGGGAGAGGCTCCGGCGGGAACGCGACCGTCCCGGTGGGCGTCGTGTACGTGAGCAGAAGGTGGCCGCCCGACAAAGAGCAGCCCGATTCGAGCGTGACCGTCTCGGTCTGGTCGAAGTAGGTACCCGCAGCGACGGAAATCGGGAAGTTGGCACCGCCGCACGGGACCAGGTTCGCGGAATCGATGACGAAGCTCATGGTGCCGACGTCGTCCGCGCTCGAATGGTCCGAGAAGGTGATACGGACCGGAACGGAGACCTGCCCTCCGAGTACGACGGGGGCCCCGACGCTCACCTGAAGGCCCTCGAACGGTGCCCCCCACGAGCGGTTCTGCGTCAGGGAGACCGAGACCGGGAACAGGTAGGCGTACGTGGCGTTTCCCCATGCGCGGACACTGAGGTACTGGTCGGTCGTGAGGAGGGAGGCCGCTGGTCCGGAGGGAGTGATCGGAATCGCGACCGCGAACGGAAACACTCCGGTCGTTCCGGACGCGACCGTGGTCGGACCCACGAGCACGGTGCCGAGCAACACTCCGGTTCCATTGGCCACGCGCGTGGAGAGCTCGAGTCGCTCGATCGGATACCAGCCGGGGTTCGAGAGGGAAAACGTTCCGCTCACCTCGACCGTCCCGTTGGAAGCGAACTGGACCGACATCGAGTGGGATTCGGTGCTCGATGTGGCGACCAGGTAGGCGGAATAGGCGACCGTTCCGACGAAGACAAGGAGGAGCGCGAAGACCACCGCGCCGACCGTCCGCAAGGCGTGCGCCGCGCGGTAGATCCCCGGCGGGCGACGATGCGTGGGAACGACCAGCGCCGCCATGCGAGGGCTCGCGTTTAGACGCGTGCGCCCCCCTTGAAAACCTATCGAACGTGCGGAGGGCGACAGCTGCGCAGTCGAGGCTCCCCGAAGTGCCTCCGGGCTCCGACCTCCGGGGTGGTCCTGCCGGTCGACCCCCGGGGGCCAATTACCGAGACTTCGGCCCGTCGGGCGGGTCGCCGGCCGAGGTCGGGCGGCGGTCGGTGCGGCCGCTCCGCGCGTCGTCCCCCGGGACGGACCCGCGCGTCTGGCGGGACGCCGAGAGAACGGCGGCGGCGACGAGCACGACGGCCATCGCGTAGAAGGCGGTGTGAATCGCGCTCAGGAATCCGGCCGAGACGGCGCCGATCACGCCCCCGCCGCCGACGAAGACCGCGAACGCCTCCGACCTCGGAACGGCGAGCGCGGCGACCGTGATCACGAGGGTGTAGCTCCCGATGGTCCCGGCGTTCCCCAGCGTGCGGAGCAATCCCGAGACCGCCCCGTAGTACTCGGGCGGAGCTTCCTGCATCACGGCCTTGTTGTTCGATGGCCAGAACAGCGCCCCGCCGATCCCGGTGATGAGCGAGATCAGGGCGACTGCGACGAGAGGGGTCGCCGTGCCGACCTGAGCGTACAAGAGGACGCCCACGAGCATGCAGCCGATTCCGACCGTCGCGAACCGGGCGGCCCCCCAGCGGTCGGCCCAGCGCCCGGCCGCCGGTGCGATGCCCGAGGAGAGCACGTACCCCGGAACGAGGAGGAGGGACGCGTCGAGGGGCGACAGTCCCCGGATTCCTTGCAGATACATGATCAGTAGGAAGACGGTGGCGAGGTACCCGACGCTCTGAAGGAAGGAGGCGGCCAGCGACCTCGATAGCAAGCGTGATCGGAAGAGGGCGAGGTTCACGGTGGGACTCTTGGCGCGCCGCTCCCACCACAGGAACGGTCCGATCAGAAGGGTCCCCGTGGCCACGAACGAGAGGTTCCACGCCGAAGCCCCATACGATGCGAAATCGGTGGCGCCGTAGACGATCGTCCCGAGGACGGCAGCGAGCAGGACCATCCCGACCAGGTCCAGGCGAGCCTTGGTGCGCTTCCCGACTCCGATGAATCGGTATCCGAGCGCGACCGCGACGATGCCGATCGGGACGTTGATGAAGAAGATGTACCGCC
>DAEB01000011.1 GCA_002495185.1 Thermoplasmata archaeon UBA184 | reverse complement strand
CTGGTAGCGGGGGTGCGGCTGGCCATGCGGGTCGGACGGCTCGATCCGGACGACGACCCGGTCGCCGACCGCGAACTCCCGAAGGAAGCGGGTCACGGGCGGGAGCCCGCGCTCGCGAACCTTCTTCGTGAAGGTCCCCCGAGACCGGGAGCGGAACCCCTTCGAGCTCTTCACCATCGAACTAGACCTCCGTGTCGTGGATCTCCAGAACGTCCAGCGATTCGACCTTCAGCGGTGCCCCCACGAGCGAGGAGAGGCTCGGGTCGGTGCGTCCTCCATCCCCTTCCACCCACTCCTTGATGTACGTGCCGGCTTCGGCGCGCAGGTCGAGCGTGAATCGCCCCGCGTCCGTCCCGACCAGCCGCGGCGCCACGATCCGCCGCGTACGGACGCGGTCGGACCGGCGGTGCGCGACGCGGGTGGGCGTGCGCTGAGCGATCGCTCGGCCGACGGCGAGGTGAAGCGCCTCATTAACTTTTGCCACGGGGACGGCGCCGATGACGCCGACCCGGTAGGTCTTCTCCGGCGCGGCCTCCTTCACACGGAGAACGTCGGCCGGGCCGGCCGGGACGACGTCCTGGAGCTCGACCCGGCCGGCGGCGTCCGGACCGAGGGCGCCGGCGAGGGCGGCGAGGTCGATCGACCGCACGCGGGGACGGAGGAGCTCGAGGACGAACGGACGCCCGTCGCCCAGCATCCGGGCGTCGATGTCCTCCCGTCCCATCCCGTGGAACCGGCTCCCCTCCGCCCCGGTCGTCCGCAGGAACGGGGCGGCGATGACCTCCTCGACGCTCGTCGCGTACGTCTTCCCGGTCCCCCCGCAGAAGGTGCAGCCGCGGCCCCGGCACCGCCGGCACGGCCAGCGGGTCTGGGGGAGGGTCCGGTCGAGCTTGCGGTACCGCCCCCGCACGTAGACCGGCAGGACCGTGAGCTCGACCCGGCCGACGGGCAGGTCGGCGAGGAAGACGACATCGGGCCGCTCGGTGACCCCCTCCGCGCCGCTCGCGAGGGCGACCTTCTTCCCGAGCTCGCGGTTGAACGCCGAGCGGGCGCTCTCCCCCCACTCCGTGCCGACCTCGATCCAGAGCGCTTCCTCGCGGGCGAGTCGCTCCGGGTCCCAGCGGGAGCCGCACGTGAATCGGTGCCACTCGAACCCATGGGCGGCTCGGACGGTCCGGTCGACCCAGGTCGGGAGGCGTGCGAAGAGGCCTCCACAGACCGGGCAGTCGACCGAGTCGACAATGGGAGGAAGACGCAGGGCGTCCGTGAGCCGCTGGGCCCGTTCGGGATTCGTGAGGCCGTGGCCCAGCCGGCCGAAGACGCGGCCGAAGCACTCGGGGCAGAGCCCCCGGTCGGCCGCCCGCCGGGCGCTCGTGAGCGCGCTCTCGGAGAGGTCGAAGACGGGGGCCTCGGTCACCCTCCCGCGAGCGGCCCGGTCCACAAAACTTCGCCGGGAAGTGGTGCGCGTGTTCGCGGGTCTTTATCTCTCCCCGTTCTGTGACAATGCGGACCCCATGTCCTCGATCACCGAGGCCGAGTTGACCCGGGCGATCGAACGGACGCTCGTCGCCCGCGGCAAGATGCCGGTCGCGGAGGCGCGACCGGTGGCGCGCATGGTGCTCGGGTACTTCGGCGCCGACGATACGGTGCTCGACAACAAGCTCTCGAGCGACGACCGGGACCGATTCTACCAGCTCGAGGAGGAGGGTCTGCTCACGAGCGAGGAGGAGGACGCCACCGTCTCGCGCGGCAAGACCTGGCGTATCCACTACTGGCTCCTCAAGAAGGCCCGCATCCGGGACGTTGGCCAGGGGGGCGAGGCGCCCCCGTCCGACGAGGCCGAGCGGATCTACCGGTCGATCGGCGAAGCGGACTGGAGCCGCCGCGAGAACGCACGGCCCCCGCCCGGGACGTGAACTAAGATCCGGCCCGCGCGCTAGCGCCGCCCCGGCGCGCCCGGCTGCGTGGGGGGTCGGTAGCGCCCCGTGACGCCGAGAAGTCCCGGGTAGTCGGCGGACTGGATGATCGAACGGACGTGTTCGATCGCCCAGACCGCGAAGAAGATCGCCGCGAGCAGCGCGATCGCGCCGGCCACGTCGACGGCGAAGCCGGGGAACCCGAGGAACGCGAGGATGAGGGAGAGCGAGGCGAGGGCGTTGAAGCTCGCGTGCATCCCGACGGCGACCAGGTAGTACGACCCGGTGCCCGGACCCGCCTGGTGGAACTTCGAGCGCGCGTAGCCGTAGCCGAACATCCCGGTCGAGCTTCCGTGCAGGACGACGCTCGACACCGACCGGATGATGATCAGCTCGAGCCCGGCGGAGAGGCCTCCGAGCAGGTACGCTCCGATGCCGTAGAGGAACGTCTCGAAGAAGCCGAAGCCGAGCCCGACGGAGGCGCCGAAGACAGGACCGTCGGCGAGTTGCCGGAAGGAGGTCCGGAACGCCACGACCCCCGAACCTTTCAGAGCCTCCTCGACGAACGGTGCGATGACGAGGACAAGGAAGAAGGCCCCCGCGTCCGAGTTTCCGTTGAGGAAGAGGAACTCGGGACCCGGGTAGTTCTGGCTGATCGCCGTCCCCGCCGCGACGATGATCGTCTCGACGATCGCGGCGGTGATCGTGGCGAAGAGGGCGCCGTAGAAGAACGCCCGAAGGAGGGGTCCCCACCCCTCCTTGCCGTACCGCTCGGTCCCGCGGATCCAACCGAGGTAGATGAGCGCCGGGATGAACGAGACGATCACGAGGATGATGAGGTCCCACCCGGCGCCGAAGTCGGTCATGCGCCTCCGGACTTCGCAGCGGGAGGATAGAGATAGAACCCCTCGCCCGTCTTTCGGCCGAGCTTCTTCGCGGAGACCATCGTCCGGAGAAGCGGGCAGACGCGGTACCGGGGGTCCCGGAAGCCGTCCCACAGGATGTCGAGGATCGAGACGGCGGTGTCGATGCCGATGAGGTCGATGAGTTCGAACGGGCCCATCGGGTGGTGGAACCCAAGCTTGTAGGCCGTGTCGATGTCCTCCTTGGTGGCCACGCCCTCGTAGAGCATCCACGCCGCCTCATTCACGAGAACCGCGACCGCTCGGGTCGTCACGAACCCCGGCGTGTCCCGGGAGGTAACGACCGTCTTTCCCAGGCTCTTCGCGAACTCCCGGGCCTCTTCGAGCACATCCGGGCGCGTCGTATGGCCCGGAATCAGCTCGACGAGCGTCATCTGGAGGACCGGGTTGAAGAAATGAACCCCGACCAGGCGGCCGGGGTCCTTCAGCTCCTGGCCGATCGAGGTGATCGGGAGGGACGAGGTGTTGGTCGCGAGGAGCGCGGACGGCTGCGTCAACGGCTCGAGCTCGGCAAAGAGCCGCCGCTTCAGCGCCAGGTCCTCCGGGGCCGCTTCGATGACGACCTGAGCGGAGTCGACCCGCCGGAGACCGATCGCGAAGTCGACGCGCCGGAGCGCCTCCTCCCGGTCCCCGGCCCCGATCTTCCCGCGCTGGACGGCGTGGTCGAGCGCCCGGGCCGCGTTCGCGATCCCCCGGCGCGCCAGCTCCTCATTGACATCCTCGAGCGTGACCGGATAGCCCGCCAGCGCGCACTGGGCGGCGATGCCGCTTCCCATGATCCCGGCGCCCACCACGAAGACCCTCTTGGTGACGGAAGCGCGCGGGTCGCTCTCGGACGCGGTCGGCTCGGGGCCCGTCATCAGGATGCCTCCGGGGCCGGAGAAGCGGCCCGGGCCACTTCGAGATACTCGCAGGCACGACATAGCTCGTTCGCCGACGGCTCCCCGCAGGCCCGGCAGCGGTTCGGGGCGAGGGACCCGACCCCGTCGGCCAGGAAGCGGGCGACGAGCCGCTCATGCGTGCGCAGCAATGCCTGCCGCGTCCCCGGCTGAGCCTCCTCGAGCTGCCAGACGACCTCCCGGAAGAGGTTCCGGGACGCCCGGGAAGCGTACGGGCACTCTCCGTGGTCGAAAGGGATCTTCTTGAGCCGAGCGTAGAGGTACACCTCCCGCTCGGGTACCCCGGCGAGCGGGGCGATCCGGGGGACAAGCCCGGGCTGACGGACCCGGTGCGGGGCCATCCGGACCAGTCGGTCGAGGTCTCCGTGGACCAGGTTCATGAGGACGGTCTGAGCGAGGTCGTCCAGATTGAAACCGAGGACGAGCGCGTCCGCCCCCGCGTCGCGCGCGGCCCGGTTCAGGAGCTGGCGGCGCCAGACCCCGCAATAGGAGCACGGGACCGTTCCCCGGAGTTCCTCCGACGTCCGGTCGATCGTCGTTCCCATCTCCTCCCGGGCCGAGACGACCCGATGGTCGACCCCGAGCGACTCGGTGAGCTCCCGGGCCGCGCGGAGGGTTCCCGATCGGTATCCTTCGATGCCTTCGTCCACGCTGAGCGCCACGATGCGAACGGTCGGCCTCCGGCCGAAGTAGCGATGGGCGAGGGCGAGCGCTACTCCGCTGTCCTTCCCGCCCGAGAGCGCTACCGCGACCGTCCCGCGGCCGAACCGCGGCAGCTGACGATGCATTTCCCGCCGGACGCGCTCTTCGACCGACTCTTTGAAGTGCATCGCACAGAGGTGAGCCCCCCGATACGGCTGGTCGATCACCGCGTCGGCCGAGCAGCGGGAACAGCGCACGGCCGGCGGCAACGGTCGGGTCCTATTTGAGCGACGAGCGAGCGGCGTCGTTCCACTGCGCGCATACGATTATTAGGGAAAATCCGGCCAAACCACGCCCGATGGCGTCTTCCGCGTCGCTCCCGCGCTCGGCCCCGACGTCCCGACGCGGGTCGGTCTCCGCCCGATCCTCGGCGAACGGGTCATTCAACGTCCTCGACCTGGTCGACCGTTTCCAGACGATGCTCCGCGCGCAGGAGCGGAGCCCGTGCACGGTCAAGCAGTACGGTCACATCGCGAGGATGTTCCTCCAGTTCGCCCAGAAGCCGCTCGATGAGGTGACCCTCCACGACCTCGAAGCGTTCCGCGAGTACCTCGTCCTGCAGCGCCATTACTCGAAGAACTCGATCTACACGACCGTCCGGGGGCTCACCTGCCTCTTCCGCAGCTACGGGTTCGCGATCGCGGACCAGCTCGAAGCCCCTCGCCGGCCCGAACGCCTCCCCCGGTACCTGACCGAGGAAGAGATGCACCGGCTCCTCGACGTCGTGAGAGATTCCCCCCGCGATAGCGCGATCGTCCACGTCCTCGCGTTCTGTGGTCTCCGCGTGAGCGAGCTGAGCCATCTCCAGATGGAGGACCTCGAGTTCGAACGAAACGTCCTCCACGTCCGCTCCGGAAAGGGGGACAAGGACCGCGAGGTCGTCCTCGAAGACCGGACCCGAGCGGCGATCGACCGCTATCTCACGAACCGGACGCTCTCCGGCGAGTCGACCTCTCGACTGTTCCCGGTCGGGTCGGTGACGATCGAGCGGATCGTCCGTCGGGCCGCCCAGAACGCTGCGATCCCACGTCGGGTCACCCCGCACATGCTCCGGCACACTCTCGCGACGGCGCTCCTCTCCCGCGGCTGCGACATTCGGTTCATCCAGAAGCTTCTGGGCCACGCGTCGGTGGCGACCACGCAGATCTACACCCACGTCGACACGCAGGCGCTGCAGAACGCCTACCAACGGGCAAAGCCGCAGTATTAACCGCGCCGAAAGCTCGGGGTCGTCGTGGTCGACGAGCGTGCGGACGTTCTGATCCTCGGGGCCGGCATCGCCGGCTGCGCACTCGCCTTTCACTTGGCCCGTCGGTCGTTCGGCTCGATCGTCGTCTACGACCCCCAGACGCCCGGCGCCGGAGCGACGGGCCGGGCCGCGGGGATCGTTACCGAACAGCTCTGGGACCCGTGGGACGTCGAGGTCGCCCGGGAATCCAAGGAGGAGTATGCCGAGCTGGCCCTCCACTACGACCCGACCGCCTACTCCGTGAACGGGTTCGCACGCTGGACCAAGAACCGCGAGGCCGTTCCCATCCTCGAAGCGACCGTCGAGCGGCTTCGGAAATGGTCGGTGAACGCCTCGGTCCTTGACCTGACGAGCCTTGCCGAGAAAGTTCCCTGGGGACGATACGACGGGGTCCTCGGAGCGATCTGGAGCCCGGACGACTCGGTCGTGACTCCGAGCCGGATGGGGGAACTTTACGCCGAGCGGGCCCGCGAGATGGGGGTCGACTTCGTCCTCGGCGCCCCGCTCTCGAAGTTCGGACGGGTCGGAGACCACTGGGAGCTCACGGCGGGGGTCGACACCGCGCGCGCACGCCAGGCCGTCGTCGCAGCAGGGGCTTGGTCGAAGCGGCTTCTGGCCTCCGTGGGCCATCCGCTCCCTCTTGCGCCGTACCGAACGCAAGCCGCGGTCCTCCGTCCCTCGACCCCGGACCTTCGGTTGTTCCCGTCGGTCCATGACATCGACCTGGACGTCTACGTGCGACCGGAAGAGAATGGCCGGATCCTTGCAGGCGATGGAACGGAGCTCGCCGAGGTCGACCCCGACCGGTTCCCCACCGCCGGCGACGAACGATTCGTGACCCACCTCGCCGAGAGCTTCGGGAGTCGCTTTCCGGGGTGGGCCGACGCCGAGCTTGTCCGCGCCTGGGCGGGAGTCTGCGTCGCGACCCCCGACCGTCGCCCCCTCATCGGCCCGGTGCCGGGCGCGGACGGGCTCTTCGCCATCACCGGGTTCAACGGGTTCGGGGTTATGCGTGCGGGAGGCGCCGCTGCCCGCCTGGCGAGGTTCCTCTCATCGGGCGATTCGTCTGCCCACGAGCTCGAGAAGATCCGCTCCGTGCTTCCGGAGAGGTTCACGGGTCCCCCGACTCCTTTTCCTATCCGCCCGGGATTCACCCTCGAGGCGGGCCCGGACCCTCGGTTTTAGAGGTCCCATTCGATATTCGCCCGCGAGCCCTGGCGCACGCCATCGCTCAGCCTGTCGACCGCAACTTTTCGAGCTTCTCCAGGAACTCCACCCCCTCCCCCGTCGTCATCGGCTTCCCGTCTTCTCGCACGAGAGGGAGTCCCGCAATCTCGCACGCCGCTTCCGGCGTCTTCCCGTCGAGCAGCGCGCGGACCGCAACCTGCTCCCGACGGCTCAGGGAGAGGGCCGACAGCGTGAACTCCTCGAACGCCTCGTACGCGGTCGGGACCACGAGCCGGGCGATCTTCGCCATCTCCGCCGCGTAGAGCCGGATCTCCTCCTGAGCATGGGGGTCGAGACGGAGGGAAAGGAAGTGGAAGAGGTTCCAGAGGTTGCACTTCCAGTACCATTGCGTGTAGTAGGCCACGGGTAGGAGCAGCCGGGCGGTTTCGCGCGCAACTCCGGCCTGAAGAGCGTCCGTGTATGCGGCGTAGGAGTCTTTCGATATCCGTTCGAGATTGGCCCGAAAGCGTTCCACCACGTCACTCGGTAACAGATCTCCACGGCCCTGGCGATTCCGGGTCGATTGGTGGCGGACCTCCGATTCCGGTGGGATCTCGTACTCGTCGGGAACGACGGAGTACCTCGCCGAGTATTCATTCACAGAGTTGTGGGTCACGATCCCGTTGGCGACGAAATTGTGGGACGGACCTTCGACCTCGAGGTCGTAGGTCATTCGGTTTCCGATGAACTCGAACTGAGCCACTCGCACGAGGCGAGGGACCGTGAGGCGGTTCCAGGCGACCTTCGGTCGAAGGACCCGCATCGCTTGGACCGGCGAGCCCCCGGGGAGCCCGCCGTATTCCCGCTCGAGCCGGTCGCGATTCTGGTGCAGGGCCGGCCGGGCAAGCTCCGTACCGTTGACGGATACCCGGTAATCACTCTGCTTCCAGACCGCGAGGCCGCCGACCTCCCGAAGCTGGGTCTTCTCGACGAGAGTCCCCCATCCATCCTCGAAGAGGAATCGATGGTCGGCCGTGCACTCGATCGACTTTCCGTCATCGAGCGTCATCCGGAACACGGGTTTTTCCCCGTTCTTGGTGACGTCGACCACATGGGTGTGACCCATCACCCGGGTTTCTTCGTCCAGCTGGCGGAGAAGCATCTCGCGAACCCGGTCCCGGCGGAGGTACGGATTTCGTTGGTGCCGGGTCGCGTTGTTGTGGGTTGGCTGGAACCTCCTCCAGAGGTCCTCGACCCGGATCGGATTGTAATTCCGGCCCTTCCGGCGGACGCCCCCCGGCATGTCAAAAATAATCTGCGTTCCCTCGGCCAGACATGCCGTCCGATGACGGATCCACTGCCGTGCGACGAAGATCGGGAGCCGAACGAGGAACTTGAACTCCACCATCTCGAAGGGCGTCGTATGGCGATGCCGCATCAGATACCGGATCAGGCCGCGGTCATCCCGGACCGACCGGGTACCCTGGCCGTAGGACACTCGAGCCGCCTGAACGATTGCCGCGTCGTTTCCCATGTAGTCAACGAGGGCGACGAACCCGTGCGTAAGCACGGGGTGTTTCACGCCAATTTCACCATCGGCGTCGGGAACGGTGGGACGCCGCATCGGGGCGGAATCGTCAGCCACGGTACGGGGGAGGACGTGCCCAAGATAAAGGCCGCGAGCGAGGTG
Source organism: Thermoplasmata archaeon UBA184 (assembly GCA_002495185.1). Lineage (GTDB taxonomy): Archaea > Thermoplasmatota > Thermoplasmata > Lutacidiplasmatales > UBA184 > Lutacidiplasma. Next base: position 3,128 of record DAEB01000011.1, on the reverse strand, counting down.
GTGGAACAGTCCGGCAAAACCTAAGTCCGCGCCGCCGCTCGAACTGAACAGGGGGTCGAAGGGTGAGCCGCATCTTCATCGGAGTCGCGTGGCCGTACGCGAACGGCCCCTTCCACATCGGTCACCTCGCGGGCGCGTACCTTCCTGGCGACATCTTCGCGAGATTCCACCGTCTCCGCGGAGACGAAGTTCTGATGGTGTCGGGCTCCGACATGCACGGCACGCCGACCCTTGTCCGAGCGGAGAAGGAGGGGACCACCCCGGCCGTAATCGCCGAGCGCTACCACGCCGTCAACAAGGAGGCGTTCGAGAAGCTCGGGTTCACGTTCGACCTCTATACCTCGACCCACACCGTCGTGCACCAGCGTACGGTCCAGGAGCTCTTCCTGCGCCTCCTCGAGGCTCGGTACGTCTCGAGGCGGACGGCCGAGAACGCGTACTGCCCGCAGCACCGTCGGTTCCTGCCCGACCGGTACTTGGTCGGCACTTGCCCGTACTGCGGGTTCGATAGCGCTCGCGGAGATGAGTGCGACAACTGCGGACGCCCGATGGACCCGGCCAAGCTCGGAAACCCGCGGTGTGCGCTCTGCGGCACTCCGGCCGAGTTCCGAGCCTCCGAGCACTTCTATCTCGACCTCGACCGTCTCCAGGGGCCGGTCGCCGAATACGTCTCGAAACAGAAGCAATGGCGCCCCGGGACGCTCCGGGTCGCCGAGAACTTCCTCAAGGAGGGGCTCCGTCCCACGCCGATCACCCGCGACCTGGATTGGGGAATCGAGATCCCGCTCGACGATTACGACACGAAGCGCTTCTACGTGTGGTTCGACGCCGTCACCGGGTATCTCTCCGCATCCAAGGAGTGGGCCGTCCGCGCCGGCCGGCCCGATGCGTGGCAAGCGTACTGGGATTCGCGCGAGCCGGTCCGGCAGTACTACTTCGTCGGCAAGGACAACAAGTTCCACCACACCATCATCTGGCCGGCGATGCTCCTCGGGGCCGGCGGTCTCCAGCTCCCGTACGACGTCGCGGCCAACGAGTGGTTGCTCGTCGAGGGAAAGAAGGTCTCCAAGAGCCGGACCGGCGGGGCGGAGCCGTTTGTCCCGTCTCTCCTCGCCAACTACCCGCCGGACGTGATTCGGTTCTACGCAGCTCTCCTCGCTCCGCAGAACCACGATACGGAGCTCGACTGGGACGAGTTCCGGCAGCTTCGGGACGAGGTCCTCGCCAACCAGTACGGGAACCTCGTCCAGCGAACGCTCGTCCTGGTGCGCGACCGCTGTTCGGGAAAGGTTCCTTCCCCACCTGCCACGTGGACCGCGGAGACCTCGGTCGTCGGCGACCGATTGAGGAACGCCCACGCCCGGATCACCGCGGAGTACGAGCAGGTTCACCTGAAGGAGGCGCTCGACCTCACGCTCGAAGAGGTTCGAGAGGCGAACCGGAGGTTCCACGAGGCACGTCCGTGGCAGGCCGAGCCGGAGGACCAACGTCGGACGCTGTACGAGACTCTCTGGCGTCTGAAGGCGCTCGCGACGTGGCTTTCCCCCGTGCTGCCGTTCTCCAGCGAGGGGGTATTCCGCATGATCGGCTATGATGGCCCCCCCGGTCCGGGCGAGTGGGATGTAGCTCTGACCCCGGTCCCACCCGGCCAAACTCTGGGAGAGGTCCGCCCTCTCTTCCCGCGCCCCGAGCCAGAGGTTTCGGTCGGGGCCCCGGCATCCGAGTCCGCCCCCTCCCCGGAAGGATGGCCTCCCCTCGCCGCCTGCTCGGGGGTCATCCGGAGCGCGGCACCGCATCCGGCCGCGGACAAGCTCTACGTGCTCGAGGTCGACGTCGGGGCAACGACCCCGAGGACGGTCGTCGCGGGCATCCGTGATTCCTACACGGTGGATGGGCTCGTCGGGCGCCCGGTCGTGCTTCTCACCAACCTCGCTCCCCGAACGATCCGCCGGATCACGTCTCAGGGAATGGTCCTTGCGGCGGAGTCGGGAGAACGAGCGGTCCTCCTTTCCCCGCCGGAAGGGACCCCACCGGGAACCTTCCTCGAAGGACGGGGGCTCTCCGACCGGACGATCTCGTTCGAAGAGTTCGGCTCGACCACGCTCACGGTCGGCCAAGTGATCGGCCCCTCGGGCGATGGCCGAGTTCGGGTCCACCTCGGGACCACCGAGGCGGAGATTCCCGGGTCATGGCCCGCCGGAGCGACGGTGGTCGTGCGCCGCTCGACGACCGGAGCCGGAAGAGCCGAGGCACTCACGTTCGGCGCCGGACGTGGGCCCGTTCCGTCGGAGCCGGTCCCCTGGGGGGCGAAGGTCCGCTGATGAACGGTGTCCGCCTCGACCTTCACGTCCACTCGCACCATTCCCCCGACTCCCCGCTCACGGTCGAGGAGATCGTCTTTGGACTTCGAGCCGCGAACCTGAATGGGTTTGCCCTCACCGACCACAACACGGTCGCCGGCAACGCCGAGCTCGCCGGCTGGCAGGCGCGATTCCCCGAGCTCGTCCTCGTGCCCGGCGTCGAGGTCTCGACGGTCGAGGGACACCTCCTCGCGTACGGAGTCATGGAGGCTCCTCCGCCCGAGCGACCCGTCCTGGAGACCATCGACTGGGTCCGTGCCCACGGCGGGGTCTCCGTGCTCGCCCATTCGTTCCGGTCCTCCCACGGGGTCGGTCGCGCGGTCTCGGAGACGGCCCGGGTGGACGCGATCGAGGTCATCAATGGGCACAACTCACCGCGGGCGAATCGCCGGGCCGCTCGGGTCGGGGCCCTGCGTTCGCTTCCGACCACCGGAGGGAGTGACGTGCACGAGCTCTCGGACCTCGGCCGGGCGTACACGGAGTTCCCCCCGGGCACTCGCGGGGCGGCCATGGTCCTCGCGGCGATTCGCGAAGGGAAAACCGCGGCCGGTGGTTCGTCGCTGGGGTTCGCCGGGCGGCTGCGCGTGGAATGGCGGTCCGCGTTCCTCCGGATACGGCGCGGGTTCCGTCCGATCTGAGCCCAGCCCCGTTCCCGCCCCGTCGGTTTTAAGGGGCGGTCTCCTCCCCTCGGCCGCGCCGAGGTGGCAGAATGGTTAATGCGACGGACTGCAGATCCGTTTCCTGGGGGTTCGATTCCCTCCCTCGGCT
>DAEB01000040.1:121472-170667 GCA_002495185.1 Thermoplasmata archaeon UBA184 | reverse complement strand
CCGTACGTCGCCTGGACGCGGTGCCCCTCGGGGGTCGTCCCGTCGAGGATCGGGGCGGAGACGCTGACGGCCTTGTTGCAGCGCTGGCCCAGCATGACGATGAACGAGTCGAGCGCGTCCTCGTCCGCGAACGTGACGTTCGTCTTGACGGACTCGAACTTTCCGTGGAAGATAAAGAGCGGGACGTCGACGCCGTCGCACGAGATGTCCTCGACCTCGAGGTCGCGGATCAGGGCGTCCACGGGCCCGTACCCGACGAAGTCGCGGAGCGTGTAGTAGATGATCCGCTCCATCGAGATCGGGGAGAGCGTGATCCCGCGGCTGCGGAAGTACTCCCGCGCCTCCTCCCGGAGGTACGCTCGCTTGTCGGCGAGCGAGAGCGAGCCGACCTCGCTTCCGAGGATCCGGCTGAGGGTCGACTTGAGGTGTTCGACGAGCTGCTTCTCGTGCGCGGAGAGCTGGGGCTCGATGACCTCGTAGAGGTACTCCTTGTTCCGGTCGTTGTAGGTGACGCGTGAGTACGAGTACGGGGGGTTGACCGCGCTCACCTCGATCACCTTCATCGTCGGTTCGAGGAGCGGCGGCATCGCCGTGATGAACGTCCCGGGGAGTTCGGTCGGGGCTTCCGTCGCGGGGGCGGGAGTGAGCGGTGACGTCTCGGTGGGAGCGGTCGCGCCCGGATTCCGGGGGATCTTGACGCGGAAGGTGCTGGACGACATCGGGTTACGCCCCTCCGATCCCCACCGAGAGGATCACACCGGCATAGTAGATGCTCGCATAGTTAACGGAGTTGAGGACGACCGTGAGCACCGTCGTCGCTCCCGTCGGGTTGTTGCAGGCCCCGCTGTAGGGCGTGAACGTGTACTGGGTCGACGAGACCCCACTCACGTTGAGCTGGTGCTGGAGGAAGTTCGACCAGGCGCAGGGGTACTGGGTGCCGATCTCGAACCGGTAATGGAACGTAGGGGTCGAAGTGGTTCCCGCCGAGGAGAGATGCTGGGTGAAGCGGAGGTGCGAGTAGACGTCCTGCGAGCCCTGGCCGACGATCGTGGTCGCGTTGCCGTAGAGCTGGAGGAAGCTCGAGGAAACGCTCGTGTTGCCCGAAAGGGAGGTGATGTTGAACGGGGGAGAGTACGCCATCAGCTGGAGCCCCCCGGACTGGACCTGGAGGACCCCGTCCGCCTCGAGCTGGTAGAACTGGGACGGGTAGTAGCGGTTCGGAAGCTCCATCGAGAGAATCCCCGTGGGGACGCTCAGGTAGTACGGAGCCGACCCGCCCGGGCCGAGCGACAGGCTCTGGTTTTCGAAGACGCAGTAGGAGGTGTTCACCGGCTGGCCGTAGTTCGCGGAGGTCGCCCCGGAGACGCCGGGGGCGTAGAACCCTCGCGGGCAGGTCTGGGGCACGAACACGAGCGAACCCTGGGTCGGCTGGGCGATGAGGGGGATGTTCTCCGAGCTGATCGTGAAAGGGGTGCCGAGGGTGGGGGGCGCTCCGAGCACGTACTGGGTGTCGATGTCCGCCTTCAGCGAGGCGAACGAGCCGCCCGCGGCGGTCGTGAACGCCGCCTCGTTCTCGCCCATCCAGACCGGGACGTACTGGGTCAGGAACAACCCGAAGAGGGCGAAGAAGACGAGCAGGGCGAGCAGCGTTCCGATGACGGCCACGACGCCTCGGCGGTCGGAACGAAGGCGTCGCGTACGGCGATAGCGCCGCCCCGACCGTGACTGGACTGCTCCCCCCATCAGATGGACCGCGGCCCGAAGTGTGACCTCCGGGCAGCGTGAATTAGGCCGGGTTCGTGTATAAATATGTGTTCGGCGCAGGGTGGAAAGAATCGGCTCGAACGTCAGCCTAAAGCCGCCTTCGACTCTGCCCGCCCGATGGCCCTCCGCGAGATCACCTTCACGCTCCCGAACCGCCCCGGCGCCCTCGCGCGGGTCGCCCGGACGCTCGCCCGAGAGCGGGTCAACCTCGCGGCGATCAGCGTCGATTCGGCCGCGGGGAAGGGGCGCGTCCGCCTGATCGTGAACGACCCCGACCGGGCGATGCTGCTGCTCCGGTCGGCGGGGTTCGAGGTCGAGGCGCGCGAGATGATCGCGGTCCGACTTGAAGACCGGACCGGAACGTTCCTGCGGGCCCTTGAGACCCTCGCTCAGGAGCGGATCAACATCCTCAGCGTCGCGATCCTGGTCGCCCGGGAGGGCAACCAGACCCTGGTCGCCATCGCGACGAGCGACCTCCCCCGTACCCGGAAGCTCCTCCACCGGGCGGGGATCGCGAGCCGCGCCGCGGAGCGCCTCGTCTCGAACGACGAGCTGCTCGCGAGCGCCCCTGCGATCCCGACCGAGTCCGTCGGCCTTCTCCTCTAGGCTTCGTCGCACAAACCGTATGAGGGTCCGCCCCTCCGGGTGGAGCCGCGCGGTTGTGGTCTAGTGGTTAGGACGGTAGCTTCCCAAGCTACCTACTCGGGTTCGAATCCCGACAACCGCATCCTGCCCTTCCCCTCGCAGGGAAGACCGCTGCTGGATTGAGCCAGGGTCTCCCCTCGGCGACGGCGCTCGCCTAGGTCCGCGGGAGGGTGTAGGCGGTGGGGATGAGGTCGGGGTCGACCTTCCCGGTCGTGGCGTACCGATAGAGCGCCGCACGAAGGATCCCCTCGGCCGCCGCCCCGATCAGGCCGACGACCACGCCGACCGCGATCCCGGCGCCGATCAGCAGGACCCCGAGCACGACCGAAGAAGAGACGAGAAGGATGAGCCCGAACACACCCAGGACCACCGCCCCGACGATCCCGGCTCCGAGGATGAGCCCGACGACCAGGTTCGAGACGACCGTTCGCCCGAAGGTCGAGGTGAACAGCCTCGCCGACCGGCCGAGGGCGCTCCAGGTGCCCAGGTTCTCGTAGACCAGCACCGGAATGATGAAGAAGGTCACGACCCCCCAGGTGACCCCGCCGACCGCACCGATGAGAACGCCGGCGACCCCGCGGACCCGGCTCGCGACCACCTGGATCAGGACCCCGACCGTCGCCGCGATCAGGGACCAGACCAGCAGCCGGCCCAGCCGCGCGCGAGCGATCCGCCAGCCGTCGGCGGCGGTCGGCTGCTGACCGGAGAGCTTCAGCATGGCGGCCCCGATCAGGGCGGCCGAACAGTAGACCGAGATGAACACCATCGCGAAGTAGGCGCCGAGCAGGAGCAGGACCGCGACGACGACCACCGAAGGGGTGGTCGAGTTTCCGTTGGGACCGGACCCGAGCGGCCAGGCCACGAAGACCCAGCCGAGGATGAGGAGCGCGACGACGGCGAGGATCGCGAGCCCGCCGACGACCGGGAACACTAGGAGCGCCCGGTCCTCCGCGATGAGGCGGAACGAGGTCTTCGTGAGCTTCCAGGAGTCGGAGAACGTTCCGGGCACCGAGGTCCCCCCGGGTCGCGCTGCGAACGGCGTTCCGATTACTTGACGATGACCCGCGCGACCGGTCCTTCCCTCAGCAGGGCGATGGACCCGGCCCCCCGAACGAAGGATGGCCTGCGTACGTCCACCAAGACCCCTTCGCTCTGGGCATCCTCTCAGAATCGATCCCGATGGCGTCTTGGACCAGGGAGCGGTGTGCCACGACCGGAAGGGGAAGCGATGCGAATCGAGGTCCGGCCCGGCCGAGTCAGGGACCTCCCGGCGATCCTGGAGATCTACAACCACTACGTGGAACGGAGTCCCGCCACGTTCGAGGTCTCTCCCGTCCATCCCTCGGACCGGACCGGCTGGGTCCAGGAGCACACGGCGGGGGGACGGTATCGTCTGTGGGTGGCGGTCGAACGAGAGGGCGAGGGTCTCGTGGGCTGGGCCACGACCAGCCCGTTCCGGCCGCGGGCGGCGTACGCGACCACGGTCGAGTCGTCCGTGTATTGCCGGGCGGGGCGGGAAGGTCAGGGGATCGGCTTTCGCCTCTATTCGGCCCTCCTTGCGTCCGTCCAGGACGAGGATATCGAGCGGGTGGTCGCGGCCATCACGCTCCCGAACCCGGCCTCGGTCCGCCTCCACCGTCGTTTCGGATTTCGGAGGGCCGGGACCCTCCATCGCGTCGGCCGCAAGTTCGACCGGTTCTGGGACGTCGCCTACTACGAGCGACCCCTCCGACCCCCGGAGCCTCAGGTCCCGGCTGCCTGACTCGAACAGGCGACCTGAGGATATCCACGGGGGCCGCCGGAGGTCCGGCAGTCTCGCCTACAGTCCCCCGCTCTACCACTGAGCTAAGCCGGGACGGCCTGAGGAGCGATGAACCACCTATAAAACTCTCTCTCGAAGTTACGGACACCGGACGCGATGCGGGAGGTCGAGCATCGTCGGCACGCTCGCCGAGACCCCGGCGGCATCCACTTGAACGCGGAGGGACTCGCGACCGCGCGACGGGTGGCGCCGACGCTCGGCCGATTCGACCGGGTCCTCTCCTCCCCCGTCCCCCGCGCCCTCGAGACGGTCGAAGCGCTCGGGCTCTCCGTCGACGCCGTTCTACCGGAGCTCGCGCTGGTCCCGGACGACGTCCAGCGCGTGCTCGAGACGTTCCCGCCCCGCTCGTACTCGGACTATGTTCAACTCGCGCGCCGTCGAAGGGTGGTTGCCGAGTACGCCCGACAGCAGGCGGAGATCATGCGGAGGGAGCTCATGGGGCTCCCCGAGGCCGGTCGCCTGCTCATCGTATCGCACGGAGGGGTCATCGAGCTCGGCGCGGCCGCCGCCCGGGGCCACGATGTCCTCGGCTACGGCGAGACGGCCGGGTATCTCGAAGGGGTCCGGCTCCTCCTCGACCGGGGCGAGTGGGTCCAGGCCGAGGTCCTGCGGGTGACCCCCTAGGCGCCGCCGGCGAACCTACTCGAGAGCCCGACGGACGCGTGCGGCGACCTCGTCGGGTGACCCGTGCGCGTCCACCGTCCGAAGGAGGTGGCGCTTGCGGTAGTACTCCAGGAGCGGGGCGGTCTGCTCGGCGTACACCTTGAGCCGCGTCGTGACCGCCTCCGCCCGGTCGTCCGGGCGCTGAACGAGCTCCGTTCCGTCGTGGTCACACCGCCCGGGAACCTTCGGTGGGTTGGTCGAGAGGTTGTAGACGGCGTGGCACTTCGGGCAGGTCAACCGTTCGGAGAGGCGTCGCACGACCACCTCCGGAGCGATCTCGAAGGAGATCACCCGGTCGACGTGGGAGAACTTCCCGAGCTCCTCGGCCTGAGCGTGGTTGCGAGGAAACCCGTCCAGGAGGTAGCCACCCCGGGCGTCGGGCTGCTCGAGGCGCTCGTGAAGGATCTCGAGGACGAGCTCGTCCGGCACGAGCGCTCCGGCCGCCATGTACCCCTCGGCGCGGAGGCCGAGCGGTGTCTTGGCCGCGACCGCCGCGCGCAGGATGTCGCCGGTCGAGAGGTGGGGGACCCCGAGCTCCTTCGCGATCCGGGCGGCCTGGGTGCCTTTGCCGGCGCCGGGCGGGCCCAAGAAGACGATACGATGCGCCATGCCGGGTCGACCCCCGCCCCTCTACTAAGCCGTTTTCGCGCGGGTCTCCTCGCCGATGCGGCTCCCGCGGCAGGGCCGTCCGAGGAGTGCCTTCTCGAGGTTCGCCAAGTCCCGGCCCGGAACGATGAGGAGGGGGATGCGGGCCCGGGCCAGGACATCCGCCCCGAGGCGGTCGAACAGGAAGTTCTGGCCCGCTTCGCCGGAGCTACCGGCATGGACCATCGCGCGGAACTCGGACCAGTTCATCTGCTCGATCCGACGCGCCCCCGGGGAGGTCCGGGGGTCCCGGTCGTACACCCCATCGACATCCGTCGCGTTCACGACGCGTTCGGCGCGGATCCGCACTGCGACCAGCGCCGCGACCCCGTCCGTGGTGTGACCCGGTTCGGTCCCGCCGAGGATGACGGGCGAGGCGTGACGGAGCTCCTTCACGACCTCCCGGACCGTGGTCGGAGGGTCCGTAGGGGTGGGAGGACCGACGCGGGCTGCGAGCAAGCGAGCGTGGAGACGCGTCACGTCGATCCCGAGCTCGTCGAGCTCGTACTCGGTCAGACCGAGGTCGCGACCGATCCGGATGTAGTCGCGGGCGCTCCGCCCGCCCCCCGTGGTGACGACGAGGGCTCGTTCGGCCCCGACCTTTCGAAGGAGGTCGGCCAGCCGAGCGAGGTATGCGGCGTCCTCGGTCCCGGTGACGAGCACCGAACCGCCGATCGACAGGACCACCGGGGCGCGGTCGGGCGGGCGAGTCGAGGGCATCGGAGAGGGGGAGGTCGAGGCGAGTTTATCAGTATGGGTCCCGGGCGGCGCGGCATTGAATAGGGGAGGGAGTTCGGGGGGAACGTGCCGGAGGACCTCGAGCGGGCGAAGGTGGTCGCGGCCCGCTACGCGGTGGAGCAGTACGTGCGCCCCGGCCTCCGCCTCGCGCTCGGCACCGGCTCGACCGCCGCACAGGCGGTCCGCGCGATCGCGGAGAGGTTTCCCGACGGACGCTTCGACTGCGTCGCGAGCTCGCGGGCGACCGAGGAGCTCGCCCGCGGACTCCGGATTCCCGTCCGGACCCTGCGGGGAGACGACCGGTTCGACCTGATGCTCGACGGCGCGGACGAGGTCTCCCCGTCGCTCGACATGACGAAGGGAGGGGGAGGAGCGCTCCTGCGGGAGAAGCTCCTCGCCCGACTCTCCGCGTCCGTCGTGATCATGGTCGACCCGTCGAAGCTGGTCGGGGCGCTCGGGGAGAGAGCGTCGATCCCGGTCGAGGTCGTCCCGTTCGCCCGGCCGGTGCTCGAGCGCGACCTCGCGGGAGAGGGGTACCGCGTTCGCCTCCGGGTCGGGGAGACCGGTCGGCCTTTCATCACGGACAACGGGAACGAGATCCTCGACCTCTCGCCGCGCGAGCCGATCTCCGACCCGAGCGCGGCCGCCGACGCGATCGAGCGTCACGTCGGGGTCGTGGAGAGCGGGATCTTCGTCGGGCTCGCGAGCCGCGTCGTGGTCGGGCACCCCGACGGACGCGTCGATGAGCTGCGGCCCGCGCGCGCTCGCCGCTCCTAACGAGTCGGCCCGGCACGAGCGTCGCCGTTATCCGCGTCCGGGTGTGCCGGTCCCTCACCGCCAACGAGTTTCGCGAGGGAGCATGCAGGGAAAGTTCATCCGGACGCGCATCGACGACCACGTCGGGTACATCGAGATCGGAAAGCCGAAGGCCAACACCTACGACCTCGCCATGATGCAGGAGATGGACCAGGCGGTCGAGGAGTTCCGCTTCGACGAGAGCGCTCGCGTGATCGTCCTCGCGAGCTCCGTCCCCGGCTTCTTCAGTGCCGGCGCGGACATCGAGATGCTGAAAGCGAGCCAGCCGGACTTCAAGGCGATGTTCTGTCTCCACTGTCAGGAGACGCTCGACAAGTTCGCCTCGACCCCCAAGGTCGTGATCGCTGCGATCAACGGCCACTGCGTCGGCGGGGGCCTCGAGATCGCGCTCGCGACCGACCTCCGCATGATGGCGAAGGACTCCGGGAGGATCGGTCTTCCCGAGGTCACGCTCGGCGTCCTCCCGGGAACGGGAGGAACGCAGCGCCTTCCCCGTCTCATCGGGACGTCGCGCGCGCTCGACATGATGATCACCGGGAAGCTCCTGTCGCCGGACGAGGCGCTCGCGATCGGGCTCGTGAACTACGTCTATCCGAAGGAGACGTTCGAGAAGGACGTGCAGGCGTACGCGAGCGCCCTCGCGAAGGGGCCCAGCCGGGCGGTGAGCCTCATCAAGCGCTCGGTGCTCGAAGGGATCGAGATGCCGCTCACGGCCGGCCTTGCGCTCGAGCGGGAGCTACAGAACCGCCTGTTCATCACCGAGGACGCGAAGGAAGGGCTGAGCGCGTTCGTCGAAAAGCGAAAGCCCACCTTTAAGGGACGCTGAACGTATTGGAAGGCAGTTCGCCCATGTCCGGACCCGAGCCGCACGCGAAGGACGCCCCCGCCGCGAAGAGCCTCCAGGACGGGGGGACGATCGAGCCGGTCCGCGAGATCCTCTGGGGGTCGTCCGCGGGGGTCCGAAAGTACGAGACGGCGGAGGAGGTTCCGCCTGAGATGCGCAAGCTCGTCGTGAAGCTCCTGGTCGTCCAGGCCGACACCGAGTTCGCGTCGATCCAGCAGCACCGCCCCTGGCTCGACCGGGCGCCGACGCTCGAGGACCGGTGGATCGAGTCCCGGATCATCGCCGACGAGGCCCGCCACGGCCTCCAGGCGTGCCGGATCCTCCGGGATTTCGGCGAGGAGGGCCAGAAGCACATCGACGAGCTCCTCCAGAAGAGGGAGGGGGAGCACAAGCTCGACGCCTTCAACATGAAGTTCGACCGGTGGAGCGACGTCGGCGCGTTCACCTGTTTCGTCGACCGGGTCGGGGTCTACCAGCTCCGGGCGTTCCAGGAGTGCTCGTACGGTCCGCTCGCGCGCGCGATGCCGCTCATGCTGAGCGAGGAGCAGCTGCACCTCAACTTCGGCTCGAGCGTGCTTCGTCGGATGGTCCAGGACGGGCCGAAATACTCGGGGACGAAGGAGGAGGCCCAGGCCGCCGTGATGAAGTGGTACCCCCGTGCGCTCGACATGTTCGGCCATTCGAACTCCGATACGAGCCGTCGCGCGATCGAGTACGGCCTCAAGCGGTGGACCAACGAGGAGGCGCGGCGGCGGTACATCGAGGAGGTCTCGACCCTGGTCTCCTCGATCGGCCTCGAGCTTCCCCGGCCCGAGTTCGACCGCCACGTCCTGTAATCGGCCGTCGACCTCGACGATCCGGCCCGAGCGCCTACTCGACGAGGTGAGCGCCGGGACCCGCGTGGAGAAGGAGCGTGCGCTCGACGCCGGGGGTCTTCGCGAGTCGCCGGCGCACGGTCGCCGCGTCCCTCTCGAGCGTGAAGACGTGCAGGTGGGCGCCGGCGTCGTGCGTGTAGCCGGCGACCGGTCGGCCGGCCTCGCGATTGATCGCCCGCACCTCCCCGAGGAGCGCGCGCGAGGTCGTCGTGAGGTAGTCGAGCGACGGCTGGGTCGTCTCGCAGACCTCCCGGAAGCTGTCGCACTCCTCCATGAGGAGGGGGAAGAGGCGAACGGCCGCCTGGTCCCGGATCGCCGCGCGGACCCGCCGGATCCGCCCGGGGAGCTCGACCAGACGACGGGCATAGTTGGGGCTCGTCGCGACGGTCGACTGCATCGCATCCTCGGAGCGGACCGCCTTCACGGGCGCGCCGGCCACGATGAGGACGACGTCGACGAGCGCCGGCCAGTGGTCCGGTCCGAAGAGGGGGCGGGCGAAGCAATCCCTCCCGTCCGGCCGATGGCCGGCCTGCCACTCGACAAACCCGCCGAACACCGAACGGGAAGCGCTCCCCGAGCCGAAGCGGGCCAGCTGCGAGAGCTTCCTCCCGGACATCCGGAGGCCGAGCGCCGCGGTCGACGCTCCGGCGAGGGCGGCGAACCCGCTCGCGCTCGAGGCGAGACCGCTCGCGGTCGGAAAGTTGTTCTCCGAGCGGACCTCGGCCCGGTCCGTCGTGCCGGCGAGCTCGCGCACACGGTCGAGAAACCGGACGACGCTCTCCCGGGGACCGCCGGTCGCCGGGGCGCCGTTCAGCTCGACGAGGTCGTGCGCGAGCTCGGAGGCGAACCGAACGGTCGTGCGCGAACGGAATCGGTCGAGGGTCACCGAGATCGAGGAGTTGAACGGGATTGCGAGGGCTCGGTCCCGAAGCCCCCAGTACTTGACGAGGGCGATGTTCGGAGGGGCCTCGTAGGTCGCCTCGCGTCGGCCCCCGCGCGTCATCGAACGCCGCCGGCACGGCGCCGCGGACTACTTATCCGCGACGGGCCCTGCGCGCCGGCGTGCCGCGCGCGAAGCACCGGCCCGAACCGCGTCCGACGCCGCCGTTCCCGGACTTCTCCCACGCCGCTCGCCACGGGTTCCACCACGAGATGGGGTTCAAGATCGATATCGAGAGGAGCGGGCGGGGGACGTGCACGGTCACGGGCCAGGTCGAGCCGCGACATCTCAACATCAACTCGGTCGTCCACGGGGGGGTCTACGCGACGATCCTCGACACTGCGATGGGGGCCGCGGTGCTCTCGGTGCTCGGCGCCGGGGAGACCGCCGCCACGACCTCCCTCTACGTCGAGTTCCTGCGCGCCGCGCGCGAAGGGGACACGCTCACCGCCCGCGGCGAAGTGCTCCGCCGCGGCCGTCATCTCGCCTTCGCCGAGGGAAATCTCTACGGGGCCGACGGCCGGCGCCTGAGCCAGGCCCGGGGGACCTGGTACATCTGGTCCCTCGCGGCCGACGAAGAGAGCGCTCGGGAGAAGCCGAAGCGCCCGCGGGCGAGTCGTCCGCGTCGCCGGGCCGCGCAACGTTAAATACGACGGTCCGGCTGTCCGCCTTGGCTGACGGCCAAAGCGGTGGGGAAACACCCGGTCCCATTCCGAACCCGGAAGTTAAGCCCACTGGCGTTCCGCGCGGTACTGAAGTGCGCGAGCCTACGGGAAACGCGGAAAGCTGTCAGCCTCCGGGATTCTCCGATTCCTCCCGTCGCATGCGCCTAGCTTAATCGGTCCGAAACGGTCCCCCGGTCCGTGTGGCTGGGGGCGCACGTCGGGATCGCCGACGGCCTCGCGGAGGCGGCCGTCGAGGGACGGACGATCGGCTGCGACTGCATCCAGATCTTCTCGAAGAGCCCTCAGATGTGGGCCGGTCCTCCGATCGCCGCCGCCGCGGCGGAAGCGTTCCGAGCGGCGGTCCGGACGGAGGGCCTCCGGTCGACCCAGGTCCACCATGGGTACCTCGCGAACCTCGCGAACCCGAAGCCGTTCCTCCTGAAGCGCTCGCGGAAAGCGTTCCTCGACGAGCTCGACCGAGCGGAGCTCCTCGGGGTGGATACCCTCGTCTTCCATCCGGGTGCCCACCTCGGGAGCGGGGTCGGGGCCGGTCTCAAGGTGCTCACCGGGAGCCTGCACGACGCCCTCGAGGCGCGTCCGAACGGCCGGGTCCGCATCCTTCTCGAGAACGCGGCCGGCCAGGGAACGACCCTCTGCTCGAAGTTCGAGGAGCTCGCGACCGTCTTGGACGCTCTCGACCGCCCCGACCGTCTCGGCGTGAACCTCGACACCTGTCACCTCTACGCCGCCGGCTACGACTTTCACGACGCGACGGCTTACGGCGCGCTCATGGACCACGTCGAGAAGGTGCTCGGCACGCGACGCGTCTTCGCCTTCCACCTCAACGACGCCCAGGAGAAGCTCGGGTCGCGTCTCGACCGTCACCAGAACATCGGCAAGGGGCACATCGGGCTCGAAGGGTTCCGCTCGCTCCTCAACGACCCGCGGTGGTCGAACGCTCCCGGGTACCTCGAGACCCCGCTCGACGATCACGGGTACCGCCGGTACGTCGAGGACCTCGAGACCCTTCGCTCGCTCCTCTCCTCCGCTCCCGCCGCGTCGCCGAAACGACGGCCCGCCTCTCGGCAGAGCGCCGCCCGCGGGTCAACAGTCAAATAGCGCGCCCTGCCTGCGCGCGCCGCCGATGGCGGAGGAAGTCCCGGCCGAGCTCGTCCGCTCCCTCGAGGGGACGGCCCGGGAGGTCCGCAAGGAGGTCATCCGGATGACCTTCGCCGCGCAGAGCGGGCACCCCGGCGGGAGCCTCTCGGTCGCCGACATCCTCACGACCCTCGTCTTCCACGAGCTCCGGATCGACCCGGCGCGAGTGGATTGGCCGGACCGCGACCGTCTCGTCCTGTCGAAGGGACACGCCTCCCCGGCGATGTACGCGACCCTCGCGCTCCGCGGGTTCTTGCCGCGCGAAGAGCTCTCGACCTTCCGTCAGCTCGGGAGCCGTCTCCAGGGCCACGTCGACCGGACGAAGCTTCCGTGCATCGAGGCGTCGACCGGATGCCTGGGCCAGGGGATCGGGATGGCGGTCGGGATGGCGCTCGACGCCCGGCTCCGAAAGGCGTCGTACCGAACGTACGCCGTGATCGGGGACGGCGAGTGCCAGGCCGGTCCCACGTGGGAGGCGCTCATGGCGGGCGGCCACTACCGCCTCTCGAACCTCGTCGTGATCCTCGACCGGAACGGGCTCGAGACGGACGGCTCCACCGAAGCGATCATGGGGATCGAGCCGATCGTGGAGAAGTTCCGCGCGTTCCGCTACCACACGATCGACATCGACGGCCACAGCATCCCGGCCCTCCTCGACGCGTTCGCCGAGGCGCGGAGGACGACCGACGGACCGACCGCGATCGTCGCGCGGACCGTGAAGGGGAAGGGCGTCTCCTTCATGGAAGGAAAGCATCAGTATCACGGAAAGGCGCCGAACTCCGCCGAGGCGGAGCAGGCGCTTGCCGAGCTCTCCCGGGGAGAGGGGGCACCGTCGTGAGCGCATTCGCCGTCGGCAAGCCCGAGAGCCTCCGGGACGCGTACGGGAAGGCGCTCGTCGCGTTGGGAGAGAAGGACCCCGAGCTCGTCGTCTTCGATGCGGACCTTTCGGGGTCGACCCGGACGATCCTCTTCGGCCAGAAGTTTCCGGACCGATTCTTCAACGTCGGGGTCATGGAACCGACCATGATGACCATGGCCGCCGGTCTCGCGCTCCAGGGACGGACCGTCTACGCGAGCACGTTCGCCGTCTTCGCGGCGGGACAGGCGTACAACGCGGTCCGCCAGTCGATCTGCTACAACCAAGCGAACGTGAAGATCGTGGCGACCCACGGGGGCCTTCTGGTGGGGGCCGACGGTGGGACGCACCAGATCGTCGAGGACATCGGCCTGATGCGGGGGCTGCCGGGGATGACCGTCATCGTCCCGGCGGACGCTCCGACGACCCGGGCCGCGACGTTCGCCGTCGCGGACCGCTACGGTCCCGCGTACGTCCGTCTCACGCGCGAGAACCTCCCCCCGGTGACCGACGGCTCGTTCGCGATCGGGAAGGCCGCCGAGCTTCGGAGCGGGAGCGACCTCACGATGGTCGCGGTCGGATCCCTGGTCGCCCGCGCTCTCGAGGTCGCCGAAGACCTCCAGAAGGTCGGCGTCTCGACCCGGGTGCTCGATTTCGCCTCGGTGAAGCCGTTCGACGCCCCCGCCCTCCTTCGGGCCGCGCGGGACACCGGGGCGATCCTCGTCCTCGAGGAGCACAGCGTCCTCACGGGAGTGGGGGCGCTCGTCGCGTCCACGACCTCCGAGAACTCCCCGGTCCCCGTTCGCCGCGTCGGGGTGCCGGACCTCTTCGGGGAGTCCGGGGAGCCGTGGGCGCTCCTCGACCGCTACGGGATGTCGAAGGAACGGATCACCGAGGAGGCGTGGGAACTCCTCAAGGCTCGGGGGAAGGTTCAGTAGCTCGGACGGTTTCGGGGGGAGGACGATGCAGCTGTTTCTCGATACGGCGAGCGTGACGGAGATCCGAACGATGTGGGAGACCGGGATCCTCGACGGGGTCACCACGAACCCGACGCTCGTCGCGAAGGAAGGCCGGAAGTTCGAGGACGTCCTCCGCGAGGTCTGCGCCCTCGGCGTTCCGTCCGTCTCGGCCGAGGTCGTCGCGACCGACACCGAGGGGATGCTCCGCGAAGGTCGCCACCTCCGCGGGATCCACAGCGCGATCTACGTCAAGGTCCCGATGACGGTCGCCGGCCTCCGGGCGACCAAGGTCCTCGCGAGCGAAGGGACCCGGGTCAACATGACCCTCGTCTTCAGCGCGAACCAGGCGCTCCTCGCCGCGAAGGTCGGGGCGGCGTACGTGAGCCCGTTCATCGGCCGCCTGGACGACCAGGGCGAGGTCGGGATGGACCTCATCCGCGACATCGTCCAGATCTACCGGAACTATTCGTTCTCGACGAAGGTGCTGGTCGCGAGCGTCCGCCACCCCGTCCACGTCCTCGAGGCGGCGAAGATCGGCGCGGACATCGCCACGATGCCCTACGCGGTCATGGAAAAGCTCGTCCAGCACCCGCTCACCGACATCGGCCTCGCGCGGTTCCTCAAGGATTGGGAAAAGGTCCCGAAGGGCTGAGCGCGCGGTCCGCCGCCCGACGGATTATATCGGCTCCTTCGCTACCTCGGCCCACCGTGACGACCGAACCCCCCCTTCTCGAGCGGTACCTCCGGCTCACCCGGGAGGCGCTCGCGAAGGTGACGCCCGCCGCGCCCGAGCGGTCGTTCCTTCGGGGCGCTTCGGACGACTTCCTCGCGATGGCGCGCGCCTACCTCGCGGACGCCGAGCACTTCTCCGCCGCGGGGGACCGGGACCGCGCGCTCGCCGCGGCCAGTTACGCGCACGGATGGCTCGACGCGGGGGTACGGCTCGGGATCCTCGACGGAGGCAACGATGACCAACGGTTCACCCTCTTCCGGTAACGACCCTCCGCGGGCCCCGCCCGGGGTCCCCGAGGAGTCTCTCGCCTCGATCGAGGCGCACCTGCGCCAGCGCGAGCTTCGGCGCGAGGAGCTCTACCAGCGCGCGCGCCGTCTCCGTCGTCTCGCGCAATCGACGATGAGCCGTCTCCACGCGGACCATGCGGTATCGCCCGCCGTCGCCGAGGTCCGCCGCGAGCTCGCGGAGCTCGCCGACTGGCTGCGTCGCGAGGGCCGGGGGGACGAAGGGCTCGCGATGGACGCCCTTCAGGAAGGGATCGAAGGGGTCCTGCTCGCCGCCGTCCTCCAAGGGACGGAGCTCCCCGGACCGAACGACCTCGGCGTCGACCCCGAGCCGTACCTGCTCGGTCTCGGGGACGTCGTCGGGGAGGTGCGCCGGCTCGTGCTCGACCGCCTGGCACGGGACGACCTCGCCGGCGCGCAGTCGTACCTCGCGCTCATGGACTCGCTGACCCGCGACCTCCTGCGGTTCGACACGACCCGGGCGATCGTCCAGCTGAAGCCGAAACAGGACTCGGCTCGCTCGCTCCTCGAGCGGACGCGCGGCGAGGTCGTGATGGCGCGCCTCCACCTCAAGGCGCACTCCTCTGGGCCGTCGCGGGAGGGGCGATGAGCGCCGCTCGTCGGACGGTCGCGGTCATCGGCGGGTCGGGGATCACGGGGATCTTCGAGCCCGGCTCGACGAAGAGCCACCGGGTGGCAACGCCCTGGGGCGCGCCGTCCGGACCGGTGGAGGAAGGAATGGTCGGGGGAGTCCGCACCCTCTTCCTGGCCCGTCACGGCCCGGGGCACACGATCCCGCCCCATCGCGTCAACTACCGGGCGAACGTCGACGCGCTCCGGACGCTCGGCGCGGAGGCGATCGTGACCGTGAGCTCGGTGGGGTCGCTGCGGGAAGAGCTCCCGCCCGGTACGTTCGTCCTCCCGAGCCAGTTCGTCGACTTCACGAAGCAGCGGCCGACGACGTTCTTCGACGGCGGCCGGGTCTTCCACGTCTCGCTCGCGGACCCGTTCTGCCCCGACCTTCTCCGGGCAGCGGTCGCGGCCGGGGAGGAGCTCGGGACGCCGTTCGTCGAGGGGAAGACGTACGTCTGCGTCGAGGGGCCCCGGTTCAGCACGCGCGCCGAGTCGAAGTTCTTCCGGTCGTTCGCGGACGTGATCGGGATGACGCTCGTGCCCGAGGTGACGCTCGCGCGCGAGCGGGCGCTGTGCTACGCCTGTCTTGCGATGGTGACCGACTTCGACGTCTGGGCGGAGCGGCCGGTCGAGACGAAGGAGATCGTCGAGACGATGCACCGGAACGCGAGCCGGATGCAGCGGGTGCTCGCCGCGCTGCTCTCGCGGGTCGCGGTCCCTCCGACGTGCCGCTGCGCGAACGCGCTCGACGACGCGGGCGTCTAGTCGAGCTCGTCGGTCCGTCACGTTCCTGGGGGGCGCACGCCGGGTTTGCGCGCGACGACCAAGAGCCGGTGCGCGAGAAGTTCCCAGGACCCGCGTCGCGAGATCTCGGAGTGGATCTCCTGGAGCACCGGACGGTAGCGGTCGACGGAGAACCCGGGCACCTCCCACGGGGCGGCACGTAGAAAGTAGGCCACGGCGCCGACGTCGAGGAACCTCTCGGGGAAGAGGCTCTCCTTCGCCGACACGACCACCAACCCCGCCGACGAGAGCTCAGAGGCGAACGCGGCCAGGGAGTCGACCCGGTTGACCCCAGGCTCCGGGGGGACTCCGAAGCGCCGATGGAGCTCCTCGTAGTTCCGCCCTCCGACTTGTTGTGTGACGAACGTGCCCAGCGGCCGTAGGACCCGCGCGACCTCCGTCGGGTCGAAAGATTCGTGGCGGCTCAGGACGACCTCCATCGACTCGGACGGGACGTCGATCCGGTGATCGGGCTGGACCGGGATCACCTTGACTCCCAGGGGCCCCAGCCGCCGGCGCGCGACCGGGATGTTCGGCTCGTACCCCTCGGTCGCGACCGTGTGCTTCGGCAGATACGGAAGGGAGGAGAGGAACTCTCCGCCGCCGGTCCCCAGGTCGAGGAAGCTCGACGCGCCTCGAAGAAGTTCCCGGAGGATCTTCCGTAGGTCCCAGTCGGGGTCGCCGCGCTGCCAGCGGTCCCTGAGCGCGTCGAAGTCCCAGCCCTGGAACGGCATCTCCTCCGCGTCCCGGAGGAGCGCGTCGAATTCGTGCGGGCGGGACGGAGAATCCGCCGTCACGGGCTCGTTCCTACCACCGGAGAGTGACTCGATAGATAGACTCGCACTCCCCCGGCGTCGCGGGGCGAAACGGAACGGCCCGTGCCGATCAGCTCGCGGAGTTGCGGCGGACCGTGATCGGGATCCGTCCGGCGGCGAACTCGAGCTCCGCGATCGCGACCGGGTCGACGAGGTCCGCGGGCACGTCCGTGAGGATCGGCGCCCCGAGCGAGATCTGGAGCGCTCGGGCCCCGAGGATCCGAGCGCGCTCGAAGCGAGTGTACTCTTCCGGACCGAGGGGTCGGGACGCCGGACGGTCGGTCACGAGGTCGCTTCCCTCGGCCCCCGATAGAACGGCGGCCGTCAAGGGCTCGCCCACCTAGGGCACTGTATTTACCATTTGCTCCGGTGCGGTCGATGGTAGGGGACGGACGGATGACCCACGGCGAACGGAACGTGAACTGGCCGGCGCTTCTTCGGAGCTGGGACGTACAGCAGGAGAGCTTCAACCCGACCCGGGAGAAGCGCTTCGAGCTGATGCTGGACGTTCTCGGCGCGAGCCTGCCCGCGCGGTTCACCGCGCTCGACCTCGGATCCGGCCCCGGCTCCCTGAGCGCTCGCCTCCTGCGCCGCTTTCCGGCGGCGCGGGTCGTGGCGATCGACTACGACCCCGTGACCCAGCGCATCGGTCGAGGGGCGCTCGGGACCTTCGGGGGTCGCCTTACCTGGGTCGACGCGAAGCTCGGCGGGCGAGGCTGGACCGACCGGCTTCCCCCCGGGAAGTTCGACGCCGCGCTCAGCACGACCGCGCTCCACTGGCTGACCGACCCCAACCTCGCGAGGATGTACCGGGACCTCGCCCGTCGCCTCCGGCGCGGGGCCGTCTTCCTGAACGGGGACCACATGCCGTGGGGGGACGACGACCGCGGCCTTTCCCGCGTGGCGGGTCGCGTCTACGAGCTTCGTCACGGACGCGCGGTCTCGCGGTCCGAGTGGAACACGTGGAAGAAGTGGTGGGACGAGGTGGAGAAGATCCCGGCGCTGCGGCCGTACTTCGCCGAGCGCAAGCGTCGCGCCGCCCACCATCCCCGTCACGGCGACCCCGCGCTCTCCGTCCACGTGACCGCCCTGCGCCACGCCGGGTTCCGGGACGTCGGGGTCCTCTGGCAGGTCTTCTCGAACCGAGTCCTGTACGCGCGGCGGTGAGCCGGATCCACGGAGCGGCACGCGTCAGGTGACAATCGGGGGAAGCTACGCGGCAAGCCCGGGATCGACCGGGGTCGGTAGGTGAGCCCGGGGATCAGGCGTATCCGAACTGGCGGCGGGCGAAGTCGGTCATCTTGTCGGGCCCCCACGGGGGCTCCCAGACGACCTCGACCTGGACCTTCTCGACCCCGCTCGCCGTGCGCGCGGCCGCGGCGACCTCCTGAGTGAGCTGTTCCACGACCGGGCATCCCGGGCTCGTCATCGTCATGCGGATCGTGAGGCCGCCGGAAGCGTCCCAATCCATCCCGTAGATGAGACCGAGGTCGACGATGTTCATCGGGATCTCGGGGTCGTAGATGTTCTTCAACGACTCGCGGACCTTCTCTTCGAGCTCGGGCCGTGCCGGCCCCGCGCCGGCGGACTCCGGCTTCGCGGCATCCCGCGATGTGGGAGCGACGGTCGTGGCGGTCGAGGGAGTCGGTGCCGCGGTCGGGAGGAACGGACCGACGACCTCGAATCCCGTTCGCCCCGGTTCGGCGTGGTAGCGGACCTCGGCGTCGAGGAGGAACTTGAGGCTGCTCTCGTCGACGAGGAGCGGGATCCCGTCGACCGTCACCGGGACGTCTCGGACGCTCGCCTGGTCGATCATCATCTGCGCGTGGGGGCGCATCCCGCGCTCGACCCAGACCCGCACACCGGAGCCGGACGGGCGGCCGGCGAGCGCGGCCGCGAGGGCCGCGTGCGCCTCCTTCGTGAGCTTGAGGCGGACCGGGGGGGACGATGACGGGCCGTCGTGGGACGGCGGTGGGTCGGCGGGCATCGGGGAACCTTCCGGTCCCCCTAGGGAACCCGCTCGGGTTTACCTCTATCGGGCCCGGCCGGACGGCCCTACCAGCCCGTCACGTCCCCGAGAAACTCGGAGACGATCGCGAGGAACTCCCGCGGCTGCTCGAGGATCGCGAGGTGGCTCGAGTTCGGGAGCACCCGGAGGTGGGCCGGCTCGATCCGCTCGGCCATCGCGACGGAGGGGCCGAGGAAGTAGTCGTATCGGCCGACGACGACCACGCAGGGGAGCTCGAACTTCGAGTAGTACTTGCGGCCGTCCCACTTCGCGATCGTGCCCTCGACGGCGTACTGGTCGCCGCTCGGGGACATCATCGCCCGGTACACCTCCTGGTTGAGCTTGGTCGCCTTCAGGTCCCGGGGGACGCCCTTCAGGAACCGCGTGTAGAATGGCTCCCGGATCCTCTCGGCCAGATCCTGGTACTCGGGGGAATCGAACCGCTTCGCCCGGGTGAGCTCCCGGAGGCGAGCGCGCTGGCGAGGGCTCGCGCAGGAGATGATGAGCGCATTCGCCGCCCGGATCTCCTCCGCGCTTCCCGCGGTGCCGCAGAGGAGCAGGGAGGTGAGGTGGCTCGGGTAGCGATGCGCGTACTCGAGCGCGACGAACCCGCCCGCCTCGTACCCGAGGAGGTGAAGCTCGGTGATCCGGAGGGCACGACGAATCGCCTCGACGTCCTCGGCCTGGTTCTCGATCGTGTAGGCGCTCGGCCGGGCGGGGGCCCAGCTGTGGCCCACGCCCCGGGGGTTGAACAGGACGACCCGGAGGTTGACGTTCGCGAGCTTGAGGAGCCCCCGCAGGTAATGGTAGGTCCCGCCGGGACCTCCCGGGTGGACGAGCAGGGTCGCCGGACCCTTCCCCTGCGAGACGTACTCGAACGACCGGTTCCCTGCCACGGCCACACGTCGCACGCGTGCCATGTCCGGATGAAGTACGTCCATCAGAAAAGCGTCACCTTGACGCGTCCGGTGCGCCCGCGAGCGGAACCGAGCCATTTCCAGGGCCGGTGGCCCACTGGGGCGGTGCCGGGGCAGGACCGGGTCGCCTCAAATCCCGGACCGGTGTCGCGGGTTCGAGGTCACGGGTCGTGTCACGAAGAAAGGCGGTCCGGTTCGTCTCCCTCAGTGACGTCGAGGAGGCTGCAGGCCGCGCCGTCCCGGAGAGGATCTGGTCGTACGTCATGGGCGGCGCCGGGACCGAATGGACCGACCGGGCCAACCGCGCGGAGTTCGACCGGTGGGTCCTCCGACCCCGCGTCCTCGCGGGGGTCTCGAAGGTCGACCTTTCGACGACCGTTCTCGGGGAGACGGTCCGCGCACCGTTCTACGTTGCCCCGACCGCCTACCAGGGGCTGGTCCACCCCGAGGGCGAGGTCGGCATGGCCCGGGCCGCTGCCCGCGCCGGTGCCCTCGCGATGTTCAGCACGCTCTCGTCCGCGTCGCCCGAGGCGATCGCCCGCGCACGGCCGAGGGGTCCGCGGTGGTTTCAGCTCTACCTCCAACCGGAGTGGGAGGCCACCGAGCGGCTTGTGCGGCGCGCGGAGAAGGCGGGGTTCGGTGCGATCGTCCTCACGGCGGATACACCTGTCCTCGGCGTCCGGGACCGGCAACTTCGCTCCGGCTTTGCGATCGACTCCTCCCTTCCCCTCGGGGGCGGCCCCGGCGTCGTCCCACCGTCCCGGGGTCCCGAGTTCGAGGGCGATTCCTACTCCGTCGGGCGGCGCTACGGCGAGTCGTGGGAGGCCGTCGATCGACTCCGCTCGGTGACCGACCTCCCGGTCGTGGTCAAGGGAGTGCTCGGCGGTGCCGATGCTCGCCTCGCGCTCGCCCACGGGGCGGCCGGGGTCGTCGTCTCGAACCACGGAGGTCGCCAGCTCGACCGAAGCCCGCCCGCGCTCGCGGTGCTCCCGGAAGTCGTCCGTGCGGTTCGGGGCCGGGCCGAGGTGTACCTGGACGGCGGGGTCCGCCGGGGCACCGACGTCCTGGTCGCACTCGCGCTCGGCGCCCGGGCGGTCGGCATCGGTCGCCCCCTCCTCTGGGCGCTCGCCGCGGGCGGAGGGGCCGGCGTCGAGCGGTACCTTTCGCTTCTGGCCACGGATACGGCCTCCGGAATGATCCTGACCGGCCAGAGCGCCATCCGGCACCTCGACCCGAAGATCGTCGCCCCGTGGCCCGGATAGGAAGTAGTTACACCACGCGCTCCCGCGGGCTCCTTCCGCGGGGCCGTCCTTCTCCTGAAACCCGCCGGGGGCGCTCTCCCGCAAGACCTATGTGGGATGCCGGGTGAACGGACCGCTATCCATGACTCAGTCTCCCACCGACCGGCTTGCGTTCCTGGAGAAGGAGAGCATCGCCCACCTGTTCGTGCTCCGGCCCACGATGGCCTCCTACCTCGGGCTCCACGAGTACGACGGCGTCCTTCCGGACCTCTCGCTCGAGAGCACGAATCGCTGGCTCGCGACGGCGCGGGGATTCCTTCGCGACCTCGCCGAGATCCCCGAGTCCGACCTCCCGGCGGGCCGGCGGCTCGACCGCAACCTTCTGCGCCTCCTGCTCGAGGGGAACCTCTTCGACCTCGAGGAGACGCGCGAGCTCGACCGGAACCCGATGAGCTATCTCTTTCAGCCCGACCTCACGAACTACATCTCGCGGGACTACGCGCCGGTCGCGACCCGGGTCGCGGCGATCGTGAAGGTGCTCACGTCGGTCCCCGCCCTTCTCGAGACGGCAAAGCGACGGCTCGTCCGGACCCTCCCGCGCCCGTTCGTCACGCTGGCGATCCAGATCGCGAACGGCCTTCCGACGCACTTCGAGGAGGGAGAGTCGTTCGCTGCGACCGGCTCGCCGGAGCTCCGGGACGAGGTCCGCAAGGCACGGGAGGGGGCGGACGCCGTCGTCCGGTCGTTCTCGGAATGGCTCTCGACCGACCGTCTTCCGCACGTGACCGACGAGTTCGCCCTCGGCCCGGAACGGTTCCAACGCCTCCTCTGGGTACGGGAGGGCCTCGAGATGTCGGTCGACGAGGTCCTGCGCCGCGGGCGCGAGGACCTGAAGCGCAATCGAGAGCGACTCGACGCGATCGCCCGACGCGAGGGCGTCTCGGTCGACCAGCTCGTCGCCCGCCTCTACGAGAAGCACCCGTCCCCCGAGGAGCTTCTCCCGACCGCGCGCAAGCTGACCGACGAGACCCGGGAGTTCGTTCGGAGGAAGGAGCTCGTCAGCATCCCGGAGCCCGAGGTCGTCCACGTCCGCGAGACTCCGCCATGGGCGAGAGACCTGTGGACGGCCGCGATGAGCCCGCCCGGCCCGTTCGAGAGGCCCGTCGACGGGATCTACTGGGTGACGAGCGTCGACCCGGCGTGGGACGTCGTGAAGGCCGAGGGCTGGATGCGGACGCTCAACTACGCGATGCTGAAGAATACGACGGTCCACGAGGTATGGCCCGGTCACTACCTCCAGTCGCTCCACTTCCGGAAGACGGAGCAGTCGCTCGCCCGGAAGGTCTGGTTTTCGTACTCGTTCATCGAAGGATGGGCGCACTACTGCGAGCTCGCGGCGCTCGAGGCTGGCTTCGACGACCGTTCGACCTCGGCCGAGGTGACCCAGATCCACGACGCGCTGCTGCGTGATTGCCGATTGATCGTCTCGATCGGGATGCACACCCAGGGGATGTCGGTCGCGGACGGCGCCCGGCTGTTGCGCACGGAGGCGCACCTCGAGGAGGTGCACGCCCAGCGCGAAGCGATCCGGGGCACCTACAACCCCGAGTACTTCTGCTACACGCTCGGGAAGCTGATGATCCTGGACGCCCGGTCGAAGTACCTCGCTCCCAAGTTCCGGGGCTCCGCTCGGGAGTTCCACGACACCCTGCTCGGGTTCGGGACGCCCCCGATCGGCTTCCTCGACTCGTTGCTCAAGGATGCGTAGCGGGTCGGGGTGGGGGGCCGGACCGGCCACGCGAAAGCCCTAAGGTCGCGCTCGGTGCGCACCGCGGCATGTCCGGTCCGTCCCTCCCTCCGCTTCCCGCGCCCCACACCCGCATCGGGGTCGGAGGGGTGCTCTTCCGAGGCGGCCGGGTGATAGTCAACCGTGCGGTCTACCGCACCCGCTTCACCGTCCCGAGCGGGTACGTCGAGCCCGGCGAGAGCCTCGAGCATGCGGTCGTTCGCGAGTTCGAGGAAGAGACCGGGGTCACGGTTCGGGTCGGGCGCCTCCTCCTGACCCGCCACAAAGTCGTTCGGCCGGAGGAGAGCGACGTCTACTTCGCCTACGCGCTCGAGTACGTCGCGGGAGAACCGACGGCCCATCCCCCCGAGATCTCGGAGGTCCGCGAGGTCCCGATTGAGGAGGCGCTCGCGGCGCCGTGGATCTCCGAACTCTCCCGGATGTCGATCCGCCTCGCGGTCCGGCCGGCGGATGCGTGGCCCCGCTCGCCTTGGAAGGGAGGCGAAGCGCCCGGTCTCGCCACCGAGGTTTACCACCCCGGGTCCGAGTGACCGAGCCCGGTCGGTCTCACCAGAGGGCGCTCACCAGGAGCGCGAGGAAGACCGCGGTGAGGTACGGGCTCGAGAACTTGAACAGCTGCCATGCCCCGGCCGGGGTCGGTCGCACCCACAGCCAGACGCTCATCGCGAGGAGCGGGATCCCAAAGACAAGAGCGACCGCGGAGTAGCCGAGGCCCGCGATGGGTGTCGCGAGCGGGAGCGCGAGGCTGAACGGCACGAGCATCGCTCCGGTCGCGACCATGCACCGAAGCGCGGTCTTCTGGTCGGTGACTACCGGCAACATTGGGACGCCGGCGCGGGCATAGTCGTCCCGGTACCGGAGCGCAAGGCTCCAGATGTGGGTCGGCGTCCAGAGGATCACGAGACCGGCGAGCAGGATCGCCGCCAATCCGAGGGAGCCGGAGGCGTACGCCCAGCCGAACGCGACCGGCATGCCTCCCGAGATGCCTCCGAGGACGATGTTCCAGCGGCTCGTCCGCTTGAGCCAGAGACTGTAGACGACCACGTTGTCGACGACTCCGAGGGACATGAGGCCGAGGGCGAGCGGGTTCCGAAGACCGGCGAGGAGGAGCGAGATCCCGACGAGAACCGCTCCGAGAAGGACCGCGCGAGAGGCGGGGTGGATGCGACCCGTGCACAGGGGTCGGTCCTTGGTGCGACCCATCACGCGGTCGATGTCCCGGTCGATGTATCCCGTCAGTGCGTTGCACCCCGCGGTCCCGGCGGTGATCGCGGCGAGCCCGAGGAAGAGGGTCCCGATCGAGAGGGCAAATCCCAGGGAGGCATCCGCGACAATGAGCCCGACGGCCGCGGTGAAGACGAGGAGGGACACCATCCGGGGCTTCAAAAGCTGGCTGTAGGCGGTGAGGATCTCCCACCCGGTTTGGTCCCGCACGGGGGTCGGCGCCGCCCACTCGGCGGCCACGCGCAGTTTTCCCGACCCATCGATGAACCCCATCCCGTCATCTCCCGCTCGGGGGGCCTCCGATTGTACGGGGCACTGCGGCCTAGGCGTCAAGAAGGGGTCGTGAAACGAGGTTCACTTGAGACCGTGAACTCTGCTTGACATAGCGACTTTTGAGCCGCTCCTTCTCGAGGGAGCAAGGTCCGGTAGCGTGCGCGAAGCGTTCCCACGGAACTCCGCACCTGTTCGGCGACCCTTGTCGAGGGCGAAAGCGCGTCGATCGTGCTTCGCGTGGCGGCCCACCGGGACCGTTTGTTCGATGGAGAACTATGACCGCTGAATCCAATGATCCGGCCCCTCCGACGACGAGCGAGCCCGCGCGCCGCGACGAGACCAAGCTGAAGCCGGCGAGCCGCTACCTGATGACCAAGCGGGGGTATCTCCACCCCCAGAAGACGTACGTTTGGATCACGCTCCTCATCATCGGCGTGATGTCGCTGCTCTACTTCGTGCTCGGGCTTTCTCCGAACGCGCAGGGCAGCATCCCGCCCGCGTTCGGGTTCGGCGCGTCCGACCTCTACTTCCACTCGATCGCGGTCGGGTTCGCGGCGCTCGGAGTGTATCTCGTCTTCATGGCGTTCGACCTCGACAAGTTCGAGCCTCCGATCGACTTCCCGCTCTCCTACCGGGCGCTCCTTGCCAACATCTTCACCGCCGTAGGGGCGTTCTTCTACCTGCGACCGGTCTTCCTGACGTACCTCGCCCCGATCCCCCTCGGTCTCATCCTCCTCGGCCTGATCCTCCTCGCCGACGTCGGCGGAGCGCTGTTGGTCGAGCTCTACCTCCTGCCGGGAAAGATGGCCGGGTCCTACAACCCCGACTCGAACTTGTTCGGGATGATCCCGAGGTGGTCGAGCCTTCCCTCGTGGAAGGACTTCCGCAAGATGGACTCCGCCTACTGGCTCACCTTCGTGACGGTGATCGGGACGTTCATCGCCGGCATCACGGGGTTCGTGCTGCTCTGGACGAACTACTTCGTCATCGACATCGGGCAATCGCCCGGCCTCTTCACCGGGTACATCAACTGGCTCGGCGGTCCGACCACCGTCCTCGGGACGACGCTCGGATCCCACTCCCATGCGATCGTGATGTGCCTCATCCTCGGGATCGCGGCGGTGACCGCGAAGCGTTTCGAGGTGCTCAACTACACCGGCTGGAAGCGGACCGTCTCCCTCATCGGGCTGTGGACGGCCATCACGGGAGTGATCGCGCTCACGATCATGTTCATCCTCGAGGCGTACACAACGGTCTTCCCGGGAGGGGTTCCTCCTCTCTTGTTCGCGAGCGACCCGGGAGGTTCGATCCAGTTCTACTCCTACACGGCCGCGAACGGCATGGCAAGCGACGATAGCACGATGTTGTGGGCTTCCCTCGGGGCGATGATCCTCCTCGTCCCCCTCTTCTTCACCCGGGCCCGCGGAACGCCGATCTGGCGGGACCCGGTGCGATCCTCTGTCCTGGTGACATGGATCTTCACGTTCATCGCCACGCCCCTCCAAGGGTTCTACATCGAGTTCAACGAGTCGAGCCTTCACCTCGCCCCGCAGGACATCGTGTTCGGGAACCTTCAGTACTACGCCCTGATCTGCATCCCCGCCGTGTGCATGGCGCTGCTCGCGGTGGACTTCTACGTGGACCAGCGGAGGATCCGGACCCCGGTCGCGGCGTTCGCGATGCTCTCGGTCCTCCTCGCCACCGTCACGGGCTACTTCTACGTGTTCTACAACTTCCAGCAGGGCAGCTGGGCCTACTGGGTGTTCAACGTCGGGTTGTTCCTCGTGGACGCATTCATCCTCGTGGCGATGGTGGCGGTCCTCCTTGGGGTTCCGGAGAAGTTCGCGAACGGGGACTCCGTCCCAATCGTCCGCAACCAACGAACGCCCCAACCGCGGACCTCGACCGCGGGGGCGGAGACCCCCCGGACACCGGCCGCCGACCGCCCCTCCTCCTGAACGAGGGTGAGGGAGGGACGGAAACGATGGACGCAACGGACCTTCCGGTCGCCGTCTCCCTAGCGGTCCTCACCGTCGCGCTCTCGGGAATGTCGGCCCGGGGGTTCGTGCGATTCGCTCGGGACCCTCGGTCCCGATCCCACCTGATGTGGGGAAGCGGTCTTGCCCTCGCGGCGGCGGCGACGACGGTGGAACTGCTCGTCTACGAGGGGATGTCGGGGACGATCCTCCTGCAATCCTACGTGTTCCTCTCCGCCGCGATCGTCGGAGTCCTCTCTCTCGGAGCCCTGCGCGTCCTCGCTAGCGCGACGGTCCGGGCGGCCTACTCGAGCTACATCCTCGCCATGTGTGGGGCCACCGGCGTCCTCACCTTCACGACGCCCCTCTCCGGCGCGATGGTCTCGAAGGGTGTGATCTCCGGGAATCCCCCCGCGAACCTCCTCATCGTCTCGACCCTCGTCACCGGACCGGCGACCGTCGTCCTCCTGGGCGCGGTGGTGGTCTCCCTCCGTCGTTCCTGGCGATGGCAGACCCTCGCGACCGGGGTCGGTGCCTGCATCCTCGCGGCCGGAGGAGCCCTCTACATCGCCTCGTTCCCGGCCGCGCTGTACTACTCGGAGTTCCTCGGCGTCGTGTTCATCTTCTTCGGCCTCGTCTCGATGCCGCACGCCGTGCCGACCTCCGAGCGAATCGGTCGGGTCCTCGGAAAGAGCGCGTAGCTCGCGAGGTCCGAGACAAACAGAAAAGAAGGTGCGGGCACCGGGATTTGAACCCGGGTTATAGGCTTGGCAAGCCTATGTGATAACCAGACTACACCATACCCGCAACGACGAAGGCCATTCGCCGGGCTATCTAAAGCTGCCACCCGACGCGAGCAGTTGCACGACGGCCAGCGCCTGCCAAGCGGTTAGAGCATTCGAATCACCAGCCACGGCCCGGGGACGAATAATCGACGATGGACTCGAATACGCAACTACAAGGTCTTGGATTTGGCGGAGGCTATCGAGCCGAGCAAACTTTCGCGGACAGACAACACCGGTTCGTGACGCGATTTCCAACCGGACGGGTCATGAGTTGTCCCAAGCGGTTGAAGGGACTTCCGGGTGTTCTCTCGCGCGGGTTGACGAGAATGACCCACAGTGGCCGAAGGCCGTTGGCGCGAGGGGTAGGCAATCGACCCGTGTCACGCGTCCGCGAAGCTGCTGCATTGCTTCCCTTTCGTTCGCTGCGCCGAGATCGGGGGGGAGGCCTCTCGTAATCTCGAGGACCTACATTGGGCGGCTCCGACCTAGGTGACCATCAATTGAGCACAAGGCAATTCGAGTTAGACCGTTGACCGCGCTGATGGACCTCCACGGATCATGTGATACCACGCTTTCGAAGGAGCGAACCAACGTCTTGGGGGTCCCACGACATCGTTCAGGCCATGCGCTTCCGCTTGAGCGAGAATCGTATCGAAGGCCTCCTGAGTCAAAGCAGAGTGGACATCCCGAGCCACCATGAAATATGGGGTCGAGACCGAGAGGACCCTCGGGTCGACCTTGCTAAGGTCCTGCAACTCGAGAACGGCCGTTGGGTCGGCCCAGCGGAAGCGTCGTGACTCTCGATCTGGGAAAGTCATTTCAATTCCGTCGAAGTCGATTATCAATGATCTGGCTCCCTTGCGCTTCCGTGGTAGTCCACGGGCTCCAATCGCGAGAATACACGTCAGGCCCACCGTCCCTACGACTAGGACAAATAGCTGGCCGTTCGAAAGTGTCCCATGCAGGGCCCGTGGAAGGTCATCCCAAAGGACGAGAAGGAGTATCGCTGCACAAAAAACCATGAACGCCACTGCGATCGAAGCATCGCGCTTCTTCGCCCGGTCGAGAGCCTCGTTGATCGCCCGTATGTCAAACGACCAAGTTGGCATTGGTCCGGGCATGTTTACTCACGGCACCAACTGTTCCGCTTTCAAGTCGGCGTAGGTTGCACCTAGGCCGAGCGCGGCCATTGCCACTGAAGCCGCGGCGTAAGGCTTGACCGATGAACTCTCTGTGCTCAGGAGGAACGACGTCGCCATGACGCCACCGAAGAGGGCCAGGACAAGGATTGCCCCGTCCACGTAGGGTGAGCTGAGCATCGCATTAGAAAGTGTGACGAGGAGGATTATCGCATCGATGATCATGGTGGTTGCAACCGCAATTGCTGCGCCGCCCTCGATCACGAGTTTCGAGGTGGCCGCGAGGGTCCACCAAGCAAAATCGGTGCTGGAAGCAGCAATCCCCACGCTTTCCCCCAGAGCGGTCCAATCGATTTTCGGTATGCTGTTTGTCAGACCACTCTCAAGAGCGTAGACGGCTTGAGAAGAGAGTGAGGTAACTGATGGAACCCCGGTCAGCAGGTACTGGCCGAACTGTGGAAGGAGACTCAGCAGGGCTGTAATCAGCAATCCGGCGCCAAGCGAGAACGGGATGAGAATCCCCAGCGCGATTGAGATTGCAATCGCCAACCCCACGCCGAGGTAGGCAGCAGGGTCAAAGGAACGTGCCCACGCGAGTCCGTGAGCCGTCGTGACGCTGCCTCCTCCTGCGACATCTGCTATGGTCGCATTCGAGGCAGTGCCGAGTGATTGGTCAAAACTCTTCGCAGAATTTACTATCGGGTCGATCACCGGGGCTAGCGCCGCCTTCACGACCGAGAGAATGTAGCTGAGAAGAGTGTCTAGGACGCTCAGGATCCTGTCTCCAAGCGAGACAAGCGTCCCTGCCGCCCGGGCCAGCAATTGTCCCCCGATGGCAGTCGCTTCGTGTGCGAGGTGATTGAAGTACGAGAATGCCGCCTTCGCGGCGTTCCAGACAGTGTCGACGAGTGAGAGGATCGTGCCGAGGGGGTTCGTGATGAAGGAGGTCACCGCATTCCAGAACGAGTTCCAGAAACCGCTCGGTTGGGGCGGCGGGAACTGACTCGCCGGAGGACCATACAGCCCGTTGTTCAGGTCGGTCGCATTCGAAATGGCGTTCACTACTGTCGGGTTGAGTCCGAGGAACCCGATCTGGTTGGTCACCGACTGGAGCGTACCGTTCACTGCATTCGCTCCACCCGTGGTGTTGTCGATCAGAGCGGCGAGCAGCAGGTCGAAGGTGTCGGTGCTGGTGATGTTGAGCGTGACGATCGACTGGAGAGCGGAAGGATCGCCGAGGGTCGAGTAAAGACTAGGGTTGGAGGGGAGCCCACCCGTATTTGCGCCGGAGGCGGAGGGGGCTGCTAAGACCTGTACGACGAGAGCATTCTGCCGGTGGTTGATGAATTGAGGAGTACCGGTCTCCCACGACCCGGTGATGTTACCCGGACCGCTCGCGATGGCCCGGTTCTGCCAGTAGGCGTCGAGGTCGACCATCAGGTTCGCGCCGTTGAAGCCGGTAAGATACCCCTGCTCGGTGGTGCTGACGAGCGGAAGCGCTCTCGATCCGTTGAAGCTGGTGCTCTTTCCCAGAAAGATCGCCGCACCGAACGGTGAGTCGAGGAACTGTTCTCGGGGAACCAAGAAGTCGTTCATTCCTGTCGAAAGCGTGACTCCGGTCGACGTCCCTCCCCACGGAAGGGGGATTGGGTCGGAGGTGAGTGCCTTGGACGCGTTGACCACCACGAGGTCGAACGACTGCTCCCCGGTGTACCGCTCCAGCCCGACGGGAAGGCCGTTCACGGTGCCGTTGTCGGTCGGGACCCAGAGCCACGTGGGTGCCTTCGCCCCTATCGGGACTTCTTTGAATACCCCGTAGAGCGTTGAATGACCTCCGCTGTGGGTCCCGGCTACGTTGACGACGAGTTTCCCGGCTTGGACAAGGTCATACGTCAGGGTAACTTCCGTCTGACTGCCGTTGATGTAGGCCGGTTGCGGCCATCCCGTGAGGTTCTCGGCGACCTCGAGCGAGAATTGCTGTTTCTGTTGGGTCTGCGACACTGGCAGCGTGGTCACGTAGTTCGTCACGTCTGGGTAGGACGAGTTCCCGTAGAGGGCCTGCGAGGAGTAGTTGTCCAGGCACCGGGCGGTCCCACCATTATCGGTGTAGTTGTCGAATATCCGGACTGCGTAGCCATCACCGACGTTCCCCGACCCGAGACCAGTTAGGTTGGCGTAGACGGATTGGAACTCAAGGCCTACGTCGTAGAGGGGATTCACCCGTTCTCCGTCCGGAAGCCCGTCGTTGGGCGTAGAAGCCACAAGGGGGTTAGCTCCCCAGGAGAGCTTTCCCTCAACGGTCAAGGTCGGTAGTCCCTTCCACGTCCCCTCGATTGCGCGCAACCACCCCGCGTTCCTGACACCTGGGAGTCCATCGAAGACTTGGAGCGCCGAATAGTTCCACAACGCCCTCGCGGCCCATGGCGCGCCGTCCCCCGAGGTGATTGTTCCGGAGGCGGAGATGTTCGTGATGTTCTTCGCGACCGGGCCGCCGGATTCGTGCAATCCCGGCGAGTATTGGACGGTGGTCGCGAAGGGTTTGTAGGTGGAGTTCTCGTACCAGACTTGGAAATTCGAGCCGCTCGGGAGGGCGCCACCTCCCGGCTGGAGATTGAACGTCAGGTTCCACGTGTCGAGCATGTGGCTGTTCGCTGTGTCAATCGTGTTCGGATTGAGGCCATAATCTTTCTCGACGAAATCTCCCACGAGTCCATTCGTGGCGAAAAGTGATGGATCCGCATAGTACCGACCCTGAATGGTCGGGCTCGTCCACCCGAGCGCCTTTTCGAGGTCGGATAACCCGTCTCCACTCGTGTCGCGAAGATACACGAAGCTGACCGGTACGCTTGTGACATTCACCGGTGTTGACCCAAGGGTGAAGTTCAGATCGACCCAGGCCCGGTAACTGCTATTGACCTGCGGTAACGCGGAAAGGTTCGCAAGGCCGGTGTCAGGGAGCCCATCGAATTCTGGCAGACTCGTGATTGGAATCTGGACAGAAGAGCTGCTGTTGGACCAGGAGAGGGCCCCACTCACGAATCCAGGCTTCTTGTTGACGAAGGACTCCGGGACCTGCCACATGATCCCTGCTCCGCCTCCGGTCTTCGTGATCGAATCGTATGGGTAGTCGATCTCGAAGAGGGTGAGTACGTGCTGGGTCTGGAAGCTGAAGCTCTTCACGAGGGTCTTCTGAAGACAACCGCTACCGACACCGACTCCCACCGTCACCCAATACACGCCAAAGGAATCGAGGTTGTGAAGGACGACCGTGTAACTCCACGTCCCATTGCGGTTCAATGTGGCCGGTACGTTCGAGATGGTGTAGTTCACGCCCGTGACCCAATCGTAGTACGTGATCGATCCGAGACCGTCCGCACTCGCAGACCATGTGATCTGCGAGCTCGAAGTCGTATTGTTCGTCACATTGGATTTGCCGCTCCACCAGACGTGATAGTTAGGTGGAGAGAGGTCAAAGTCGCAGGTGTAGGTTGCTTGTTGAGTGGGGTACGGGTT
Organism: Thermoplasmata archaeon UBA184; assembly: GCA_002495185.1. Taxonomy (GTDB): domain Archaea; phylum Thermoplasmatota; class Thermoplasmata; order Lutacidiplasmatales; family UBA184; genus Lutacidiplasma. Next base: position 139,146 of record DAEB01000040.1, on the reverse strand, counting down.
CGTATCGCCATAGGAGAGGGCGGGACGTTCCGAGGAAGTGTAGGTCCCCGGCGGACTCTGCGCGTAGATTTGACCCCAGTACGTCGAATTCGAGAGCCCGCTGAAGGTCGGGTTTTGATAGATCGAGTAGCCTGAGCTGGACCAAGAGGCCACGTTTAAGCCACTTGTATAATTCAGCCAAATCGAGTCCTCCGCGAGCATCGAGTTGTTCCACACGGCAGTGAGCGTCGGAGGAACGCTCGAACCGCTCCACACGCCGTTCAGCAGATAGGGCTGATTCGGAATGATGCCAAGCGTTGTTATCGCGTAGCCGCTGATCGAAGCACTGATCGAAAGAGGGCCGAGGGTGTCCGGGACCTGCCCGTGATAATAGGTACTGCAGTACGTGTAGTGGTAGAACTCAGCATACGCCGCTGCAAACGTTCCGCTCCAGCTGACGTTCGTGTTCGCAGTGATGTTTGTGAGAAAGACTGAAGGTAGGGTCGAGGTACTCGAGAACGTACCCGCTACGAGTCCGGGGATGGAAACGTTGGACCACCAATCCACGGGAACACTGTCGTAGTAGATCGTGAACCCCACTTCGTGGCCACCGCATGGGCCATTGCCAGAAGAGTTGTAGTAGTACGTCGGGAAGTTGGGTGTGGTTGAAAGCAAGATCGTGTCCGGGCTTTGCGGAATCGCGGTGACGGCGACGCTTGCAGGCTCACCATCCTCCGACTGAGTCCAGGAAACCGATGCGGGCGGCGGAGGTCCCGTGAACATGCCGAACGCGTTTGCCGACACGAGCGGGGAAACGGTGACGCCTCCACCCAGCGAGTTGAGGAGTTGTGCGGCGGAAACCGCAAGGTACACGTTGGGAGAGAATGTTCCGAGCGCGTCGGCAAGAGTCGAGGTGCTCGGAGGCGGTTGAGGCAGTCCGCCCGTCACCGTTAGAGCGATGCGAGTGACTGCGGGGATGATTCGCTGAGTTACGTTGTACTGGGCGGCGTTCAGACTGCCGCTAGTGATGCTGGTCGACGTCTTTGTGAGGTTGGCGTCAGTGCTGGTGACGAATGCGGTGAGGGTGGCATTCGTGCCGGAGCTGAAATCTGCCGGTTGCAAAGGGTCGTTAACTAACTTGTCGAGGACGTTCAGCGAGTTCGACGCCGAAAGGAACTCTCCCGAGTAGTCGATTTCATTCCCCAGGGAGGATGGCACGGTCCACGCATAGAGCGGCCTAGCCAACCAGTCGACGGTGGCGGCTGGGGGACCGGCTGAGAATCCGCTCAGCGCATTCCCCCCGCTTGCCGGGAGCGCGGCGGGAGAGGCCCGGAGGAGTCCATTCGCTGAGAAGACCGCCTGATCGACCTGCCAGCTTCCATTCCCATTGTCACGCCATGTGGCCATCACGTCGCCGTCGGGGTTCGGCGCGAGGGTCGGATCTTGGACGGACCCTGAAGTCGTCGGCACAATGTAGGGGCCCTGCCAATGGGCGCCGCCATCAGGTGAGACTTCGGTCTCTGGGGTAATTCGTCCGTTCAGCGTTCGGTTCGTGAAAAGGAGGAATACCTCCCCTCCAACGGAGGTCGACGCGACCTGGCCGACCAGCCCGCCCGGAGGAACCAGCCCTGTTTCGCCGATGGCATTCAACACGGTCGAGGGCGGGCTCTGATTCAGGACACCGAGGCGAACCCCGCTGCTGAAAGTCCTCCCCTGATTGGTCGATGTGAAAGCAAGAACGGAGCCAGTTCCCGGGTCCGAGGCGACGATCGCTTCGTCCTGGACTCCCGCGGGCGTCGCGACCCAGCTCGCGCTCGCGTTTTGGATTCCACCCGAAGGCCCAACTGCGACGCTGTACACGACTCCCCCGCCTGCGGACATCGTCGTGGCATAGAGCGTACCGGAGTTGACCGTTGCCGCGAGCACGCTGCTCGGATTGGCCGTCAAGCTCGTCAGCGTGCCGGAGGCGCTGCCCAGGAAAGTGAACGTGCTTCCTCCGTTCCCAGTTCCGAAGACCTCCGTTGTATTCGAGTACTGGCCCCCGCTGCACACGCCTTGGCATTGGAAGAAGTCGGTGACACCCACGGTCAGCTCCGATCCCACAGCGACTACCGAATCGGCCGTGATCGCGTTGATGCCCGAGCGGGAAACTTGGAAGACTTTGACCGGCTGCCCCCAGGTCAAGTAGACAGACCGGGTCGGTATGCAGGTCCCTGACGGATTGATGCAGATAGCATGATTGAAGAGGGCTATGGCATCGCTCGGATCGTTCGCTCCGGGCGCAAGCCAGAGTTGTTTCCCGGAATCGTTGACGAAGAGCATATAGTCCGTGCCGGTCGGGGTTGCTGCCAAACGGACGAGTGAAGGCGGACTGCCCACAGCCAGATTCGAGGGAGAAGGATAGAGGTCCGGGGCGACCAGATAGGGGAATTCTGGTGGAGGTACTGGATTGCTCAACGACTGCTTCAATCCCGAAATACTGTTTGGGGGCCGCAGTCCTAGCGATCCCGGGTCAAGTGAAGTAGTCAAAATGATAGTCGCGCATGATACCGCGACCGTGACGGTCAGCCACGTCGGAAGACGGAAGTGTCGCCGGATGACATGCTGCCGCACGGGTGAGATCATCCGGACGGATTCTCTCTCAGTTTTGAGGATCTCTCTGTTATCGTCGTTTCCGAGTTCGTTTTCGCAGACCATGCGGTCCGCCTCCAAGGGAAATCTGCCCAGGACCCGGTAGCACCGGGCAGGTTCGCGAGGAAATAGAAAGATCGAGAATCACAAAGCGACGGCCCGCGGCAACCATCTTTCCAAGAATCAGGCCGTGAGAGATAAGCCTTCTGAAATCGAAAGGGGCCTTTCGAGGAAGACTCGGGGCACTTCCATCGCGTGCAACCAAAGTCTCTCGAGCACAGTCCGTGCAAGTGCTGGCAGATTCCTCTACACCCCGACGCGGATCACGAATGAGTCTCGAACCTACCGGCCTGAATTGCGGGCGACCTGGAAGGCCGGCTGAGTCTCTTCGGGACGGATGAAGTCGGGCGATCCCACCGAGAGTCAGAAGTGCGATTACTGGGGAATCATCCCCCTGGGTGCTAGGAAGTCAAATGAGTGTGCGTCGGATAGGGCAGTCTCTATGACGTATATGGACGTCTATTCAAACGTCCAAACTACACTATGCCCGCAGCGCCACGGGCCAAGGCTCGTCCTATCTAAAGTCGCTGCCCTCGGACTCGCTCAGTACCGATAGCGGCGGAGATAGAAGACGTCCTCCGTGCGAAGGTCATTGAGCGCGGTCCGGACGGCCCGCTCCTGGGAGGCGAAGAGCGGAAGGCGAAGGACGGTGAGAGCCCCGCGCGTCGTCACCGCGGTCGTCCTCGGCGTCTGCTCCGCGTACTTGAGTTCGAGATACGAGCCGCTCGCCCACGGTCCCTCGCTCTCCAGCACCTCCCAGCGAAACCGCTCGGGCCGGTCGAAGGTGATCCTCCAGTGGGACTTCCGCGGCTTGCGCGCCACGTCGATCACGCGGTCGAGCTGGACCTCTCCCTCCGTACGGAGGACGGTCTTCTGCGACTGGATGAGGGGGTGGATGGTCGAGATCTTCGCGTCGTCGAGATGCTCGTCAAGCAGCCTCCAGACGACCGCCCGGGGGGCCTCGATGACGTCGTCGTCCGAGTACTGGACCACGGCCCGGAAGGGAAACGCGCCGAGATAACAAAGCGGTCCCGCGGAGCGTCGGGTTATTACGCGAGGGAGGTCGTGGTCCCGGGAGTGTCGATGAGCGAACCCTGGTCCGAGGGGCAGACGGTCGCGCTCAAGCGAGCCGGAGCGGCCCCGATCGTCGTCCGGCTCGCGCGCGGCCCCCAGAAGGTGGGCGAAGAGGGGGTCCTCGACCTCACCGAGCTGCTCGGCCAGGTCCCCGGAGCCACGGTAGTGTGGCTCGGTCAATCGTACCGTGCCCTCCGACCCTCGCTCTCGGACCTTCTCGGCTCGGTCCGCCGCGGGGCCCAGATCATCACCGCGAAGGACGCGATGCAGCTGCTCTTCCTCGCGGGCGTCGGGCCCGGCGCCGTCGTCGCGGAGGCCGGCTCCGGTAGCGGAGCCCTGACGATCGCGCTCGCCTTCGCGGTCGGGCCGGCGGGCCACGTCGTGTCGTACGACCGGCGGGACGACTTCCTCGAGGTCGCCCGGGCGAACGTCCGGCGGGCCGGCCTCGAGGACCGGGTGACGTTCCGCCGGCGGGACGTCGTCGCCGAGGGGTTCGACGCGAACGACCTGTCGAGCGTCGTGCTGGACCTTCCCGAGCCGTGGGCCGTCCTCCCGGCGGCCCGGTCGGCCCTCGCGCCCGGCGCGTACGTCGCGACGTTCACCCCGACGTACAACCAGCTCGAGCGGACGGTCCGGACGCTTCGGGAGATCGGGTATGACGAGGTGCGGGCCGTGGAGCTGCTCGAGCGGGGTCTCCATGTGGGCGAGGGAGGGACGCGCCCCGCGTTCGAGATGCTGGGCCACACGGGGTTCCTCGCCTCCGGCCGACGGGTGGACTAGCGATGGTCGTCGCGTCGCTCTCTCTCGGCGCCGTGGTCGGCGTGCTGCTCTCGGGAGCGTTCCTCTACATCGAGGTCGGCCGGTATGCCGAACCCCAAGTGCCCGTCACGCTGTTCGACGAGCGGAAGGAGCTCTTCGCATACACCGCCGGCCTCTTTGTCGGCGTCCCGATGGCGGTCGCCTTTGTGCTGTTCCAGGTCGCGATGGGAGCCGGGGCGCTCATCGGCGCCGCGATCTTCCTCACGCTCCTCGTCGTGGGGGACGAGGTCGCCCAGTGGGCCCTCCTTCGGACCCGGTTCTGGGGGCGAGAGGCGGCTCGGCCGTTCTACGCGCTCGGGTTCCGCTCGGCGATCGGTGGGATCATCTCTCTCGCCATCGTCGCCCAGTATCTCAGCAGCCCGACGATCACGGTCGACGGAATCGGCCTCGTCCTCCTCGAGTCGGCGGCGCTCGTCGCCCTCGAAGTGGCCGGGGGATTCCTCTCCCTTCCGTCCGACTCCCCGAGGGAGCGGGCGGGCGGGGGGCCCGTGGCGGGAGGTCTGTTCAGCACGGTGGGGTTCTTCCTGCTCGGAGTGGGATTCCTCGGAGGCGAAGCGACCGGCTACGTCGGGGCGCTCGTTGCACTCCTCGGTGCCGTCCTCGTCTACCGCCGGCTTCGGCCCGCGCTCGCGAGGGTCCCTCCACCGTCCGCCGGCCCCCAGCCACTGGTACGGCAGGCCGCGTTGCCGTTCGGAAGGACCTCGAAGGCCCCTCCGGTCGAGAAGCCCCCCCGCGAGAACGCGTGAGCCTCCTTCGGGCCTCCCGCCAGCGGCGGTGGTCCGGTTAGCCTCTTAAGGAGAGCCGCCTCCCGCCGCCGGAATAGCTGATGTCGACTCCCGAGAAGGCCCCGCTCACCCAGCGGCTCCGGTACGGGATGCGGACGTACCGGGCCGGGATCTCGGTCTTCGTCCTCGCGGTCGGCGTTCTTCTCACGATCCTCGCGGCCGGAGCGTACACGCCGCTCCAGAACGTCCCGCCGTTCCCCTCGATCGACAACGTCACCCATCCGCCCGGGGGAACCGACTACAACCTTCTCTTCGTCATCGTCGGCCCGATCGTCGTCGTGGTCGGAATGTACATGGTCGGTTCGTACTTCCTCGCGCGCCGACGCTTCGAGCACCTGATGCTGACCAAGAGCAAGGCCGAGTTCTTGCGGAACATCCCCGAGATCGAGGACCTCCTCTGGGACCTGACCCCGCGGGACGAGCAGCGCTACGAGGACAAGCGGGCCGAACTGCGCGTCCGCCGGTAGACGGACGCGGGGCTCGCGCGGCCGGGTTAAGTACGGAGAGCTGGTCTCCGCGACGTGGCCGGGGTCAGCAGCGAGGTCCGGGGCTTCCGGTTCCGCAAGCTCGAGAAGCCCGAGGAGTTTCGGCAGCTCCTCGAGGTCCACCGGGCGGTCTGGGGGGACGAGGGGGTCCCGACGACGCTCCAGAGGGCGATCCAGGACAACGGAGGGCTCGTCCTCGGCGCGTTCGCCGACATCCACCTCGTCGGGTTCGCGCTCTCCTTTCTCGGCTGGGACGGGACCACGCTCTACCACTACTCCCACATCACCGCGGTCCGGCCGGAGTACCAGAACCACCGGGTCGGGTTCCGGCTGAAGACGTTCCAGCGGGAGGAGGTCCTCAAGCTCGGGCTCAGCGAACTCCGCTGGACGTTCGACCCCCTTCAGAGCCGCAACGCGTGGCTCAACGTCCGTCAGCTCGGAGGCCGGCCGGATCGGTACTACATCCACTACTACGGCCAGATGCCCGATACGATCAACCGCGGCCAGGAGACCGACCGTCTCCGGCTGCGCTGGGAGCTCTCGGCCCCCGCGGTCGAGGAGCGGCTCGGCGGGAAGACCCCGACGGCCGACGAGGACCTCGCTCGCTGGAACTCCTCAACTGCCATCGTAGAGACCGAGGTCGGAGAGAAAGGTCTCCGGACGCCGACCGCCGTGGCCGAGCCATCGGGAGGGCTGGCTCATCTCGAGATCCCGTTCGACCTCGCGGCCGTCCAGGAGCACGAGCCCGAGACCGTGCGGTCGTGGCGCCACGCGGTCCGGGACGCGTTCCGGGCCGCATTCGACCTCGGCTATCGGGTCGAGGACTTCGCGGTCATCACGAGCGGCCACGAGCGGCGGAGCTTCTATCTCCTCGGGCCGGCGCCTCGAGCCTCTCCCGAGGGCGCGGCGCCTCCTGCCGGAAGCCTATAAGCGGCGCGGACCGCATACTCACCGGCGGGGGAGGCGTCCATGGCGGGGCCGCCGACCAGCCGGGTTTCGTGGGTCCTTCTCGTCATCCTCGCGGTCGCGATCGCGGTCGGCGCGACGGCGAGCATCCTCGTCGCCCCGAGCACCTACTCCCCGCCGGGAAGTTCCTCCGGACCGGTCCAGGAGGTGTCGCTCCCCTCCTGGGTGTTCGCGGCATTGGTCCTCGGGACGATGATCGTCGTCCTGATCGTGTGGATCATCATCCGCCTGGACTCCCGGGGGCAACGGGGGATCGCGAGCAGCACCTTCGTCTACATGCTCGGCGCGATCGGCGTGATTTCGCTCCTCCTGATCCTGCTGCGTCTCCTCGGACTCGGCGGCGGGGGGAACGTCGGGAACGACACCGGGAACGTGACGCCACCGCCTCCGACTACGCCTCCGCCTCCCCCGGGGAGCCCCCTCCCGAGCGGTGCCGGCAGCGTCTTCGTCGCTCCGTCGCTGCCCGCTTGGCTTCCGTTCCTGCTCCTCGTGATCGTCGTGGTCGTGGCCGTGGCGGTCGGAGTACCCCAGACCCGGCGGTACCTCGCCGAGCGACGGGCCGAGATCGAGGCCCATCGTCGTGCCAAAGGGGCCCCGCGGGCGGACCCCGAGGTCCGCGCCGCCCTTTCGCGCGCCTCCTTGGAGCTCGATCTCGGGCAGGACCCGAGGACGGTCATCCTGGCCCTTTACTCGGAGATGCTCGAGCATCTCCGCCCGATGGTCGGCAGCGTGGAGTCGGCGACTCCGGAGGAGATCCGGACCGAGTACCTGGAGCACTTCGGGGTGCGCCCGGCCGCTGCCCGGACGCTCACCCGGCTGTTCGAGGAGGCGCGATACTCGCTGCATCCGATGGGCTCCCGGGACCGGGACCGGGCCCAGGACGCGGTCCGGGCCACGATCGAGGACCTCGACCGTCGGGCGTCTCCCTCATGAAGGGCCTCGCGTGGGGCTTCCTCGTCGCGGTCGCGATCCTGTTCAGCATCATCGCCATTCTCGCGAACTCGGACCTCTCGGTCGCGATCCCGTGCGCGGCCATCGCGGTCGGGGCCGCGGCGTTCCTCCTGGTCGACATCGGCGGGCGGACCCGGTGGCCGGCCCTCGGAATCCCCCCCTCCTCGATCGGCGACCCCGCGGGGGTACGCTCCGCCCTCCGGGCCGGCGCCCGGGGCCGGTTCGCGCTCGTCCTCCTGCTGGACGCCCTCGACCGACGGACCGAGAACCCGAACGTGCACCCGCTCTCCCAGGAGGAGGTCGACCACCTGGAGGCGATGTCTCCCGACGCGTTCCGGGAGTACCTGGCCGGACGCCTCCAGGAGATTGAGCAGCGAACGTGAGGGCGAGTTCGAAGCACCCCCTCCGGTGGGGGCCGGTCGCGCCGCTCCTCGTGCTCAGCTCGGTCGCGTTGATGCTCTGGGCGGTCGTGACCCGGAACCCGGTCCCGCTCTTTCTCGCGCTCCCGCTGCTGCTCGCTCCCATCGCCTCGGGGGTCGAGGCTCCCCGGCGACCGCCGAGCGTGGTGATCGAAGAGACGGTCGGGGGCGGCGGCGCCGAGGTCCAGCTCCGCGGAGTGGTCCGACCGGAGACCGGGATCGACGGCCGGGACCTTCGGGTGCAAGTGGACCGACCGTCGGGCCTGGTCGGAGCAACCCCGCCGATGTTCACGTGGACCCCGACGGAGGTCCGGTTCGCCGTGGACTGGCGGGCGCCCGAACCCACGATCGTCGATATCCGCGTTCCCGCGGTCGTCTGGCAGGACCCGCTCGGGGTCGTCGAGCGGGAGGCGACCTCGACCGCCGAGCCGATCGTCGTGACCCGCTACCCCCCCGAGCTCCTGCGGATCGGCACCGTCCGGCTCGAGCGCACGACCGCGCTCCCCGGGGAGACCCGTTCCCACCGCGTCGGGGAGAGCGGGGAGTTCCATGGGATCCGGGCCGCTCGGCCGGACGACCCTCCCCGACGGATCAACTGGAGGGCGAGCGCGCGCGCCGGCCGACCGCTCGCGAACGAGTACGAGCTCGAGAAGACGGGAGACATCCTGATCCTCCTCGACGCCCGTCCCACTCCACTCGGACCCGAAGTGGACGAGCATCTCTTCTCGATCGCCCGAGCGGCGGCGATCGGCCTCAGCGAATCGTTCCTCGCGGTGAAGGCGCGGGTCGGACTCGGCGTCTTCGGGGAGTTCCTGGACGCGGTCCCCCTCTCGACCGGACGAACGCAGAGGGTCCGGATCGAGGACGCCGTGCGGAAGGCCCGTCTCGCGTCGGTCTCGGCGCCCCCGGAGCGATGCGCGGTCGCGGTCCGCCGACACTTCCTACCAGGCATCACGACGATCATCCTGTCCTCGCTGGTCGATGAGACGTGGTCCGACCTCACGCCGTACCTTCGCCGTCGCGGCTATCCGGTGGTGGTCGTGAGTCCCTCCCCCCTCCCGCTCCTCGCCGCGAGATCGCAGCTCTCGCCGGAGGACGAACAGCTCGCGGGGCGGCTTCTGCACCTCATCCGAAGGGCGAGGATCGCTCGCGCCTGGGAGGACGCTCCGGCGATCGACTGGGAGACGTTCTGGTCCCTCGGGAACTTCGTGGACTTCCTACGCCGACCGAGGACGCGGAGGGCCGGATGAACGCGGTCCCCCGGGGAGGCACCCGAAAGCCGGTGCGCCCGTTCTCGCTGGCCCTCCTGCTCCTCACGGTCACGGGCCTCGGATACCTGTCCGGCTTCCCGGGGGGCGCCGGCGTCGTCGTCGCTCCGGCTGCCGCGCTCGTCTCGATGCTCTTCCGCTCCGGACCGTGGGACGAGCTCGCCCCCTACGCCCCCGTGCCGGTCTTGCTCGCCCTTCTTCTCGAGGCCGCGTTCGCCCCGGTCGATTTCGGCACCGAGTTCTTCGCCGGGCTCGCCGGGGTCGCGTTCCTCGTCTGGCTCGCGGATGACCCGGCCCGACCTGCGGGAGGGCCGCTCCGGGCGTTCCCGACGATCGCGATCCCGTCGCTCGCGCTCGGGGTCGCCTGGTCGAGCGCTCTCTTCCTGCCGGCCGGCGCCCTTCCGATCGGCGTGGCCGGCGCGCTCCTCGTGTTCGCGATCGCGGCCGTGGCGATCCTCGTCGGGCGCCCGGCCCTGTTCGACCGGGAGGAGGCGTGAACCTGATAGGGCCGGTTGTCGTTCCCTGTACGGCGCGGCACCGCTGCGCCCGGGTACCGACGAAGGGTCCCTCTCGACTCAACGCGGACGGGTCGTCCGCCGAGGATGACGTGAGGACAACCCCGGTGTCCGATACCCCCAGCCGGGGTCAGACCCCGGAGAGGGCGTGCGCCTACCGTGAGGGAGGTCGTTACGGCTGGGGAACAGTCCCCGGGGGCTGTTCCGGCGGGCGCCCGGCCTCCCGGGAGTTCTCCATATACCCCACCGAACGTCCCGCGGCGGAGGTCGGATGAAGCCGGACGAGGTGCAGACGCTCGCCGGCCAGATCCGCGACGCCGTCCACGTCGCGGTCGTCGGTCGGGACGTCGCGGTCGAGCAGGTCCTCACCGCGCTCGTCGCGGACGGCCACATCCTCCTCGAGGACCTTCCCGGACTCGGGAAGACGCTCCTCGCGAAGTCGTTCGCCTCCGCCCTCGGGCTCGAGTTCCAGAGGGTGCAGTTCACCGCCGACCTCCTTCCCCACGACATCACGGGCGGGGAGATGCTGAACGCCACGCAGGGCGGGTTCGAGTTCCGTCGGGGCCCGATCTTCACGAACATCCTCCTCGCGGACGAGATCAACCGGGCGCCGCCGAAGGTCCAGTCGGCCCTCCTCGAAGCGATGCAGGAGTACCAGGTGACGAGCGAGCGGTCGACCTACCCTCTCCTGCGTCCGTTCCTCGTCCTCGCGACCGAGAACCCGCTCGAGCTCGAGGGGACCTACCCGCTTCCCGAGGCGCAGGTCGACCGCTTCCTCCTGCGCCTCAAGATCGGGTATCCGACGCCCGAGGAGGAGCGGATGATCCTCGACCGTCGTCGGTCTCGCAAGGTGGAGAACGCGGTCGTCCCGAAGGTGGTCGACGCGCCGACCTTCCTCGAGGTGCAGCACGCCGTCGAGGAGATCGCCCTCGACCCGACGCTCACCGACTACATCGTCGCCCTCGTCCGGGCGACCCGGGGGGACGTCCGGGCCGAGGTCGGGTCGTCGCCGCGAGGGTCGCTCGCGCTCCAGAAGCTCTCGCGCGCCCGAGCGCTCATCGAAGGACGGGACTTCGTCGTGCCGGACGACATCAAGGGGTTCGCCCTCCCGGCGCTCGCCCACCGCATCCTCGTCAAGCCCGAACCGTGGATCCGGGGCGTTCGTGGCGCGGACGTCGTGCGCGCCGCGCTCGACGCTACGCCGGTCCCGAAGACGCGGTAGTCTCGGGGAGAACGCAAAGGGTTTTCAACGCGGTCCGGGTCGCCGGGGCGATGTCCACCGACCGAGTGGTCGTCGTCGCGGACCCGATCGACCGGGAGGCGCTCGTCCGGCTCGGTCAGGGTCCGTGCCGCGTGGTGGACGCGAGCGGGGACCCGAAGTCCCTTCCCCAGCATCTCGCGGACGCCTGGGGTCTCATCGTTCGCAGCCGGACGAAGGTGACGAAGGAGCTTCTCGCGAGCGCTCCGCGCCTCGAGATCGTCGCTCGCGCGGGCGTCGGGGTCGACAACGTCGACCTGAACGCGACCGCCGCCCGCGGGATCCGGGTCGTCAACGCGCCGGCGGCCGCGACCGAGAGCGTGGCGGAGCTCGCCCTGACGTTCTACCTCCTGCTCGTTCGAGGGCTCTCGTCATCGATCGCGTCGACCCGCTCGGGGAAGTGGGAACGGGGGACCCACGGCCACGAGCTCGCGGGGAAGACGGTCGGTTTCGTCGGCTACGGGCGGATCGCCCGCGAGGTCGCGAAGCTCGTGGAGCCGTTCCACGCGACCACCCTCGCGTTCGACCCGTTCGTCCCTGCCTCCGGCGACCGGACGACGATGGTCCCGTTCTTCGACCTCCTCCAGCGGTCCGACATCGTGAGCGTCCACGCCGCCTCCACCGAGGAGAACCGCCACCTCCTGAACGCCCGGGCGTTCGAGATGATGAAGCCGGGCGCGTTCCTGGTCAATGTCGCACGCGGCGCCCTCGTGGACGAGGCCGCCCTCCTCGCCGCCCTCTCCTCGGGTCGCCTGGGCGGAGCCGCGCTCGACGTCTACGAGGTGGAACCCCCGATGAACCGAGAACTGCTCGCGCATCCCAACGTGATCCCGACCCCGCACATGGGCGCCTCGACCCACGAGGCCCAGGCGAGGGCGGGGACCGACACCGTCGACGAGGTCCTTCGGGCCCTGCGGGGGGAACCGCTCACGGCGCTCGTGCCGGTCCCCGGAGGGTCGCGATGACGTTCGACCCCGAGACCACGACCTTCCTCATCGCCGGCCCCGTCCGGATCCACCCGCGGGTCCTCCGCGCGATGTCGATGCCCTCCCTCAACCACCGCGGTGACTACTTCCACGGCATCGTGACCGAGATCCGGGAGCTCCTTCCCGTCCTGTTCGGCACGAAGGGCCACCAGGTCATCATCACCGGGAGCGGGACCGCCGGTCTCGAGGCGATGTACTCCTCGCTCGTCCCGAAGGACGGCCGGACCCTCGTCCTCACGAACGGCAACTTCGGTGACCGGACGAACTCGATCGTCCGTCGGTACGCGACGAACGTGACCACCCTCTCGGCGCCGTGGGGCCAGGCGGTCCCGTCCGTGGCGGTGAAGGCCGAGCTCGCGAAGGGCGACGTGAAGGCGGTCTGCCTCGTCCACAACGAGACGAGCGTGGGTCTTGCGAACGACCTCGCTCTGATCGCGCCCGCGGTCAAGGCGTCGGGGGCCCTCTTCCTCGTCGACGGGATCAGCGCGGTCGCCGGGATTCCTCTCCCGATCGAGGAGTGGGGCGTCGACGCGGTCGTGGCCGGGAGCCAGAAGGGCCTCGCCGCGCCCGCCGGTCTCGCGCTCGTCCACCTCTCCGACCGAGCGGTCGCCGCGCTCCATCCCGGGACGTTCTACCTCGACCTCGCTGCGCACCTCAAGTCGCTCGAGAAGAACGACACGCCCTGGACGCCGGCCGTCCCCCTCTTCCTCGCGCTCCGCGAAGCGCTCCTCCTCCTGAAGGAAGAGGGGCTCGACCACCGCCTCGAGAAGACGCACCGTCTCGCGGAGGCGTCCCGGGCGGCCGTCCGTGCGCTCGGGCTCGAGCTGTTCCCGGACCCGAGGTACGCCTCCGACACCGTGACCGCCGTGAAGAATCCCCCCGGGATGGGCGACCCCGAGTTCCGCAAGGTGCTCGAGCGTCAGTACAACATCCTGCTCCAGGGCGGGCAGGCCGCGCTCGCCGGCAAGATCTTCCGGATCGGCCACATGGGGATCGCCGACTGGCCGGACCTTCTCGTCACGTTCGCCGCGATCGAACGGATCCTCTCAAGGGCCGGGAAGCTCCCCGCCCCCGGGCAGGCGCTCCGAGAGGTCGTCGACCGGATGCCCTGAGCGCGGGCCGGTCCCGTCCCCGGCCCCCGGCTAGATATCGACGATCACTCGCGCCCGGCCGCTCGCCGGGTCGAAGACGAGGTCGTGGAAGGTCACGGCCTTCACCTCGGTCCGGGAGCTGTGGCGGGCAGGGTCGAACCGCTCGCCCGAGACGCTCGCGACGAGAGCCGTGGGAGGATCCCCGATCGGGCGGACCCGGATCTCGCGCGCGAGGAACCCGTCGGTCTGCTCGAGGAGCAGAAGTTCGGTAAGGAAGCTGACCACGAGCTCGGTCGGGTCGGCGCCGGAGGCGCTCACCGCCCTCTCCTCCTTCGGCCGGACCTTTCGCAGGTCGGTCATCAGGGCGAAGAGCCCGAGACCGAGGGCTTCCAGAAGCTCGGCCGAGTTCCCACCGGTGGCCCAGACCCCGACATCGGCGGTGGTCGGGAAGCTCCCCCACCTCCGGGCGCGGGAGGCGCGGACTCGGTGTGCGCTCGTGGGGAGTCGGACGTCCATAGGGACTTTAAGAGCCCGGTCGCTGGGGCCTTCTCCGACGATGAAGGCGACCCTCGTCATCCCGACGCTGAACGAGTCGGCGTCGATCGCCCACGTCCTCCGGCTGTTCTGGACGGCCGAGTTCGAGGCGAACACCACGATCTTCCAGGGGAACCCGCTCGACTGGGAGGTGCTCGTCGTGGACGGGGCGTCCGAGGACGGCACCGCCGCGATCGCCGAAGCGGAGGGCGCGCGGGTGCTCATCGAGCGGCGACCCGGCTACGGCCGAGCGTACAAGACGGGCTTTGCCGCCGCGCGCGGGGAGGTCATCGCGACCGCGGACGGAGACGCGACCTACCCGGTGGAGACGATCCCCGGCCTCGTGAAGAAGCTCCTCGATGAGCACCTCGACTTCCTCACGGGCGACCGGTTCGCGTACCTCGACCGAAAGGCGATGACGACCGAGCATCGGGTCGGGAACCAGGTCCTGAACCTGTTCCTGGGGGTCGCGTATCACCGGTACGTGAAGGACCTTCCGGGCGGGCTCCAGGACAGCCAGAGCGGGTTCTGGGTCTTCCCGCGGGAGATCCTCGGAAAGCTCCATCTCACGTCCGACGGGATGGCGTTCAGCGAGGAGCTCAAGATCGAGGCGATCGTCCACGGTCTCAAGTTCCTCGAGGTTCCCATCCAGTACCGGGAACGGTGGGGCCCCCCGAAGCTGTCGAGCTGGCGCGACGGCACTCGGAACCTTCTGTTCCTCGCGAAGAAGCGGTTCGAGCTCGCGCGAGAGGACCGGGGGTTGGCGGTGGTCTCGCTCCCGAACGGCGAAAAGCAGCGGGCTGCGCCGTAGCTACGCGCCGGACGCGGGGGGGGGGCTCCCTCCCCGGGTGCACCGACCTAGAGGGAATGAAAGAGGAACGAGACTTCCTGGGTGAGTTCGTGAAGGTCGCTCACCGTGGCTCGCGCCGCCGGCGTATCGACCGCGTCGAGCTGCTCGAGCAGTTCGAGACAGTGCGCTCGCGCGCATCGCGCCGAACAGAATCGCTGGTCGTGAAGCAGGGCCCAGGCGAGCACGCGGCGGGTGGAAATGGAATAGACCTCGCCGCCCGCGGCCACGCGAGTTCCGCACCGACACCGGATCGGCCGGTCGGTCGTCACCCGCACGAGCGGCGGTTCGAACGGCCGGGGAAAGGCCCCCGAGCTCTCTTCCTTCGTTGCATCGAGCTCGGAGGCTTCGTCGCGCGATGGGTCCCGGTCCGAATCGCCCGTCATCGACGCGGGACGCGGGCCGATGGCTCGCCCCGCGGCCGACGAAAACACCCAATGGACGGACACCCGGTTAAATCTTCTGTCGCGCGTTTCGAGAACCGGGGCGCGCTCGTCGCGGGCCGACGACGGAAATCGTCGGAGTCGACGACTACTGCGTCTTGCCCGACCGCTCCCGGGACTTCACGCGGAGGCCATGGTAGCCGCACCGGCGGCACTGGACCGCCTTCGGCGGGTTCCGGGCCGAGCAGTTCATGCAGATCTTCTTGTTGAGCAGGCGCTCGACCGCTTCCGGGAACGGCATGGGGAGGCCGCTCACGCGAGCCCGGATATAAAGCGTCCGCCCTCGATACTCCCGAAGAGGCTTTCCGCCCGGGTCGCGATTTCGCGCTCGTGGTGACCGCCGAGGAGGGGGCGCAGGCCGTTCGACTCGCCCGTCGCGCGCTCGAGAATGCTCTCGGGCCCAACCCCGGCCCCGAGCCGGCGACGAGCGAGGACGGAGGCCCCCTCCCGAAGGTCTTCGAGGACCAACAGGGAGCGTTCGTGACGCTCAAACGGTACCCCGACGGAGCGCTCCGAGGATGCATCGGCTACCCGATGCCCGTCCTCCCGCTCCGCTCGGCGATCGTCGGGGCGGCGGTCTCCGCGGCGCTCGAGGACTACCGGTTCCGGCCCGTCCGCGCGGCCGAGCTCCCCCGGATCACCCTCGAGGTCTCCGTGCTGACGGTCCCCGTCCCGGTCCGCTTCTCGACTCCGGAGGAAGCGGTGCGTTCGGTGAAGGTGGGGCGGGACGGTCTGATCGTGGACGGGTTCGGCTCGAGCGGCCTCCTGCTTCCCCAGGTCGCGCCCGAGGAGGGCTGGTCGGCCCGAGAGCTCCTCGAGGGGACGTGCGAGAAGGCCGGTCTTCCTCCCGACGCGTGGAAGGACCCCCGGGTCCACGTCCGCCGGTTCGAGGCCGAGATCTTCCACGAGCTCTCCCCGAACGGGGAGGTCGTCCCGAACGACCCGCTCGCGCCTACGGACGGCGCGCGACGCGCGCGGAGAACGTGAGGCCATCGAGGTCCCACGCGCGGACGTCGGGGCCCTCCAGGAGCGGGCTCTCGGTGAGCTCGAGCGGCTCGGCGAGCAGCTCCTTCGCGAGCGCGTCCCGTCGCGCATCGAGCGCGCGGTAGACCGCGCCGGTCGCCGAGACCGTCACCTCGACCTTCTCCGTGTAGCGGAGCCCGAGCTCCTTCCGCGTCTGCTGCAGCCGCCGGGCGACCTCGCGGGCAAGTCCCTCCTCCGCGAGCTCGGGGGTCGGTGCCCTCGGGAGAGCGGCGAGCGGCGTGCCCTCCGCCTCCCGAACGACCCACGCGGAGTCCGAGAAGCTCGCGCGCTCGCTCGCGTCGACCCGTCGCACCTTCTTCACGTTGAGCTCCTCCGCGAGAAGGTCGACCCCTTCCGAGCCGAGACCGGCGAGCGCCTGCCAGGGGTCCCCGAACAGGACGAGCTCGGCGAGGGGGATCCGGGACTTCACGCCGGCCCGGTGCCGGAGCTCGCGTCCGACCTCGACGAGCGCCCGCAGCTCGTCCATCGCCATCTCGAGCTCCTCGTCGCGCTCGGCGAGGAATCCGGGCCACTCGGTCCGGTGGACGGAGGCGTCGCGCTCGCGGTAGCCGTGACCGCCGACCTCCTGGTGCAGCCACTCGGCGGTGTACGGCAGCAACGGCGCGATCGTGCGGGCGAGGCCGTGAAAGACGTACGACAGGGTCGCGTGCGCCGCCCGTCGGTCGGGGGATTCGGCGTCGGCCCAGAACCGGGGACGTGACCGACGCAGGTACCAGGTCGATAGGTCGTCGACGAACTCCGCGACCTCCTTGGCGGCCGAGCCGAGGTCGTACTCGGCGAGCGAGCGGTCGACCTCGGCGCGCGTTCCCTCGAGCCGCGAGAGGAGCCACCGGTCGAGAAGCCCGGGCGGGTTCGGGAGGTCCTCGACCGGACCGAGCCCGTCCGCGCGCGCGTTGCCGAGGTGGAAGGAGGCGACGTTCGCGAGGGTGCCGAGCGTCCGAGCGCTCGTCTTCCGGATCGTGGTGTCCCCGATCCGGATCGGCTCGGTGAAGTCGGAGGAGAGGAACGTCCAGCGGACGGCGTCCGCTCCGAACCGCTCGAGCATCGACAAGGGCTCGAGCGCGTTCCCCTTCGACTTCGACATCTTCCGGCCTCCCTCGTCGAGGACGAGCCCGTTCGTGAGGCAGACCTTGTAGGCGGGCCGGTCGAAGAGCAGGGTCGCGATCACGAGGAGCGAGTAGAACCATCCCCGTGTCTGGTCGAGGCCCTCGGCGATGTAGTCGAGAGGTTCGGCGGGGTCGAACGGGCCGGGCTCGAACGGGTAGTGGAACTGCGCGAACGGGGCCGAGCCGCTGTCGTACCACGCATCGATCGTGTACGGCTCCCGGCGCGCGGGGCCGCCGCACGTCGGACAGGGGACGAGCAGTCGGTCGACGGTCACTCGATGGGGGTCGAACGGGGTCGGGAGCGGGCTCCCGACCATCTTCTCGAGCTCGGCGAAGCTTCCCACGCACGTCGCGTGGCCGGTCGAGCAGACCCAGATCGGGAGCGGGGTCCCCCAGTAGCGGCTGCGCGAGAG
>DAEB01000040.1:26212-121399 GCA_002495185.1 Thermoplasmata archaeon UBA184 | reverse complement strand
GAGTCGCACCGCCAGCAGAACGGGTAGGTGTGTCGCACCTCGCCGAGCTGGAAGAGGCGGCCGCGCTCCTCGAGGTCCCGGAGCAGGATCGGGTTCGCGACCCGGAACGACTTTCCCTGGACCAGGGGGACCGCGTCCGTGAAGGCCGCCCGGCTGTCGAGGGGGTCGAAGACGCCGACCTTCTCGCGCTCTCCGAGCCGCTGGTCGTCAACGCCGAAGCTCGGCGCGATGTGGACGACCCCCGTACCCTCGTCGGTGGCGACGAAATCCGCGAGGACGACCCGGTACCGCCCCGGCCCCGGACCCGGGGTGTCGAACGGAGGTTGGTAGGTCCGGCCGGCGAGCGCGCTCGCGGGGATCCGGTCGACGACCTCGACGTCGGCCGGGAAGTAGCGGGGGACGGCGGCGGAGGCGAGGACGTACCGGGCGCCGTCCTTCGACCGAACGACGCTGTACTCGAGCCCCTCCCGGACGGCGACGAGGAGGTTCGCGGGGAGCGTCCAGGGAGTGGTCGTCCAGACGAGGAGCACGCGGTCTTCGCCCGGGCCCTCGAGAGGGAACCGAAGCGTGACGGACGGGTCGGTCGTTTCGTGGTACCCCTGGGCGACCTCGTGGGAGGAGAGGGGGGTCTCGCACCGCGGACAGTACGGAAGGACGTAGTGACCTTTCTCGAGCAGCCCGTGGTCGAAGAGGGTCTTGAGGGACCACCACACGCTCTCGATGTACGGCGGGTCCATCGTCCGGTACGCGTGGTCGTAGTCGAGCCAGTAGCCG
The DNA here is from genome assembly GCA_002495185.1 of Thermoplasmata archaeon UBA184. Lineage (GTDB taxonomy): Archaea > Thermoplasmatota > Thermoplasmata > Lutacidiplasmatales > UBA184 > Lutacidiplasma. Next base: position 120,625 of record DAEB01000040.1, on the reverse strand, counting down.
AGCAGGCGGCTCATCTCTCGCCAGACGGACGCGACTTCGAGGGTGCTGGCCCGGCACGTCTCGCAGAACCGCTCCACGCCGTACGCCTCGATCTCCTTCTTCGACTTCAGGCCGAGGCGCTTCTCGATCTCGAGCTCGACCGGAAGGCCGTGGCAGTCCCATCCCGCCATCGGGCTCACGAGGTGGACCCGGCGCATCCGACGGTAGCGCAGCTCGACGTCCTTCAGGATCCGCGCGATCAGGTGACCGACATGGGGCGCGCCGTTGGCGGTCGGGGGCCCTTCGGTGAACCGGAACGTCGGACCTCCCACCGTTCCTTCGAGGACGGAGGCCGGTACGCCGGTCTCCTCCCAGTACGAGAGGACGCGGCTCTGCACGGCGAGCGCCGACGGCGCTCCGCTCGCCTCCTCCTCCGCCGGCATGGGAGGCGCCGACGAAGCCGGTAGAGATAAAGCCGAGCGGCCCGAGTCCGGCTACCGTGACAGCCCGTACGGGGGCGGGCTCCTCGACTCGAAGCCGACCCGGCTCGTCGGGTGCCGGGACACGATGGTCCCTTCGTACTGCGTCACGTGCGCGTGGCGGCCGAGCGTGATCTGGGGCGCGCGGACGAACTTCACGTCCACCGCCTCGAGATCGACCTGGTCCGCCTCGACGCGGTCGACCGTCACGGTCACCCGTCGCCCGAGGACCTTCTCGACCAGGTTCGGGATCTTGGCCCGCAGGGAGACGGAGCGCGACCGGACGGCCCCGAGCTCCGAATCCCCCGAGAACTGGGCCGCGACGCGGACGGCCGCGATGGTCGGCCCGGGAGCGTGCATCTCGCCTTCGAGGTCGAGGTCGCCGACCGTGAGCGACGGCGCGGAGAGAACTCCCCGGACCTTCATCGTGCGGTCGACCGCCACGGGGCCGAGGAGGCGAACCGTCCCCCGAAGGTCGGTCTCGAGCGCGTGCAGAGCGGAGCCGGCCCGGATCGTCCCGGATCCCGAGAGCCGACCTTGGAGGTCGACCGGACCCGCCACGTCCACGGTCCCCTGGTAGCGCAGCGTCGTGGCCGAGAGCCGACCCCCGAGCGAGACCGTCCCCTCGAGGGCCCCGTCGCTCACCCGCACGTCGCCGGTGACCTTCGCGACGCCGCGAACGGTCCATCGCTCGACCGCGACCGAATCCCGTCGGACCGTGCCGGTGTCGTGGGTCTCGCCCGGAGCGAGGGGCGGGAGGGANNCGGACGAGCGGTGGCCGACATGGGAAACCCTAGGTGACTCGAGAAGCGTGCGGGCCAAGAAGTCGTCGGTGCTGGACCATGATGCAGAGGTCCTCGAAGACGGTCAATCCCGCTGAGCGAGCCCGGGCGGCGGCTTCGGCGTTCTGGACCCCGAGCTGCATCCAGACGACCGGGTCGTGCCGCGCGATCGCCTCGTCCACGACGGGGGGGACCTGGTCGCTCCGACGAAAGACATCGACGATGTCGACCGGGAGGTCCGCCGGGACCGCCGCGAGCGATGGATACGCCCGCTCGCCGAGGACCTCGGTGAGCATCGGGTTCACGGGGACGATCCGGTACCCCACCGACTGGAGGTAGCGCGCGACCTCGTTCGAGTCCCGCTCGGGCTTGTCGGAAAGCCCGACCACGGCGATCGTTCGCGCGCGGGTCAGCAGGCTCCGCATCTCGTCGTCGCGCGTCGTCATCCGGGGCGCGACACCGCATGCGGTTCTTGATGCTGACGGGTGAGGGGTCGCGGCGGGCTGAAACCCGTAAAAGCGGGCGCGCGCTCCCGAGCGCATGTTCCTCGATTACTCGGGGATCCGGGTCACGAACCTCGCGAAATCGCTCCGGTTCTACACGAAGGGCCTGGGGCTCGTCGAGAAGAGCCGGGGGCGGATGCCGCACGGCGGCGTCTGGGTCCTCCTCGAGGACCGGGCATCGCACCAGCACCTGGAGCTGAACTGGTATCCCAAGGGGTCGAAGTACGCGACCCCGTACACGCTCGGAGAGGGCCTCGACCACCTCGGAGTCCGCGTGCAGAACATGGCGGCCGCTGGTCGGAGACTGCGCGCGGCCGGCGCGAAGCTCGTCGACGAGATCCGATGGCGCGGGAAGGTCGCGCTCGCCTACTACGAAGGTCCGGACGGAGTGTGGATCGAGCTGATCTCCCACGAGATGACGTAGGCTTTCGGGACCCCGGTCATCCTCCCCGTCCGCTCGCGGGTCCGAACGGCGCGGAGGGCTCGGGATCCCCTCCGAGGTAGTCGACGAGCGCGATCACGGCCCCGACGAAGATCAGGAGATAGCTCAAGACGAGCGCGAGGTCCTTCGAGACGAGCTCGAAGAACGCGAGCGCGTCGTGGGCGCCATGGAGCGCCGCCGGTACGACCAGATTCCCTCCCGAGAACCGGTACGTCGCGGCGAACGCGAACCCCAGGAGGAACAGGGTAGGGTAGACGAGCGGGGAGGCGGCCCCATAGGTGATCCCGTAGTACAGGTGGACCCCGGCGAACACCGCGCTGGTCCAGAGGGCCGGACCGATCCAATTGCCCGGCCGGTCCCTCCAGTAGCCGAAGATGAACCCCCGGAAGATTACCTCCTCAGCTGCCCCGGCCACGAACGAGAACCCGACCCAGAACCAGGGGTTGCCCGCCGCCTGCTCGAGCGGCGGAGACGGCTGCTGGAGGACCTGGAGAGCGCCGGGGTCGAGGACCTCGTAGACGATGGTCAGCGCGAGGAAGACGAGCAGCGAAAGGAGCATCAGGAGGCCGTAGAACCGGAGTCCCTGCCACGCCGCGAGCCCCATCCGGTGGTCCCAATCGCGGAGGGGAGCCCCACCGACCAGGAGGGCGAACGCCACGATCGGGACCCCGTAGACGATGGCGACGGAACCGAGCAGGTTCCCGTAGAGGAGGAGAGACGCCGGGACGAGCGACGGCACGAAGTACTGGCTGACGACCGCGAAGACCGTGATGACGACGCCGAGCGCGTACCGTTCGAGGGGGGCCGGGCGAGGTCCGCCGGGCACCGGCCCCCAGTTCGGGTCGGCCATCCCGCACCGAGAAGGCGGTCCGTTTATCTAGCCGACCTTCGGGTCCGCGCTCGGCTCCGATAGGGCCCGCTCGGCCGCCCGGAGGCAGGCGAGGAGGTCCTCGAGCGTCGTCCGGGCGCTGGACGCCGAGCTCGCCGAAAGACGGACCTCGATGTCGCGACCGTCGGCCTCGACCGTGACGAACGAGGGGTTGTCGGCCCGCACCGCCTCGACCACGCGCTGGGCGGTCGCCGCGTCCGGGAACGTTCCCCGGAGCCGGATCGTCAGCTCGACCCCGACCCCTTCTTCTTCGGCGGTCGTGATGGGCTCCCCCCGGGGTCCGGGGCGCCGGGCCCCCGGCTGAGCGCGCCCGGAACGATCGGCGCCGTGTGGGTTCTGCGTTCGGTCTCCGCGCGAGCTCGCTCCTTGAGGTAGTTCACGATCGACGGCCAGACCTTGCCGTCCGTTCGCGCCTTGTTCTCGAAGTTGTGCTCCCCGAGGAATCGCGTGAACGCCGCCTGGCTCACCGGGTCCCAGGTCCCCGTCAGCCGGCCGGTGTAGTAGCCGAGCACGCCGAGGTCGTGCTGGAGACCTTGGGCGACGTCCCCCTCGATCGTGAGGAGGGTCGCCGGGTCCTCCCGGGTGAGCATCGTCATGTCGTACACCTGGAAGATCCGCTTCAGCTCCTCGATCGGAGAGGGATGCTCGTCGACCCGGATGTCGACCCAGCGGTCGTTGCCACCTTCGTATCCCCCGCCCTTGCGCACGGCGTAGAGCGCGGCGGACTGCATCCCCCGCCGGTCGCCCCCCTCCCGCTGGCCGGCGGCGAGCGCCGCGAGGAGGCGGTCGAGGATGTCCCCACCGGTCGACTCGTAGGTCCGCGCCATCGCCCGGACGACTCCGGGGCCGAAGAGGATGTTCCCCTGACAGGCGAACCCCTCGCCCGTCTCGTGGCCCGCCCACTCCATGCACTTCGAGCCCGTGAACGACGCGGAGCCTCCCTGGGCGTCGACGACTCCCAGCTGACGTTCGTCGCGTCCCGAGTCGGCTTCCGTCAAACGACGGACGACCTCGGGCGCGGAGACCCCCTGGCGGAGGAGCGCCAGGCCGTTCGGCCCGTACGTCGTGTTCGCGAGGGCCTGCGTCGCGATCGCGCCCGCGCCGGCCTCGGCGAACGGAACGACCGCCCCCACGGCGATGAACTTCGATTGCACGGCGATCCCCCACGTCGCGGTCTCTCGCTCGAAGGCCACGATCGAGAACGTCCCGAAGCGAGGCGGCGTCATCGAGCGGTCGGGAGGCGCGTCGGCCCTTAAGGAGCCGGTCCCGGGGGCCCCGCGTCCTCCCCGAGCAGTCCCTCGGCCTCGGCGATCACGTCCTCGACGAGCCGCGTACACTTCGCTCGGTCCCCCGAGCGGAGCGCCCGGTCCGCCTCGCGGAGTCGCCGGACGGCCCGGTCGGTGGAGAGCCCGCGCGCCCGAAGATGTCCGAGAAGTCGCGCGGCCAGGTGGAGCCGGTTGAGGTCCCGGTCCTCGTCGGGGGAAGGAGCCTCGTCCGGCGGGCCGGACGGCGTGTAGTCGACGAGGCCGCGCGGCCACTCGGTCACCGCTCCCTCCCCACGACGGACCCGTCGGCGAGCGCCCGTCGGCGCCTCTTCGCTCACGCGTCGTTCCCTACGAGGGTTCCTCGCCCTCGGCGACCGGCCCCGCCGAGGCCGGGGTCTTCGCCGCCCTCACGGCCGGGAGACGGCCGCGCAGGTCGACCCAGAGGGCGTCGACCTCCTCGTAGAACGGGGCGAGCCCCGAGGGGTCGGTGAGACGCGCCGCCGCCGTTTCGACCCGGGGCGTGAGGTCCTGGGCTTCGACGCCGTGGGCGCTCGCCCACGCGACGCACCCCCGGGCGAGGACGAGCAGTTCCTCCGCCGTCTTCCGGGCCTTCTTCGCGTCCTTCTCGGCGATCGGGAGGGAGTGGTCGGGGTCCCAGTGCGGGGGAACGGGAGTCGGGATCGGGACCCGGAGCAGACGGAACGGCTCGGGAAGCGTCGGCCATCGGGGCTCGGCGAACCGGACGCTGAGCAGGTCGAGCGCGGCGAGCGCCGCCGCGTAGTCTCCCGCCGAGAACGACGCCTCGGCCTTCCCGAACGGTCCCGTGAGGTCCGGGCTCGGGGCGCCCTTCCAGATCTCGAGCAGGAGCGCGACGTGCGTCGGCACCAGACGGCGGAGCGCCTTTCTCTCGGGAGGTTCCGGAATCGGGGCGAGCGACGGGGGAGGAGCCTCGATGTCGGGCGGTTTGTTCGGACGGCCGGGCATAGATTGTTCGAGAGAGCGTGCGAAGGACGGAAGGAATCAACGAGGGAGGCTTACAGGAACGCCTCGAACTCCTTCGTCACCTCGGGGTACTTCTCGTTGACCGCCTTCAGGATGTTGTGGACGCTCAGCTTCTCCAGCCGAACGCCCTGGAGTGCATCGATCACCTTGTCGAACGTCTCGTCGCTCAGCTGGACGAGCTTCTCCTTCGCGAGCCAGTTGCGGTAGAGCTTCTCCTCGAGGACCGCGCGCCAGCCGACCTCGTACTTCTGGAAGAACTCCTTCGTCGGGGTCCCGGCATGGACCGCCTCGGCGGCGACCTCGCCGCAGATCTTCCCCGCGATGCAGCCGTTCGCGATCCCGCCCCCCGTGAGCGGGTCGATCATCCGGGCCGCGTCGCCGACGAGCATGATGCCGTCCCCGACCGTCTGCTTGAGCGGCGCCGAGATCGAGACGCCGCCGCCGACCATGTCGATCTTCTTGCCCTTCGCATAACCGGGATGGTGCTCGATCCACCGGTCGAGGTAGTTCCGGGCGTCGGCCATCGCCTTCACCTGGCTCACCTGGACCCCGATCCCGACGTTCGCGAGCCCCTCTCCCTTCGGGAAGACCCAGACGTATCCTCCGGGGGCGACCTTGCCGAGGAAGAAATCGCAGTAGCGGACGTCGCAGTCGACGTTCGTCATGCGGTACTGGAGGCAGGTATCCATGTCGCGCATCGCGATGTTCGTCGAGATCCCGGCCCAGCGGCCGACCTGGCTCTCGAACCCGTCCGCGGCGATCGTCACCGTCGCGCGGATCTCGAACGGCTCTCCGAAGCGCTTCGCCTTGACGCCGACGACCCGCCCGTTCTCCTTGAGGACGCTCGTCGCGGCCGTCTTGAGGACGACGTCGACGCCGGCGTTCGCGGCGTCGATCGCAAGCTGCTTATCGAACTCGTCCCGCTCGACGACGTAGCCGACCTCGTTCCCCGCGTGCTTCTCGTTGATCTCGAAGACCTTCTCGCTCGGCGAGTAGATCCGCGCGCCCTCGACCTCCAGGTTGATCCAGCGTCCCGGAGTGATCCCAACGTCGGAGAGCCACGCCTTGCTCATCCCCTCCCCGCAGCGAACGGGCGAGCCGATCTCCTGGCGCTTCTCGATCATCAGGACCTTCGCGCCGTGCTTCGCGGCCCACTTCGCCGTCATGCTACCGGCGGGTCCGGCGCCGACCACGAGCACGTCCGTGGTGAGGTCCGCCGTCATGGTTGGGTTCTCCTCCCTCCGGGTCTAGCCGATCTCGATCGCCCCGACCGGACAGGCCTTCACGCAGACCTCGCAGCGCGTGCAGACCTTCTCGTCGAAGGTGATCCGGGTCTCGTCAAGGTAGATGCAGTTGAGCGGGCAGATCCCGACGCACGCTCCGCAGTAGATGCAGAGCTGGCCCGACGACTCGATGTGAAGATGCTTCTTGCTCGGCATCGGCCGACCCTCGCGTGCACCGGGAGGGGCGATATTAAAGGCTATCCCGGTGGAGATCGGGGTCCCGCCGAGACGACCTTCGGCGACGCCGCCGCGAGCGCGGAGGTGGTGGGTCGCTCGTGCTCCGAGAGCCAGCGGGCCGCGTCGATCGCGGCGCGGCACCCGTCGCCGGCGGCGGTCACCGCCTGGCGGTAGTGACGGTCGTGGACGTCCCCGGCGGCGAAGATCCCCTCGACGCTCGTCCGGGTATGGTCGTGGACCTCGAGGTACCCGTCCCGGTCGAGGGCGAGCACCCCGCGGAACACCTCGGTCGCCGGAACATGGCCGATCGCGACGAAGAGGCCCCCGACCTTGAGGAGCGCGACCTCGCCGCTCCGAACGTTCCGAACCCGGAGCCCCTCGACCGCCGACGTCCCGAGCACCTCGTCCACCACCGCGTTCGTGAGGAACGAGATCTTCGGGTGACTCCGGGCCCGGTCGAGCATGATCGGGCTCGCGCGGAACTCGTCCCGCCGGTGAAGGACCGTGACATGGGTCGCGAAGTTCGTGAGGAAGAGCGCCTCCTCCATCGCGGTGTCGCCACCGCCGACCACGGCGAGCTCCTTCCCTTTGAAGAAGAACCCGTCGCACGTTGCGCACGCCGATACGCCGTGCCCTTTGAGACGCACCTCGGAGGGGAGGTCGAGCCAGCGAGCGTTCGCCCCGGTGGCGACGATGACCGCGTCTGCGTGCACGGTCCCGTGCGCGCCCGTCCGCAGCGCGAACGGTCGCCGCGCCACTTCAAGGTGGGAGAGGTTGTCGTCGAGGAACTCCGCCCCGAACCGTTCGGCCTGGCGACGCATCCGCTCGACGAGCTCCGGCCCCTGGATCCCTTCGGGGAAGCCGGGGTAGTTCTCGACGTCGGTCGTGATCAGGAGCTGCCCCCCGGCGGGGACCCCGGCGATCACGAGCGGCTTCAGTTCGGCGCGCGCCGCGTACAAGGCCGCGGTGAGGCCGGCGGGGCCGCTCCCCACGATCGCGAGCCGGACCGACCGGCGTTCGTCGCTCCTCATCATCGTCCGTGAACCAGTTCCCGGGGAGGTTAAAGGCCCAGCGACTAGCGTTTCTCGCGCGTTCCCAGATGAAGTCGGTCGGAACCCTCGGCGTCCGCGTAGGCCGACCGGAAGAATAGGAGCGGAGGAGCGTCCCGGCCGAGCTCCTCGTGCACCACCTCCCCGACGAGGAGGATGTGGTCGTAGGTCGGCACCCGCTGCGCGACCCGGCACTCGACCGAACCGAGGGTCCCATCCACGAGCGCGACCCCGGTGCTCCCGCGGTGGAAGGAAAGGCCCGCGAACTTCTCGGCCGAAGGAACCTGACGCGCGAACCGTTCGCTCAGCGGGCGCTGGTCGGCAGCGAGGAAGTTGACGGCGAAGAGGCCGGTGCGCTCGATGACCGGGGTCGTGTCCGCGTCCCGGGTCAGGCTCACGAGGACGGACGGGGGCGTGAGCGAGACCGAGAGGAACGCGTTGACGGTGAGGCCGGCGTCGAGCGGGCCGTCCCGTGCCGTGACGACGGAGACTCCCGTCGACCAGCGTCCCATCAGCGTGCGAAAGACGGCCGCGTCGACCGGTGGCGGGGGGTTTCCCGAGCTCATTCGTCCCTCCACTTGAACAGGCGGATCGCGAGCAGGAAGACGATAATCGATCCGACGAGGATCACGACGAGGTCGAACGCGGCCCGCGAGATGTTCGTGAAGAGCATCACTTGGTTCATCCCGTCGATGATGTAGTAGAGCGGGAGGATGTGGGCGAACTCCTGCAGGCCCGGGGGCATGGACGAGACCTGGAAGAACGTCCCCGAGAGGAACATCATCGGGAAGGTGATGACGTTCCCGATCAGTGCCGCGCTCTCGGGAGTCTTCGCGACCGACCCCGCGAGCATTCCGAGCGAGACGAAGAAGAACGGCCCGACGATGAGGAACGGCACCAAGCCGAGGGTGAGCGTGACGTGGGCGTTGAAGAGAAAGACGCCCGTCCCGATCATGATCGCCGCGGTGACGAACGTCATCATGACGTACCAGAGCACCCGCGAGGTGAGCCACTCGGAGCGCGTGAGGGGCGTGAGGGAGAGCTCTCGGAAGATCCCGTCCTTGCGGTACGACGAGGCGATGTCGACCATCGAGAACATCGGGCTTGTCAGGATTGCGAACCCGATGAGCCCCGGGATCAGGTAGTCGATGTACTTGTAGACCTGGCTTCCCACGTTGAGGCTCGTGAAGCCGATCACGGGAGCGCAGCTCCCTCCGTTGCAGGCGGCCTTCAGGTTGAACCCGTTCGCGACCCCCCCGACCGCCCCGAGCACCGTCCCCTCGGCCGCAGCGGCCTCGGGGTTCGTGTAGACGGTAAGGTTCACCGGCGTGTGGTGGAGGTAGTCGTTCTGGAACCCGCTCGGGATCACGAGGCCCGCCGTCTGGTCGTTCTGTCCTAAGTACGTCGAGAAGTTCTGCGGACTGACCGAGACTAGCTGGACGGTGATGACCGAGGTCTTGTTGAGCGCGTCGAGGAACGCGACGCTGACGTTCGTGTAGCCGACCCCGTTCGGGTTGTGGTCCTCGTTGACCACCTCGAGGGTGACCGTTCCCGAGCCGACGGTCGAGAAGATCAGCCCGAACATCCCGATGAGGATGATCGGGAAGAAGAGCGTGAAGAACAGCGCGACGGGGTTGCGGAAGTACGTCCGCGCGACGATCCGGAAGTCCGCCCCGACGTGACTGAGCTTCACGGTTTCGCCCCCTCCGACTTCAGCGCTCCCTCGTCCATCTGGCCGACCAGGCGGACGAAGACGTCCTCGAGCGTATCGTGAGTGGTGGTGAAGCTCGTCCAGGGGAGCCCGCTCTCCTCGATCGCGGTCAGGATCTTGAGCGCGTCCCCCTTGTCGCGGAGGGTCACAGAGACCTTTCCGTCCTCCTCGACCGCGGCGGAGCCGAGGTTCATCCGGAGGTAGGCGGCGAGAGCGGGGCTCCCCTCGACGGTCATCCGGGCCGGCTGGCCGTGCTCCTGAATGATCTCGAGCGGGCTACCGGCGGCGATGATCCGGCCGTTGTGGATAATCGCGACCCGGTCGGCGAGCAGCTCTGCCTCCTCGAGGTAATGGGTCGTCAGGAAGACCGTCCGACCCTCCTTCTTCAGAGCTCGGATGACCTCCCAGATCGCCCGACGGGCGTGCGGGTCGAGCCCGGTGGTCGGCTCGTCCAGAAAGCAGATCTCGGGGTCGTTCGTCAGGGCGAGGGCCAGCCCGAGCTTCTGTTTCTGGCCGCCCGACAGCGTGTCGTACCGGGCGTTGAGCTTGTCGGAGAGCTCGACCTTCCGAAGGAGGTCGACCGGGTCAACGTGGGTGTGGAAGAGAGTTCGGTAGTACTCGATCGCCTCCTTGGGAGTGATCTTCTCGAAGAACCGGAAGTCCTGCGGGATCACTCCGATCCGGCGGTGGAGCGCGTCCCCCTGGTTCCAGGGGTCGAGGCCGAGCACCTCGACCTCGCCCGAGGTCCGCTTCCGAAGCCCCTCGAGGATCTCGGTCGTGGTCGTCTTCCCCGCGCCGTTCGGCCCGAGGANNGAAGTCGATCCCGTCGACGGCCGCCAGGTTCCCGTAGCGCTTGACGAGGCCCGAGACCTCGATCGCGGCCGACATCGACCCGCTCGACGGCCCGAGGGATAAGAAGGCTCGCCCCCGCCCGCGGGCCGGAGCGGCGGGAGGGCGGCCGTTCCCGACCCCCGGTGGCACTTCCCAGCGTCTCTCCGCGGGGGGACGAAACGATTTATCCCGTTCCATCCCCCGGGAGGTTCGGCGGTTCTTCGTCGATGGCCCGACCCCTCTCGGAGGCACTCCGCGAGTCCCCGCTCTTCTTCGAGCCGGTTCCCCCGCCGGCCCGGACCCCGGCCCCTCGCGTCGAGGAGAGAATGACGGCGGTGGCGCGAATCGTCGAGGCGGTCCCGCGAGTCGACGCGCTCGACATCCCCGAGCTGGTCGACGAGAACCACGAGGGTCAACCGCATTACCGTTCCGCCGACCCTCGGACGTTCGCCCGGACGCTCTCTGAGCGCACCGGCCGCGAAGCGATTGTGAACAAGGTGGTCGCCTACCTTCCGGACATCTCCGCGGTCGAGCGATGGTCGCGCGAGACGGTCGCGCGCGGGGTCCGTCGTGTCGTCTTCGTAGGGGGCAGCAGCCGGTACATTCCGTACCCGGGACCCCCGGTCGTCGAGGCGGTCCGCCTCTGTCGGGCGACGTTCGCCGAGGCCGGTGGATCGGTCGGGACGGTCGCGATCCCCCAGCGGGCCGGGGAAGCGCACCGAATGCTCGCGAAGACACGCGCAGGGGCCTCCTTCTTCACGACCCAGCTTCTCTTCGATGCCCAGTCGATCGGGGAGGTCCTCCTGCGCTACGACCTCCTCTGTCGGCAGGCGTCGCTCCCGCCCGGCGCCGTCCTCCTGAGCGTCGCCCCGATCGCCGACGACGAGGACGCCGAGTTCGTCCGGTGGCTCGGAGCGGACCTCCCCGAACCGGCCGAGCGGGCGATCCTCGAGGGAGAGGAGGGAGGAGCGATTCGTCGGAGCGTCGAGATCGCGGTCCGTGTCTGGGAGGAGGTCCGGTCGATGGCGAAGCGGGAGAACCTCTCGGTCCCCGTCGGAGTGAACGTCGAGCAGGTCTCGGCCCGTCATCTCGAAGCGGCGGGTGCGCTTCTCGAGGAGATCGCCCGGCGGATCGATCGACCGCCCTAGCGGGCGACCGGAATGCCCTCGACCAGGAACGGCTCGTCGTCCAGATCGACGTCGGCGCCCGCGAGAGTCGCGAGGAACCGGAACCGGGAGAGGTTCCGCCCGCCGAGGGGGCGGTTCCCCCCGAGGAGGAGCCCGACCGACCCGGCCGCGACCTCCTCCGCCTCCGGGGCGCGAACGACCGCCGGATTGACCCCGAACGTGACGGCGCCGGGAAGCTCCCGACCTCGTCCCCCGCGCGCGTAAGCGCGCGCGAACATGCTGCCGCCCCGGTCGAACGAGTACTCCGACAGTCGGCCGTCCCGGAACGTGAACCGGGCCCCGACGGTGACCGCGGGGTCTGCGAAGCGGTCGTACGCCTCCCGGTTCGATTCGAAGACTCCGTCGGCGACCCCGGCGACGAGCGGTGCGGCGACCACCCCCGCGGGGATCTGAGTCCACAGCCGTCCCGCTCGCCGGTCCGCCCGGTCGACCCGCCCGTCCTCCACGGTGGGAGGGACGCGAAGGAGCTCGACAGTGAGGTCGGTCCCGTTCGGATGACGGACCCGGAGGCGCCGCGCTCGCTCGAGACCTCGGGCGAGGAGCGAGGCCGCCCGCGCGAGCCGGTCCGGCGGCACGAGGCTCGCGCGGAGAAGCTCGCTCTCCCACGCCTCCCGGTCGACGCCGAACCGGCTCNNGGCTCGCCGCGCTCGGAGTGGCGGTCGCGACGGCGAGCCGGGCCGCCCGCACCCCGGTCCGGCGCGCCGCCCGCCACCATTCCGGTCCGTGCCTCCCGACCACGGCATCCAGTTCGTCGGCGGGGAGCCCGAGAAGGCGAGCGAACTCCTTCGGCCCCGGAAAGTAGATGTACGCGTCGCTCGCCGACGCGACCGAAGACGGCGCGCGGGGGACCGAACGGGTCGCGGACTGCGCGAGCGAGCGGAAGAACGCCTCCTCGTCCTCGACGACCAGGGTCGGCTCGCAGCCTCGTCGGCGCGCCTCGAGGACGAACGACCGCGCCCAGGGCAGCGCGTAGTCCCAGGTCTCGACCGTCACGCTTTCGCCGCGACGCACGCCGAGGCACTGGTCGAGGACGACCCGGGCGAGCCGGTCCTCGGGGCGCGGACGGGTCACCGCCGTCCGCCGTGGGGATGATGATGTCCGGTCCGGCCTCCCGCCACGGCCGGTGCCGTCACGAGCCATCCGCCGTCCCGAACCCCTTTCACGCCTCGGAGGTCCTCGGCCGCGCGCTCGATCTCCCGTCGGCGCCCGGTAAGAAGGACGACCTCGGCGCAGGCATCCCCCTCGAGGTGGACGTGGGTGGTCGAGCGGACGTGCTCTCCCCAGCGATGCTCCGCGGCGGTCAGCCGTCGGAGCACGTTCGGAGTATCGTGACGGTAGAGCAGCGCCACCACTCCGAGGGCGTCCGAGTCGGGGTCGGAGAGCGTCCGGTGGGAGACCTCCGTGCGGATCAGGGCGCGGATCGCGTCCGAACGGCTCGCGCTGTTGCGCTCGCGAACCCACGAGTCGAGGAGCCCGAGCAGGTCGGGCTCGAGCGAGACCCCGACCCGAACGACGCGGCTCGTCACGGCGGCGCCCCGGGCGCGTTCGACGAGAGCTCGGGGCCGGAGGGCGGGTCGAGCGGCGGGAACCCAATCTCCTCGTACCGTCGGTACCGGTAGAGGGCCATGGCGATGAGCCAGGTTCCGACGAAGAGCGCGATGATGCCGAACCCGACGTACTGCCAGGCGGTCTCCCCGTTCACCGACGCGAGGCTTCCCCAGAAGGGACCCCCGAGCCGGAGCTCCTGCGCGAGCACGGTGAGCACTTCGAGCCCCCCGATCACGAAGGCGACCAGGACCGAGATGACCGTGATCGTGAGGTTGTAGTAGATCTTCCGGATCGGCTTCAGGAACGCCCAGCCGTAGGCGTAGCGCATGGCGATCCCGTCGGTCGTGTCGACCGCGACCATGCCGCACGTGAACAGGAACGGCATCAGAAGGGCCGTCCAGAGCGGGACCGGGGCGAGGCCCGTCGAGAGCCCGAGCGTGAGGGCGATGACGGTCACCTCCGAGGCCGTGTCGAAGCCCAGCCCGAACAGGACCCCGACCGGGTACATCTGCCAGGGTCGGCGGACGACCCGGAAGAGCCGCCCGAAGTAGCGGTTCATGAAGCCGCGCTTGTTGAGCTGCTCCTCGAGGGCCTCCTCCGAGAGGCGTCCGGCGCGCAGCCCCTGGAAGATCCGGTAGATCTCGAAGACGATGACGAGGTTGATGAGGCCGATGATCCAGAGGAACGCGCCCGAGATGACCGTCCCGAGGACCGACCCGACGGACGCGAACGTCCCGTAGGTCGAGTTGACCGCATCGAACGCCACCACGAGGGCGACGATCATTCCGACCACGATCGTCGAGTGCCCCAGCGAGAACCACGTCCCGACCGTGAGCGGGCGCTGCTCCTGCTGGAGCAGCTTCCGCGTGGTGTTGTCGATCGCCGAGATGTGGTCGGCGTCCACCCCGTGGCGAAGCCCGAGCGTGTAGGAGAGGACCCCGAGCGGGAGGAAGAGCGCGTATGAGCGCGCGACGAGGAGGAGCAGGAGAAATCCGCCCGTCGTCGCCGTGGCGATCGCGGCGTAAACCCCGACGATCGCGAGCCGTTCGGCCCGGGTCAGAACGTGACGACCGGGGGTCACCGATGGACCCGGGTTCGCGAGAGGAGACGGGGGCGCCCCGCCCATGCTCGACGCTACCGGCGGGCGTTCTTAACGGTTATGTCGTCTTTTCAAAAAGTGCTACGACCGGGACGGGTCCGGGTCCTCACTCTTCGACGATCGGTCGCTGGTGCTGGAGAAAGTCCCCGTGGCGGAGCTGGCGTACGGCATCGAGGAGCTGCGCCTGCGTGTTCATCACGATCGGCCCGTACCAGGCGACCGGCTCGTGGAGCGGTCGGCCCGACACGAGGAGGAATCGAGCGTCCGCGTCGACCGCGGTCGCGCGCACCGGCCCCCCCGGCCCGAAGAGCGCGGTCTCCCCGGCGACTACGGGGTCCGTATCTGTCCCGTCGAACCGGACGTTCCCGAGGATGGAGTGCGCGAAGGCGGTGTAGCCCGGGGGCGCATCGAATTGGAACGAGCGACCGGCGGGGACGGTGACATCGAGGTACGTCGGGTCGACCGGGATTCCCTTCACGGGTCCCTCGCTCCCGCCGTAGAGGCCGGCGACGACTCTCACCCGGGTCCCGTCGTCGGTCGTGACCTCGGGAAAGTCGGCCCTCGTCAGTCCGCGGTAGGCCGGGACGGACATCTTCTCCTTCGCGGGAAGATTGACCCACAGCTGGAAACCGGACATCGTCCCGACCGTGCGCTTCGGCATCTCCTGGTGGATGATGCCGCTTCCCGAGTTCATCCACTGGACGTCGCCCGCGCCGATGACGCCCGCATTGCCGAGCGTGTCCCCGTGCTCGACCTCGCCGTCGAGGACGTACGTGACGGTCTCGATCCCGCGGTGGGGATGCCAGGGAAAGCCGGCCATGTAATCCTCCGGGTTCGACGAGCCGAACCGGTCCAACAGGAGGAACGGGTCGAAGAGAGGGACCTCGTTGTTCGAGAACGACCGCCGGAGCCTGACGCCGGCCCCCTCGAGGGTCGGGACTCCGGGAAAGCGATGAGCGATGGAACGTGCGACCTCCGCCACTTTTGTTACCTCATTCTATTCAATTACCTTTGGTTACTTAAAGCCGTGGGGGCGGCCGGGTAACTAGCCTCGTTCCCTGAGCGGTCCCGGTCAAAGGAGGTGGGCCTGGGCGAGCGCCCAGACGAGCCCGAAGCCGAGGGCAATCCCCGATGCGGGCCCCACGCCCCAACCGAGGAGGATGCTGCGGATCGGCTTCCAGAGGACCGCGGAGCGCCGGCGGGCCAGCCCCGCCCCGATCATGGCGCCGACGAGCGCTTGGTTCATCGAGGTGAAGAAGCCGTAGCCGACCGAGGCGAGGATCACGATCGACTGGGCGAGCTGGGACGCCGTCGCCATCCTCGGGTCGAGCTCGACCAGGTCGAAGGCGACCCGCTGGAGAAGCGGACGGCCCCACGTGAGGACGCCCAGGGCGATCCCGAGGCCCCCGAAGACCCCGGCGACGAACAGGGAGAAGAGGCCGGTCATGATGAGCGCCCCAGTGGCGTTCGACACGTCGTTCGCTCCCATCGCGAACGACGCGGCCGAGCCGACGCCGACGAGGCCGAGGACCGCGCCGCGGGCGAGCGCGCCCCGGGTCGGGGAGACCGGTCGGAGACGATCGGCGACCCGCACGAGAACGAACCCGAGGCCAAAGGCGGCGAACGGAGCCGTCGCCCAGAGGGCGACCAAGGAGACGATCGTGCCCCAGTGGACCGGGATCCCCGCCGCGAGGCCACCGCCCACGGTCGCGAAGACGAGGATCTGGATCGTCGACGTGGGGATCGTCACGAAATTGTACGCGCTCGTCAGCGCGAGCGCGGCCACGATGATCGCGAGCGCCACCCCGAGGGCGACGGTCCCTCCCCCGAGGATGCCGTGACCGACGGTCGTCTCGACGTTGCCGCTCGCGAACGCCGCCCCGAGGAACGCAAGCGGGGCCATCAAGAGGAGCGCGTTCCACGGGCGGATCGCGCCGGCGGCGTACGGCATGCCCATGCACGCTCCCGTGTAGTGGGCTCCGATGCTGAACGCAAAGGCGAAGGCCGCCGCCACGAGGAGGTCGGCGGTCAGCGTCACGGCGCGCTCACGGTCGAATCAACACCCACTCCAAGAACCGGAACGACGGAGTCCGGCAGGATAGGGTCGTTTCGGTGGGCCGGCACTCCCCACCCTCACCCGGCGGCCCCTATAGCTCGTCCCCACGGGCGAAGCGCTCGTGCGGTCCCTTCGGCCGGCCACCCAATCGCTCAGGTCGAGCGAGAGGGGCCGGTCTTCCGGCGGAGGGAGTCCTGGATCTCGTCAATCTGGTCGAGGACTGGGTCTCGGCCGTCCGTGGCAGAAGCCGCAGTAGGGGAGACGTCTGGATATCGTTCCCAGATGCGGGGGCGAACGGGGACGGCCTCCTCGGGCTCGAGCGTCGACTCGTCCCACTCCGCGACCTCGACGGGTGGGGATTCCGGCACCGAGGTCGGCGGAGGGGTCGCGACCGTCGACGACTCATCGTCCTCGATGAGAAGCGCGAACGTCCCGGCAGCGAGACCCGTGATCGCGAGCGCGAGGAAGAGGGCCCACGGCTCGAGATCGATGCCTCCGTTCCGTCCTACCCCCGGGGAGGCTCCCGAAAAGTAGAGGTCGAGGGTAACGGCGAGAAACGCCGCACCGACGATGAACAAGGGAAGCGATGCGTAGACCCTCTCGCCCCACGTCTCCGTCGTCGGCCGGTCCAAGACCGCCGCGCCGGCGGCCGCGGAGGGGTGGGAGTGTGCCGCTACCATCGCCGCCGGAGAGATGGGGGGTCCTCCATTATGGACATGCCGTCGTCGAGTTGCAGGTGTTCACCGTGACCTCCACCGCGGTCACGACCGGGCGCAAGGCCCCGAGGTCGACGAAGACCCGCAGCGTGATGGTCGACGCGGCGGCCGCCGTGGAAAGCCCGGTCGAGAAGTACCCGACCCCGAACACCCACCCGGTCGCGGTATAGACGCCGATATCCACGTCGAATCCGACTGCCGTGCCCGTGCGCGCCGGCTGGGTGACCGCGAAGACGATCCGTTCGGCGAAGTGCCCGGCGGCGATGGCCGGGCTGGACGCGGGGCGGTAGCTGTCCGTGCACGCCCTCGCACAGGCGGCGAGGACGACGGTCGTTCCCTGAAGGCCGGGGGAAGTCCCCTGGACCCCGGCGGCCGCGTATCCCGGAGCGACACCAAAGCGCACCAGGGCGTGCGCGCCGACCCGGAGGGGGGGCGCCGAAGGAAGTGCGATTCGCTCCGCACGATACGGCGAAGCCGGGAAGGCGCGGACGGAGGTCGCCCCCGAGGCGAGCGCGGGGAGCACGAGCAGGAGAAGGAGCAGCGCCAGGCCGAGCAGATGCCGCAGCCCCACCGCCTTCCGCATGGTCGCTCTTCTTACCGGGAGGTCCCGACCGCGGGGCGTCCCCGCGGTGGACGTGAAGGAGGGCGCGGACGGGGCCTTCGGGAAGCCCCGTCCGTGCGAGGAATCGGTTGGCTATCCTCTCGCGGACGCTCTACGATGCGGAGTGACGGTGCCCCGACTACTAGGGGCAAGCGGTCGCGAGCGAGCACTGGTTGAAGACCATCGAGATCGGCGAGTTGACGACGGGTGCCGTCGTCGTTCCGAAGTCGAGGAACAGGAAGACCGGGATGGTCATCGCCGAGCCTGCGCTGGTCGTGCCGGTCGAAATGTACCCCTGGTAGACGACGTTGCTCGTCACGATGCCGACGGTGATCGAGATCGTGATCGAGAAGTCGAAGGCGGAGGCCCCGGTCCCCGCGGTCGGCTGGGTGACGCTGAGGACGATCTGCTCCGCATAGTCCGCAAGCGTCGGCGTGATCGCGTTCTGGCTGAAGGGTCGGAAGCTCTGCGCGGCGCACGGAGACGCGGCGCAGGCCGTGAGCGCGGTCGGGGTTCCCCCGAGTCCGACAGCGATCGGATTCGTCCCCGTGGTTCCCAGGCCGACCATGGCGTTCGTCATGAGCACGAGCTGTTCCGACGTGACGGTACCCTGAGCGAACGCCGAGGTCGGAGAGGTCGTGACGTTCGAGCCCTGGTTGGGTCCGTTCGTGAGGGAGGTTGCGGCGAGGGCGTAGCCGCCCACCAGCGCCACCATCAGCGCGGCAGTCACCAGATAGATCGTTCGATACTTTCGTCCGATTGAGGCCATCCCGGTTCACCCCAAATGGCCCGGGTGATTCTGTATCTATGCGTATTTAAACGTACGCTCGTCCCCTCTCGTAGGGGGATAAGGTCCGACGGACCGTAGTAGCTTAAGAGCCCCGGCCCGTCAGGGGAGAAGCCCGTCGGAGTGAACTCGGGTTGACCGACCCGTTATGCGGCGTTGGCCGCCCCAACGGCCGAGGGTGCTGTCATGTCCGGCATCGTCGACTTTGACCGGTTCCTGTTCGCGTTCACCATCGGGTCCCACATCCTCTTGGTCTCGCTCAGCATCGGGATGTCGATCCTGATCTGCGTCTCGGAGTTCCTCCTCGCCCGGACGAAGAACAAGTACTACGGGGGACTCGTTCGTCGTCTCGTCCGACCGTTCGTCGTCTCGTTCGGCATCGGGACGGCGAGCGGGATCGTGATGGCGGTCGAGCTCGTCAACCTCTTCCCCCGGTTCATGACGCTCGTCTCGAGCACGGGGGTCATCGCGATCTTCTACGTCGAGATCTTCGCGTTCTTCATCGAGACGATCTTCCTCGTGATCTACGTCTACTACGGGAACACGTTCAAGGGAACGTACACCCGCTGGGCGCTCACGGTTCCGATCATGGTCGGGACCCTGCTGTCCGCCGTCCTCATCGTCATGGTGAACGCGTGGATGAACACCCCGAACGGGTTCGACATCGGGGCGTACGTCGCGAGCGGGTCGAGCTACTCCGTCACCGGCGTGAACCCGTGGGCGCCGTTCCTCACCACGTCGACCGGCTACGAGGTCTTCCACGTCCTCGGTTCGGTGCCCCTCACGGGGGTCATGTTGATCGGCGGGTTCTTCGCGTACCGCTACCTCCGCAGCCCGACCGCGGACGAGAAGGCCCTCTTCCTCACGGGCCTTCGGCTCACGGTCGCCCTCGCTCTCGTTCTCGTCGTGATGTCGATCCTCGCGGGCGCGCTCGAGATCGACGGGCTGTGGCAGTATCAACCCGAGAAGTACGCCGCGATCGAGCTCAACCCGACGCCCGGAACGAACCTCCCGATGACGCTCTTCGGGACGGTCGTGGGGACGAGCATCGTCGGCGGCCTTCAGATCCCCGGACTCCAGGGGTTCCTCGAGGGCGGGAAGATGATGCCCGGACTGTCCCAGTTCAGCCAATCGACCTGGCCTCCCCTCATCATCCATGAGGCGTTCGATGTGATGCTGATCGGCGGTGCGCTTCTCGGACTGTTCGTGTTCGTCTACGGCGCCCTCTGGCTCGCGAAGAGGCGACCGTTCGACAAGCCGCTCTTGGCCTATCTCTTCCTCGCGTTCTCGGCGCTCACCGCGACCGTGATGGAGCTCGGTTGGATGGTCGACGAGCTCGGGCGCCAGCCCTGGATCGTCTACAATACCCTCAGCGTGGCGGACGCCGCGAACAACAGCAACGCCCTCCTGGGACCGGGGGTCGTGATCATCATCGGGTACTCCTTCCTCGTCCCGTTCACGTTCTGGTTCATGGACCGCGTCTTCCGCGGGAAGCCGATCGCGGTCGACCTCACCGGCCCGGCGGGAGGCGAGGATGTCAACTATTAACTGGCTCTTTGAGATCAATTTCGCGATCTTCTCGATCTTCTTCGTGCTGTTCGTCTCGGAGCTGATGGGCGGGGTCCTCCTGCTCGTCGCGTACGACGCGACGAAGGCGAAGGTGCTCCCCTACCTGGTGCCGATCTGGGAGGTCACCGGCACGTTCGCCGCGTTCTGGGTCGTGACCGGGGACTTCGCGTATCCGAGCATGCTCTGGCCGCTCGCGAACATCCTCGCCGGGCTCATCCTCGTCTTCCTGATCCTCTTCGTCCTTCGGAACGCCTCGATCACGTTCGCCGAACTCCTCCTGAAGGGCGGCCGGATCTCCGAGAAGCGTCTCTACCAACTGTTCGGGCTCGCCACCCTCGGGATCGCGGTCGCGGTCCTGGTCGTTCTGTCGGCGGTCGTGAGCGGCGCCGGGGTCGACCTCGCGAACCTGAGCTTCTCCCTCTGGGGCTGGGTCACGAACCCCGGGAGCCTCCCCTACCTCCTCGGGGTGGTCTTCATCGCGGTCGGGCTCGCACCGGTCTTCTACGACATCGCGCCGTTGCGCCGGCTCTCGGTCCCGTTCACCGTCGCCGGGGTCGCGGTCGAGGCCGGGGCGCTCTACCTCTACTCGGCGAGCTTCCTTTCCGGGTACTTCCTCATTCCGGCCGTCCTGACGGTGCTCGCGTCCGTGATGTACCAGTTCCGCGCGACCGCGGCGCTCGTCACCAACAAGCTCGTCTTCGCGATCGTGGGCACGGTGATCGTGTTCTCGCTGAGCTACCTCGTGTACCCGACGGCCTTCGGAGGGGCCATCGCGGTGGACGACGTGACGACCAAGGGCCCGATGGTCGGGGCGTTCTACGTCCTCTCCGCGGTCGGAGCGGTCGTGGTCGGCCTCCTGATGGCGTTCTACATGGTGACGGTCCGACACGCCTCCCGGACCCCCGGGGTCCCGGCCTCCGCAGCGCCGGTCGGACCCGCGGCCCACAACCCCTGAAGAAGAGCTCCGTTCCGAGCCGACGGGCATCGACCGGTCGCGGCGTACTGTCTACGTCGGGTGGGGCCGCGGAACGCTCTCTCCCCCCAGGTGGGGGATCTTCACGAAGCCGAGGAACAGGAGGACGATCCCGACGAACTCCGCGTAGTAGAGCGTCGCGGGAAGCTGGACCAGGTAGAGCGTTCCGGCCGCCGAGATGACGATCGTGCCCGCGGCGATGTAGAGAAGGCTGGGACGGTGCCGCTTCCAGGCGCCGTAGACCGAGCTCACGACGAGCAAGATCGCCGCCGGGAAGGTGATGAGCGAGGAGAGGACGTCGACTGAGGTCGGGGGAAGCCCCGAGACGACGCCGCCGGACATCACGTCGGTCGGGACGGGGACCAGGAAGCCGATCACGACGAGCGCGACGCTCGTCGTTCCGATGTACCCGAAGTACGCCTGCCGCCACCGACCCGACAGGGAGAGCTCGGCCGAACCGAGGGAGAGGATCCCGACCAGAACGGCGACCAGGATGAAGTACGACTGGATGAGCGGCTGGGACCAGACCCCGAGGTCGAGGACCGCTTCCTCGACGAGCGTGACGAAGAAGAGGAGGAGGCCGACCCCCCAGTAGAGGTGACAGGCCTGATGCTCACGACGGTAGCGGTCGAAGACGAGGACAGCGAGCGCGAGCGCCGCGACGCTGAGGACGATGAGGGACGCGGCGATGACGGTCGAGTTCGCCCACATGCTGGATGGTCGGTGCGCGAGGGAGACGGGAGAGGGATGAACGCATCGTGAACGAGAATCCACCGACCGTCGAGTCTGCCTAGTCCGAGCTCCGGGCGGGTCGTTCCGCCTGAGAGACCGCCTTCCCGAGCCTGAGGACCGTGTTCCAGTTCCGGGCGGTCCCCCGAGTTTCGAGCGTCCTCTCGATCAGCGCCGGGGTGAGCCGGGAGCGGCCCACCCCCTCGGGGTAGTCGATGTACGCCGTGCGTCCGTCGCCTCGGACGTGTTCGGGACCCCGAATCGCGGCGTCCAGCGCACGCCATTTCTCGGCCGACGGGGCGGTCTTGAGGGCGACCGCGAGCAGGCGGTTCGGTGCCTCGACCGCCTGCGTCGGGAACGGGTTCCGCGCAATGATCTCCCGCCATTCGTCCGAGGTGCGAACGAACACTTCGGTCGTGATCCGAAGGTCCTGGGCCAGCCGGGAGGCGAGATCTCGTTCCCATCTTGTCGCGTCCCGCTCGTCGCCGCGGAAGACAAAGTTCCCGGACTGGAGCAGCGTCGTCACGCCCTCGAGCCCCATGCCGGCGAGAGCCGCGGAAAGGGCATCCATCCGGACGACGGAGGACCCACCGACGTTCACCGCTCGCAGGAGTCCGACGTACGCGGGCATGGGCCCTGAGCGACCCCTCCGGGTCGACATAAAAAGGACCGGGGGAAAGTCCTCGGAGCCGACGCGTCTTCCCTCTCGGGGCACACGGCACGTGAGACGCGACCCGTTCCCCCCTTCGAGACCAAGTTCCAAATACGCGGTCCGTCGGAAACATTCCCAATGTCGCGCCGAACCGTCGCCGTGCTGCTGGCCGTCCTGATGGCGATCTCCGCCATCCTGGTCCTAACCCCCTCCGAGGTCCACGGGGCGAGCGCCCTGCCGTCCGCCGGGGCCTCTCTGCGAAGCTCGGCGGCACCGTCCGCGGCGATCTCGTACTCGATCCTCAACGGCTACGGTGGGTACACTCTGCGATTCTTCCCGGGGGAGGTCGGCTGGGGGACCTTCTGCTTCGCGGTCACCGATTTTCTCGACGCCGCCGTCAACGTGACCCTCACGGACCCGAACGCGGTCCTGGACGGGGTTTCGACCCCGGCCTTCCACTTTGTCGCCCCCCTCAACAAGACGACCTTTTCGTTCAACTCGT
The DNA here is from genome assembly GCA_002495185.1 of Thermoplasmata archaeon UBA184. Lineage (GTDB taxonomy): Archaea > Thermoplasmatota > Thermoplasmata > Lutacidiplasmatales > UBA184 > Lutacidiplasma. Next base: position 97,814 of record DAEB01000040.1, on the reverse strand, counting down.
ACCAGGCCGGTGTCTGCTACACGTTCCCGGCCCACGTGCCGTACGGTGGACCGTGGACGGTCAACTTCTCGGCGCCCAACGGGGGAACCGTCCATCAGAACGTCACTTTGCTCGTCTACTACGCCAGTCTCTCCACGTCCGTCGGGGGAGCCGGCACCCTGCCGGGAGAGCCGGTGACGGTGTTCTACTACCTCCTCTCCGAGACCAACGGCGCCTCGCTCTATACCCACGCGACGAGCGTCACTCTCTCCGCGACGTACGTGGGGAACGGGACCGTCCAGAACCTCTTCCCGGGAGGGCACGTCGTCCTCACTCCGGCAAACGCGGGCCAGGGCGAATGGAACGGGACCGTCCCGTGGAACGCGACCCCGGATTCTCGCGTCACGTTCCTCCTCGATGCCGTGACGAACGTGAGCGGGAAGGTCGTCGAGAACGAGACCGACACCATCAGCGTGAACGTCGGTTCCCTCGTCATCGAGCGCGTGGGACTCACCGTCGCTCCGCCCGCGTGCACGCTGTTCAACGCGCTCTACTTCGCCACCGGCTCGCTCCTCGGCGGCTGCATCCGCGCCGGCTCGGACTACTTCGGGTCGTTCTGGCCGATCGCGAACCTCCCGGTCACGGTCCAGTACTGGGACGGCTCGGTCCACGTCTTTCCGAGCGGCGCCCCGACGGCCCTGCGCACGGACGCGAACGGCCAGGCCGCGTTCACCTTCCTCGCCACCGCCCCGCCCTTCATCCCGGAGGTCCAGTACCCGGGCGACAACGCGGTCAACTTCACGGTCTCGCTTCCGGGAGCGAGCAAGCTCTACCCGTGGACCCAGTGGTCGAACGAGACGTTCTACCTCACCGGAGGGTCCTCCGCCTCGGGCGTCGTCCAGGTCTCGCTCGACCACACGAGCTACTACGCCGGCACGGTCGCGACCGCGTCCTGGTCGGTCTCGACTACCAACCTCTCGCTCACCGGTCCGGTGAACGCCACCGGCTGGTACGTCACGGGGCCGAACGGCATCACCTACGCGAGCGGGATCCTGCGTTCAACCTCGACCGGGGGGACGTTCTCGTTCGGCGTCACGAGCGCGATGGTGCCGAACACGATCACCGTGGAAGTGATCGCGTCGAACGCGACGGAAGGATTCACCGGGGTCGCGCAGGCGCAGGTGCTCGCAACTTCGCTCCTGCTGTCGCCGCTCACCGGCTACTACACGGCCGGTTCGACCGCGTCCGTGACCGCCGTCCTGAACGGCGGGGCGGTCGCGGCGACGATTGACTACCAGCTCACCGGCTACTGGGGAACCGCGGAGGCGGTCGTGGGAACCGGGACGGTGGCGAACGGGAGCGCGATCTCGATCTCGATCCCGAGCACGAACCCCCCGCAGTCGGTGGCGGTCGCCGCGTGGGCGACCGTCGGCGGCCAGGTGGTCGCCACGAGCTCGGTGAACATCCTCCTCGCCCTCGGCTACTCGATCGAGCTCGGGGTCACGACCCCGTCGAGCTACTCGGACGGAAGCTACCAGCCCGGCCAGACCGTGACGCTCTCGTACCAGGTGGTCGCGACCGGAGGAGCCGCCCTTCCCCAGGTCATGACGTTCGACCTGCTCACGGTCGGCTACCCGTTCTTCAACCTCCTCCAGAACGTCGGGCCGAGCGGGTCGTTCTCGTTCACGATCCCATCGAACGCGGTCGAGGGGTCCCTCCTCGTTGAGCTGATCGCCACCGGCGCGCTCACCGCGGGTCCGTGCCTGCCGGGGGGCCTCTGCACGGGACTCCTCGCACTGACCATCAACCCGAACCCGTCGGTCCTCAGCCTCGAAGTTGGAGCGGGGAGCGGGATCACCGTCGGTTGGCTCATCCTCCTCATCCTGGTGCTCGTCGTGGCGGTCGTGCTCGTGCTGACCGTCCGCCGGCGCGGCGGGATGCGACGGGCCCCGTACGCACCGTCGTCGACCACGCCCACGACGATGAGCCCTCCCGCGGCTGCGCCCACCACGCCGCCGCCGACCGAGTGGCAGGCGCCTCCGCCGCCGCCCCCGCCCTCCGAACCCGCCGCCGAGCCGACGGATGGCACGGCCCCGCCCCCGCTTCCGCAACCTCCGTCGAAGTCCTCGTAGGACCCCGTCGGCTCGAAGGGCGCGGCCCGACCTAGCGCTAGCGGTCGCCGCCGCACGTGAGCAGAGCGGCCGGTCCCCGGTCGTCGACCGTATATCGAGAGAGCCTGTTTCCCGATTCGATGCCAGCCCTCGTTCTACCGGCTTCGTCGGACGCACGGGGCACGGAGCGGTTCGTCCGGGAGCTCGACCATCGCCTCGAGCGACTCGACCGGGCGATCCTGGTCGCCGACTGGGACCTCTTCACGGGGCGCTCGGGCCGCGGCTCCGCGGCCTGGCAGCTCCGACGGGCGGCCCTCCTGTCGGACGAACGGCTCCTCGACTGGGTTCGCCGGGCCCTTCGGCGCGACGGGTCGCGCCCGACTCGCCGTCGCCTCGAGCTGCTCGAGCGGATCCTGCTCGACACCCAGGTCGAACAGAACGAAGCGGTGGTTCGCCTCCGAAGCCGACTCCAGAAGCGGATCGTCTCGTTCCGACCCCGCTGGGAGGGAAAGAGAGTCGACCGCTCGTTCGTCTTCCAGGTCCTCCACGAGAGCGACCAGGAGCCCGACCGCCGGCGTGCCCTCTACGCTCTCGAGCCGCTCTACCGGCCCCTCGAGAGGTCCCTGGTCGAGCTCGTTCAGTTGCGGAACGAGCGCGCGCGAAGGCTCGGGTACCGAACGTTTGCCGAAATGCGCCTCGGCTTCCAGGGACTCTCTCCGGCGCGTCTTCAGAACTTGGCCGAAGAGGCGGCCGCCTCGCTCCGGGGTCGGCTGAGAGCGTTCCGGGACGGTTTCCAGGACCGGACCGGCCAGTCGAGCTGGCACCCCTGGGATTTCGAGTACGCATGGGCGCATCAGGTGCACCTTCCCGTCCGTCTCTTCCCGTATCGGGAGATGATGCCCCGGATCCGGAGCGCGGTCGCGCAGTGGGGATTCCCGGTCGACCGCATGCGGTTCCGCGTCGTCTTCCACGACATCCCCGCCGGCGGACTGACGCTCGCGCCGGACCCTCCGAAGGACGTCCGGATCGTCGTGCATCCTCGCGGTGGCTGGGTCTCGTACATGATCATGTTCCATGAGGTCGGGCATGCAGTACACTCCTCTCTGATCCGTTCTCCCCGCCACCTCCTCCGCTGGCACGAGAACGTGCCGGGGTTCGGGGCGTTCCATGAAGGGATCGGCGGCCTCTTCGAGGACGTCGCGAGCCGGAGCGCGTGGCTCTCGACCGTTCCGGGCGTGGGCCCGAAGCGAGCGGAAGAGTTCGAGCGGGCCTCCCGATTCTCTTCTCCGATGGCCGCCGCCCGGCAGGCGGCCTGGCTCCGGGTCGAGCAACGTCTCTATCAGAACCCGGAGCGGGACCCGATGCCCGAGGTCCACCGGTTCGAGCGCCGCGTCTTCGGGTTCGACGACTACGAGCCCGTGTCGTTCACCGACAGCTTCTTCGTCGACGACCCGGTCTACGCTTCGAACTACCTGCTCGCGATCCTCTTCGGGGCCCAGGTCACCCGGACGCTGCGCGACCTCTTCGGGGAGCCGGTCTGGCCCAACCGAAAGGTGGGGCCCTGGCTCACCCGGAACTGGTTCGCACCGGGGTCGTACATCGACTGGATCCCGCATCTTCGAACGGTCACCGGTCGACCGTTCGGGACCGCGGCGTTCCGGGCGGAGCTCGCTCGCTCGGCGTGAGCTCGGGGGCGGTCCGTCCCCGGGCGCTCGGTTTCGCCCCCGCCCGGCGCCTAGGGGACCTCGACCCGCTCGTAGAGCCGGGCCCGGTCGCCCCACGCGGCGTGGGGGAGGAGCCCACGGGCTTCGTACTCGTGCCGCAGGGCGTCCGTTGAGGGAAAGAACGCTTGCCACTCCTCGTGACCGAGCGCTCTCGTCAGAGCGCCGAGGGCCACTACGAGGTCATCGAGGTCGCCGCGCAGAGGATTCACCCATAGGGTGCGGGGGTCCCGCCACCAGTCCTCCTGGACCGCGACGGCGAGCCCGGGGCCCACGTAGAGCTTGCCTTCGCGGGCCCATCTCGGGACCAGCGACGTTCGCCACCGCCCGAACCTCCCTCCGTCCGAGCCCGGAAGCACGTCGACGCGCCCGGTACGCTCGGGGAGCCATCCGACCGGTCCTCCGAGCGACCCTTCCTCCGGGGCCGCCCGCCGGAGAGAGAGTTCGGAGGGGGTATCGCTCGCGCGCCCTCGACGGAGTGCAAGCGGAGCGACCGCACGGAATCCCGCGCGGTCGAACACGCGTCGCGAAGCAATGTTGTCGTCTTCGATGACCCCGCGAAGGGCGAGGATCCCGAGCTGTCGGGCGTCCGCGAGGATCGCCTGGAGGAGCTGGCCGCCAAGCCCCTGTCCTCGCCGAGAAGGGAGCACTCGGGCGCCGCTGAGCCAGCCTTCCCCATCTCCCAGGTCGTGGAGCCGGCCGAACGCGAGCCACTCGTCGCCCTCCCGGAGCACCCAATGCCGGCCGTCGTGGATCCATGCTGCGAGGTCCTCGAGGAGGTAGTCGTCCGGGTCGGAGGCCACGAGGAACGAGCGCAGCCGCTCCGCGTCACGGTTCGGGTCGACCCGATAGAGTTCCGCGGGCGGCATCGGTCACCCGGGGGGCGGAACCCCGGCCATCTTCGCGAGGAGTTCGGAGAGTCCCTCGCGGAAGTCGGAGGACCGGGGGGTCCACCCGAGCCGCGCGATCTTGGCGGACGAGCAGGCCCGGCGCGCGTGGAGATGGTGCGCCACGTCCCCTCCGTAGCCCGCCGACGCTTCGCTCATCGAGATCGACGGCGGAGAGGGTCGCGCGATCCGGCCGGCGACGAAATCCCCGAACTCCCTCCAGGGGGCGGGGCGACCGTCCACGAGGTTGTACACCTCGCCCGGGGCACCGACCTCGGCAACGTGCGCGAAAGCGGTCCCGGCGTCCTCGAGGGAAACGAACGACCAGGCGTTCGAGCCGCCGTCGATGTACCGGTAGCTCCCGTCCCGGATCGACTCGACGAGGGGCCGGAACCATGAGCCGTCCCCGTAGACCATCCCGGGGCGCACGACGAGGGTCTCGACGGTTCCGCGGAACCCCGGGTCGAGCGCCACCCGCTCCGTCATCCAGTTCACGAACGACTCGCCGCGGGGGTCGACCTCGGACTCCTCGGTGATCGTGCCGGGCTGGTCGGCATAGACCCAGTACCCCGAGCCCACGACCACCCGGCGAACCCCCTGCGTCCGGGCTCCTCGGAGCAGAATCCGGCAGCCACCGACCCGGACGTGTTCGGCCCGGCGGGGGTCTTCCGGACTCGCGGAACCCGATGCCGCGACGTGGACCGCGAGCTCGCATCCTCGGAGCGCCGCGTCAACCGAGTGCGAGTCGAGGATGCTCCCGACGACCGCGACCCCTCCCGCCTCCTCGACCCGAGCGCTCGATTCGGGGCGCCGGACGAGTCCCCGGACCTCCCAGCCGGCCGCCGTCAGCGCACGGACGACCGACCCGCCGAGATACCCCGCCGCGCCCGCGACGAGGGCGCGTCGGGACCCGGGACTCTCGCTCCTCATCGAGCGTCGAGGGAGGCGAGAGCGGACTTGGAGCTTGCGCCCGCGGGGGAGCCGCGCTCGCTAGTACTGGAGCGTTCGCAACGAACGCATCGTCAGCGCACCGACCCCGATCACAACGGTCATCACAATCCCCGAGAGGACGAAGAACGCCGCGACGGACCAGGTCTGGGCGAACCAGCCGGCGAAGAGCGGACCCGCGGGACTCGTCGCGGTGACGAGAGCCCCGAACGTGGCGCTCACCCGGCCGAGGAGACGGCCGGGGATCTTCGCCTGCATGGCGACCGAGATCGGCAGGTTCGTGACCGCGAGAGCCACCCCGAAGAGGGCCATCACCACGAAGGCGACCGGGATGCTCGTGGTCAGGCCGAGCGCGAGGAGGAGGGGGCCAAGGGTGATGCCGCCCGCGAAGAGGTACTTTCCCGCCGTCGTGTGCATGTTGACCTTCCCCATGATGCCGGCGCCGACCAACGACCCCACCGCGAGGATCGCGCCGAGGAGGCCGTAGACGACGACCCCGGCGTGCAGGACGAACTGCGTGTAGGGAGCGAAGAGGGCGGAGAGCCCGTTCCCGAAGAAGTTGACCAGGACCCCGATCGCGATGATCTCGAGCAGGAACCGGTTCTTCCGGATGAACGCGAACCCTTCGACGAACTCCTCCCGGAAGGTCGTCGGAGCGACCGGGGCGGAGGCGGCGGTCGGGCGGATCCGCGGGATGAGAACGAGAAGGACCGCGGCCGCGAAGAACGAGATCGCGTCGTACTCGATGGGCAATGTCACACCGAGCAGCGCCACGAAGGCGCCGCCGATCCCGAGTCCGACGACCTGGTTCAGGGAGCCGCTCAGCGAGAGGAGCCCGTTCGCCGGGGGAAGGTCGTCCGGCGGGACGACCGAGGGGACGTACGCGCTGGTCGCGGCCCGGACGATCGTGAATCCGACCCCGAGGAGCAGGACGACGACGAACACGACCGGCAGGCTCGCGTGCCCGAGCGCCACGACGACCGAGAGCGCGGCGACCACGACCCCCTGGCCGATGTTCGTCGCGACGAGGGTCTTTCGCCGGTCCCATCGGTCGACGTAGACCCCGAGGAACGGACCCAGGAGCACGCTCGGGAGGATCGCTCCGGTGACGACCACCGCCACCGCGAACGCCGAATGGGTCTCCTGGAGAACGAACCAGAGGAGCGCGACGTCAAAGATGTAGTCGCCCGACTGGGAGATCAGCTGGGCCAGCCAGACGAGGAAGAACGGGCGGTTCCGAAGCGTGCGGGTGTAGCTCGGCCGACCGGGAGCTGCAGCGCTCGGCAGCGCCTCCTCCCGTTCCTCGGGGGGAGCGGACGGACGATCCTGCGCCCCCGGGGAGCTCGACAAGAAGGGACACCGGCGGAGCGCAGCTGGCGGAGGCTCATCTACCTTGGCCGACGGGAGGGGGTCACTCGACCCCCCGGATCGCCTCCGCGGGCGGAAGCCGAGCCGCCCGGAGGGACGGGCCGATCACGGCGAGCGTCGCGAGAAGGCCCGTCACCAGGATCACCGCCAGAAGATTCCACCACGGGACGAACAGCGTGGCCGCGTAGGCGGCGGACGAGCCGGGACTGATCGTGAAGTTGTAGACCACGAGAAGGCCGAGCAACCCTCCGACGAGCGCCCCGACGATGGTGATGAAGGAGTACTCCACGAGGAACGCCTTGATGATCATCGGTCGGGTGAGCCCGGTCGCGCGCAGGGTCCCGATCTCGTGGCGACGCTCGGTGACCGCGCGCAGCGCGAGGATCCCGAGGGCGGCGATCCCGACGGCCAGACCGAGGGCGATGAACACCTCGAGCAGCCCGATGTCGCCCGAGATGATGGCGGTCGTTTGCGCGAGGATCGCCCGGAAGTCGACCAGGACGAGCCCGTACTGGTAGAAGGCGGACTTGATCTTCTGGGCGGCCAGGGTCGACGAGACTCCCGGGTGGACCGTCAGGAAGTAGCCGTTGAGCGTCAGGTAGCCGAGCGAGGCGGCCGTGGAGGGGTTGAGCCACACCCCGCCGACGATCGACTCCTCGAGGACGCCGATGACCGTGACGTTCTGCGCGGCCAGGGTCCCAGGGTTCTCGACCTCGATCATGTCCCCCGGAGCGACGCTCGGGTGGGGGCCCGCCTGCCCGAACCCGCTCCCGCCGGCGTACCCTCCGTCGACGACCGCGACCGAGCGGTTCGACTGGAGCTCCGCCATCACTGCGGAGGCGCTCATCCCGTGGTCGGTCGACTGGAAGGTGAACTGGTTCGTCGCGTAGAAGCTCGTCTCCGCCGTGGTATTCACCGGAGCGGAGAACAGGTTGTCGTGGTACGGGTTCGCGGAGAAGCCTTGCACGGAGACGAACGCGAGCCCGGTCGTCACCGGCACCACTCCGGAGTACAGGGCCGAGAGGGTCGAGTTGGTGGCGACCTTCGACGGGAGGTCCGGGATCGGCTGGGACGAGATCCCGAGGAAGGTGTACCCTCCCGATTGGCTGGTGACTGAGTTGTTGAGGTTGCCGGTGAGCGTCGCGCTGTACACCGCCAGCAGGATGATCGTGAACAGGACGAGCGCGAAGATCGTGAGACTGATGGACGTCCGGGCCGCTCTTCGACTCGGGTAGGCGAGGCCGATGCGGGTCACCGGCGTTGCCCCCTTCCGGCCGGCGGCCAACCGCTCGACGCTCCGGGCGAGGTCGACCCCGTTGAAGGCGACGATCATCAGGGCGCCGGCGACGAGCATCACGCCGTCGACGAAGACGAAGAAGATCCCTCCGGAGTGACCGGTTCCGAGCACCCAATCATGGAGCGGCTCGACCCCGGCCCAGAGGAGGAGGCCGGCGCCGACCGACGTGAAGACGGTTCGGTTCTTCCAGAACCGGGACGCGACCAACCCCGCGCCGAGAATGACGAGAGCACCTCCGATCACGGGATAGGAGATGTCCGACGATCCTCGGAACGTGGTCAGGAACAATAGGGCCCCGACGGCCAGCGAGACCCCCCCGAGGTAGGCGAGGTACGTGTAGGTCCGAAGGGGCGGCAGCGGTTCCGGAACGTCCCGGATCGCCCGAACGATGTTGAGACGGCTCACCCGGACGCTCGCGACGACCACGGTCGCGAGGGTGAGCAGGAAGCCGACGAGATAGCTCGTGATGAGCGAGCTCGAGCTGAACGTGAACGACGCCCCGAGGACGTTGACGTCGAACCCCGGGGTCGGGACCGTGTGGACGTAGAACCAGAGGAGGATGTATCCGGCGGCGACCCCCGCGAAGGTGCCGGCGAGGGCGCTGCCCGCCGAGTAGACGAGACCCTCGAAATAGTACGCCAGTACGAGGGTGCGCCGCTGGATCCCCACGGCGCGCAGCATCCCCATCTCGCCCTTCCTCTCCTCGGCGATCATCGTGAAGATCCCGATGATCAGCATCGCTCCCGCGATGATCGAGAAGAGGCCGAACACGAGGAAGATCGTCGTGAGGCTCGTGCTCGCCGACTGGGCCGTCGCGAGGGAATCGCTCAGGACCTGGTGGACGGAGAGCGCCGAGGTCCCGGGGATCGTCGCGAGAGCGGCGGTGAGGCTCGCGCTCACCGCGGAAGAGAGGCCGACTCCGCTCTCCTGGGAGCCCGCGTTCGTGACGGCGATGAAGTTCACTTCCTGCGGCGTCCCTTGGAGGGCCTGCGCGGTCGCGAGGTCGACGAACACGCTGCCCCCGCTCACCCCGGCGGTGAGGAACCCTCCGCGAATGTCGTCCTGGACGATCGCCCCGACCTTCTCGGGGGCCGCGAACTTCCCGTAGAGGAGCACGGAATCGCCGACCGAGGCGCTCAGGTCCTGGGCCGCGAGCTTGTCGAGGAAGATGCTTCCCGGGGCCGGGGACCCCGGATTCCCGCCCGATACGGAGGTGAACGGCCCGAGCGCCGCGCTCTGCGAGGCGTTGCTGCCGACCAGGTAGAGATTGGTCTGAGGGATGCCGGTCGTGTTGTCGAACGCCTGGACCGTGCCGACGATTTCGGGACTCACTCCGTCGATCCGGGAGTCGTTCGCGGAGGCGGTGACGACCGAGTTCGCCACGATCGAGGAGAAGTAGAGATAGCCGCCCGAGGAGGAGGTGCCGTAGATCGCCTCGTCCGTGTACCCCCACCCAATGTAGGAGTAGTGCACCGTCGCGGTGTGCACGGTGTCCCCCACCACGAGGCTCCCCGACACGATCGCGGTCGCCACGAGGAGGCCTAGGATCACGAGAACGGAGCGACCTCGCGCTCGCACGATGTTCCGCAGCGCGATCCGCAGCGAGAGTCGGTTCCGGACCGCCAGGTACGCCGAGACGGCGCCAACCGCGCCGAGGGTGGTGGCGGCGAAGAGGACGATGGGGTCGGTCACGGGCCTATCCTTCTAGGTGACGAAGCGTCCGTCGCGCATCCGGAGGGTGCGGTCGCACGCCGCGGCCACGTCCGGGTCGTGCGTCACGACCACCATCGTCTGCTGGAAGTCGCGGTTGAGCTGCCGGAGGAGGCTCGTCACCTGGCGAGAGCCCTCCTCATCGAGGTTCCCGGTGGGCTCGTCCGCCCACACGATCGCGGGCCGGCACACGAGGGCCCGGGCGAGCGCCACTCGCTGCTGCTGCCCCCCCGAGAGCTCCGAGGGTCGGTGGTTGACCCGGTCTCCGAGCCCCAGCTCCCGGAGCATCTCGACCGACCGCGGCCGGGCCTCTCGCGCCCGGACCCCGGACGCGAGAAGCGGCATCTCGACGTTCTCGGCCGCGGTCAGGATCGTGAGCAGGTTGTACGACTGGAACACGAACCCGGCCCGGCGGGCTCGGTACTCGGTCTTCAGACGGTCGGACATGGCATGGATGTCCGTCCCCTCGAGCGTCACCTTCCCGCGGGTGATGTCGTCGAGTCCGCTGAAGCAGTTGAGGAAGGTCGTCTTCCCGCATCCGGAAGGGCCCATCACGGCCACCATTTCGCCTCGGCGAATGTCGACATTGATGCCCCGGAGCGCCGGGACCTGAGTCTCTCCCTGCCCGTACACTTTCCAGACTTCCTCACCGACCACGACCGATTCCGGCATGCTACCCTCCCGCTTCGTCTTGCAGATGGTCGAACCTGGATGGCCGAGGTCTCGCCGTCCCTCGTTCGAGAGCTCGACGCGTCGTCCTTCTGTCCGTCCGGCTGCCCGGCACCGACGCAGCGAACATCGGTGACCCAACCGCTGACTCTTGGTCCGTTAAATGAGCGCTCGGTGAACGGATGTTCACTCGGCGGTTTTCGAAGTACTACGGAGGGCCGGTTCACCCGCATCGGCCATGGACCGACAGCACCCGTTCCCGGGTCACCGGGGCGGGGGCGGGAGCTCTCGACCGAGCTCTTCAGTTGGTTCGCCCGCTCAACCGCTGAAGGTCGGCGCGCACCATGATCCGAACGAGATCCTTGAATTTGACCTTGGGAACCCACCCGAGTTCCCGGGCGGCCTTGGAGGCGTCTCCCCGTAGGTTGTAGACCTCGGACGGTCGGTGGAATTTCGCCTCCGAGGTCACGTGCGACATCCCGTTCTCGATCCCAACCACCCGGAACGCCTCTTCGACGAACTCTCGGACGGTGTGCGACTCCCCGGTCGCCCCGACGAACTCCCCCGGGGTCGGGTGCTGGAGGGTCCGCCACATCAGGTCGACGTACTCCGGCGCATAGCCCCAATCCCGCTTCGCATCTAGGTTCCCGAGCGAGAGCGACTGGGCCTGTCCGAGGGCGATCCGCGCCACCCCGTCCGAGATCTTGCGCGTCACGAACTCGAGCCCCCGCCGCGGGGACTCGTGGTTGAAGAGGATTCCGTTGCTGATGAACATCGAGTACGCCTCCCGGTAGTTGATGGAAGCCCAGAAGGCGTAGACCTTGGCCACCCCGTACGGGCTCCGGGGATGGAACGGCGTCAGCTCGTTCTGCGGCTCCCGGTCGACGTGGCCGAACATCTCGCTCGAGGACGCCTGGTAAACCCGCGCATGAGGCGCCTGGGTCCGGACCGCCTCGAGCAGGCGCAGAGCTCCGAGACCCGTCACCTCGCCGGTCAGCACCGGCTGGCTGAACGAGGCCCCGACGAACGACTGCGAGGCGAGGTTATAGACTTCGTCCGGTGACGACCGACGAATCGCCTCGTTGAGGGAGACCTGGTCCATCAGGTCCGCGTCGAGGATCTCGATCTTCTCCCGGAACCCCGAGATGTGGGTGACGTTCGGGCTCGAAAGCCGTCGGATGAGCCCGTACACGCGGTAGCCCTTCCCCAGGAGGAACTCCGCAAGGTACGACCCGTCCTGGCCGGTAACGCCCGTGACGAGGGCAACTCGGTCCGCCACCGTGCGTCCGAACCCCGCTCGAATATTAGCCCTTGGTCCGCGGCGCCGTCCGGCGCGAAGAGCTACCAGGTCCTTACCCGGCGCTCGCCGAGGGCCTTCGCCTCCACTCGAGCGCGGGGGCGTTTCTCCTCGGCCCCCCCGGCGCAGGCGAAGGGGTGATGGTGTGAACCGACCCGGACTGACCGTTGGCTTTCGACCGAAGGCGGGTCTCGGGACGGTTCGGCCGACAGGAATAGGTTCCTATAGGTGAAGACAGTAGCGGGCCGCATGGCAGGCCCGGCGAAGGTTCCCAGTTGGATTGACATCGGCCAGATTGTCTGCGGCATCGGTGGACTCCTGATCTTCATCGGGTTCATCTTCGGCTACCTGGCGATGACCAATTTCCCCACGTCCGCCACCAACCAGGGAAACCTCTCGAACTACCAGGGCGACTTCGAGGGCTTCTTCATCATCACCGCGTTCGGCTTGCTCCTCGCGGTCGGCGGCTGGCTGATGCACTCGATCTGGCCCAAATTCCAGGCTCGACCTCGCCCGGCCCCCGCGGTCTACGCCCCGCCCGCGCCGGCGCCGATGGCGGCCCCCGCACCCGAGGCGATGGCTCAGGCCCCGCCCCCTCCCGCTCCGGCTCCCGTCGCGGCCCCGGCCGCCCCGCTCTGCCCGAAGTGTGGCAAGCCGACCACGTACATCGCCCAGTACGGGCGCTACTACTGCTACACCGACGGCCTCTACGTCTGAGGCCATCGAGAGAGAGCGCACGGACCAGGCCCCGCGGCCGGGCGGTCGGCTTCGCCTTGTTCCGCCGGACGGCCGCGGGGCGGGTTATACATCCCCGGCTCGTCCTCGGGGAGGTCCGCACATTCTTAGGGAGGGAGCGCGAATCTACCTGGCATGGCGGTGCCGGGGCCGCACGTCGCGCTGCCCTACAGCCACGCGATTCTCATCGGTGCCCTCGGCCTGGTCGTCCTCTTCCTCGGAGGCGTCCTCCTCGGAATCGTGCTCTTCGAGGGGCTGATCTCCGCCGCTTGGATCTCGGTCATCCTCACCGGGATTGCCATGGTCCTGATGGCCCTCGGGGCGTGGTTCATGTGGTACGGGCTCTCGAAAGCGTATCCCTCCTGAGCCTGGAACGAAAGAGGAAAGTCGACCCCCTCGGGGGACTGAGAGCAGAATCCGTCGCGCGGCGTGACGAGCCCGGGGACCCCCGCTTCGCTTTCGGCCCCGCTCAGATCACCGGGCACTGTAGCGCCCCGCGCCGGTGAGAGTCATGAAATAGCCTCGAAACCGGTGCCCCGCTTGGGGAACCGACACCGTGGCGTTATCGATTGACGTGTGGGTTCTCGACATCGTCCTGCTCGTGCTCGTCCCGGCGGTCGTTGGGATTCTTCTGACCCGATGGATCCGGGAACGAGCGAAACGGGCCGGCTCCAGCCCCGCTCAGGTCCGGGGCCTTGAGATCCTGGTCACTGTCATCTGGGTGGCGCTGGTACTGATCGGGACGTCCGTCACTCTCGGCCCGATCAGCCTCCTTTCCACCATCACCTTCTCCGCGGTCACCGGGATCGCCGTGACGCTGGCGTTGCAGACCACCCTCCAGAACTTCGTCTCGGGCGTGATCCTGCTGCAGCACCGGGCGATTCGGATCGGCGACGTCATCCAGTTCGGAGGCGTGAAGGGAGAGGTCGTCAGCTTCGGACTCGTGACCACGGTCGTCAAGCAGGAGGACGGCACCTTGGTGTTCGTGAGCAACTCCAACCTGCTGGGGGGACCCCTCGTGAACTACACGGCGGCGAAACGGCTCGAGGGCGAGTACTAGCCCTTGCCTCCCGGGAGGCTAACCTGCGCGCCGGATCGAACGAGAGGATGCAAGTTGTGTTGCACCCGCAACGGACAAGATCTTCATCGGCGCAGAGTCAATCCTTAATAGATAGAACCGCTTAGTTCTCACGGTCACTATGGGGACAGATGTGCTTAGGGAGAGCAAGATCTCTCGGGGTTTCTTGACGGTAGTGCCCCGGGATGTCCGTCAGGCGATGGGTGCCCGGGAGGGTGACCGGCTCGAATGGCAGCTTCGGGGGACGGAGCTCATGGTCCGGGTCCGGAGGCCGGTCACGATGGAGGACATCGTGGGAATCGTGAGCCACGGGGGGGACGCCGTCGCGAGCAAGAAGACCGTTCAGGGACTTCGCGATCGTGTTCGTTGATTCATCCTACTGGGTTGGTCTGGTCGACGCGAAAGACCAGTGGCACAAGCCTGCTCTCGCCCTCCAACCGCGCGTTCGAGGGGAGCTCCGAGTTCTCGACCTTACTGTATCTGAGGCGGTTACCATCATCGGGTCACGGAAGGGAGGAAAGCCGGCGCGCGAGCTCTACCAATTCTTCTGCGACTCCTGCCACATCATCTACCTGGATGACGAGTTGCTGGACTCCGCGATGGCGCGGCACGTGGCCCACGATGGGCGGCTGTCCGTCCCGGACTGCGCGATGGTGGAAGCCATGGTCCGGGAGGGCGAGACGACCATTGTGTCGTTCGACTCCGACTTCGATGAGATTCGCGGGCTAGTTCGGCTGCACTGACACTCGGCAGATCGGTCCGCTGCCCGGTCCGGTCCTGCTCGCGACCGCTCGCGGGGAATCAGCAAGGATTCACTCGGATGAGGCGCGATTCTGGGATCTTGCGGTGGTCCAAAGAGGACAGTGTTGGAGGTCTCGGTCGCCTAGGGCCCCGTGCGCCACCTTGGGGAAAGCCCGTCCGGCGGCAGCAAGCTCCCATGCACCCAACCGATCGAATCCCCAACAACTCAGTCATTATCTGCAGGCCGGGATGGAGTGGAAAGAGGCAGGTTCGTGATCTCTCGGGTCCGGGTCTTGGAGTCAACTCGCGTGACTCCAACCGTGCATGATGTGAAGTTCGAGAAGCCTGCCGGATTCGACTTCGCGCCCGTCCAGTTCTGCGGTCTGGAGCTCTCAACCGGGCGCGGTCCTATCGAGTACCCGATGTCGCTCGCGTGTTCTCCGACCAAGCCCTATTTGGAGTTCGGGGCGCGGGTTTCGAACTCTCCCTGGAAAGAGGCGTTTGCGGCGCTCGGTCCGGGCGATGATGCCGAAGTGGACGGCGCCTACGGCCATTTCGTGCTCGATGAGACCACTCCCGCTGTTCTCGTCGCGGGGGGCATCGGCATCACGCCCCTCAAGGGGATGGCCGAGTATGCGACGGACCGTCACCTTCCCTTGGACGTGCGCCTCGTGTACTCGAGCCGAGACGAAACAGAGATCGCGTACCGTTTGGAACTGGATGGTCTGACGCGGCAAAACCCCCGCTTCCACGTCCTTCACACTCTCACGCGCGCCCCGAAGGACTCGTCCTGGACGGGACGTCGCGGACGCATCGAGAGCGACCTCCTTAGCGAGGCGTCGCGCGGGCTGGACGGGCCAACGTACTACGTGTGCGGCACGCCCGGGATGGTGCAGGAGACGTATCGCAATCTGCTAGGGCTGGGGGTCGCCGCCTATCGAGTCAAGTACGAGGTCTTCCGCGGCTACGGATTGGAGTGATTCGCAGGACCTGAAGACCGGGTTTGGGACCTACCGATACTTCCTGACCCACAGTGCCGGAATTTGTCGCCAGTCGCCCAGCGCATTGGGGCAGTGGGTGCAAGTGCAAGCAACGCACTTCGATGATCGGGACCGCGGGTCGTCGGGAATTCGATCTTAGGACTGGGGCGAGGCTTTCGGCTGGCGATTCAGGACGTCGTAGACGAAGCGCAGCATGGCCTCGTGGTGGCTAATGGACAGCCCGATATCGACGAAGGCCCCTATATGACCCGAGTCGAACCATAGGACCCGGACCTCCTTGCCCAGAGCGCGCGCTTTGGCTTCGTAGAGCTCGACTTGCCGAGGCGGGTCTCGAGAATCGTTCCTCCCCTGGATGATGAGAATCGGTCCCGAGACGTTCTCGAGGTAGCGAATCGGAGATGCTCTCTCGTAGCTCTCCCGCTTCTCCGACGGAGGACCCCCGAACAGGGCCAGGTCGTATCCCCGTAGATTCTCCGACTCATCCTCGAACTGAGTCACCCAATCGGCCACGACGACGCCCCCGATCCCCCCCGCCCAGAGGTCCGGCCTCAACCCCATGGCCTGCAGGGTCAGGTATCCCCCGTAGGACCAGCCGGTGAGAAAGATCGTGTCGGCCCGAGCGACGCCGTCATTCACGAGCCAGTCTCGGGCGGCGACCATGTCCTCGACCTCCCAGTGGCCGAGGTCCCCGTAGATCTTCTTCTCGAACTCCTTCCCGAAGGTCGTGGACCCTCGGTAGTTGATCGAAGCGTAGGCGAACCCGTGGTCCAGCCACATCTGGCTCGAAGGGGAGAAGCCCTCCCGCTCGACGTAAGTGGGACCACCGTGTGTCTCGAGGATGGTCGGGAACGGGCCGTCCCCCGGCGGTACGGCCACCCAGCCTTGGATCTCTTGGCCGTCGGAAGAAGGGAATGTTACGGAGGTCCAGGCGCGGTTGGGCGGTGATTCCTCGCTCGGAAGTAGCACTCTCGACGAACCCCGGTCCGGGTCGAGAGCAATCAGTTGGGGAGGGTGGGTAGAATTCTGCCAGCGGAGGAGGATCTCTCTCCCACGGAAGCATGCCGAGTCGAAGGCGCCGGAGGGATGGTCCAATCGGGTGACGGCGGAGCGGCCGAGGTCGTAGAGATACAGTCGCTGAGAGGCCCGGAGGAGCTGGGAGAGAACGACCCGACCGGCATCCGGTGACCACGCGAGAGGTTCGATGTCCCCCTCCAGGGAGCCGACCTCCAGCGCGACGAGCTTTCCGCTCGTCGCGTCCCAGATCCCGGGTCTTCGAGGGCCGCTCTCGGTGCTCGTCGCGAGGATCCGTGGGTCTCCCTCGAGCGGCGAGAACGCGACAGGTTCAACGCTGCTCGAATCGAGGGAGAGTTCGGCAATCCTTTCCCCCGAGGTAGAATCGAAAGAGAACAGACCGAAATCGAGGCCGCCCTGCGCCTCGCAGGAGGCCACGATGGCCCGGGTCCCATCGGCCGATAGGATAGGGCCGCCGGCGAGTTTGGGACTCCGGTTAAGCCTCCGCGGACTCCCGACGGGACCGTCCGAGGAGATGGAGAGCAGATACGAATCGAACCCCTCGGGACCGGGGAGAGTGAAACCGAAGCGCGAGCTGTGCCCGTCTACGAAGCACTCGGAAGTCGAGTACTTTGGCATAGCAGGAGTAAGGTCCTGAGGGTGCGCCTCCGGGTGGCCGAATGGAATCCGGACGAAGTGGCCGGTCTCATTCCCCATCTCGTCGTCGAGATAGTACACGTGCTGGCCATCGTCCGACAGGTAACCGTTCGGCGTGCCAAAGGGTCGATTCGTCAACTGCTGAAGGGTCCCGAGAGCTAGGTCGTACGAGTAGAGCTCGAACTTGCCCGACTTGTTGCTGCCAATCAGGACCCGATCCGGCGCTCCCGACGCTACCTTCGCGGCGATTCGGGGCAGCAGGAACCGCCTCTTCCAAGGAGCGGTGGAGCCTAGAATGGGTTCGCGCACCGACGGGAACACGATGCGGTCGATGGGCATGGATGAGAAATACCGTTCGGCTCGGGGATTCCGAGATGGGAGGGACGGTGAGCGCCGGATTCTCGAGCAGTGAGCGACCGCCAGATCCCACCTTCCGTCGCCCGGGATGACCTAATGTAATACATCTTGTATTACACCGCCGGATGCCGAAGCTGGTCGTCCGACGAACGGGAAACTCCCTCGGGTTGCCGATCCCCCACGAGATGGTCCGGGATCTGAAGCTCTCCCCTGGGGACGAGCTCTACGTCTCGCTCGAGCGTCTTCCGAAGTTCGTCCAAATGGCGGGGCGGCTGAAAGGAAGGCTTACCGCCGACGAATTCACCCGATTGAGCAACGAGGGCGAGGACCTTGGTTGACCTCTTCGCCGATAGCTACGCCCTCGTAGCGGTCCTCGAGGGAAACGAGCGTTACGTCCGCATATTCCGACGTAAGGATGTAGTGACGAGCTCCCTGAATCTCTTGGAGGTCTACGCTACTCTCTTGCGCCGCATCGATCCCGTCGAGAGCCGAGAGCTCGCATCGGGCATCCTGGCCATGATCGTCCCGGTTCCGCCGGAGGTTGCTTTCATTGCAGGTGAGTTTCGCCAATCCATGAGGTCCCATCGGAAGGACTGTTCCTACATCGACGCCTGGGGATACGCCGCGGCAGGGAATCTCGGGGTACCGTTCCTGACGGGGGATCCCGCGTTTCGTGGCGTCGAGGGCGTTCAGTTCGTCCGGTAATGGCTGATTGGGGGCCCCAGGCGGTCTCCGGAATCCAGTGGGTGTAAGCAGCATTGCACCGCCCCCCCGCGACGCGCGAGAGTCCTCCGCGCCAGTCCCTCGATTCTTGCCGAGCCACCGCTCACATTCCGCACGGTCGGAAATGCTGATATAATGCATGCGGCATGCACACGCCGAGATGTCTGCTGCGATCAGCTCGGTACGCGTGTCCCGTGAAACCCTTTCTGAACTGGAGAGGTTTCAACGGGCGCTTGGAAGCAGGACCCTGGACGACGCGATTCGTACTCTCCTTGCCGTGAAACGCAAGGAGCTCGTCGCCCAGATCTACGGGAGCGCTCGTGGGATGCGTGCGTTCCGGGAGTCGGACCGTCTTGACGCTGATCGTTGACTCCTACGCTTGGGTCGAGTTCCTTACCGCTGGCCCCCGGGGGCCGAGGGTCCGCGAGAAATTCGAGTCTTCAGGCGATCTGGTCACGCCGGACATCGTGCTGGCGGAACTGGCGAGGGTGTTCGCACGTCAGGGGATGGAACGCGACCAGATTGTCGGGCACCTTCGGTCGATGGGGGCCCTCAGCACGATTCAATCCATAGACATCGATGTCGCCTTGGGAGCAATCAGCGCTGACGAGGAACTGCGACAACGCGGCCGTATCCGAAAGATTGGCCTCCCGAGCTTCGCCGATGCAATCATTCTTTCGTTCGCTCGCTGTCTTGGGGCGAGAGTTCTCACCGCGGACAAGCACTTCGAAGGGATTCCAGAGACCGAGTGGGTGGGAGCGTAGTCCTGCCACACGGACCGGTTCGAGACGAAGACTTGGTTGCAAGCTGCCTTGCAACAACTCGACGTATAACATGGGGTACTCGCAGCCTAAAGGGTACAGCCAACGTCGTGCTTGCGGGGGGGGTACTCGACATTAATCCCGAACTACACCTGACCGAGAGGGACTGTGTCGCAACTCCAATTGGCAGCATTGGTTCCGGCGCTCGATTGCACGTTAGGCGAACCCTGGACCGGGCCGGATGTGCATTTCCTGTTGAATAACCAATCGGACGAACGAGAGTTTATTCCCCATTGTCGACTCTACATACCATTCGCCCGGATGTGAATGCGGTTGAACCTAGTGGAGTGCTGGCAATCGCGATATCTCCGGCCTGCCCCGACGACCCGGCGCACTTAGGTGGGAGTTACGGGACGCTAACATGAATGCGTCTCATTGGATCTGTTGCGCCCCAGTCATGAGGTCCCCTTCATGATGCCGAGCCTCCCCAGGAGTGCGGCGCTACGTTCGGCCGTCGAGTTTCCCGTGGCCGTATCAGGGTCAAGGTACGAAGAGCAGTTAGAGCCGGTTGAAGGGCCCGATGGAGTGAGCCTCATTATCCCCGCCTGGAACGAAGAAGCACGGCTTCCGATTGCACTCGAGAGATACCTGCCTCTCCTGGAATCGTACGGGAGACCCTTCGAAGTTCTCGTGATCGTCGATGGTGTAGCCGACCGGACGGCCGAGGTCGCCCGAATATTCGAATCTCGTGGGGTACGGGCTATTGAATTCGAAGACCGTCTCGGCAAAGGTGGCGCCGTCATGGAAGGCTTTCGGAGAGCTAAGTTCGACCTCGTCGGATTCATCGATGCGGACGCGCCGATAACTGCTGTGAGCATGGCATATCTCTTGGCAGAGTTGACCACTGCTGAAGGCGCAATTGCTAGTCGCTGGGACAATCGCAGCAATCGCGATCTTTATCCACGTTTTTCGAGAAGAGTGTTCTCGAAAAGCTGGAACCTCCTGGTGAGAGTGGTTTTGGGCTTGAAGCTAAAAGACACGCAATGCGGGGCCAAATTCTTCAGACGCCAAGCGGTCATGAGTATCCTCCCGAAGGTCTTCCTGACGAATTGGGCCTTCGATGCTTCGCTGCTGTTCCACTTCGAACGTGCTGGGTTCCGTGTTGTGGAAGTTCCTGTGAACTGGAGTGCTGACCCAAGCACAAAGTTGAATCTCAGTCGAACGATCCCGGCGATGTTCCTATCCCTTATCGGGATTAGAATGATGAACGACCCGCGACTAGCCAGACCGACGAGGGCGATTGCACACTGGTTTTACACGCACTTAGGCTAGTCATAACGAGTCCTGCAAGTTCGATTTCACGCATGTAGCTTCGCCAACGTGAGTCAAGTTGCCACGTCAATTGCTCGCTTTGGCTCGATGCTCGCGCATCGCATCGGAGCGATGCTTTCGACTGAGCATAAGTGGCCGAAGGAGCGCTACCTCGGGAAGTGCCTCAGTCGTAGCCCCAAGCAAGCAACCGACGTTCCAGAGCATCCGCATGGTCGACGCCCGACTCTGCATCGAGCGCTCGACTCACGTTCCCGGCCTCCTCGCGGAGCCACCGCTCATACTCCACGGGGACACCACGGGCTGCTCCCCCATCCACAGATTGTGAACTCTTCACGATGGTAATGCACTTGGCTGATGGGTCGATGACGAATCTATCTTTGTCTGCGAACGCGAGCAAGTGATGTGTCGAAGCTCTATCCAGTCGCAGGCCGTGGGACTTCCCTTCATGAGCGAACGTTCCGATATCGGCCAATGCCCAGATCAGTCGATTCTCTCGAGGCACAAAGCAGGATTGAATGTCAAAGCCAGGAGGGTCACGTGTTGTAGACGTCACTGCGCGAAAGAGAAGATTGCCCAAGTCTTTGAGAGATACTAGTGTACTAGCCGGGTCCCAGAGTTCTTGAGATCGCGGGGGTTTGATGATTAGCGGGACGCGAAAGAGGGACTCGGTCCCCCCGCTCCCATGGAACAGGTTCCCATCCTCACCAAAGACCTGTCCGTGATCGCCGAGGAAGCAGATCCAGCAGTTTGAACTGTCGCGATACCGAGAAAAGAGATCAAGAATCACTCCGATCCGGGAGTCGACTGTTCGGATTGACTGCTCGTACAATGATTTGAGCCCGTCCAACGCCGGATCCGCTCTCGGTCTATCGGTCCGCTTGCTCCTCGAAACACTGAGACGAATAGCGCGCATCCGGTTCAGGGAGCTCAATGTCACTGCGGAACCACACTCGACGCCAACGTAGGGTTCGTGGGCGTCCATGTAGTTCACAAAACAGAACGCTGGGCTGTCCTGTGGAATGTTTCGAAGCCAGGATTCGACATGTGCTTCTATCCAAGGAGACACACACGGATTTGGTATCGCGCGGTCTGCGTGCAATCTGGTCCAACATCGGATTGACATGTCCAAAGCCGAGGGATAGGTCTCGATGATGGAATGCCCGAGTTTGACAAGCTGGTCGGGGAGCGTGGTCCCCACTTGTCGAACACCGGTCGCGGGGGCTTTCCCCTTGGGAGGGGATCCCTGAGACCGCACGAAAGGCATGCGCAAAGTCTCCTCGATAAAGCTGCCCCACTTCACCGTCGAGAATCCCTGAGTCAACCCGGTCCTCGGCGAAATGAAAGGATTTGACGAAAACGAAGCGGTTCGGTAACCAGAGCTGAGGGCTTCGGTCGCGACAGTCTTAGTCCCGGCCGGAAGAGTGGACAGCGAGTTCAGCATTCGAATGTTCCAAGGGTACAATCCCGTGAAAATGCTCGCGTGGGCTGGGAGGGTCCACGACGAGGGGGAAATCGCACCCTCGAAACTGATCCCTGCCTTCGCGAGTTTGTCAAGCGTAGGCAGTCCATGGCCGGCCAGCCGAGCGTTGTCGAATCCGGTCTTGCCGATGCAATCGCCGACAATTACTAGAACGTCCGGAGCCCGAGTCATCTCACGCGGTGGTACAGGAATCCATGTTCCTTTCAAATATATCGATTGGAGCTCGATACGCTCGGCAATTCACCCCCCAGGGGCCTAGGTTTTCGAAGCCACGACGAGCGTCCTACGCGGCGAGGAGCTGTTTGAAAGTCGGCTCGTAGAACCTCCGAATCACACTGTCCCACGACCATTTCTCCAATGCCTCGGCTGTGATTCTGGCGGAGTCGAAGTGGTCCAAGTCGTCGATTCTTGCGGCCAATCCTTCTATACTATCCGAAACGACGCCATTCCGTCCGTCGACCACCACATCGTGGAAGCCTGAGAAGGGACCGGGTCGGATTCCTATGACCGGAACACCATGCGTGATGGATCTCAATAAGACATCCGGCAGCGGGTCGTTGTAGGTTCCGATGTAGACCAGCCCAGAGCTATCGTGGAAGATTTCCTCCAGCCTTTGATCCGAAACTTCTCCTACATAGGCAATTTGGCCACCAAGCTCCGGCTGAACACGTGAACGGTAGTATCCAAGATCGGTAATCGGTCCGACAATTCTCAACGGGCGTTTGCACATCTTCGCAAGTTTGATTGCCAAGTGGGGGGACTTCATCCGATCAATTCTACCGACGAACAAGAGACTCTCACGAACGAGTCGTTCGGCAGGAAAATTCGAATGGATGCGAACCCCATTAGGTGTGTAGAAGACTCTGAAGCCGCGGTCCTTCATCCAATCGTATGTAGGTCGATTCAGACTTCCGAAATTCAGTCCTCGCACTGCCCGTGTGAGCTGTTTGTATGGTACTGAGTCCCAGTTCACGAACCCGTGCAGCACATTGATTGTCCGGCTCACTCCAAAGCGAGCCGACATCAGATAGCTTATCCAAAGCTCATTGCGAAACGCATCGTTGAAGATTATTCGAACCGAAGGATCGAACCGGCAGTTTGAGTAAGCTAGAGGAAACGCATATGGTGCGCTCGAGAGGAGCCATCGCACCCGCTGTACATTGTCCCCGGAAGTCGGACCTGACAGGTTCGGCGTTTTCACTATCCTGACCTGGGTCGTTCGATCCGCCAAACTTGGCGTGCTTGTCGGAGCCGCCAACTCAACACGATAACCTGCTTCGCGGAGTGCAGATGAACGATCTACCACCACTCTCTCAACCCCACCATACCCGTCGAGAGGCAGTACCTTGAAGGGAGGTGCGACGATACCAATCGTCTCTGTCCTATCACTCATCATCAACAACCGGAGCACGCAACCTAGACCGCAGTTCCGTACGCACGTTGCTCATTCTAGGATTCCGGGGTGAAAATGGCTATGAAGTGCGTGTACGAGCCAAGGTCGTGTGACTGTTGGCTTACTGGATTAAGTTCCCAAAATGATGCAAAATTGGGTATCTTGTTTACCAGTGTGTCTCCCAGACTCCTCCCGAGAGCGCTCCTGTAACTGTCCGCGGGGCGCGTCGACTCATGGCCTGCCTTCGGATAGAACACTCTCTTGCGGACTTGCTGAATGGTCGAATCGAGACGATCAATTCTCCTCTGTCCGAGATAAGACGCCGACCGCGAGCGTGCCCCGACAAGTTTTGAAAGCTGTCCCAAGCTGAACTCGTTCACGTGATAGGGAGACATGAACATCCTAGGATTCCCGGCGGATATCCCTCCATTAGGAGTCGAAAGGACGATTCTACCTCCCGGCCTCACGAACCCACAAAGAGTGCCCAAGTGAGCGAGAGGATCATGGACATGCTCGATGACTTCGAACGACAAGACGATGTCCAAGTGCCGATTCAGACCCCTAATCTTGGGATCGTCAACGTGGAAGAAACGCGCGTTCGATGCTCGCGATTCAATGTTAGACCTCGCCCATTCGATGGCTCCCCGGTCGGTGTCAACTCCAACGATACTTTCACAGCTCGGTTCCAAAAACAATGCACCGAACCCGTGTCCACAGCCAAAGTCTAGGACGCGGCATCCTCGCGAGAGGGCTGCGGCAAGCTTGTAACGCGAGACATGATCTCCCCGGGCATATACGAAGCGCAACAGTTCGGCACTGACGTCGCCCCGTCCAGGTTGATGACTTCCGCCCTGCGAGTGCTCTAGGTCAGGTCCGTGTGAGTGGGGGGCCATTTCCAGATCTAGATTCATTCAATCTCTTGCCGGCGGCGGACAGCTCCGCGTGAGCGCGTGAGTGCAGTACCATTCCATACATCAATTCATTACTCGGAACACCAAGGGAGAGATAGGATCGGTGTAGGTAAGGTCGAAATGACGATTAGGATCGCCTCTTCCGTTCGATTGACCGAGATCGCGGGCTTGGCGGCTCGCGACCATCAGGTGATGAGTTAGTCAAATGTCAATCGGGGGTGAGCAGCCATCCAATCAAAAGAGGATACTAGTGTTTGGTGTGTTCTACCCCGACCATGCTTTTGCTGGCAACTCGACCACGGGAATTGTGTTCGGGCTCTCCCAATCGGACATCATCAGTCGAGTGGTTTTGGTGGCTCAGACCTCTAGCCAAGTCCCACCGGCTCTGGGAGCATTCACGAAGCTGGAGCTCCACAGGGTCTGGAAGGTGAATGATGCGGCGTCGCTGGTTCGGGCGGGCCTGATTCTGACCCGTTTCGCGAGGAAAACTGACTCAGTCCTCTTCAACATCTTCCCGACATCCTTTGGTAGGTCCCGGCTGTGTAGCGCATTCGGACTCCTCCTTCCGACAATTGTCAGAATTGCAGCAAGGCGCCCCGTAACAACCTTCATGCATAGCTTGGTCGAAACACAGGACCTCGCTCAGATGGGGTATGAGCCATCACTTCTGGCTCGCGTTGTGGCTTCTCTCCTCGAGCGCGCTCTCATCAACACCACTCGAGTTGTGGTTCCTCTCCCGAGTCAAGTGAGCATCATTCAGAAGGAGTTCAGAAAGGGGGTGTCTCAGGTTTTCTTGCCGTATGTCGAATCGCTTGTAAGTGGTGCAATTGCGCTGCACTCCGGCAAGCCAATCCCGGTGAATCAGAGCTCGGCCCCCTCGAAGATTCTTCTCTTCGGGAATTGGAGCCCCCAGAAGGACCTTTCCGGCACGCTAGAGGTCTTGAGCAGCATCTTGGCGAACCGTCCCGACGTGCAGGTGACGGTCGCCGGTTCCGTAAATCCCAACTTCCCTGAATACGCTTCGACAGTTTCCGAGCTTAGGGCACGATATGAGTCAAACCAAGTGAATTTCATAGGGCGGGTTTCAGAGGAAAGCACCGTTCCTCTCATCCTGGGCCACGATCTAATGGTCCTTCCGTATCTAGCAACAGGAGGTTACTCGGGAGCGCTAAACTGTGGCGCATTTTGCGGTATCCGGATTGTAGCCTATGATCAACCCCAGCTGAGGGAGTCGGCAAAGCTCCTCAACTACCCAGTCGAATTCATCCCGCCCCGCGACTACCTCCAGCTGAAGTCGGCGATCGAGCGGGGCTTACGGGAGCCGGTTTCTCCGGATAGGGCGGACACCGTCCGAAGAAACCTATCCATAGGATTCAGCGCGATTGGTTCTCTGGCCTTGTTTCTGAACTGGCAGAATCATTCCGTCGGAGACGCCTAGTTCGACGAATCGAGGTCAATCCCAGCCAAGCGCCGATCGTGCATGCGAAGGCCAGTTCTACGCCGGACAATTCAACGCTCGCCAAGTAAGGTGCCTCGAACTGCAAAGTAAAGTGGACCTGTCCAAGCGAGCCGAGGTCCGAGATTTTGTAGACATTTGCGTAGGTAAGGTTTGCTATCTTTGTCGACGTGCCAGCACTGGAAGAGAGCTGCCAGAACGGTGTAGCAGGAAAATCGAGTACAACAAAGAGTGGCTGAGTAGATTGATTGGTCGTAACTGAGGTCAATATCTGACCCGTTGGATTGAATGAAACCCTCTGCTGCTGCAACATAGGGGTTCGCTCTCTAAGCCAATCGAGCAGGTATGAGAAGGACAATGGTTTCAGGATAGATGGGTCGACCAACTCGGCTCCGACCTGATTGGCGAGAACGGTCACCGAATAACTCTGAAAGCCGGGTGCAACGGATGGAGCCGCGGTTAGGTTCCTCCCACCGTTGTGCGACAAGTACTCGCCCGAATAATTCAGTGTGTCCCACACGATCGGGCGCCCCGGAAGATGAGAAGCAGTGGCCACTCGAATGGTAGTTGAGTTCACCCAAGTGTCAATACTTTCTATCCCATCAAAGAACCCGTCGGGCAGTGCAGCATTGTTCCATGCGTAACGGTTGCCGTCATTGAATGCGGTTGCGGCAATCACACTGCTCTGCGTTGAGGAGTCGTTGTACAAACTCAATTGGATAGAAACATTGCCAAGCGAAACAGTGACTGTAATCCAGTTGCGGGGGGCCAGAGCAGTTACGTTTACATCGGTATGGAACCAAAGGGGTGGTGGAACCCCGTGTAACCACCAGCCAAGAGTTCCAGCTCTTCCGAGGGGGTTGCTGAATGATCCATTCACAGGAACCAGAGTCGTGAGGTTGGCCGCCGTCGAATTCGGACTCTGAATCTCCCCGGGAACCAGCATAACTTTCCCAGTGGTGGGGTCCCAAGAAACCCCTGGAATCCCAGAATCGGTGGCAGAGGTGTTCCAAGTCTGTACCGAACCGGATCCGTTGACGATGTATGGCGTTACGTTAGGCCCGACTGAGAAGGTCTGGAATCCGCCATTAAGCGGAAGGACCTGGCCGACTGAGAAGTTTGAATCGGTACTCGTATTCAGACTCCAAATCGCTAGACGCAAGGCGGATGCGAGGTTCGACGGCGTGCTCTTCAAGCTTGACATGAAGCCCATCAGCGACCCGGGATTGGGCGAATTCAGAATCATCGGGTTGGCCACTACGTACGCGATGGGGGTCACGTCAGCGACCGTGAAGATCTCGAACTGGCCAGCTCGACTGCTGGGACCAAGTCCCGCCGATAGTCGCATGGACGTCTCCGAGGCATTATAGCTCGAACCATTGAGGGAATGTGTTGGAAGACCGGGTTGGGCCGCATAGAAAGGATTCAGGACGATGTACTTAATGTGCAGACTTGCAAAAAGAACTGTAAAGTTCAGGACTGCGCCCGAAGCAATCCCATCAAACAGGTAATTCCCAATGGAATTCGGGGTTGCGTAATAGAGCGGATACGGGATGTAACTTGCCAGGAGCTCGCTAGAATCGACGAATTGCCCATTTGAGTAGTTCACAAGGGGTACGCTTGATGGACTGATTGGTAACACCAAGACGTAGTAAATGGGACCCGAGTAATTCTGCTGGAAGAAATTCGAAAGGTCCGTAAGATCGGAGGGTGGAACGAATTGGTCTTCGAAGCTCCCGGTGGAGACGTAGACCCTCCCCTCAATGAATGGAGCCGCCATGACCGAGGTCGTGGCAACCAGCACCGCGCATACCGCGAGTAATGCTGTCTGACGCAAGTACTTTCGTTTGGTCCTTCGAAACAAGGCACTCTTCTTCTGTAGGTAAGGAGCCTTGTCCGGGGGTTTAGGAGAGTCCCCCGCGTCAGTGGAGCTTTCTACGCCCACTGAACGGAACTCGTTTGTGGAACCCACCCAGAGAAGATACATGATAATACTCAGAAACACAGCGTAGTACTCACATACAAAGTAGTACGGGTTGACCAAGTAAGACCCGAAGCCGCCGAGGTTGACCAGGAAGTTGTTGACCGGTCCCGCGGGAGGGTTGTTTCCCGTTGAGATGAGAATGCACAGCAGGACAAATGGCAGCAGGAACGATACCTCGCGCCTGCTCCGGAGAAAGAAACCAGACAGAGTCAACAACGCCGGACAAATGAATGCCGCACCGAGAAGGTACGCCAACTGAGGAGTCCATCCATAGGCACCTGGGTGATCATAAATCCAGGAGAGGCCAAGCAGAGTCACAACGTTCAACAAACTTGTGTGACGCGACTGATATAGAAACTCCTGAGGTATTCCGGGACCCGTAAGAAGGCCGAATCCTACTTGCTGTCCAAGAATCAGGAGAGGCAGGTTAGTCCATGTCAGGAGCAGCAACCCCGAGAGAAAGACGAGAGAAAGTCGCTTCCAGGCATCTGTCCATTGTAGTCGCCCCGTAATCACGAGCCCAACGACTACGCACCCGGTGTAAAGGAAGATCAGCCCTGCCGAGATTCCGTAGGCTCCTGTTAGACCCGGTGCAAGGAGAATTGAAACGATGACTGTGACGATTAGTCTGTTCCATGGAAGGTTCTTCGAGAAGCAAATTGAGAGACATAAGGAAATCAAATAAGGGGTCAAAATAAAGAAGAGTGTCCAGGCCTCGAAGTGCCACCAAACTACACTCAGAGAAAACGGATTGAACACAAAGAAGGCCGCCGCAAGAAACCACCCGTCGACTCTTTGGCGGTCACTGTGGTTCAGCCGTTCTGTGAGTTGGATCAAATCGATTAGGCCGAATACAGCTAGAGACGTACCCAGAACAATCTCGACGTGTTCAGCGAGCGCGTCCGAAATTCCCAATATGTGGAAGAACTGTGAAAAAGTTGTCAGGTAAAAGTACTGCGATGTGTCGTAAAGGGGCGTGCTGCTGGAGTAGACGTAGTTGTAGGGAATGGTCGGGCTGAAGTTGTAGTTGAAGGGCTGAACAAAGAAGTGAAAGGAATCTTGACCGTACACGAATGAGTTTAGCGGCAATGTCCAAAGCAGGGTCAAGACTCCGAATCCAAGCGAAAGACCCACCTTCCAGAATCGATGCTCCGCGATGAACCACTGCTGGATTACCCGACCAACTCTCACGGTAATGGCCGAGAAATCACGAAACTGTGGCCCTTTCCAGGCTGAGTGCAATTCAGATCGCCGCCCTGTAGGCTCTTCCCGACAACGAAGGTGAGATGTCGTTGAGAACCAGTAACGCCAAGATCCCGAGATCTTGGATCGGAGAGAGGGCAAATCCAGAGGCGATGAGATTGAGTGCCTGGCGGTGCAGATTCACTGGCAGCCGAGTTCCTCCGTTTATCGCGCGAGTAATTAGAAGCTGCAGGCTGTGGTGCCGAGCGAGGTCTGCCACGGCGGGGTAAGGCGAGTCGCTGCACATTCGGACAATCACTTCCATCGACTCGTCAATGCCTGAGACAAACTTTGCACTTGTCGACTCAACTATAGAAGCAGAATGAGCCACAGAAGCATTGGTTCCATGGATTCTGTATTCGCTAAGGGGTTCAGCGCTAGCCGCAAGGGAGTACTGCGAACACAATGCTGAAAAATACAAGAAAGCATCTTCTCCAGCCAAGATTTCTTGAAATTCTGTGCTCACATCCATCAAGAGTCGCCGCCTAACAGCCATAGTGGACTCATTTGCGTAAGGTGCGTAGCGATTGAGGTGCCGAATCGACGAAACATCGCGCTTCTCCCCAAGCACAACCTGCCCTTCGGCAGGGGCTACCAGGTTCCCACGTCTACGACTCCACCGACGATCGAGGTCAGGCAGGGGTTTGCCGAAACGGTCGACATATCTGAAGTTGTGACGGAAGAATCCGAGCCGAGGATTCGCATCAAACATCCTTGCAACAACCGAGAGCTTGCGCGGGAGCCAGGTGTCATCGTCGTTTAGGAAACAGACAACTTCCCCTTGGCACGCCTCAACTCCAGCCCAGAAAAAACGTCCCACTCCTGCATTGTCGCAGTGGACTACCTTGATTTCTGGTCCGCCCTGCGATCTTGTTGTGATTCTTTCGACCTGGGTCCCCGTGATGTCAAGATTTGTCAGCAAGACAATCTCATACGACTCCGAGATAGATTCTTGACAAAGTGCAGACGTTAAGGCTTGAACGAGGAACTCGCGGCGATTGAAGGCAGTTACAAGACACGACAAACTCGTCAAGGACGATCAGGTACCCACTGCTGCCGACCCGCAGAGGTGCATCACGTAACAGGTCTATTATCTTGGTCACTTGGCAGACTGAAAGAGACCGTGACGTGCCTTCGCGCCAATCTTCTGAATGTTTGAGCCGCGCTATCGCTGACTCAGGTCTCGGCGACATATAACCGCCGTCCGCCCCGAGAGTGTGTGGAGCCCGGTTCGGTGCGCCGCCCCAAGCGGGAGAAGCTCCGCCTTCGGTCAGCGTTCGACCGGTGGGATGCGTAATTCAGAGGGCGCCTCGCTTGCCTCGGGTTGCTGAGGGAACCGACCTGCCCCTGAAAGTATGGACCCCGAGCATTCGGGGTCCGAGCGAGTCGCGGATGCAATTCAGATTGCACCTGAGACACGGCTTCGAATCCGCTCTTCCAGCGTGGAGGCTGGTACGCGGGCCGTGTAGGCGAAGTAGTCGGCCACCGGCCAGTTGGTGCCTTTCGGCAGGTTTATAGACCACTCTCCGTTGGGAGTGCTACACCGTGTCAAGCCGCCCCTATCACCTCCGAACTCGACCGCTGTGGCTCCGAATCACCGCTGTGACGGTCGTAGTCCTCGCTTCGCTCGCGGTTGTCTTCGTCCCGTTTCCTGGGCATTCTGGCTCGGGCGCCGGGCCCACGGCCCCCCACGCGCCCCCGGTGCCAACGACCACGGCCGTTGACCCACAATTCCTGCCCATCACGCTGAGCTCCACGCAACCGGCATCGACCGGTCACTTCGGGCAATCCGTGGTCGTCACACCGTCCTATGTGGTGATCGGTGCCTCCAACGAAGCCCCGTTCGGAATCTCGGAGGCGGGGGCCGCCTACATCGAGAACTCGACCACGGGGGCGATGCTTCGAATCGTCAGTCCGAGTCCCCAAGTCACGGGACTCTTCGGCTACTCGGTGGCCGCCAGTGGAAACGTCGTTCTCGTGGGAGCTCCGGGCGAATCGGCCAACGGGGCGGGCAGCTCGGGCAATGCTTACCTGTTCAACGCGAGCAGCGGCGCTCTGCTGCAGACGTTCACCAGTCCCGAAGGAGAGGTGGGCGGCGCCTTCGGAAACTCCGTTGCTCTCTCCGGGAACTTTGCCGTGGTGGGCGCTCCCAGCGAGGGTCAGTCGGGGTATCTCTTCTCCGGCGACGCCTACCTGATCAACCTTCTGACGGACACATATCGCCTGCTCATCAGTCCCAATCTCGAGAGTGATGCGGCACTCGGAAACTCGGTCGCGATCAGTGGCAACCTCGTCGCCGTGGGCGCCCCCTACGACTCCACCGGTGGAACCCTGAATGAGGGTGCGGTGTACGTCTATGCCGTCCCGACCGGAAACGTGGTCGAGGAGATCGAGAACCCGGTGCCGACCATCGGCGCCCTTTATGGATGGTCGGTCTCGATCAGTGGGACCACCGTTCTCGGAGGGGCGCCCGCCGAGTCCCTCCCACCCATAGCATCCGCGGGCGCTGCATTCGAGACCAACATGATCACGAACGGCTCCATCACCTTCACCTCTCCCGCGCCCACCTTCGATGGGTTCTTCGGAGGAGATGTAGCGATCGATCCTGTGACGGTCGTGATTGGTGCGCAGGAAGAGACTTCGGGGGGACAGATCAAGGCCGGCAACGCCTACTTGTTCAGCGTTCAGAGCGGAGAGCTCGTCTCGTCGGCCTTCTCCGCTCCGGGGTGGCCGAACAACGGCCGATTCGGATTCTCGGTCGCCGAGACGGGCAGCACGGTCGTCGTCGGTGCCATATTCGAGAACGGGTCGAGCGTCTTCCGAGCCGGTCTCGCCTACGTGTTCAACCAGATCCCACTGAAGCTGACGAGTCCGAACGCCATCGCCGGTGGGGACCTCGGCCGATCGGTTGCGGTGGGTGGAGGCGTGATGGTTGCGGGAGCTCCCTCGGAGAGTCCCGGCGGGGTCACCCAGGAAGGGGATGTGTACGTCGTGCCGGTCGATCCCAGTCCCAGCCTCGCGGTAAAGACGCTGATGAGCCCGAACCCGACCGTCGACGGGTTCTTCGGCCGGTCGGTCGCGACCAACGGGAACTGGATCGTCGTCGGGGCCCCGGGAGAGTCGCCCGGCGGATCGACCCTCCAAGGAGAGGTCTACGTGTTCAATGAGTCCGACCTTTCCCTCTACCGGACTTGGACGACGCCCAGCCCGATGCCCGGTGCGTTCTTTGGATTCAGCGTCGCGCTGAGCGGAAGCTTGGTGGCGGTCGGAGCTCCTCTTGCGACCGTCGGGGGTCTGGGCAATGCGGGGAGCGCGTACGTCTTCAACGTGTCGACGGGCGCCCTCGTCACGTCGATGGCAAGTGGACACGTCTCCTCGGGTGGCGAGTTCGGGATCTCGGTGTCGATCAGTGGCGGCGACACGCTCGTCGGGGCCTGGGGCGAGAGCGTGGGCGCCGCAGGCAGCGCCGGCCGGGCCTACCTCAACTCTTCGACGACCGGTGCGGCGATCGCGTCGTTCTTTAGCCCGAACGCGCAAGGCGGCGGATTCTTCGGGGAATCGGTCTCGGTCTCCGGGGGTACGATCATTATCGGTGCTCCCTCGGAGACCGTCCAGGGGTACCTCGACGCTGGTCGGGCCTACATCTTCTCGCAATCGACGTTTTCGCTCGTAGCCACCCTGATCAGCACGCAGGTCCAGCAGGGCGCGCATTTTGGCACGAGCGTTTCCACGAACGGAGGTACCGTGATCGTCGGCGCTCCGGGGGATACTTCGGTCGGTTTCTCAGGGGCGGGGGCCGTTTACATGTACAACGCGGGCACCGGCGTCCCGATGGACCGATACTACAGTCCCGACGCACAGTTTGGCGGGGAATTCGGGCAGTCCGTCTTCGAGGCCGTGAGAGTGGTTGTGGGAGCCGACGGTCAGGGTTCGGACCACACGAGTGGAATCGGTAACGCCTACCTCTTCGGGTTCGAAACCAGCGCGCTGTTGTGAACGGGGGAGCCCCGATAGCGGCTCCTTCGCGGCCGGTCGTGTGGTTGTAATTGGGATCGCAACCACTCGGACTCCCCGCGTCGAGGAGACCTCCCATCGTGACCACAGTTCAGGGGGGCGAGAAGGGTTATAGGGTACGTAGTACAAGTACTACAGAACACGACGATGGATGTCATCAGCGTCCGGGTAGACTCCGCGACACGAGGCAGAATGGCCAGTATGAAGGACGTGAATTGGGCGGAGGTTGTACGATCGGCACTCCGGGAGCGCCTCGACATCGAGGAGGACCTGCGGCAGCCCATTGACCGAGCTCGCGCTCGGCGTGCCGCGCGCAGAATGGATGCGATGCGAAAGAGCCTCCCGGTACTTCCTTACGCCTCCACCCGGGAAATCCGCAAGTGGCGCGAATCCCGGAAATAGTCGCCGACGCCTCGGTGGCGGTCAAGTGGTTCCTCCCGGAAAAGGGCGCTGACGACGCGAGAGCTCTTCGAGATGAACACATCGAGGGTCGGGTCAGGATTCTGGCCCCCGATTTGATCTGTTACGAGGTAGCCAACGCCCTGCGATACCACCCCGCGATTGGCAGTGATCGCCTCGAGGAATCCATTCGTTACCTCTACGACCTCCAGATCTCCCTTGTTCGTCCCACGTCCAACGACCTCAGCGCTGCGGCGGATTTCGCACGCCGCCGAATGGTCACTGTCTACGATGCATGCTATGCCACACTCGCCGAGGGTCGCTCTTGCCCGCTCGTCACGGATGATTCCTTGCTTCTGAAGACGGTGAAGCGGGCGATTCGGCCCTCTGAGTGGACCGCGCAGAAGTGAATCGGCCCGGAATCGAACGGATATTGGTTCGCGGAACAGCCGGGGGTAGGAAGCGTGTGCAATTGGGCTTACACGCACCCACTCGCAGCGATGGCCACTTCCCTCGTTCTTCCCGTGAGTCGATAGCTTTACCGAAGGTTGCCGTAGGGCTTGGCATGGTTGATTGGCTCAGTCCGGCTATCATCCTCCCCGAGGACCATGCGGCAATCGGAGCGCTGGCCGTCGCAGTTGCGTACGTACTGGCCCCGGGGAGACTGGGGGACCCGAGCCGAGAACATCCGAATGTGTCCAGGTTCGCGGTCGCGGGATTCGTGGCCATCGTACTGGTCAAGGAGCTGTTCTGGGACCCCGCCAATGAGGCGAATCAACCCTTCCTGTGGGCCGGCGCGATGGACCTGTTCTGGTACCTCGTGGGAATCGGTGCAATGTTGGGAGCGTTGTGGGCGCGCTTCCGTCGGATTTGACCGAAAGGAGTAACGAGGCCCGGTTCGAGACGGAAGGTAAGTGCAATGGGGATTGCACACCCTCGGAACGGTGCGAGTATCGAATGGGGGAATCCACCCCGTGTGCCGCGGACTGACTATTCGAGGGGAAGCATCTTGACGTCCCGAGACCAGACGGGCCCCGGGGCCACAGCGGGCCGAGCGAACCGTTGAGTGTCGGTCTTCGAAAGAGGATTGTTAAGGCGCTCGAGGTACGGCCGCTTGCCGCTCGATTGAAGTCGCTGGCTGGTTGCCGATCATCCGTACATGGTGATGTGCCCGCACTTGGAACAAGGGTGGAGTGACGAAGGCAACCTGCTCTCAAGGATTCGGCTCATTGAGACAGCTTCGGACCGGTCACGCGCCAGGGATTCTGATGGCGGGATCGACAAGGAAAGGGTTGGGCGTGGGTAGCGGGGTGGTTTCGGCCCCTCGCACCCTGTCTCAGCTCCCGTTCACCGTGAACGAGATTCCACCCGTGATGGGGGTCGGGTTGGCCGTCGACGGTCCCATGTCGAGGTAGACGGTGAGCACCATGTTGGTGACGGCGGTTCCCCCTCCCGAGATGGTGAAGCTCTGTTGGGCCGAGCCCGCGGCGCCGCCCACCACGTAGAAGTAGAACGTGTCCGAGCCGGTGGCCGGATAGCTCGCCACGGTGGGGAAGGTAAACACCTCGTACCATTCAGTGCTGCCCGAAGCTGCACACGCAGCCCCTCCGATCAAGTAGACCGAAGTGGCGGCAACAGCCACTGGCGATAGGTCACAGGCAGCCGTAGAAGTGGCCTGCTGAAGGCTCACGGATACCGATCCTCCGCCCCACACGGTGTTGCCTCCTACGACGGTACCGAGGTTCTGGCCGGTCGACGTAACGGTGATTGAGTTCACGAAACTCGCCACCGCGAACCCGCCCACCATCGCGAAAATCGCGACGATCGTCGCGGCATAGATTGTCTTTCGTGGAATCGACTTCCTCATACTTCCCGTCCCTTCCTTTCCGCGCTGGTTCTCTCGCGCCTCAAGCGAGCAGGATTAAACAGGCGGTGATTGCGTATTTATGCGTATCCATTTCGCAGTTGCCGTAGTACGGCTTGGTGGACCGAAAACGACTATCTGATTCGAAGGCCATCTCTCCAGTGCGTTCGAACACGGTGGGGCGAAGGGTGACCGACGCGCGACAGTCCTCGGCGAAGCGAATCCCTAGCGGGTGGGCTGCTCTCCCAAGCGGGGCTCCGCTCTTCCTTCTGGCTCTGGTGTTATTCGTCGGGGCCTTCCTCACTTCGAGGGGGACCCTGGTCCTGCTCCCCGGCCGGATTCCCCTATGGATCCTCCTGTTCGCTACAGGGTTCGTTGCAGCCGCGGGCGGGATGGTTGCCTTCTTCTTCGCGGAGGAAGACCAGCCCAAGACGGGACCGGTCCAGGCCGCGTCTCCCCAGAGGCAGGTGTCCGCTGTCGAGGAGGCGAAGAAGGAGTTCGGCCGGCCCCGGCCCAATGTGGTGGTTTCCCAATCTCCTGCCGAACCATGGCGCGAAACCTGGCCCGAGGAGCCCGCCGGTTCGGCCGAGCCCGTCCCCGCGCCGGTCGCTCCCATCGAGCCGGAGCCCGCGTACGACCCCGCGACCTTCGACGAGGTCCTCGTCGAGTTGGACGCGATCGAGCGGGAGGTCAACCGTCTGAGGCGCCGGTCCAAGGCGGAACCCCGTTGATCGGACCTCGGCCATGCACGTCGTTCCGCCGAGGGGCAAGAACGCCTGTCGTCGCTGAGGCGGCACCCGGTCCAACGGAACGGTCCGACCCGATCCGAGATCGAGCCGACCTCGGTCGTTCAGCACGAAGCGGGACCCGGGCGAGGGTCACGCGCGTCGGCTGGGGGTTCCGCCCGACGGAGTGCAACCTTGATCGCAGCCAAGGTCGCGAGCGGGCTTTAGATTCGGTCTTCCGCCCCTTCGGTGTTTGAGGGTCCTTGGCAACGTGAGAAGCCGAGGCGCCGCGGTGCCCCGCGTATCGGTTCCGCGTCTCAGGAATTCCGCCAAAACTCCAACGAGTCCGCGATCGTCCTCTCGATCGGGAATCTCGGCTCGAACCCGAGAGCACGCAGGCGGGAGATGTCCGACCGATTCTCCGGCTCGTCGGTCGGACGCATGAGAGCGGGATCCGGGCGGATCTCGATGGGCACGCGGGCGAGGCGCACGAGGGTCTCCGCGATCCAGGCGACCGAGTAGCTCTGGCCGGCCCCGACGTTCACGGGCTCCGTCGGATTCCCTTTCTCGAAGATCAACCAAAGGGCGCGCACCGAATCCCGGATGTCGACCACGTCGCGACGAGTCGAGAGGTTCCCCACTCTCAGGACCCCGGGTTTTCGGTCCAGCTCGAGGGACGCCACCTGTCGTGCGAAGTCGTTCAGCGCGTCGCCCGTCTTTCCCGGCCCGGTCGTCCCGAACAGGCGGGCCCGGAGGATGCGGAGGTCGAAGTTCAGGGAATATTGGAGCGACAGCATGTCCTGGCAGGCTTTCGAGACGCCGTACGGGTTGGTCGGGTTCAACGGGGTGTCCTCCCGGATCGGCAGCTCCTTCGCGACCCCGTAGGCGGACGCGGACGCCGCGAGAAGGACGCCGTTCTTGGGGGGATGCTTGCGGAGTTCCTCGTAGAGCGCGATCGTCCCGAGCACGTTCGTCCGGAACGTGTCGAGGGGGTCGCTCCACGCCTTCTTCGCGTACGCCTGGGCGGCCAGGTGGAACACCGCGTCTCCCCGGCTCGCTTCCACCACCGACCGGATCTCCGAGAAGTCCTGCATGCTCAGATGGACCCACTCGACCCCGTCCTTCGGGAGGTCTCGCGCCGAGAGCTCCTCCTTCGAGAGATAGGTCCCGACGACCTCGTGGCCCTGGGAGACGGCGTAGGCCGACAGGTAGCGGCCGATGAAGCCGGACGCGCCGGTAATCAGGACCCGCATCGCCGGCGGACGCGTCTCCCCTGTAATAATGTCAGTGGCCGAGACGGCCGGAGGAGCCGGAAATCGCCGGAGCCCGCGGGAGCGAGGAGTTCGGGGTCGCTAGATCTTGGACGCGAAGTACCAGCCCCTTCCGCTCTTGCGCTCGATGACCTTCCTCTCGATCTTCCCTTCGCTCGCGAGCCGCACGAGGAAGGTCTCGAAAATCGCCAGGTGAACGCTCTGTTGAAGCTCCCGAAACTCGGTCCCCGCCTTGGAGGCGCCCGGGGCGGGGGGTTTGGCGAGTTCATGGCCGATCGCCGTCGCGATCTCCAACGAGCTGAACGCCTCGTTCGGATGGGCGTCCAGGTAGCCGATCACCCGGCTCTCGTCCGAGTCCTCCGTGCGTCCAGTATCGAAGTCCCCCCTCGGAATCGGCATCGCATGGGCTAGGGTCGTGAGGATAATCCGTCTTCCTCTCGGGGGCCGGAAGGACCCGATCGGCCGGATTCGAGTACCCCACCTAACCGAACAGGAGGAGCCGAACGTCGCGGCGCTCGGGAGGACCAGCGCTCCTTCCCGCGGGTG
Organism: Thermoplasmata archaeon UBA184; assembly: GCA_002495185.1. Classification (GTDB taxonomy): domain Archaea; phylum Thermoplasmatota; class Thermoplasmata; order Lutacidiplasmatales; family UBA184; genus Lutacidiplasma. Next base: position 60,146 of record DAEB01000040.1, on the reverse strand, counting down.
TGGCTGACCGTCCATCGGACCTCCGAACACACTCGTCGTGGCATTCGAGGCAAAGCCGCTTGTCGTTCGACGGGATCCGTTGGCCGACTGCCCAGCACTCGTCCATCGTTCCGTGGCCGCAACCGGCACAGGGATGGAGCAGGGAAGGCATCGGCCGGCTCACTGCGCGGGCGACTTAGAACCCTTTGGGGGAGGAACCCGCCGAGAGACGATCGACAACAGAGGAGCGGGCGGCCGGCCCTCCGTCAGTCGTACGGGGATGGCCGCGCCCCCAGCCCACGTTCTCACCGGAGACAGTCCCCTCTCACGGGGGGTCGCCCAGCCGATAGGCTTCCCCCGTATCATGGTGGACTCGAACGTACGAAGGCCGGGGCCGGGACAGACGGACGAGGGCCGCGATCGACACGCCGAAGAGAACGAAGCCGAGCGCCATCATGAGATACCAGGCGCCCTCGTCGAGGACGATCGTGAAGGGATAGAGCCGGACCGGGAAGAACGAGCTCCAGTGCTTGACGTACGTGACCCAGAGCTGCCAGGTCAGGCTGTACGGACCGAGAAACGTGCCGACCAGGGCCCCCGTGGCGGCGGCGGCTCGGGAGAGGTTGAAGACCGCCCAGAACGAAAGCAGGACTCCCAGGAAGAAGAGCGCCAACCACGCGGAGACCTGGACGAACGTCTGGGGCGACAGCGCGTCCGCCGTCGCCATGACGATGCCGATGACCACCCAGATGAGGCTGACCCGCAGAACCCTCGTTCCCACGCTCGGCTCTCGGAGAACGTAGATGGTGCGTGCCGGAGGCGCGCGGATGCTCGCTCGGGTCCCGCCAGCGGCCGCCATCCTGGAGACAAAGGAAGCCCGGCGGGCTTAAAGGTCTGGAACCCGGAAAGTCCTCTCGAGGAGCCCTCTGCGCAGCTCCGGCGGCAGTTCGCGAGGGGATTGCCAGCCGGTCGGCTCACCTTCTGCCGTGCTCCCGGATTGATGGGCGACTCGGCCGACAAGTCGTGTCCGTCACGAGGGAGGGGCGTCGGTCAGTGGTAGCCCCAGGATGCGAGTCGCGCGGCGACGCTCCGGTCCCGCCGGCCCGCATCCGTGTGGGACATGATCTCGACGACCCGTTGCGCCTCTTGGCCGGCCGCTCGGACGAGCGGTTCCTCTAGGGGCCAGAGGTTGTTCGTTTCGCCCGGGTCGTTTTCAAGATTGTAGACCTCGAACGTGTCAGGGTGTCGATGGAACCGCACCTTGAACTCGTTCCGATAGACGGCCGCGCTCAAGGTGTTCAGAGTATCGAGCGTGGTTCGGGGCAGAAACCGCGTGGCCGATTGCAGGTCGAACACCCCGTCTCCGACGGAGTAGACCGCATCCTCCCGCTCGCGGTCGAGCATGTCGACCAGGTCGCGTCCCTCGCACGAACTCGGCACCGCCAAACCAGCGGCGTGATGAATCGTAGGAAGGATGTCCACCAGGCTCGCCCACCCCTTCGCCGTGGACCCACCGTGGGACCCCGAGGGGAACCGTACGGTCAGGGGAACCCGAGCGATCTCCTCGTCGAGGCGGGTTCCATGAAACAAGAATCCCTTCTCCAACAGTGCCTGACCGTGGTCACTGGTGAGTACGAACAGGGTCGAATCCCACCGACCCGCCTCCTTGAGCGCTCGAATCAGGTTCCCGACCCGGTGGTCGAGCGTGCTCAGGGTCCGTTGGTACAACCTCCGGAAGAGCTGGCTGAGCGAACGACTCTCCGCCCTCGAATCTCCCAGATACCTCCACGCCCGTTGGGAGATCCGGGCCTCCCGGAACCAATCGGTGAGCTTCCGGGTGGACTCGGGGTCCGTCATGTACGGTTCGTGGGCATCGAGGAAGTTGACCATTCCGAAGAGCGGTTGGCTCCGGGGCACCGTTCGCAGCCATTCTCGGAAGGCGGGCTCGATCCAGGGCGCCACCACCGGCGGTCCGCTCAGCTGCCGGACCTGGCGGTAGGTCCGATTCACCACGTCGAACAGGAACGGGTACCGTCGAAGGATCCTACCTACCGGATTCCCGATGATCTCGGACCCGAGAAGCCTGCCACCTTGGGAGCCTCTCCTCTTGGGCTTGGAACGGGAGTGGGGGGCTCGCCGGACCAGGAGCTCCCTCGGCGTCGCGACCGTCGAGAGCTCAAAGTCGCGGTCGAAGGCGGAATCGGATCCCAAGAACGCATTGGCCGAGAACAACGCGGTACTGTAGCCCGAGCACCGAAGGTCGCGAACCGTCGAGGGGAGCCCCGCCCGAGGCACGAGCCGATTCTGGGCGTGGACCCCGTGCTGCCAGGGATAGAGCCCGGATGTGATCGAAAAGTGCGAGGGAATGGTCCAGGGCGCCGGAGCCACGGCTTTCGGGAAGACGACGGAGTCGTGGCGAAGTCCTTGCATCACGGGCAAGTTCGGGGCGGGATCGGCTCCGCCCGGGCAGTCTTGGGCGCGTACGCAATCGAGCACGACGACCACGACGTCGGGCCGGAACGGCACCTCCCGTGAGCTCCGCGTAACTGGTACCCGGCGACCTTCCTGGATCGGAGGTCGAACCAATATACCCGTCGGTCAGGCAGGACTTAAGCGTGCCACAATCCGAGCCCGCGCGGCACTCGGGGGCTCGGCGTCGCGGGGGTCAACGAACTTACGACGGAGCGAGGAGGGGAGACCACCACGTCTCGTGGGCACGGTACCATTCGACCGTGGCCTCGAGCCCCTCGTCGAACGTGAATCGAGGCTGCCATCCTAGCTCCGCCTTCAAACGGCCGGGGTCGAGAGCGTACCTTCGGTCGTGGCCGGGCCGGTCGGTGACGTGCTCGACGATCTTCCAGTCCGTTCCGAGAAGAGCGAGTAGGCGTCTCAGGACCTCGAGGTTCGAGAGCTCGTTTTCGGCCGAAACCAGGTAGGTGGAACCGACCTGGCCGCGGTGGGCAATGAGGTCGACCGCCTCGCAGTGATCGATGACGTAGATCCAGTCTCGTACGTTCTTCCCGTCCCCGTACAACGGGATGCGGCCTCCCCGGAGGGCTCTCGTGATCGCGAGGGGAATGAACTTCTCGGGATGCTGAAAGGGACCGAAGTTGTTGCCGCAGTTCGAAAGGGTGTACGCGAGCCCGTACGTCTCGGACCAGGCGCGGACGAGGTGGTCGGCGGACGCCTTCGATGCGGAGTAAGGCCCGCGGGGCCGGTAGGGGGAGTTCTCGTCGAATCGGTCGGGAGAGTCGAGGGCGAGGGAGCCAAACACCTCGTCCGTGGAGACGTGGTGCAACCTCGGCACGTCGTGCCGGCGGCATCCCTCGAGAAGCTGGGCGGTCCCGAGGACGTTGGTTCGGACGAAGACGAGCGGGTCCGCGATCGCCCGGTCGTTGTGCGTCTCCGCCGCCAGGTGCAGCACGAGGTCGGTGCCCGGAAGGGCCTCGTCCCAGACGTGGGGGTCCGTGATGTCCCCCTTCAAGAACGAGAAGCCGGGCCGATGGTTCAGGTCCGCGAGGGACTCCCGGCGACCGGCGTACGTGAGGGCGTCCACCACGAGCACGGTGTCTTCGGGGTGCCGGGCGGCCCAGTGATGGGCCAAGTTCGAGCCGATGAAGCCGGCGCCTCCCGTGAGGACTACCTTCACCGTTGCCTACCTGACCGGGCCACAGACACCGGTGTTAGTAAAGTCTCGAGCCGCCCGCGTCCGCACGGGAGCTCCGAGGGCTATCGACCCTGAACGACCGTCCGCACGATCGCCGAGATGCGGCGGACGTCCGAAACCCCAAGGGCAGGGTGGAGCGGCAGGCAGAGGACACGGGAGGAGACGCTCTCCGCGACCGGGCAGGACGCTCTCCTCGACCCACGGAGATACGGCGCGACGTGCGTCGGGGGAAAGAAGTACTTGCGCGGGCGGACTCCGGAGCGTTCCAGATCGCGGGCGACGCGGTCCCGAAGCCTCTTCGTCGGCAGAAGGATCGGCATGTACGTGTAGTTGTAGCGGCACTTTGCCAGCTCCTGGAACTGGACCCCGCCCGTCCCCTCGAGTTCGGAGCGGTACCGGTCGTAGCGTTCCTTGCGGAGGCGGATCCAGCCATCGATGTATCGGAGGTTGAGAAGGCCCATCGCGGCCTGAGCTTCGTTCAACTTCGCGTTGATGCCCGCCTCCACGACCTCTTCCGGGCCCCGGAGCCCAAAGTTCCGAAGACGGCGCACCCGGCGCGAGACGTTCGCCTCGGAGGTGACGACCGCGCCGCCCTCAAAGGAGTGGAAGCTCTTCGTGGCGTGGAAGCTCAACGTCGAGGCGTTCCCCAGCGACCAGAGGGGGACGGGGCGGGTCCGGACCCCGAAGGCGTGAGCCGCATCGAACACCAGCTTCACGTTCCGTGAGGCCGCGAGCCGCGACAGCGCGGGGCCGCCCGCCGGGTTCCCAAAGACATGGACCGCGACGATCCCCACCACATCGTCGCGGAGGGCGGCGTCGACGAGAGCCGGGTCCAGGTTGAAAGTGACCGGGTCGATGTCGACGAACCGTGGCGTGTAGCCCTCCCAGACGAGAGATGTCGTCGTCGCCGCGAACGTGAAGGGGGTGGTGATCACCACTCCCTTGCGGGGAAAGACCGCTCGGTAGCTCAGTTGAAGGGCCAGCGTGCCGTTCGTCACCGCGTCGACGTGCGGGGACGGCAGGTACCGCCGGAGGCCCGCCTCCAGACGGTCGGCGAGCGGCCCCTGGTTCGTCAGCCAATGGGTATCCCAGACTTCCCGAAGGAGCTCGGTGTACTCTTCGAACGGCGGAAGGCTCGGGAGGGTCACCGGTAGCACCGGCTTCTTCGACCTGCGGTGGCCCATCCTCGCTCAAAGGTCCCTGCCGCAGATAAGGGCGTTCGTGGGCCACCGGCCCGGTGGGTGATTCAGGACCGGTCGTCGAGAAGAAGCTCGACCATGCTGCTGTCGAAGGTCGGCAGGCCCGTGGCCCGCGCGACCTCCCGCCGCTCGGCGAAGCTGTCATCGATGAAGATCGCGTCGCGGGTCTGATCGATCGCGGAGCTCTTCGGCGTTCCCGCCGGCACGGTTCGTATCTCGTCGAACACGCCGGCGAGGCGGAATCGACGGAGGGTTTCGAGCGGGTCTCCCGCGTGGCGAGTGAGGAGCGTCAAGCGAACCCCGCGATTCACGCATTGGAACAGGAACTGGACGAGCTCGGTGTTCACTTGACCCCGAACGATCAGCGAGTCGTCCAGGTCGAGGTACGCCCGAGTGAATCGGAGGTCGAACCGATACCGGTTCGTGAGCGCCCGGTCCATCTCGACCGGCATCGGGTTCGGCAGCACCTCCACGTCCATCCCTTGGACGATGAACAAGCTCAGCAGGGCGATGTTCACTCCGCGCACCCGGTCCAGGGCCATCGCCCCCGCGATGCGGGGCGCGACCTCGAGGAGCGTGAGGGTCCCTTGCTTCGAGAACTTCACCTGGAAGAACCAGCCCCCCCGAAGCCGAAGGCGACGGTTGATGGCCGTCGCATACTCCTGGAACGTCGGATTGTCCACCGTCACGGTGTCGACCGAGATGCCGTTGCGAACGCGAATGCGACGGCGCCCGGCGCAGTAGATCAGCCTCCCCTCTCGGTCCGTGAGGCAATCGACCGTGAACTCCTCGCCCGGAAGGTACTCCGTGACGATGTAGCGGCCGGGGGCGCGAAGCAGCAGCGCCTCCAGCTCGGACGCGTCCGCGACGAGATGCGCGTCCTGGGAGCCCTGACCGCGGTCGGGCCGGGCGAACACGGGGAACGCGTCGACCTCGGCGGCGGCGGAGTACCGGCGGGGGATCGGGACGACGCCCGAGAGCGCATCGTACGTCCGCGACTTGTATCGGCACGTTTCGCAGGTTTCGGTGGGGGACGTCACGACGAGGGCGCGAAGGTCATCTCGGTGCTGGGCCAGCGCTTCGACGATGTCGTCATGGCCCGGAAAAATGAAGTCGATCCGCTCCCGCTCCACGATCTCCTTCAGGATCGGGAACCAGCGGGGGTCGGTCACCATCGGCACCTCGAAGTGCCGCGCGAACACGTAGGGGGCGTGGTTGGAAACCGGTGCCCCCGCCGAATACAGCTCGACCTGTCGGTGCCAGCGGAGCGAGCGCCAGATCTCGAGACCGACCTCCGTCCCCCCGGGGAAGACGAGCACGCGCTTGAGTCCCGATGGCGGCTGCGATGCCGGCGCCGCTCCTACGCTCTCGGACATCGACCCCTTCGGGCGAAGATCGGGGTGTCATCGGGGTCCCGGACCGGGACAGGAACTTCCTTCACAGCCGCCTACGAGGCCCCATGTCGCGCTTCGCCGTAAAAACGATTCCCACGCTCCGACCGAGGCGGACCGCGGGTCCGTCGGGGGCCGGGGGACAAGCAGGCGCGGGCCGTCTTGGCGAACGCTTAGAAGGGGTCTTGCCTCCGGAGATGGGTCCATGAAAGGGCTTCTCCTCGCCGGCGGCCACGGAACGCGCCTTCGCCCGCTGACCTCGACCGGGAACAAGCACATGATCCCTATCGCGAACCAGCCGATCCTCTTCTACGGGCTCCGGCAGCTCGCGCGCGCCGGGGTCTCCGAGGTCGGGATCGTGCTGGGTCCGATCCACGAAGGGATTCGAGAGGCAGTGGGGGACGGTGCCGCGTTCGGGCTCGAGGTCACGTACATCAACCAGGGTCAACCGAAGGGGTTGGCCCACGCCGTCCTCTGTGCCCGCTCGTTCCTCGCGGAAGAGCCGTTCGTGATGTACCTCGGCGACAACCTGCTCGAGCATGGCCTCGAGTCGTTCCTCCAGCTCTTCGAGAGCGAGCGTGCGGACGCCGTGATCGGGGTGACGACGGTCGCCGACCCCCACCAGTACGGGATCGTCGAATTCTCGGGAAAGAAGATCGTGTCGATCGAGGAGAAGCCCCGCAACCCGAAGGGGAACCAGGCCCTCGTGGGGGTGTACGTCTTCTCCCCGAAGGTCCACGACGTGATCGCCCGTCTCGCGCCCTCCGCACGAGGAGAGCTCGAGATCACCGACGCGATCCGAGCGCTCGTCGAGCGGGGCGACCGCGTGGTGGTCCAGCGAGTTCACGGTTGGTGGAAGGACACGGGCGCGCCCGAAGACCTCCTTCATGCGAACGACCTCGTGCTCGATTCACGCCCCGGGGCGGAGTTCGAAGTCCTCGGAACCGTGGAGTCGGGGGCCACGTTGAAGGGCCCGGTCGCGCTCGGAGAGGATTCGGTGATCGAATCGGGGGCATCGGTTCACGGGCCGGTGGTGATCGGGCGTGACGTTCGGGTCGGCAGCCGGACCGAGATCGGCCCCCGAACGTCGATCGGAGACGGGGTCCAGTTGAACGGGTGCGCGATCCGTCGAAGCATCGTCCTCGAAGGAGCTCGAATCTCGGGACCCGTCCGGTTGCGAGACTCCCTGATCGGCCGGTACGTCGACCTCCGGGCGGTCGCACCGGTGCCGGAGGAGATCGAGCTTCTGGTCGGCGACGCGTGCCGGCTCCGGCTGTAGCCTCTCCCCATCGCATCGATCGAGGTCTCGCACCGGAGGCGGGGGAGACTCCCGGAGTCGCGCCGCGGTCCGTCCGATGCCCGAGCAGCCTCAAGCGGTCGAGGGGATAGCGGATTTCGACGAATGACCCCGACCGACCCGTACATCAGCGTCATCGTGATGGCATCTCGCCATCCGGACTACGTTCTCGAAGCGGTCGAATCGGTGCGTCGGCAAACCCTGGACCCATCCGAGTTCGAGCTCGTCGTGGTCCGCGATTATGAGAGCGAACCGCTCGAGCGGGCCGTCCAGGCCCTCAACGGACGGTCGGTTCCGGTGGACCCCGGCGATATCGGGCCGGCCATTCGCGCGGGGGTCGAGGCAAGCCGAGGGACGGTCCTCACGTTTCTGGACGACGACGATCGATACCGTCCCGAGCGGCTTCGCGCTCTCGCAACGCTCTTTCGGTCGAGCGAGAGGATCGGGTTCTGCCGGAACAACTACGCGGTCATCGATGCGGCCGGGAACGAGTTGCCGAACAGCGAGTTCCGCGCCCGCCAGCGAAGGAACTCGGTCCGCTCGGGAAGAATCGTGCTCTCGGGCCCCGGCCGAGTGGAGCAGCTCCGCCAGCTTCCGGATCTCGGCATCGATTTCAACAGCAGCAGTATGGCGGTCCGCAAGGAGGTCGTCACCCCGTTCGTCCGGGGGATGGACCTGGCCGGCTACCGCCTGCTCGACGGGCTGGTGTTCTTTGCGGCGCTCACGTCACCGCTCGACCTGTGTATCGAGCCCGAGGTTCTGACCGAGTATCGGATCCACCCCCGCAACATCTCGCTCGACGTCCGGACCGGCGTTTCCCCGCTGGCGGGCCGCGCCGGATTCTCGAAGCTCTTCCTTCCGAGCTACGCGAGGCTGGCGGAGGCCGTGCGCGCCACGGGCGACCGGAGCGCAACGGAGGAGGCCGACGGCGTTCTCGCCGTGCAACGAGCGTACCAGGCCCTTCGAGAACCGACCACGCCGAGGGAGGAGTTCGCCCGTCTGCGTCGAGACCTCGCTCGCCAGAAGCGGACATACTTCGTGCGGTCCGAGACGCGATTGCGACGCGCTCTCTGGCTCTTCACCGTCGCCCCCGGGTTCGGTCGATGGCTGTACGCCCGGGAGGTGGAACGCTCGGAGAGGGGCTAGTCACCGTGGGAGGCGGGTCGCCGCTCAGTACGGTCCGGACGTGTAGTCGACCTCGATGTAGTTCAGCTGGCAGCTTCCCGGGACGAACGTCCCGCTGACGGTCGCACCGGCGAGGTAGCCTCGCCACTCGGCGAGCGGTCGGGGGGCGCCGAGCGAGAAATGGAACGTCAGGTTGGTCCACTGCGTCGGGGAGATCTGATTCTCGTAGACCACCACGTCGTACCAGTAGGGCACCCCCGCCGCGTTGGCGTTCATGACCAGCACGGCGGAGTTGGCCGGCCCGGGGCCGCTCAACTCCCCCCGAAGGGAGATCTTGACGGTGTAGTTGCCCGGGAGCAGGTCCGAGTACGGCCCGTACCAGATCGTGGCGTTGTTCCCCGAAAGGTTCGTGGCCGGGCGGCTCTCGATGATGCTCCCGCATCGGGATCCCGACAGCGGAGCGACCGAGCCCGACGGACCGATCGCAAGATCATTGCCGCAGAGGACGGTCGTCGCCGGAAATGGTGTTGCCTCGACCACGTGGCTCGAACCGGAATACCCCAGTTCGTAGAGGAAGATCGACCCGGGGTATTGGTTCCCATAGATGACGTAGACGAGCCCGTAGACGCTCTGGTTGAACAGCACCCCGTTCAGGAACGTTGGGAGGAACCATTGCGTCGAGCTCAGGAGGACGACCTCCGGCAGATTCGACGCGTTGAACGGAAGATAGGGGATCGGACCCGGATACCAGAACGTGGAGTACGCCCGCGGGTTGTTGGCGACGAACGGGAAGAGGTTGTCCGATGCGAAGACCGAAGCTCCGGAGGGAATGTGGGAGAGGAGCCCGGGCATCTGGTCGAAGCTCGGACTCGGCGAGTAGGTGAACGAGTAGCTCGCCTCCCCCGGGCCGAGGAACGTCGCCGGATTCAGCGGGGAGAGCGCGATATTGCTCGAGACCAGCACGACGAGGGAGACGATGAGCGTCACCCGGAGAGCGGTGCGACGCCTCGCCGGGCCGGGCCCCGTTCCGCGGGGGTCTCGAGGGGGGGTCGATGCCCTCCGGCGCGCGACGAATCGCATCGCCAAGAAGCCGACCAGCACCCAGAGAGCGATCCCGAGGCCGACCCAGAGGTCCGTGGTCGTCGGTCGAATCAACGTGAGAGGTGCGATCACTCCGACCACGAAGACGGGCACGAGGAGGACCAGCCAGCCCCAGAACGGCAGCCCCGCGACCGACTCGCGGTCGGATGAGCGGGTCATCGCACCCAATCCTTCCAAGAATCCGATCGCGAGCGGAGCCACGGCGATCAACGAGTAGTGATACCGGATCAGAGTGAACGCGGGGTTGGGGGTCATCACCACCGAGTAGAGGACCCACGGAATGCTCAGGATCAGCAGCCTCTGCCGGTGAAGGAGGGGAAGGAACCCGAACGACGAGAGAAGGATGAGCCAGTAGAACAGGCGAGGTCCGAGGTTCGAAGCGGAGACGCCCCAGTACGGAATGCCGATGATGTTGTGTGGGGGAGGCGGCGGGAACACCGGGGTCGCGCCGGTCAGTGAGGGAAGCCAGTACCACGCCACGAAGACGGGCCCGAGGAATCCTACGATGGCCAGCGCGACGAGGCCGAGGAGAGGTCGTGCCGGACCGGCGAGGGTCCTCCGGACCTGGTCCCAGTGCTTCCTCGGAGGCGTGAAGAGGGCGCGAATGTAGGGCCAGGCAAAGTATGCGGCGATCGCGAGAAGGAGTGCGGCGAACACCTCGATCGTGAAGAGACCGAGCGTCGCCGGGAGCGCGGCCCACCAGTAGCGGCCCTTCCCCCACAGGTAGAAGGTCCAAAGGAACGACGCGGGAATGAACGCCTCCCAGTGGTAGTCGAACAGGAATCCGGAGAGGATGGGGAGAGAGGCGAGGTAGATCGCGATCCCCGCGAACGCGATCTTCGGGGGCACGGCCGCCTGTCGACCCAGGAGGTAGAGGGGAATCGCCGACGAGGCCAGGACCACCGCCTGGATCGCGAACAGCGTGAGCGCGTAGGGCGCCAGGTTGTAGACCCAAGAAACGGGGTACATCAGGTAGGCCGGGTGGATGAAGTAGAACGATTGCGCCCGGACGCCTTCGGAGAGAGCAGAACTGAAGGCGAAGTAGCCGTGGTCGTTCGTCCACGCCGCCTGCATGTTGATTCCGAGGTCCCAGTTCTCGGCGTAGAATTCGGTGTATCGAAGGAAGCTGAGCCCCGTGTACAGCAGGGAGAAGGCCGTGACGACGAGGAGCAGCAGGAGACCCTCGGGCCGTGGAAGGAGGCCCGCGACGCGCTCGCCTGTCTCCGAGTCGGTCGCTCGACCTTTCTCGGTCTCCTGGGACGAATCCGGCGGGGGATTCATCCCTACCATCCCTCGGGGTCCCGGGGTCGTTGGTGGCTCGGGTCGAGTGGCTCGAGCCGGCGACCAGGGCTCATCGACCCTCCTCCGCTCGGGCAGCCCACCGTTGAGATCGGTGCCACTCTTTGTCTCCACAGCCGGCGACCACCACCGGATTGTGAACCCACCGGAAGTCAGCCCGTTCTGCCAGCGAGTTCCGGGGTTATAAGAACCCTCTTGGAGACGGTCGGTCGCCCCGCGGGTACCGAACGGGATTCCGCCGCGCCGGTCCGGTCGGTGCCTTCGTCCACCGCCGCTCGTTGGTGGAGAGCCGTGAATCCATCGGATCGCCCGCCCGCTGTCCGTTCCCCGTGGTTTTGTGTGGGACCGCGACGGTTATAGTGAGGGGAGGCCGAACCAGGACCCCGGGCCTGCTCGGGAGCCTTTGGAGGGGGACGACCATTGACCGGGCCAACGAACGGCGACCCCCAGATCTCGGTGATCGTGCTCGCTCACAACCGGGTCCAGTATCTCCGAGGTGCGGTGGAGAGCGTCGTTCGCCAGGACCTGGACCGGTCGAAGTTCGAGGTCGTGGTCGTCAAGAATTACGAGGACGCGGCCCTCGAATCGTACTTCCGGGAGGTGGGCGCCACGTCGATCATTTGCACCGAACAGCCGGGGGCGCTCAAGGTCGCCGCCGGGGTGGCTCGAAGTCGAGGCCGAATCCTCCTCGTGCTGGACGACGACGACCTCTTCGAGCCCTCGCGCCTCCGAACGATCGCGGCGTACTTCGATTCTCGGGGCGACCTCGGATTCTACGGGAACCGGGCGAGCTTCATCGGCCCGAAGGGGGAGTTCCTCGACCTTCGCTCGGTGCCTCGTTTCGGGTCGGGGCCCTCCCGCTCCAAAGGCACCCTGTTCCTCGCATCCTCGAAGACCGCGGAATCCTTGCGCCAGCTCGCCTTTCGCCACCCGGACTTCAACGTCAGCTCGAGCGCGGTCCGTCGCGAACTCGTCGAGCGTTCGCTCCCCTACCTGAAGCGTCTCATCGCGACGGTCGATACCCTGTTCTTCTTCTCCGCTCTGGTATCCGAGTACTCGGTCCTCCTGGACGACGCGCTCCTGACGCGCTACCGGATCCACGAAGACAACACGTCCCTCGCCGGTTCCGGCCTGGCCGAGGCGAGGTCGAAGAAGATGCTGGAGTTCGCGCAGCTCGCGGAGAGGGATTACCGCGTCATCCGCGAGTTCGTGGCGAGCTCGGGGAACGCGCAGGTCCTCCGCCTCATGGACGCACGGCTGCTTCTCGTACAGTTGATTGAAGCCTGCCGAGACCCTGCTTCGAGACGGCGAGACTTCGCGGCACCGCTTCGCGGACTCCTCCGCTACCGGGACACGTACCCGGTCCGGGAGAGCCTCCCGACGATTCTCGCCGGGATTCTCTGCCTCGTCGCTCCCTCCATCGGTCGCGCGGCCTATCGAAAGCAGATCCGCGTGGACTAGCCGGCAGCGCCGGATCCTACGCCCGGCCCATCAGCATCGGCTTCGCGCCCGGCGTCAGTTCCCGGCGGGCGCGGTCGAGGGGGGCGTTCGACCCGTCCAACGCGCACATCCCCTCGATCCAATCGACCAGCTCATCCACCATCCGCTGGCCGATGAACTCCCGAGCCCGACGAATGCACCCGGCGGGGGAGATGCCGGAATCCCGGCGCGACCAGATCTCCTTCGCTTTGGCGAGCATCTGGTCGGGGGTGTCGACGAGCCAACCGGTGGAGCCCGGGAGGACCGTCGACCCCGGACCCTGGCGGGCATAGGTGAGGACCGGGGTGCCGCACGCCATCGACTCGATGGGAACGAGCCCCATCGGCTCGCACGTGAAGGGGAACAGGGTGAAGAGCGCGTTCGCGTAGAGGTCGATGAGCTCGCTCTGGCTCACGGGCCCCAGCCACTCGATCGATTCGGTGAACTTCTTCAGCTGCGTGCCAGCGGGAACCTTGTTCCCGAATCCCACGATCCGAACCCCCGCGCGGACGAGGGCCGGGAAGTCGAGGTTGTCGAGCTCCTTTCCGACGTAGAGGAGGACGTAATCCCGGGTCGGATGCGGCGACGTGGGATGGAATCCCGAGAGGTCCTTCAGGGTGTAGACGACCCCCTCCACCGGGAAGCCCCGGTCTCGGTAGAGGCTCTGGAGGTACGGAGAGTTCGCCAGGAATCGGACGGATTGGGACTGGATCCGGCGCAACACCCTCTCGTCCAACGAAGCGACCAAACGATGGGAGGCGGCATCGACGAGACGTGCGACCAGGTTGAACCCCGCCATCCCCCGGATGGTCTGGTCGAGGGGGGTTCCGAGGATCCACCAGAGGTCACAATGCGCCGGCACGGTCATGGAGAGGTTGACCGTGTAGTCCACCGGATGCGTCCTCAGGCACGCAGCGGCGTCCGAGCTGTTCCGAGCGAACAGCGCTTCGCGCACCCAGCTGGTCGCCCAGAGCATCGACTCGTTCCGCCGGCCGTCCGCGGGGATGAAGGACTCGAAGCTGAGGCCGGAAGACCGGGGGGTGATCAGCTGGCAGCCGAGCTGGCTCAGGGCGGCCGAACGTTCCTCGTCGCAGTAGGGCGTGAAGACGAAGAGCTCGTAGCGGGGTCGAAGGCCCGTCGTCAGCGAACTGAGGATCTCAAACTGGACCGACGTCGACCCGCCGATCGGGTCGGTGACGAGGAGGAGTCGTTTCATCGTGATCCCAACCCCGGTCCTCTCTCGAGAACGCCCGTGCAGTGGTAATTAATCTTTGGTACTGCGGCAACGCCGAGACGAGGACTGCGACGGCTTAAACCAGAGCTCTGTCGGGGAACCCGGGGTGCGGGAGGACGAGGTTCTGCGCCATGCGGAGGAGTCCGGCGCCCCCTACTGAGGCGGACGCACACCCGCCGTCGTCGAATCGACCCCGACTCCTAAAGTGAGGCCGCCACCCTACCTGTCTAGAACTCGTGCGCTCTGAACGGCGCGCGGATCCAGAAGCCATGCGACCCCCCACCCCGACGATCGCCATCGTGAACGCCTCCGGGAAGACCGACGGGATCAGCCTGGACGGCCTCGCCTTCCGGACCGCCCTCACGGAGCTGGGGTACGGGGTCTCCTGGTACCAGTGCCTGGATCGAGGCGTGCAATCCCCTCTATCGAACCCCGACCACGTCGTGCGGGGCCTGGGATTCCCCAATCAGACGGTCGACATGGGGATCAACCGCCTCTGGACGTTCCCCGATCGACTCCGACGGATCCCCAGCGATATCGTGTTCCTGATGGACCCCACGCTGGTCAACGCCGCTCGCTTCCACCCTCGGTGCGCCATTCGGGTGCACGACCTGAAGCCGCTGACCCGGTTCGCCGACCGTCGCGCATCGACCTGGATGTTTCATTACGCGATTCCCCGCCTGCGGTTGGCGCAAAGAGTCTTCGTGCCGACGGAGTCGATGGCCACGGAGGTCACGCAGCAGGGGGTATCGCCAGAACAGGTCCGGGTCGTTCCCGAAACGCACTCGCTCGGTTTCCACCCGGAACACGTCTCCGCGTCCCTCGAGCGGATTCGAGCCACGGGGAAGGTCCGCGTCCTCTGCGTGTCGACCGACCGCCCCTACAAGAACCTCGAGTTCGTAGTCCGACTCGCGCAGGACTCGGCACGAGGGAAGGACGCCGACCGGATTCAGTTCACTATCCTGTCGCGCCTGCGGTCGAAGACTCGGGCCCTCGTGTCGCAGATGAACCTCCCCAATCTCACCACCATCTCGGAGGTTGCCTCCATCGACCAGGTGTACGAGACGAACGACGTCCTCGTGCATCCTTCCCTGCATGAAGGGTTCGGACGCCCGGTGATCGAGGCCATGGCGTTCGGCCTGCCGGTGCTCGCCAGCAACATCGCTCCGCTCGCCGAGATCGTCGGTGATTCCGGGTCATTGTTCGAGCCTACCGACACCGGGCCGTGGCTCGCGGCGCTCGCGAGCCTCAGCGGGCCGGCGGCCTACCAGGCGGCTGCCGAACGGTCCCTTCGGCGCGGGGAGAGGTTTTCGCCCGCCGCGTTCCGAGAGTCGGTCGAGCGGGCGTTCCGGGATTTGTGAAGACCTCCGGGGCGCCGCCTTCTTGGCACCGACGTTTCCGGTGAGGCGGCCTCTCCCGGGCAAAGTTCTTGGGGGAGACTGTGTGATGGGCTCCCGGTCGGTCGGCCCGGGCCCAACAGACTGTTCCCAGAGTGCAGTAGGGGAGTAACGGGTTGTCAGCGAGTCCGAGCGAGCAGCCCCCCACACCGAACCGCGAAGAAACCAGGACCCGGGGCCTTGTCGCTCTCCTGCGCGGCCCCTACCGGGGATGGCTCGTCCTCGGGGTCCTATTGGCCGCCTACGCGGTCGTGATCGCCTACTTCTCGAACCTCCGCAACGAGAACTTCTTCACCAGCGCTTGGGACCTCGGCGTGAACCAACAGCTTCTGTGGACGACGGCCCACGGCCAGCTCTTCTACGAGACCCCGGACCGCTCGTTCTACGGCGTGCACTCCTTCCTACAGGTCCACAGCACGTACGTCGCGGCGCTCGTCGTGCCGCTGTACGCGGCGTGGCCCGTCCCGCTCACGCTCTTCGCGGTGCAGTCGACGGTCTTTGCGGCCTCGGGTATCCCGCTCTACTATCTGGCTCGCGGGTCGCTTCGGCGGGTCGAGCTGGTGGGGTCGATCCTCCTCCTCTACTTCGTGTCGTTCGCGATCCTGGCCGGATTGATGTACGATTTTCACTGGGAGTCGTTCCTCCCCGTGGAGATTCTCTCGTTCTTCGTTCTGGTGTCGCGGGGACGCTACTCGCTCTCGCTGGTGCCGTTCGTCATGGGAACGATGACTCTCGAAGTGTTCCCCTTCCTCGCCGTTGCGGTGGTCCTTCTGGTCCTCGTGGAACGGGGGCAGCTGCTCCGGTTCTCCTGGCGAGCGATGCTGAAGGACCGTCCGGTGAGGATCATGCTCGCCTTCCTCGTCCTCGCCGGGGTCGCCTACTTCGCCGTTCGAGCCATCCAGTACGTGCTGGTCCCGGCGGTTCTGGGAGTGGCCCCCGTCACGGCCGGTGGACCGGGCGGCCTGTCGCTCATCTTCGGCTACGGTGCCAATGCGGCGACCCTGCCCCATTCCTTCGGGTACTGGTTGCTGTTGCTCGCCACCCTCGGGTTCCTCCCGATCCTGGCCCCTCGATACCTGATCCTCTCGCTGCCGTGGTTCCTCTACTCGGTGTTCGTCGCGCCGGGATTCTCCGCGTACTTCGGCGGTTCGCAGGCGCTCATCGCCGTCCCCCCGCTCACGATCGGGGCGGTGTTCGGCCTGAGGGAGCTCGAGCGACTGGATTGGACGGAGGTCCGCTCGTTCCTGCTCGTCCTGCCGCTGCTGGCCGGCTCCGGATTCCTGATGGCGCTCGCTCTGGTTCCCGGAGGCTCGACGCGCCTGCTGCGGTACACCGCCGGACCGTACTTCTGGGTTCCCGCGGGCCTGCTTCTCGTCGCGAGCATCCTCGTGGTTCTTCTCCGCCGTGTCCGGACCGAGCGCCCGGCCCCGCGGCGTTGGACGCTGCCCGGTCGGACGAGCCGGTTCGCGGTCCCGGGGGTCGTCCTCGGGACGGTCGTTGCGATTCTCGTGTTGGACGGGGCGATGTCGCCGTTCAACACCGCCAACTTCGGCGCGACCCCCCTTCCGGGGTATGAGTTTCGATACACCGTGAATCCGGCCTCCTCATCGATGCCGTGGATCGTTTCCTACATTCCCTCGAACGGCCAGGTCCTGGCCTCCGACCGGCTGTTCCCCTACGTTGCGAACGACCCGAACGCCTGGCCACTTCCCTGGTTCGTGATCAACGCCCAGAATCCCGTGCCGGACTTCCCGTTCTCGCCGAACAACCTCCCCCGCTTCGTGCTCGCGGACGCTTCAGAGTTCCTGATCGTCCCGGCCTTCCTTCAGAGCGACCTGTTCAACAGCTCCGTCTACGGCCTGGTCGCGTACATCTATTCGAACTCGTTTCCGGGGACGATCTACCTCTTCGAACTTGGATACCAGGGCGTTCCTCAGGTGCGGGAGGTCCAACCGCCTCCGACGGTGTACGAGTACACCGCCTCCCACCTCAGCCTGGGACCCTCCGGGCGGGTCGTGTCGGACCCGACCAGTCTGACGGGGACTGTCATCGCCTCAGTTGCGACAGGGCCCCTCGCGGACGTAGAGGCCGGTATCTGGTACGGCCCGTACGCGACGTTCCTTCCGGGCGACTACGTCGCGACGTTCAGCGTGAAGGGGGGTACCGCCAACTCCTCCTCTCCGCCGGGTCCTATCGCCTACCTGGACTCCACGTGGTTGGGGAGCCAGAACGTCTCCACCTTCTTCCGGGTCCCCGTGAACGCGTCGGAGTTATCGCCCGCCCAATGGACTTCACTGAGCTTTCCCCTCCACATCGCCTACCCATACCCGACGGTCGAGCTGCGAGGATTCCTCGCGCTCCAGAACGGACGCTCGATCGGATGGATCTCCCTGAGCGTTGTCACGGTGGCGCTGCAGCCCTAGGCCACCGTCGCTCGCGAGCCCGTCGTCGTGGATTCCCGCGTGCCGCCGGTCAGGGCGCGACGGCAGTTGCGTTGAGCGGACCGCGACCTGGTCGCGGTGTTGGTCGGAGGCAATATGAGGGGACAGGAACTCTACACTCCTGATGCGCCGGCCCCGGGCCGCCACGTCCCTCAAGTCCCTCACCGTCGTCTTCCTGGTCATCGGGATCATCGCCGCCGGAGTGGCCCTGTGGGGCTTTTTCGTACTGAATTCCACCCCGGGGGGAGGCGACACGGTCGTGTTCGGAGAAACCGGCCTTGCTCCGGGCGTGCTCTGGGGGGTCACCCTCAACGGCGTGACGGAGACATCAACCGTCCAGGGCGCGAGCGATTCGATCTCGTTCTCGGTCAATGGGGGGACGTACAATTTCACGGTGCTACCGGTGCAGAACTACACGGCGTCCCCGCCCTCGGGCATCGTGACCACTCTCTACCTGCAAAGCTGGGTCAACATCACCTTCACGTCGTCCCTCCTCCCGATCGGGAGCGCTTTCGCCGTGGGCAACCCGGTGGCCGGGAACTGCGCGACGGGGTACACCTTCGTCTCGAACGGCTGCAACGGCGGTGATTACACCTACTCCATCACCATCGAAGCGTCCTCGGCGGATTTCGGAGACGTCCTCTTCTCCGTGCGGACCGCCGCCGGCGGGCAGTACCCGATCCTGACCGGCTCCGGGGGATTCTCGGTGATCGGTGTCATCGGCAACGTGGAGGCCCAGAGCAACTCGACCCAGATGGGGAACCAGCTGTCGATGGCGACGGGCTGGCTCGTGTACGGCCCCGGGATCGCCGCCACGTATCCGCTCACCTCCATCGACGTCATCCTCATCGACATGGGCCCGTCGAACCCGACCGGGCTCGGGCTCACGTTCACGGTGTTCGGAACCGAAAGCTACTCGGGTTCCACGTCGCCCCTCCCGCTTCCGTAGCCGACGCGCGACGCCCGGCCGACCGCAACTTCCTCTCGGCAGGACTCAACCATTATAGGCAGGGTCAGCGCAACCCAGAGAAGCGTGCCTATGCCCACCCCCCGGCTTCGCGCGGAATCTCGACGGACGTGGAAGGTCACCGCGTCGGTGGCCCTCGGAGTGGTCATTGGAACGGTCCTGATGGCCCTGGGCGGCTCTTGGGGAGAGCCCCATCCTGCGTCGACAACCCCTCCTTCGGTGCCCGTCCCTACGCCGCACGGTGCGCCGGGCTCTCGCCCCATTGCGTTTCCCCCGGTGCACGTTCATCGGATCGGTCTCCCTGCTCCGGCGAAGGTCAGTCCCACGGGGGGGTACGGTTCCGAGCCGGCTCCGATGGGCATCGGTGACTTCGGCGTCGGCCAGGGCGGGAACCCCTACACGTACAGCACGTCCGAGTTCCTCGGAAACTTCTCCTGGCAAAACATGAACATCCAGGAGAGCGGGGATACCTACTTCTCAGACCAGCTGAACGTCGTTCTTCAGTTCGTACAGTCCGGCGTCACGTACGCCTACTGGATCCAGGACGTCGCGTTCATGGATTCCTCGAGCAAGAACCTGCAGTTCGAGAACAACATCTGGAACATGACGACGAGCTCGAGCTGCCTCGACAACACGGCGGTCACGGGGAACGGCACGGTCTACCCGATCTCGGGGTGCGTGGGCTACTACGCCGTCGGCGCGACCACGCAACCGGGGGCGAATGAGAACATGCCAACCCCCGGGGATTTCGGAGTTCTCGTAAAGTCCTACATGAGTGGGTCGGGAACCCCCGAAGTGGCGTTCGAGTACTGGGACGGGGTCACGAACTACTACGTCACCTACGACAACGTCGTCTGGCCCTGGGCGACCGCGACGAGCGCGGACAACAACTTCGTCGTGGACGGTTTCAACTACAACCCCGGCGGCTGGTTCTACGACGCCGAGCTCGCGATCGGGGGACCGGGAGGGGGCTCTTCGACGGCCGCCGCCAACCCGACCCATCTCACCTCCAGCCTCGAATACTGGAACGGACACAATTTCGAAGCGACTCCGTCCGTCTGGAACTTCGGAGCCAACACGGCGGAGACGGTCAGCAACATCCAGTCGATCTTCTCGCACGACCCGGCGGGACTTCCCCTCACCCTCCAGCTCAACGGGACGACACGGAACGCGACGCCGGCTCAGGCGTATTCTCAGAACCAGGTCGGCGAGATCGCGATCACCGCGACCGGAATCCCCTCGGGGACGGTCGCGATCCCTGGGAGCGTCTGGCGCTTCACGAACGATGCGGCGACCCTCACCCTGGTTCCGGGCCTGTACCACGTATGGGTCAACTCGACGTCGTCCCACACCGACCTCGGGGAATGCCTGGTGGCCGCGGGGTCCACCACGAGCGTCACCGTTTCCGAGGGGTGCACCCCGGCGGTCAGCAAGCCCGCGCCGACTCAAGGCACCGTCGACCTGGGGCAATCGGTTAGCTTCGAGAGCACCCTTCTTTCGCCCGGCTCGGGCGGGGACACGTACACGTGGCAGACAAGTCCCTCGGGGTTGGGGTGCGGTGTCTCGACGACCCTGACGCTCTTGTGCACTCCGACTAACACCGGGACGTACAAGGTCAACCTCACGGTCACCGATTCCTCGAGCCGATCCTTCACGAGCGCGAATCTCAGTTTCACCGTCCACGCCGACCCTACGGTCGGAGTCCCATCGCCGAGCCGATCGACGGTCGAGACCGGCGCGCCGGTGACCTTCACCGTCTCCCCGACGGGCGGCGCCTCCCCCTACTCCTTCAGCTGGAGCGGACTTCCCGCGCCGTGCAATCGAACCAACACCGCCGCGCCGACGTGCACGCCTCCCGCGCCCGGAACCTATCCCGTCCAGGTCAACATCACCGATGCGAGCAGCTTCTTCGTCCCGAGCCCGACGCTCTCGTTCGTGGTCTCGGGCGGCCCGTCGGTCACGACGCCCTCCGTAACTCCGGCCCCGTCCATCGACCTTGGCGAGGCGGCCACCTTCACGGTCAAGGTCTCCGGGGGCTCCGGCGGGTACGCCTACCTCTGGGAAGGGCTCCCGAGCGGTTGCACTCCCGTCTCCTCCGCGAGCCTCACGTGCACCCCGTCAGCGACCGGCAACTCTTCCGTCCAGGTCCAGGTCAACGACTCCGCGGGTGGGGTCGGGACCAGCGGCACCGTCTCGTTCGCCGTTCACTCCGACCCTTCCCTCGGGTCGCTGACCGCTCTCCCGAAAACCGTGGACCTCGGGCAGACCCTCCGTTTCGCGACCAGCGGCCCCACCACCGGTGGCGTGGGCCCCTACCAATACCAGTGGTCGAACCTTCCCGCTGGGTGCAGTTCGGCGAACGCGACGAGCCTCTCATGCGTTCCCTCCAATGCGAGCGCGGGCGTCGCGAAGCTCACCGTGGTCGACGCGAACCATGGGACGAGCTTCACCACGACCAGCTACCACGTCTACAACGACCCGTCCCTCCTCGGGATCTCTCCCGTACCGGCGAGCATCGACCTTGGCGAGAACGTGACGTTCATCGCGGCCGGTCTCTCGGGAGGGACCGGCGTCTTCACCTACCAGTGGAGCGGCCTCCCCGTCGGATGTCTCGGGGCGAACTCCTCCTCGGTGAAGTGTACTCCGACGGCATCGGGCACGCGGAACGCGAGCGTGACCATCACGGACTCGAATGGTCTCCCCGTCCAGGGCTCGGTGGGGTTCACCGTGTACCCTGCGCTTTCGGTGACCGGCCCCGCCTCCTCCTCCAGCTCCGGAGTCGTCGGGACCCTCGTCTCCTTCTCCGTCACCACCCTCGGTGGACGCGGCCCCCTCGGCTTCGCGTGGTCCGGGCTCCCGACGGGATGTACCAGCTCGAACGACTCGATGGTGGAATGCACCCCCTCGGCGTCGGGAACCTTCTATGTCATGGTCAACGTCACGGACGCGAACGGAGTGACTGTCGAGAGCGGGACGCTCTCGTTCCGCGTGGCTCCGGCGCCGACCACCTTGCTCGGACTCCCCCTCACGGATTGGTACGTTGTCCTCGGGGTTGCAGTCGCCGGGGCGATCGGCGCGGTGGTCGTCGCGACGAGGCGGGTTCGCCGTCAATCGTCCGAGCCCCCTCCCGGCTTGGCCTGACGACCGTCGATCCTGCTACGACCGGGTCCTTCGTGCCATCAACCGCAGGCGTTGCATTCAAGCGGGATGCCTATGGGTGCGACGTACACGGACCAGGTGTAGTTCTGGTAGATCGTTCCGGTCGGGTTCAAGACCGGGCCGACCATCTCGAGCACGTACATCCCCGGCGAGTCAAACGAGTACGCCGCGGTCGCGCTCACTGCCGTGGCGGAGCCCCACTGCCGGTCGGCTCCGGCCGACCCGAAGATAGTGGGTGGCTGTGCCAGATAGCCGGTATCCGTGGGCAACGCGGAGTACTGCGCGGACACGGTGACGGTCCCGGCGACGTGCACCCAGGGGTAGTTCACCCCCCCGGACGAGCCGTTGGAGAGGTTTGTGAAGAGCAGCGGGAACTCGCCCGAACTCTCGCTCGGCGAGACCGGGACGATCTCGATGGGAACGAGATCGCCGGTGCTGAGCACCGTCCGGTTCCCCAGGTTCGCCGCGCCGAGGATAGCGAAGAGCCCAAGTCCGGTGTACGTGTGGACGAACTCCGCGGAAGTGCCCGTCCCGAGCTGGGTCGTGTAGGTTCCGTCTCCCCAAAACACGGTCCAGTTCCCCGGGACTTGCGCGGACGAAAGGGAAAGGGACACGGGGACCGGGAGGCCCTCGGTGACCGACACGATGCTCTGGCCCAGCCCCGGTTGGTACGGAACGAAGACCTGCAACGTTACGTTGGACCCCGTAGGACAACCCGGGCCGCCGGGAGGAACGCAGGAGCTCGGCGGACCCGAGCTACTCGGACTGCTCCCCTCATCGATCGCTACATAGACCGCCAATCCGATCACCACCAGCATCACCAGAAGGATCGTGGGGCCTACGCCGCGAGCGGGAACGATCGTGTCCGGAGGCCGGACGCTGGTCGAGGGCATCGTCCCTGCCGCTGACATCGTTCCCCCGTCGAAGGTACCGCTCCGTCCCCTACTGCATAAGCGAATCTCCCTGCGATATACCCAACCGAGGGAGGCGCCCTTGCGGACATCCGGGCGAATGGGTGCGAGCTTGGTCGGCCGCGGGAGGGGTGAGATCTCGATCTACTCCCGGGACCTGCATCCGCGGTGGGTCGACGCAGGGTCGCGATTCTCGGCGGGCCCGAGGGGCCCCGAGTCCGTCAGGGGAGCGGGACGACCGGAGTGAATACCATCCCACCGTTGATGAGAACTGAAATCGTGGCAGAGAATCCCAAGCCCATCCCAGCCGGGTCGGCGGTTCCCATGTCGAGGACGATCGTGTCACCGGCGACGAGGAGGTTTGCCCTCGACTCCCCGACCCCGAACGTCTCCACCCCTCCGTTCGTGGTCATCGATGCACCCCCCGGGATCGCGACTTGCGCCAGGATGGTTTTCGAAGGAGCAACGACAGAGAACCCTCCGGGCGAAGGGACGTTGTACAGGGGGCCGGTGGACGTGTCGACGTTGAAGATGACCCCTCCAAAAGATAGGTACGAAGTGCCGACGGTCAGCTGGTAGGTGAAGTCCCCCGCCAGGCATCCGTTGGTCGCGAAGGTGGACCCGGTCGCGCACGTACCTCGGACGGGGTCGCCGACCGCGAACAGGTCGGCGGCCGGAATGTTCTGGCCATACCAGAACTGCTCGGCACAATTCGCGGACGGTAGGTTGGTGAAGAGGGGAGAGAAGGCGCCGTCGGTGGCATTCACGTTGAATTCGAGGTTCGCACCCAGCGCCGGTGCTCCCGGGTCATAGAAGAAGTCGCACGTCGTGTAATCGATGGTCCATTGCCCGGCGATGAGGAGGGCGCGTGCATCCGCGGCCGGATGAGCCGCGATGAACGACGCGATGGTCCCATTCGCTCGGGCCGCCGCCGCAGCCTGCTCGCTCGACACACCGCTCGTGCTGATCGCCGAGGGACCCGGGTAGATGCCCGAGCAATGGTTGCTGGCCCCTCCCCACACGGCGTAGTGCGCCACCACCGCGTTGCCGCTCACGACCACCGCGAGCTGGCCGCTCGCGTTGAGATACCCGACCAGCCACGTCGTGAATGTGCCGTCATCGTACGGTGCGGAAGTCCCCGTCACCGTGTAGTTCTGAGTTCCCGAGGAGGTGCAGAGTGGATTGGTGTCGTACGGTTGGAGAGAAATGGTGTGCGTGACGGTGAGGTCGAAGCCGTAGAGCGCGTCCACGCTCCAGGGTCCTCCGACGGTTGTGTTCGCATACGCGTTCGCGACCGAGAGGGCGGTGGTCGACGGCGTTCCGCTCGTCCCCGATCCGCCACCTCCCTTGGTGGACAGGATTCCCGTGGCGAACAGCGCGGCGATAAGGACCGCGACGATCAGCACTGCCGCGATCGCGAGAAACATCGTCCGGCGTCGCTGGGGCGAGGTCACCGAAGAACCGGTCGGGGCGGACGGGGGAGGCGGGGCAGCGACCATACTGCCCGATGACCCTTCGGGCGATGAAGGAGACACAGTACACCACCGGCCAGCGCAGCGACTCGAGCGCGTATAACGGTCGGGAAACCGCCGGTCCGTCGCATAGGTTTATCGTAGGCGCCCGCGCGCTTGCAACCGATTCTCCGGGGACATCCGGAGTTCGAAAAGGGCTAGTTCATGTATCGGAGGACGGGTGGGACCGGCATGGCCCGCATCAGCGACCAGGAAGGAAGCAAGTTTGACGCGAACCTCGAAATCCTCTGGAAGTACCTCCAGGACCCGGCTGCGCACGGGGGCGCTCACCGCGGCTCTCGCAACCGAGCGATGCAGCCGATCTCCGATAGCTCGTTCGTCGTTTCGTGGGAACAGGAGATGAACGGCAAGTGGGTGAAGGTCGCGAACCGGATCACCGTCTTCCCACCGCTCGGGATGGCGGTCGAAGCGATCGAGGGACCGTTGGCGGGTTCGAAGATGTTCAACGTCTACACACCGCACGGCAACGAGACCGAGGTCTCGATCTTCGGTGACATGGTCGCGTCGGGAATCCCTCCCGCTCAGCTCGAGCCGATGGTTCGCGGAGCGTGGGAAATGGCGTACAACGAAGACGCCGCCGGGATCCGCGAGTTTGCCAAGAGCTCCAAGTGACTTCGGGTCGGCTCCGACTCGTCCCGGTCAGGGGTGCTCGGTCCGGAACGCCGAGATCTCCCTGAGGTCCTCGGGCGTCAGCCGTAGGGTCATCGCTCCCACCACGCCGTCCACCTGCTCGGCCGAGCGAGCGCCGACGATGGCTCCCGTAACCGCCGGGTTCGAAAGCACCCAGGCGACCGCGACCTCCCCCGCCGAGCGGCCCCCGTGGCGCGTCCCGATCTCGCCCAGAAGGTTCGCCAGCGCGAGGTTGCGAGAGAGCCGGGGCTCGCGAAAGTCGGAGTCCTGGCGACGCCAATCATCGGCGGGCAATCGGGCGATGCGGTCGGGTGTCATCGACCCGGTCAGAAGCCCGCATCCCATCGGAGAATACGCGATCACGCCGATCCCGTGGGCCCGCGCGTACGGGAGGATCTCGTCCTCCGCTTCGGGCACGATCAGCGAGTAGGGTGGCTGCAAGGTCTCGACCGGAGCGATCGCGCTCGCCCGTTCCATCTGGGGGATGTTGAAGTTGGAGACCCCGATGTGATGGACGACTCCCTGCGCCTTGAGTTCGGCGAGCGTGCGCCATCCTTCCTCGATATCCCGGTCCGGCTCGGGCCAATGGACCTGGACGAGGTCGAGCGCGTCGGCGCGGAGTCGTCGTCGACTTGCCTCGACCTCGGCTCGGAGGGAGTCGGCCTTCAGGTTGTGGGCGATGCGGCGGTCGGCATTCCAGATGAGGGACACCTTCGTGAACACGTGCGGGCGCGGTGCGAGCCCCGGGACGACTTCGCCCACGATCTCTTCGGCATGCCCCGTGCCGTACGCGGGAGCGGTATCGATCCAGGAGACCCCGCGCTCGTGCGCGCGACGGATGGCGGCGCGGGACTTGTCGTCGTCTTGGGGTCCCCAGCCGAACTCCCATCCTCCTCCTCCGATCGCCCAGGTGCCCAGTCCGACGGGGGTGATCTCGATGCCCGTCCGCCCCAGGAGCGGCATCCTTCGCCTCCTCGGCTCGGTGAGTCGGACTGGTGGGCTTAACCGTTCCGAGCGGGGCGCCCGCCCCGCTCCGGGAGGGCATAGGTCGCGAAGCGGTCGAGGAGCTCCGCGCGCATCGCATGGCGGCGGACGTCGGCGACGAGCGCTCTCTCGAACGGAGTGAGCGAGCGGAGGAATCCGAATCGTTCGGCCGCGGTGGCGGCGTCCCGGTTCCAGTCCCGCTGACGGGCCCGACCGATCAGTCGCTCGAGGTCGGGCCACTCCCGTCGCCCCTCGGAGAGCGTCCGGAGGATCCGGTCGGGGTCGAACGCCTCGCGGTCGTTCCAGAGCTTCGCGACGGCGAGGAGGCGCACGAGCCCGGTATCGAACCCCTTGCGGCCGTAGCGCATCGCGTCGTAGAGGTCCCGCTCCGTGGCGCGCTGCTGGATCGCCCGGAGCTTCTCGGCGAGAGCTTCCTCGACCCGGAGCGACGGGACCTCGGGGGGGACGAACGGCAGTGCCGGGAAGTACGGCTGCGGGAGGGGCCGCCAGCGGCCCGCCGGGAGGAACGTCGTCTCCCGATAGCTGACCTCGAACCGGAACGCTCCCATGTCCCATTCGTGGGAGTATCGGACCTGGCAGCCCCAGTTCTTCCGTTGGGTCCGGTACGGTTCGCGAACCTCGAAAGCGACTCCGTGATGAGGAGCGGCGAACGCTTCCCGGACGTCCGGTTCGGGGTCCTCGGGAAGGCCCCGGCTCGTGAAGTCGAGGTCCTCGGAGAGGCGGCCCACGTCTCCGGTGACCATCATTCGAAGGTACGTCCCACCCTTGAAGACGAGGCGGTCGAGGACTCCGTGGCCGGCGAGCGCGTCCAGGGCGTAGAGGAGGACGATCTCCTGCTGGGCGATGTGGAGGTCGACCCCCATCACGTTCGCGAATCGATTGGCGACCGAGCGAGGGATCACGTCGGTTCCACCTCCGAGTAGAGGACGCTATCGGGGACGTTCCGGACGATATGCCAGCGTCGGTCGTGCGGCCCCCGCCGACCGAACGTCCGCGGGGGACCCAGCGGGACCCACGGTTCGTCGGGCCGGACGTGCCAGCGCGAATGCCAGTCTCGGGGGGGCGCGAGGGAGGGCCGGACCGTCTCCGCGAGGAATCCCACCCGAAGCGCGAGGCTTCGGTTCCCCATCCGGCGAAGATAGTCGCTCAACCGGCCCCAGGAGAGGCGGGGCTTCGCCCGCGCGATGATCTGTACGACCCCTCCCATCCCGCCCGACAGCTCGGGGCGGTCCGCGCAGTCGAGGACGGTCCTCTCCGGATCGCTCACGACCACGGGTTCGTCCCGGCGGCGGATCTCGCGGAGGCCGAAGAACCGGTTCGTCGGCATCCGCACGAACCGGAACTGTGCGGGATGCTGGAGGGTGACCGTCGTGCGGACGGGGGTCACGATGTAGTAGACCCGCCCGACCTGCAGGAGGAACCCCCACAGCTCCGCGGCGGTCGCGTAGCCGAAGTAGTACGGACGTACGACGTGGCCGCCGGCCCGCAGGGGGTCGGTGTCGGGGACCGCTTCGGGACCTCGCTCGCTCGGGTTGAGGAGGTATCGGCCCCGCCCGACCCGCTGGAGCCAACCCTTGCGGACGAGGTCGTGGGCGATCTTCCGCGCGAACCCACGGTGCACGGCGGCCCTCGACTCGATGGAATCCAGGGAGAGCTCGTGGACTCCCTCGGCCTCGAGGGAGAGAATCACCCGAGCCTCGGTGGCCGAGAGCGACCTCAGGCGCATGAGAGGGACATGTGTTCGTATAGCATTAAAGTTACTGTTTTAGTAACATTTCGGGCGCATCCGAAGTGAGCGCGATCCCGCTAGGGTGACGAGGACGCCGCGACCATCTCCAAGACCCGGAGGAAGAAGTCGGAGGGTTGGGCTCCCGAGACCGTGCGGACGCCGTTGAAGAGAAAGAACGGCACCCCTTCGGCGCCGAGGCTGGCGGCCTCTTTCTCGTCCTGGCGGACCTGCAGCGTGAACGCCTGCCCCGCGAGGACGCGACGGACGTCGTCGTCCTTCAAACCCGATTCGGTGGAGAGGCGGAGCAGCGTTTCGAGGTCGCTGAGGCGCGCGCCCTCAGAGAAGTACCCGCGGAGGAACCGCTCCTCGACCGCCGGGCGACGGTGGCGGACGTTGGCGAGCTGAAGGAGCCGGTGGGCGGCGAGAGTGTTCGTCGGTTTCGCCCGCTCGAGATGGAAGTCGAGACCCTCCTCGGCCGCGACTCGGGCGACCCGCTCGTTCGCCCGGTGCGCTTCTTCGACCGAGATCCCGTACTTGGCCGCGAGGTGCTCGTCAAGCGACATGTCCGACTCGAGCGGAGCCCCCGGGTCGAGCTCGAAGCTTCGATATTGGACCTCGACCGAGCTCCGCCCGGCGAACCGGTCGAGCGCCGTCTCGAATCGTCGTCGCCCGATGTAGCACCACGGGCAGACGACGTCCGCCCAGACCTCGACCTTCATCGACCCACGATACCGCGAGGGTGGGATACCGTCGCGAAGTTATGGCGGTACGACCCGGGCGGTGACGTCCATGGGAACCTGGGCGCGGTCGAGGAGAACCCCGACCGGGCAGGTGCGGAGCGTCTGCCGCAGGACGATGTCGACCTCCTCCTTCGGGGCGCGGGTCCTCACCTCGACCGTACCATGCACCCGTTCGATTGTCGGTGCCCCCTTTCGCCGCTCTGCCTTCAACGAGACCGAGAACCCCTCGAACGGGAGCCGGCGTTTCTCCGCGATGATGTGAAAGATCGTGGAGATGCAGCCGGTGAGCGAGAGCAAGAGAAGCTCGATCGCCGCCGGTCCCTTGTCGGTCCCGCCCGCCTCGACCGGCTCGTCGATCGTGACCGAGTGACCGCGCCCGTTCTCGAGCCGGACCTCGAATCCCCCCTGCCAGACCCCGCGACTTTCCATGGCCGCCCCATCGAGTTCCACGTCGCGCTGGCGCTATGACCTCGCGGTCAACTTGGCTCGACCCGTGACCGGTGGCCCGGAGGCGTCCCGGACACAAGGTGCTTTTTCCGCGGGAGGGTAGGGGTTCGTCGTGGCGGACACCCAGTACACCCTCTCCGCCCGGGTGAGCACGGACCGCCCCCGCGCGGTTCGTCCCGTGCTCGAGCGACTCTTCGGAGCAGGTTCGGTCGAGCCGGGGGACCGGGCCGGGGAGTTCCGGGTCGAGGCCGTCCTCAAGGGCGCGAGCGCCCGCGAGCTGAACCGCGGGGTCCTCACCGAACTCCGACGGGCCGAGAAGCGCACGCGCCTGCGAGCGGAGTGGACCTCGGGCGGCATCACGGAGAAGTTCTTCGACTACGTCTCGAAGGGACGCCGCCGGATCGACCCACGATGAGCGCGACCGCCGTCCCTGCGAGCGAGCCACCGGAACGACCGGCCGAGCCTCCTCGACCGGATTCCCCGGGCCCCGATGCCCGCTCGAGTCCACCCGAGAGCAACGCGAAGTCGCAGGAAGCGCGGGCGGTCCGGCTCCGCACCGACCTGGCGCGCGGCGCCCAGGTGTTCCTCGGTCTCTTCTCCGTAGGGTTCGCGATCGTCGTCCTGGCGACGCTCGAGTACTCGATCAACGGATTGCTGCTTCTTCTCGGAGAAACGGTCGTCCTCCTCTCGGCCCAGACCCTCCTCGCGGGGGGGCGAGTCCTGTCCGAGAACTGGTTTCGGGTCCATGCGCCCCAGAGCTACTGGTGGCGTTCGATACCGGGTTGGGGGCTCGTGGGCCTCGGCATCCTCGGGTTCGCGGGAGCCGCCTTCGCCGTGCTCGACCCCCGGCTGGCGGGCACGGCGGCCACGTTCATCCTGGCGAGCGTCCTCATCCTCCTCGGCTTCGGGCGGATCATGCAGGCGGCGGGCGTCGCCGCTCCGCTCTGGCTGCGGGGGTCCCTGCTCAGCACAGGCGCCCTCATCCTCCTCTTCGTGGTCATCGCCATCACCTTCGAGGGCCTCGCCCTGACCGGGTTCGCCATCCTGGTCGGTCTCCTGCTGCTCGCGACCGGCATCGAGACGGTGGTCACGGGCCTTCATCCGACCGACCCCCGCCAGTTCGTCCTCCTGAAGCTGATCCTCTTCTCGGCGTTCTACGGTCTGTTCCTCATCAACTGGATCGACCTCTTCGGGAAGGAGGCTCCCGCGTACGGGATCTGGCTCATTCTGACCTACATGGCTCCGTTCATGGTGCTCATCGTGTTCGAAGGGTGGAGGTCCTGGCCCCTGGCCGTCAGTCTCGGCCTCCTGGTCTCCCTGATGAACGACCTGGGCTACTATTTCGTCGGGAACCTGCTCTTCGGCTTCCACGTGAACCTCGGTCCGTGGATCCTCGGCCAGCTCGGGTTCCGCGGGAACGACTTCGTGACCTACTTCAACGCCGGCGCTTGGGGACTCTCGGTCTCCTCCTGGATGATGGGGCTCAGCATCTACCTCCGGATCGCCGTGGTGACCCTGATTCTCCTCTACTGGTGGCGCCATCCCACGGAGATCGTGGCCCGGACCGAGCCGGTCGCCCCGTGGGCGCCGACCTAGGACCGAGGGGTTCCGTCCACTCGAGGGGGACCCGAGAGGCCGAAGTCGACCGAAGAACGCCGACCCCGACCTTCATGAACCCGAACCGGATGGGGCGAGCCAACCTCCGATGCTGGACGTGCATCTCGACAGTTGGCTTCGCGAGTTCGGGCCCCGGGGCCGAGAGAAGGTCGACGCCGGCTCGGTCGCGCAGCTCCTCGACGTTCTCGAAGGCCGGTACCCCCGGCTTCGCTTCCGAATCCGGGACGAGACGGGGCGACTCCGTCGCTACGTCCGGGTCTTCGTGGACGGAGAAGACGTCAGCGGAACGACGGGGGTCGGAACGTCCCTTTCCGGCGCCCGTGAGGTAGATATCCTCCATTCCATTGCGGGGGGCTAGCGAGTCACGGACATGGCGAAGAGCGGCACGGTCAGGATCTTGGTGGGCACGCGAAAGGGAACGTACGTCGTCACGGGCGACTCGAAGCGTCGGAGCTGGAAGGTCGGACCGGCGGCCCACGAGGGGAGCGAGGTCTACCACGTCGTGGCCGACCCTCGCCACCCGGGCACCTTGTACGCGGCCGTGAACAACGGATTCTGGGGCCCGATGCTTCAGAAGTCGACCAATTGGGGCAAGACCTGGAAGGAGATCACCACCCCCCTGACCCCGAGTGGTAAGGACCGCAAGCCCGCCTTCAACGAGGAGGACCCGACCACGCCGGTCCGGAGGCCGCTCCAGAATCTCTGGCGGGTCGAACCGGGCCTTCCGAGCGAGCCGAAGACCCTCTACCTCGGCGCGGACCCTCACCTTCTGTTCCGCTCGGACGACCTCGGCAACTCCTGGAGTCCGATCGACGCGATCAACGAGCACCCCGACCGGAAGAACTGGGCCCCCGGGGCGGGCGGAGCGTGTCTCCACACCATCCTCCTCGACTCGCGGGACCCGAAGCGGTTCTACATCGGGATGTCCGCGGTCGGCACGTTCCGGACCGAGGACGGCGGGGCGAGCTGGAAGCCGACCAACCGGGGCGTCGTGGCGCCGTTCCTCCCGAACAAGCACCCCGAGACCGGACAGTGCGTCCACCACGTCGTCGGGGATGCCGCGGACCCCGACACGTTCTATCGGCAGGACCACGGCGGAATGTACGTCTCCCACAACCGGATGGATTCCTGGACCAGGATCGGGAAGCCGCTCGGGGATGATTTCGGGTTCTGTGTCGCGTCGCCCGCGGGCGCCCCCGGCAAGGCGTACTTCGTCCGCCTCGACGGAAAAGCCCGGGTCACGGGCGAAGGGCACTTCCAAGTGCAGGAGTGGGACGACCGGGCCCGGAAGTGGCGTAAGACCGTCTCTCCCACCGCTTTTCCGGGGCACTTCGGGGTCCAGCGCGAGGGGATGGCCACGGACAATCTCTCTCCGGCCGGCATNNACTCATTCCGTTCCAATTCCCGGGGATCCACTCGGTGAGCGTAGCGAATCCCCCGGCGGGTTAGTCGCGCGTCCGCACGGCGGGGCCCCCGCCTCGATTCCGGCTCCCGCGGGGCGACCACGGACGCACGGCTGTCGGAACGAGAGGGACGACTCCACGCCCATGCCACCCCACGGTCTTGATCTTCCGACCCGGCCCGGGCCACGTCGCGGCTCCCGAAGGAGCTTCATCGAGGTACGCTAAGAACCGTTCCGACTCCCTTCCGAGGTCGATACGATGACGAAGGTCGGCTGGAACGCACTTGCTGAATGGCGCGACTTCCGGATGGGCGAGGTCGGCGACCTGTGGCATCGAGCCCTGATCGACCCTTCCCTTCTCGCGATGGTCGGGCCGGTGCGCGGGCTCACGGTCCTCGACGTCGGATGCGGCAACGGCTACCTGACCCGACGGTTCAAGCGGCGGGGCGCGACCCGGGCCGTCGGGGTCGACGCGTCGATCGGATCGATCCGCCTCGCACGAAAGCGGGAGGCGGCTCATCCCTCGGGGGCCGAGTTCGTCCGCGGAGATGCGGCCCGGATGCCCCGATTCCCCGCGGGGGCGTTCGACCGGATCGTGGCGAACATGTCCCTGATGGACATCCGGGACGCCGCCGGGACGATCCGGGAGCTGGCCCGGCTCCTGGCCCCCGACGGCCGCCTCGTCTTCTCCCTCAGCCACCCCTGCTTCGACATCGACGAACGGTCCGCGTGGGTCGTGGAGCGGCATCCGTACCGGGAGACCGTTGCGCGCAAGGTGGAGGGATACCGGCACGAGCGACCGGTGCGAGTGCCGTGGAAGCTCTCCGAGACCGAGATGGCCTACACCACCTCGTACCATCGCACGCTCGCGACGTACTCCCGCTATCTTCACGACGCGGGACTCGCTATCCTCCGAATGGCCGAACCCGCGCCCAAGCCCGAGATCGTTCGGAAGAGCCCCCAGGGCCCGTACATCGCCGCGATCCCCCTTCACCTCGTGGTCGAGGCAGCGCACTTCGACCGCGCCGTTCACGCTTCCCCGCCCCTCGCATCGAGAGGGCCTTCCGGCCAGCGAGGCCCCGCGAGCTCGAGGAAGGGTGTCGGTCCTACCGTCGGTTCCGTGGGCCGGACCCGAGAGCGGCGCGGAGCGCCGCATCGAAGGCGTCGGGCCGGGAGAGGTTCAGTAGGTGGTCCGCGCCGGCGATGAGCTCCACGCGGGCGCCGGGGATGCCTCGAGCCAGGTAGTTCGCGAGGTGCGGCATCGCGGGATTGTCCCGGTCCCCGACCAGGATCCGGGTCGGGACGCGGACCTCGTTCAGGCGACTGGCCGCGGGCGGACCATCGCGCGTCGCAAGCTGACCGGACCGTTCCCCGAAGATCTCGGCGGCATTGTCCCGGACCATCGTTTCGAAGAGACGGAGCGCGCTTCCTTCGAGCGCGGAGGCCCACAACTGCCGAAGATACTCGGTCGCTTCGTCCAGGCGTCCGGAGGACCAGGCGTTCGCGGCGGCTTTCGAAAGAGTCTCGTCCCGCTCGAAGGTTGCCTTTCCGCCGGGGACGTGGTCGTAGTCCATCCCCGAGTATCCCGGGGCGATGAGCAGCAACGACCCCACCGTGTCGGGAGATTCGAGCGCCAGGTCGAGCGCGATCGACCCACCCATGCTCGGGCCCACGATCAACGGTCGCTCCAGGCCCAAGCGATCGATCAGGGCCTTCAGGTCGCGGACGTAGGAGAACGGGGCCGTCGCGGCCGTCGACCCGCCGTATCCCCGCAGGTCGTACCGCGTGACATGATGGTCTTTCGCGAGCGACGCAAACTCTCGGTTCCACATTCGTCGGTCCGCGATGCCCTCGTGCAGCAGCACGACAGACGAACCCTGGCCGGCCTCTTCGTAGGCGATCTTTCCGCCCGGCACTTCGAGGACACTCGAGGAGCGCTTCCCGGACATGCGCCGAGAATCGGCTCCTCGCTTCATAAAGCGCGAGCGGGGGGTGCTGAAACGCCTCCGAAGTCGCGCCCGCCCCGAACCGAGAACGGGTCCGCCCGGCAGTTTCGCGAGGGGTCGTCAGCCTCCCATCGTGTGGTCCATCTCGAGCAGCGCCACGAGGGTAGCGCGCGTATCGGCGACCTTCCGAGCTCCCACGCGGGCGCGCAGCTCGCGGTCGACCCGCTCGTTGGCGTGCCG
>DAEB01000040.1:20147-26137 GCA_002495185.1 Thermoplasmata archaeon UBA184 | reverse complement strand
CGCTCCAGTGCATCGCGCTGATGATGAATCTCCCGCCGGCAGGGAGGTCATCGCAACCGATCCGTGACTGGGCCGCCTCGACCGCGTGCGAATAGGTATCGCGGGCAGCCTGCATCAGCGCGGACAGCGGGACATCGTCGTAGCTCTCGGGCGTCGCGGGGCTTCGGGTCATCAGTCAAGAGGCTAGACAGTCAAGTATATTGACTTATTGGCACGGGGAGCGGACTCGTTCGGGCTCGAACGCGGGTGGTCACCGGGAAGACGGGCCCGAGGGGATTCGAACCCCTGACCTTGCGGTTAAGAGCCGCCTGCTCTACCGAGCTGAGCTACGGGCCCATGAACGGGGCGGCCCGACGAGAGGACGGGAGATAAAGTCTCGCGACGGGACGCCGTCCCCGAGGCCCCGGTCCCGACCCCGACTTATGTAATCGCGCATCGTCATCCGTTATCGGTATGCGACTCAAGGCGGTCCGACTGGACGAGGTAGAGCTGCCGCTCATCGAACCGTTCGAGACGAGCTTCGGAATCGAGAACCGCCGTCGCTTCCTCCTGGTCCGAGTGGAATCCTGGGACGGCGTCGAGGGCTGGGGGGAGTGCGCGGCGGCCGTCGACCCGCTCTACTCCTCGGAGAGCGTCGCGACCGCCCGGTGGATCCTCGCCGAGCGGCTGATCCCGCTCGCCCTTCGGCTTCCGGCGGCTTCGCCCGAATCGTTCGGGCGAGCGGCCGAACGGTTCCGCGGGAACCGGATGGCGAAGGCGGCCCTCGAGACCGCTCTCCATGACAATAGAGCCCGCCGGGAAGGTCGCTCACTGTCGCGGCGGCTGGGGGGCCGCCGTCCCCGGGTGCGCGTCGGTGTGAGCGTCGGCATCCAACCCACCGTCGCGAAGCTCGTCCGGCGGGTCGGGCGGTATCTCGACGCGGGGTACGAACGCGTCAAGCTCAAAGTGCGACCCGGCTGGGATTCCCTCCCGGTCGCGGCGGTCCGGCGGGAGTACCCCGACCTCGACCTCTGGGTGGACGCGAACCAGGCGTATCCGCCCTCGGCCGCCGGCCTCATCCGGGCGTGGGCCGAGAAGTTCTCGGTCGCCCAGGTCGAACAGCCGTTCCCCGAGCGGTCGGTCCTCGCCCACGCGGCTCTTGCCGAGGGAGCGAACTTCCGAGTCTGCCTCGACGAGTCGGTCGTCGATGCGGCGTCCCTTGAGGACGCGCTGCTCTCGAGGGCCGTGACGAGCCTCAACGTGAAGGTCGCTCGGGTCGGTGGGCTCGGGCCGGGGCTCTCGCTCGCCGGCGAAGCCGCCCGCGCCGACGTTCCGTCGTGGGTGGGTGGCATGCTCGAGTCGGGCGTCGGACGCGCCCACAACGTCGCGCTCGCCTCCACGCGGCCGTTCGTCCTCTCCGCCGACCTATCGGCGAGCGACCGGTACTACCGGGAGGACCTCACCGACCCGCCGTTCGTGCTCGGACGCGGAAGCACGCTCGAGGTCCCCCGGGGTCCGGGGACCGGGGTCGAGGTCGTCGAGCGCGTCCTTCGGAAGTACCGGCGTTCGTCCCGGACGTTCCGGGCGGGTTGAGCGGCTCCGTGCGGCCTATCGGATCCGTTCGAGCGCCGCCCCGACCATGAGCGGGAAGAGGACGGTCACGTCTCCCGTGACCGTCGTGTGGCGGGCGGTCGCCTTCACCTTCCCCCACGAGACCGCCTCGCGCGTCCTCGCTCCGGAGAGGCTGCCGTCCCACTCGACGGCGGTCGTGATGTAGAGCGCGGCGTCCAGGCCGTCCCGGAACTGGTTCCACCAGATCGTGTGGTGCTTCGAGATCCCGCCCCCGAGCATGATCGCGCCCGACCGCTTCGCCCCGTAGACGAGGTCGGAGAGGAGCTGCTCATCGCTCAGGAGGTCGAGCGAGAGCGCCCGGTGGTCCTGCCAGTAGAGCCAGACCTGGGAGCCGACCGCGCCGTCGGTGATACCGGGGACGATCACCGGGACGTTCCGGTCGACCGCGGCCCGGAGGATGCTCGAGCGCTCGCGCGCCGGGATCTCCTCCCCGATCGCGGCGGAGAGCGCTCGGGTCGAGAGGGCGCGCGTGCCGCCCTTCCAGAGGCGGTCGAGGATCCGGTGCATCTTCCGCTCGATGATCGCGCCGTAGTTCGCTTCGGGGATGACGAGGTTCCCGAGGCGGTAGACGTGATGCCGATGCAGCTCCGCATCGTCGAGGTCCCAGTCGCCGTGATAGTAGGGGCGGAAGCTCCTCGCGAGGTCGTGGTCGAGCGTCCCGCACGTCGTGACGACCGCGGCGACGTACCCCTCGCGAACGAGGGTTGCGAGCACCCCCCGCGTGCCGGTGGCCACGATGTCGGCGGGGAAGGAGAGGAAGACCGTCATCTCCCGGTCCGAGAGGATCCGGGCGAGCAGGTCGACCCCGGAGGCGACCTCCTTGGCGCTGAACCCGCCCCCGGCGTCGAGGCGGCGGATGAGCGTATCCAGGGACGGCGCGTCGTCGATCCGAACGTCCTCCACCTTGCGCGGCACGGTCCGGCTGAGTGCCGGGGGGTTAAAGCGCTCCGGTCAGGCCGAGCGTCGCGGAGTGGAACAGCAGAAGGTAAGCGACCGAGTAGCCGAGGATGGCCCCGCCGTTCAAGAACGGGAGCCCGGCCTGCGGGTTCCCGCGGAGGACGAGGCGCATCAAGATTGCGTAGCCGATCAGCGAGCCGATGAGGGCACCGATCGCGGCCCAGAGGTTGGCCCCGACCCCGAGGACGACGGGCGACGAGGGAAGCCAGACGTACGCCGAGACGATGAGCGTCCCGGGGATCACCACGTCCCCGAGTCCCATGAAGAGCGCCCCGCGTTCCTCGACCGGCTGGGCCCGCTGCTCCGCAAGGGTCGGGGCCGTTGCGTAGTCGTACCCGGCCGAATCCGGCATCACCATCAGGATCGGGAGCTTCATGTCGGTCACGACCTCGGCGAGCGAGACCATGTGCTTCGTCCGATAGACGGAGATCGCGTCGTAGACCATCAGCGCGATCAGGAGGATGAACGCCGGGAGGATCGCGAACGAGATCCCGAGGAGAGCGATGAGCGAACCGGCGGCGAGGAACCCGGCGAGGTCGACGATGTACCACTGCGGCTCGATGAGGAGGGCGAGGTAGAGCCCGGCGCTCACGATCGCCGCGAGGGGAAGCGCGAGCGAGAGGGTGATCTCCGCCGCGTACGGCGGAAGCAGGACGACGCCCGGGGGAAGGATCGAGAACGTCGCGAAGAGCGTGAAGTAGAGCGCTCCGGCGATCCCGAGGAGGATCAGTTGGCGAAGCGCCGCGAGCCCGCCCTTCTTCCGAGCGAGGAAGAGGATGAAGAGCGGGGCGACGACGATGACGACGATGATGAAGAGGGGCGCGGTCGGGCTCTGAGGGTTGGACGTCGAGGTGAACCCCGCCGACCGGAACGGGATCGCGAGCGCGAGACCGACCACCTGCGCCCCGACGTAGAGGGCAAGGAGGCCCAGCCAGCGGACGCTCCGCATGGATCGTGACTTACGGTTCGACGACGGCGTAGGCGTTGTTGCCGAGGACCTTCGTCACCTTCGCATTGACGGTCGTGCCGCGCTGGTTCGCTCCGGTGACGAAGATCACGAACCCTTCCTTCTTCGCGACCCCGTCCCCGCGGCGGCCGACGTCCTCGATCGTGAGGCGGTAGACCTCCCCGACCACGACCGGGGTCTTCGGCTTCTCGGGGGTGACGACCTTGCGGACGGTGACGGGCCGCTGCGCGCCGCACGCCTCGCAGACGAGGAGCATGAACCGTCCCTCCTTCTGGAGGTGCGTGTCGGGCCGCTTGCATTCCGAACAGATCACGTACTTGACGGTGTAGTCGCGGATGCGGCCCGCGATCTGTTCCTTCGTGAGGCGGGACTTGAGGACCCCGCGCGGAAGGTCGAGGACCCCCGGACATCCGAACTCCTTCGCGAGGTACCCGATCACGTGCGCCGGGTCTCGGCGGAGGACACTGCAGATCTCCTGGAAGTTGCGGATGACGGTGTTCTTCCCATCGGTCATCACGTCCGGTTCCGGGACCTGGAACCGCTCCCCGCCAGTTCGGACCGGCGGGAGCTTCTCGTGCGCGCGAGCGAGCAGGGCCTCGTACGATTCCATCGGAGGGCCGAGCGACCGAGAGGAGAGGGATAAGGCTATCCGGTCCGGTTTCGACCCCTCAGCTCCGTCCGGCGCGAGCGGGCGCGAGCAGCGACAGGAGCCCCTCCGCGAACGTCTCCCGCCAGCACGCGTAGTCGTGTCCCCCCTCGAACTCCGCATGGACGACCGGATACCCCTTCGCGAGGAGCACGTCCCGCAGGTGGCGGACGCTCGCCCTCAGGGACGTCGCGGCATTCGGAGGTACTTCAGACTCGAGGGTTCCCGCGTCGAGGTAGAATCGGAGCGGGAGCTTCGGCGCCCGGGCGAACTCCTCCATCAGGCTGGTCGACGGGGCTCCCTTCGTCGGAGCGAACCAGAGAAACGCGCCCGACTGCGCCAGGACGTTTCCGAACCGCCGCGGATAGTGGAGGGCGGCGTACGCCGCGGCGACTCCTCCGAGACTGGACCCGGCGACGATCGTTCTCGCGCCCGTGGCCCGGAGACCGTACCGTTGACGGAGCCAGGGGAGGAGCTCTCGAGTGAGGAACCGGGCGAACGATGGGTTCTGTTCGAGCTCCTTGACGCGGGCCCCGGGGGCGTTCCCCACCAGAACGACGACGGTGAGCGGGATCCGGCCCGCGTCGACCAGCTTCTGGACGATGCGAGGCACCGGAATCGCGTCGCGATAGACGATCCCGTCGAAGACGATCAGAAGGCGGTACCTCGCGCTCTTCGGGTCGAACCCTTCGGGGGCGAAGACCCAGACAGAGCGCGTCCCCCGGAGGTAGCGACTAGGGAGGTGCACGTGCTCCTCGGTCCCACGGAACGGTCGCCCGCCCCGGGTCCACCGAGCGGGAGGAGTCCGGTGAAGCTCCAGGAGAGACAGCTCGATGGCGGAATCCGACGGGTCGTCCGGGTCCCTAGGAAGCGTGAACCGGCGCGAGTTGAGTGGGTCCGGCCGGATGCTCTTGCCGTACCGAGCCCATTGCTTCACGGTCGCGTCGGCGGCCGGAAGCGGCTCGAGAGAGAAGCCGTAGGAAGCGCGGGTCCGATTGCTCAGCCGAACGGAACGGTACCAGACTCCCCCCACACCGAGGGAGAGCAACCCGCGTTGGCTCTCACTCCAGGGGATGGCCGCGGTGTAGACCGAGGGTGCCGTCGCCCGAACCTCGGGTCTCCAGACAAAGGTCACGAGCGATTTCCCGCGGTGACCCGAGAGCGGCTCGACGATCGGAACGCCGTCTCGAACGAGCCGCTCCCAGGCCCGGTCGACCGCCCGAGGTCCGGCGCGACGCGCGGAGCGCAGGAACGATCGAATTCGCGGGCTCTCCACGACCCGGCGCGTCGTTCGCCTCACCCGGCCCGACGCAACGCTTCCAGGACGTTCGCCAGGTTGCGTTCCGTCACCACCGAGGTCGCCGCCTTCCGAACGATGTCGTCCTCGGGGCAGAACGCCACTCCGACCCGGCTCCGCCGGAAGAGACCGACGTCGATCTCGGAATTGCCGACGGAGGCCGTCATCTCGGGAGCGACCCCGAGCTGCTCCTGGAGTCCCGCGAGGACGCGCTCCTTCCCGTGGATCGGGACCCGCACGATCCCTTCTCCTGTGAGACGGCCGTCCGAGTCGACCCGGACGCCGTTCGCGAGCGCCACCTCGATCCCGAGCTCCCCCGCGACCCGCCGAGCGAGCACGTCGAGCCCGCCGCTCACGATCGCGGCCCGGGCGCCGAGCGCGTGGACCCCGTCGACCAGCTCCGCCGCCCCGGGCATCAGCGGGACGGGAGCGAGGATCCGCTCGAGGTCGTCGATCGAGAGGTAGGGGGCGTGCTTCCACCAGACGCGGATGTCCATGCGGATGAACTCCTG
>DAEB01000040.1:18289-20138 GCA_002495185.1 Thermoplasmata archaeon UBA184 | reverse complement strand
TCGACGAGCGTCCCGTCCATGTCGAGGGCGACGAGCCTAAGCACGTTCGCCTCGGGCGATCCGGTCCGCCCGGTCGAGCACGCGGTCCGGGGGGCGGACGGACCAGGCCGCGAGGTTGGAGTCGACCTGCTCCGGACGGCTCGCGCCGAAGACGGGGGCCGCGCCCATCTTCCGGATCCAATGGAGGGCGATCGAGGAGACCGGCACCTTGCTGTCGGAGGCCAGCTCCTGGAGCGCCCGGCCGCGGGCGAGGAGCTCCGGGAGAAGGTCCGGTTCGAACAAGCGCCGCGCGACGTCCCGGACCTCCCTCGGGACGCGCTTTCCGTCGAGGTACCGACCGTTGAGGATGCCGCGGGCGAAGGGACTGTACGCTTCGACCAGGATCCCGTGCGACCGGCAGTACTCCTGCACCGGCTCGACGTCCTCGCGCATGAGCAGGTTGTAGCGGAGCTGGTTCACGACGATCTTCGCCTCCGAGAGATGGCGCGCCGCCTCCTCGAGCTCCTCGACCGAGAAGTTCGAGACCCCGATCGCGCCGACCCGCCCCTCCTTCCAGAGCGCCTCCAGGGCGCCCATCGTCTCCGCGAGGGGGACCTTCGCGTCCGGAGCATGGACGAGGTAGA
The DNA here is from genome assembly GCA_002495185.1 of Thermoplasmata archaeon UBA184. Taxonomy (GTDB): domain Archaea; phylum Thermoplasmatota; class Thermoplasmata; order Lutacidiplasmatales; family UBA184; genus Lutacidiplasma. The sequence goes on along the minus strand of DAEB01000040.1, from coordinate 19,515 downwards.
GGTCGACCGAACGACGGGCCATCCTCTCGAGGCTGCCGATCAGGCTCGCGCGGACCTGGTTCGCGCGAAGATGTTCCCACGAGACCTTGGTCACGACGTAGGCATCCGGGGCGTCGCCCGGGGCTCGGGCGAGGACCTCGCCGAGGACCCTCTCCGAGCGGCCGTTCCCGTAGACCTCCGCGGTATCGAACCATCGAAGCCCCCGCTCGTACGCCCGGCCGATGGTCGCCTTCGTCCGGGCTTCGTCCTCCGATGTCCAGCGNNGTGGGCGCTCGGGGGCGAGCGGCCCGAGGCGCAGCCTTCGGAGCGGGCTTGCGCGACGTGCGGCGAGAGGATGCCTTCGGACGAGGGGCGACGCGAGGGGCGGGGGTCATGGAAGTGGGTCCGACGAGGCGCTCTCCTCTTTCAAGTGTTCGTCGATGCGGCGGACCCGCTCCGCGAGCTCGTCGGCCTTCGCCTCAGCCTCCCCGACGACGTCCCGGGGGGCCCGGTCCCGGAAGCCCGGGTCGGCGAGCCGCGCGCGCGTCTTCTCGAGAAGGGCGACGAGCTTCTCCCGCTCCCGTTCGAGGGCCCCGCGCGTCGCTCCCGACGCGGCGGGCCGCTCGAGGAAGCATTCCCCGAACACCGCGACCCGGCGACCGGTGCCGGAGGGAACCTCGTCCCGCTCTCCGAGGAGGACGAGCGAGCGGACGCGGGCGAGGCGCTCGACCGTGGCCCGCTGAGCGGAGAGGACGCGGGCCACCTCGGACCCACTCGGCCGGACCCAGGCCTCCGGGGAGGATTCGACCGGGACCTTCTCCTCGGAGCGAAGGTTCCGCAGGACGCGGATCGTCTCCAGCACCGGCGCCATCTCGACCTCGGCGACCGGGTCGGACGGCGCCTCCTCCGCCCGCGGCCACGCGGAGAGGGCGAGGACGGTGTCGGGGTGCGGGAGGGCGTGCCAGAGCTCCTCGGTCACGTGGGGGACGAACGGGTGCAAGAGACGGAGCGACCGCTCGACCACGAACAGGAGCGTCGCTCGTGCCTCCCGCTGCGCGACCTCCCCCCGCCGCCCCTGGAGGGACTCCTTCGCGATCTCGACGTACCGGTCGGCGAGGTCGTGCCAGAGGAAGTCGTAGAGCGTCGTGGCGGCCGGCGTGAACCGGAACTCCGCGAACGCCCGGTCGACCTCCTCCGCGGCGTGGCGATACCGCGAGAGGATCCACCGGTTCTCGAGGGCGCTCGCG
>DAEB01000040.1:0-18258 GCA_002495185.1 Thermoplasmata archaeon UBA184 | reverse complement strand
CGGTACCGAACGGTCCGTCCTCGTCGGTCGGGTTCGGGAAGACGAGCGCGAACCGCATCGCGTCGGCGCCCCGCTCGCGGATGACGTCGAGCGGGTCGGGGGAGTTGCCGAGATGCTTCGACATCCGCCGCCCCTGCTCGTCCCGGATCATCCCGGTGAAGTAGACGTCCGAGAACGGTCGGGCGTTGCGGACGTAGTAGCCGGCCATCATCATCCGGGCGACCCAGAAGAACATGATGTCGCGGGCGGTGACGAGAACGCTCGTCGGGTAATAGTGGTCGAGGTCGGCGGTCCGGTCGGGCCATCCGAGGGTGAGGAACGGCCACAGCCACGACGTGAACCAGGTGTCGAGCACATCGGGGTCGGGCACCAGGTCGGCGGAGCCGCAGCGGTCGCAGACGGCCGGCGGGTCGACCGAGACGATCTCGCGAGCGCACGCCCGGCACCGCACGACCGGGATCGAGTGCCCCCAGATCACCTGCCGCGAGATGCACCAGTCCTGGATCTCCTCCATCCACCGATAGAACGACCGCTCCCAGCGCTCGGGGTGGATCCGGATCTCCCCCCGCTTCACCGCGTCGACCACGGGGTCCGCGAGGCTCTTCATCCGAACGAACCACTGGACCGAGAGGCGCGGCTCGATGACCGCCTCGGAGCGTTCCGACCGGGCGACCGAGTGACGGTACGGCTCCTTCCGAAGGAGCAGTCCCTCGGTCGCGAGGTCGTCGAGGACCGTCTTCCTCGCGTCGTCCCGGTCGAGACCCCGGTACTTCTTCGGAACCCACTCGCTCGTGAGATGCCCCGATGCGTCGAGGATGTCCGGGGGCATCGGAAGGCCCGGGTGGCGCAGGAACACTTCGTAGTCCACGACGTCGTGCCGGGGAGTCACCTTGAGCGCCCCGGCCCCGAAGGCCGGGTCGATCGCCTCGTCGGTGATGATCGGGACGTGCCGGTCCGTGAGCGGCACCCGCACCTTCCGCCCGACGAGGGGACGGTACCGCTCGTCGTCGGGGTGGACCGCCACGGCCACGTCGCCGAAGATCGTCTCGGGCCGAACGGTGGCGACCTCGAGTCCTCCGGGGCCTCCGTCGGCCCACGGGTAGAGGACGTAGACGAGCGACCCGTCTTCCTCGGTATGGACGACCTCGAGGTCGCTGATCGCGGTACGAAGTCTCGGGTCCCAGTTCACCATCCGTTCGCCGCGGTAGACGAGACCGTCCGCGTGGAGGCGGACGAACACCTCGCGCGTCGCGCGGACGCTCCCCGGGTCCATCGTGTACCGATAGCGGCTCCAGTCGACCGAGAACCCGCCGGCCCGCGTCTGCTCGAGGATCCTCTTCTCGTGCTCTTCCTTCCAGCGCTCGATCTCGTGGAGCGCCTCCTCGCGCGGAAGCTCCTCGAGGCGGACCCCCTGCTTCTGGAGGCGACGGCGCACCTCGACCTGGGTCGCCAGGCCCGCGTGGTCGAGGCCCGGAACCCAGACGGTGGCGTCGCCGCGCATCCGGTGGTAGCGGACCAGGAGGTCCATCACCGTGTCGCCGAGCATGTGGCCGACCGTGAGGGCGCCCGTCACGTTCGGGGGGGGAAGGACCAGCGAGTACCGTTCTCCCTTCGGCCGGTCCGGGCCCCGGGCCACCGCTCGCTCGTCCCACGCTTTCTGCCAGCGCGGCTCGATCTCCTTCGGGTCGAAGCGCGGAGGGAGAGGGGAGGCGCTCAGGAGGCTCCCCTCCCGAATGCCACGACGGACCCGACCCCCAGCTCGAGAGCAGCGACGACCGCCATGACGGCGAGGCCGACCGCGACCCCGACGGACTGCGTGACCTCGAAGAGGAGCGGGGGGAGACCGACCATCGCGAGCCCGGGGATCGACACGGCGAGCGCGAACCACGCCCCCGTGTAGAGGTTCGTGATCGCGAGTCCCCTCCTCTCGGCCCACCGGAAGAGGAGCCCGAGCTCGAGGAAGGCGGCGCCGATGACCGCGGGGAGCTCGGCGAGGATGAACCCGGCGAACGTCAGGGGTTCGAAGAACCGCAAGAGCGCGAGGCCGAGGATGAGGGACGCGCCCAGCAGGTACATGAACGAGATCAGAGCGACCTTCCCGAAGAGGATCGACCGGTTCGAGAGCGGGAGCGACCGGCCGTACGAGTAGGCGACCACCTCGATGGCGAAGAAGGCGGGGCCGAAGAAGGTTGCGAGGAGCGCCGCGGTGGTCACCGCTCCGAGGGCGAGCGACGCGGCGACCGGGTTCGAGGTGGGCGTGGCGTACGTGAGGAGGCCGAGCGCCGCCGCGTCCAGGATCGGGAGGAGGACCAGAAACGCATATCCCGGCGTCCGGCTCGCGATCCGCATATCCTTCACCAGGACGGCCCACGCGACCCCGCTGGGTCGTACGGACGCGCTCGCCGGGAGGGCGTCGACCCGCCCCCGGTCGGACAGGAAGAGGAGCGAGCGCACGGAGCTCGTGAGCCAGACGACGGCCCACGAGGCGAGCGCTCCGTAGACCGCGAGAGCCCCGACGAGGGCGAGGACGGTCGTGGAGGAGAAGATCGAGGTCGAGCCGACCCCGCCGGCGACGATCGCCGGCAGGACGGCGAACGAGAACGGGAACGCCGCCGCGAGGAGCGTGCTCGCGGGCGAAGGGCCCTGAACGGCCATCGCCGCGAGCGCCCGGAGGAACGCCGGCGCGGCGGTGATGAACGCGAACATGCCGAACGCCGGGACGAGCCAGAGGACGAGGTACGCCCACCGGACGAACGAGCGTCCGCCGCCGCCCCGGGACCCCTGGACCCGGTGGAGGAAGAACCGCCCGGTGAGCAGGGAGAGGGCGAGCGCGAAGACGACCGCGACGACGGCCCCCGGAACGACCGCAGCCCCGGCGAGAGGACCGAGGGCGAGGCCGACCGCGGCGGGGGTCAGGATGAGGACCGTGAGCGCCGGCAGGTCGAACAGACGGAGATAGAGCAGGGTCGCGACCCGACGGACGGTGCGCGCGTCGAGCGGGAGGGGCTCGAGGGTGGGGAGAACTCCCGAGGAGATGAGGGTCGGGACCATCTGGACCCCGGTCCACCATAGGAGCGCGATGTCGAGGCTCAGGAGCCCGGTCAGGATCGCGCTCTGAAACAGTCCGGAGGGTACGGCGGAGAGGATCTCGGGGTTGAGGGATTTCTGGCGGATGAACGCCGCCGCTCCGAGCGTGACGAGAGCGAGGACCGCGCTGATCACGACCTTGCTCTGGACGACCCGTCGTCGGGAGCGGGCGACGAGATCCTTCGCGCGGTCGGCAGGAAGGACGTTTCCCTGACGGAACGCGAAGACGGCCTGGAGCGAAAGCTCGGTGAACGCGACGTTGCTGATCCGGACCGCCTCGCGCCAGCTCATACGGAGGCGTCGTCGAGCGAGTCGACCGCGGCCCGCACCCCCACGTCCTGCTCAGTTAGCCGGAGAAAGATCTCCTCGAGAGAGGCGTCCCCCGCCTCGACCCGGGCCCGGAGCGCGGCGAGGGTCCCCTCGCCTCGGAGCGCGCCCCGGTCGAGGATCCCCACCCGGTGGCAGAGCTGCTCCGCGACCTCCATCGTGTGCGTCGAGAAGAGGACTCCCCGCCCACCGCTCGCGACGTAGCGTTGGAGGACGTCCTTCATGATCCGGACAGAACGCGGGTCGAGGCTGTTGAGCGGCTCGTCGAGGACGAGAAGGGGAGGAGCGTGAAGAAGGGCGGCGATGATCAGGACCTTCTGACGGGTCCCGTTCGAGAGCGTGGCGATCGGCTCCTCGAGCTCCGGGCCGAGCCGGAACGCTTCCGAGTAGCTCTCGAGGCGGCGCGTGGCCGTCGCCGCGTCCATCCGGCGGACGCTCGCCACGAACTCGAGGAACTCGCGCGGCGTCAGCGCCTCGTAGAGCATCGACGTCTCGGGNNACGTAGCCGATCCGCGCCTTCACCGAGAGTCCGTCCCGAAGCGCATCGAGGCCGAAGACCCGAATCTCGCCGGCGACCGGCCGGACGAGACCGACGATCGCCTTGATCGTGCTCGTCTTGCCCGCGCCGTTCGACCCGAGAAGGCCGTAGATCTCCCCCGGCTGGACCGCGATCGAGAGCGCGTCCACCGCCGGCCGCTCGCCGTAGGCGACCGAGAGCTTCTCAATCGCGAGGGGGACGGAGCCGTTCGCGGGCGGGGGGGTCGCCATCCCCGTACCATCCGCTCGTCCCGTGTATAACTCCGATGGGGGGCGACGGACTCAACGGGACCGGACGAGGGGGAAAAGAATGACCTCTTTGATCGAGGGAACGCCGAGAAGGCCCATCAGGAGCCGGTCGACGCCGAAGCCGACCCCGGTGTTCGGTGGAAGCCCGTATCCGAGGGCAGCGACGTAGTCCTCGTCGAAGGCGTACCGGTCGTCCCCGCGTTCGCCGAGCTGGGAGCGGAACCGCTCCTCCTGCTCGTCCGGGTCGTTGAGCTCGGTGTAGGCGTTCGCGAGCTCGAACCCCGGGTGGAACACCTCGAACCGCTCGACTCGCCCGGGCTTCGAACGGTGGCGCTTCGCGAGCGGAGTGGTCGCGGCCGGATAGTCGACCACGAAGGTGACCCGGTCGAACGTGGGCTCGACGTAGTGCTCGAAGAGCTTGTCGAGGAACGTACCGGTCGAGGAGTTGTCGGGGACGGTCGAATCGGTCGCCCGGACGAGCTCGCGGAGCTCCTCCCGGCTCTTCGAGAGGATGTCTGCAATCCCGCTCTTTTCCTCGAGGGCCTCGACGAACTCGAGCGTCGGGAACGGAGGGAGGAACCGCTTCGCCGCGGCCTCCACGGTCGGGTCGTCCGGGTAGAGCTCCGTCGCCCGCCGCGCGAGCCGCTCGAAGAGTCCCTCCATCAGCGTGCGCATGTCGTTGTAGTCGGCGTAGGCCCAGTACGCCTCGAGCTCCGTGAATTCGGGCGAGTGGATGCTGTCGAGGTCCTCGTTCCGGAACGCCTTCGAGAGCTCGTAGACGCGCTCGAGTCCGCCGACGAGGAGTCTCTTCAGCGGGAGCTCGATCGAGATCCGGAGGCGAAGGTCCGCATCCAGGTAGTTCGAGTGGGTCACGAACGGGGCGGCGGTGGCGCCCCCGGCCACGGGGGTCAGGATCGGTGTCTCGACCTCGAGAAACCCCGCCTCGTCGAAGTGCTGGCGGATCTCCCGGACGAGCAGTGTCCGCGCCCGGAACCGGGCCCGCGCCTCGGCCGACGAGAGGAGGTCGACGTAACGTCGCCGCAGCCGCTCTTCGACGTCCTGGAGGCCATGGAACTTCTCGGGCGGAGGCTTGATCGCCTTCGCGAGCAAGGTGAGCGAGCGGACGAGGAGGGACGCTTCGCCCCGCCGGGAGACCATCGGCGTCCCGACGGCTCCGACGATGTCGCCGGGGTCGAGGCCCGAGAGCAAGGATTGGTACGTGGGCTCTCCGAGCTCATCCACCCGGAGCAGGAGCTGGAGCGAGCCCGAGAGGTCCTCNNCGGACCGCCATCAGGCGCCCGGCGACCGTCACGATCGTCCCGGAGGCCTCTTCGCCGGGCTTCAGGGCCCGGCATGCCTGTCGGACGGCCTCCGTCGGGGCGCGGCCGGGGAACGACCAGGGGTACGGCTCCTTTCCCTCGGACCGCCACCGGGCCACCTTGGCCCGGCGGTCCTTCTCGAGGCGGTTCTCCTCGGGCATCCGACGCCGGGCGAGACGTGGTCGAGTAGAAAATGGCTCGGGCCGAGGGCGGCCCTATCTACCGGGCGGTCGGCTCGACCGCGAGGCGTTCGACGCCCCCCGGGCGGAAGAGGGCCAGGTGCTCGGGAATGGCGGGGTCCTTGCCCGCCGGTCGGGCCGGTTCGTGGAGGAGCAGGAACGTTCCGAGGAAGAACTCGGAGGCGGCGTCCCCCCCTCCGATCCCGTAGCTGACGTAATCGGAGAAGTAGACGTGGACCTGCCCCGAGCGCCGGCGTCGCAGCGCCTCGAGGAACTTCTGGAGCTCCTCGGGACCCTTGCGTTCGAGCTCCTCGACCAGGTCGCGAAGGATCGGTCGCTGGCTCACGCCGGCGAGGCCGTCGTAGGAGAGATAGACCGCGGGACGGGGGTCGAGCGCGACCACATCGAGGCGCAGGACCCCCTCGACCGGCTTCGTGCGCATGGCGAGCGGCCTACTCCCTTTGCGTTATGAAGGCTTCGGACCGGCCCCGCATCGGGGCCGGCCCCCGGAAGAAGTTCGCGGGACCGGCTCAGTGTTCGTGGTCCCCGCCCTTGCCGGAGGGAGGGGACGACTTCCTCGACGCGATGATGTCGTCGATCCGCAGGATCATGCTCGCGACCTCCGTCGCGGAGCTGATCGCCTGGGTCTTGACCCGCAGGGGCTCGATCACGTGGAGGGCCCACATGTCGGCCGCCTTGCCGTCCTGGAGGTTGATCCCGGAGTTCTTGTTCGCCTTCGGACCGTCGTGCGCGCTCCGCAGCTCGATGAGCGTGTTGATGGAGTCGTACCCGCCGTTCTCGGCGAGCGCCCACGGAACGGCCTCGAGCGACTGGGCGAACGCCTCGACCGCGAGCTGTTCGCGGCCCCCGACCGTCCCCGCCCACTTGCGGAGCTTGACCGCGAGGTCGATCTCCGAGGCACCGCCGCCCGGGCAGACGACCCCGTCCTCGATCACGCTCGCGACGACCTTGAGGGCGTCGTGGAGCGAGCGCTCGACCTCCTGGGTCACGTGCTCCGTCCCACCCCGGATGAGGATCGAGACGGAGCGGGGGTTCGCGCACCCCGTGACGAAGGTCATCTTGTCGTCCCCGACCTTCCGCTCGTCGACCTTGGCGGCGGTGCCGAGGTCGGAGCTCGAGAGCTCCTTGATCCCCGTCACGATCTTCCCGCCGGTCGCCCGGGCGAGCTTCTGGAGGTCCGACTCCTTGACCTGCTTCACCGCGTAGACCCCTTCCTTCGCGAGGTAGTGGAGGACGACGTCGTCGATCCCCTTCTGGCAGACGACGACGTTCGCGCCGGCCGCCTTGATGGAGTCGACCATCTTGTGAAACGTCCGGTCCTCTTCGTCGAGGAAGCTCTGCATCTGGGCCGGATTCTTGATGTTGATCTTGCTCTCGATCTCGGTCTTCTTGATCTCGAGCGCCGAGTTGAGAAGGGCGATCCTCGCGTTCGAGACCTCGCCGGGCATCCGCGGGTGGCCTCGCTCCTTGTCGAGGATGATCCCCTGGATCAGCTCGGTGTCGGAGATCGTGCCTCCGTGGTGCTTCTCGACCTTGATCTGGTCGACGTCGCAGACGGTCTTCCCGCCTCGGACCTCGGCGATCTTCTGGACCGCCTGGACGGTGATCTTCGCGAGCTCGCTGCGCGAGCCGAAGACGCCCTTCGACCCCATCGCGGTCGTCGCGCAGTCGATGAGGATCGCGTCGTCCCCCGGCTTCACGGGGGTCCCGATCTCGGCCTCGAGGAGGTGCTTTCCCTGCTGGAGCGCGAGCTGGAATCCGCGCGTGATGACGGTCGGGTGAACGTTCTGCTCGAGAAGGTACTCCGACCGCTTCAGGAGCTCTCCGGCGAGGACGACCGCCGTGGTCGTCCCGTCCCCGCACTGCTGGTCCTGGGTCTTCGCGACCTCGACCAGCATCTTGGCGGCCGGGTGTTCGACATCGACCTCCTTGAGGATGGTGACGCCGTCGTTCGTGATCGTGATGTCCCCCATCCCGTCGACGAGCATCTTGTCCATGCCCCGAGGGCCGAGGGTCGTTCGGACGGTGTCGGCGATGGCGCGGGCCGCGGCGATGTTGTTCGACGTCGCGCCCTTTCCCTTCTCGCGTTCGGTCCCTTCTTTCAGGACGAGGATCGGCGTTCCCTGAAGCATACTCGCACCGTCTTTGGCAAAATTGCTCTTCTATATAAATTAACCCAAGCGGTGCCGACCCATTCCTATCGGAGGCTGGCCCCCGTTGGCGAGCCTCCGGGCTAGGCGCGAACTTTCCCGGTATGCTCGAGGTGTCCGGACTCTTCGACCTTCCACTTGCAGTACGCGTAGAGCGCGTCGTAGAGGGGGAATTGGAGGTGCTGGTTCTCCCGGTCGTCCTTCGCGATGATCCGGAAGCCGGTGGCCGCCGCCTCGAGGCCCGCCGCCTCGGGTTCCGACCCCGACCCTCCGTCCGCGACCCGAACGATCTTGGCGAGCTCCAGCAGCGCGGGGTCGGAGAGACCGTACTTGCGGATGATCGCGTCGAAGCTGACGTACTCCTTCCCGTCCACCTCGAAGTGGTGGAGCTCCGCGCCGGGGGTGTCGAACGGAATCGCCCCCTCCCGCCTCGCCACCTCGAGGACCTCGTCCTTGGGGACGTAGAGGAATTGGGCGTCCTTGTCGACGAACCTTTGGATCAACCAGGGGCAGGCGATCCGGTCAACCCTCGCACGTTCCCGCGTCACCCACTTCATGGATGGACCCGAGGTGGGAGAGAGCCCCGACCGATAACCGTGATGGGGGGTTGGCTCTGAGGTACGCTGCCCGTGACGACCGACCCGGACCGGAACGGAGCTCTCGCGGGTCTGCGGATGAGTCGGGCCACTCCCCTCCCGTCGGACGGATTCCGGAGGGACCGGCAGATCCTATACGCAAGCCGTACCGCGCGGGCATTCGGAGCCGGCTCCCTTTCGGTCGCGCTCGCGGTCGACCTGGCGACCTCCTACTCCGCGCTGGTCGCGGGGATCTTTCTCGGGGTTTCGATGGTCGCCGCGTCCGTTTGGTCCGTCGCGGCCGAGCGAATCGAGAGGTCGATCGGCCGTCGGAGCACGTTCGTCGTCTCCGCCCTAGCGCTCGCGGCGGGAGGGTTCCTGCTGTTCGGATGGATCTCCTCTCCCTACGTGGTCGTGCTCGCGGGGCTGCTGGGAGGGATCCTCGCCAGTTCGTCCGATATCGGGCCCCTCCCCACGCTCGAGCAGGCGACCCTCGCGAGCGTCGTGGGCGAGCAGAGCCGAACCCCCGCGTTCAGTCGCTACAACCTGATGGGCTACGCGGGGAGCGCCGCCGGCGCGCTGCTCGCGGGGCCGCTCACCAGCTTCGGCGGGGGGCTCCTTCCCGCCTCGCATGACCTGGTCCTCCTCCTCTACGGCCTCACCGGGGTCGGCCTGATCCCCGGGTACCTTCGCTTCTCGAAGGAAGCGGACCGCCTTCCCCAGGTGGAACCCCGTCGTCCCCTCTCGCCGGACTCCCGGAAGAAGATCCTGACCTTGTCCGGCCTCTTCAGCGTCGATGCGTTCGGCGGCGGACTGGTGGCGAACTTCCTCGTCACGCTCTGGCTCCGAGCGCACTTCGGCGCCTCCGAATCGGTCATCGGCGTGGTCCTCGCCCTGGCGATGGTGGGGGCGGCCGGCTCCCTGCTGCTGACCGCTCCCCTCGCCCGCCGGTTCGGTCTCGTGAACACGATGGTGTTCACGCACATGCCGTCGAGCGTCCTCCTGATCTTGTTCGCCTTCGCGCCGACCCTCGCCGTCGCGGGAGGGCTGTGGGTGGGTCGTTCGCTGATCTCGCAGATGGACGTGCCGACTCGCCAGTCGTTCGTCCAGGCGATCGTCGCCCCGGAGGAGCGGACGGCCGCGGCGGGATACACCACCGCGGCTCGGACCACGTCGGCGCTCGGGGGGCCCGTGACGGGCGCGTTCCTTTCTCTCGGCGGTCCCTGGACCGCGGCTCCGTTCGTGATCGCGGGCACCACAAAGGTGGCGTACGACGCAGCGCTCTACTCCGGCTTTCACAACGTCGAGGCTCCCGAAGAAGCCCCGCTCCGACGCCGAAGAAGCTGACCGTTCTTCGCCGCCGCCATAGCTCAAGGGCCGGCAAACGACTTCCCCCCGGTCCGGCTCGGAGGCCGGACCTTTCCGGGTTGAATGGACGAGCGACGAGCGAGCATCGCGGCCGCGGTCACCGGCTCCGCGCTTTGGGGGTTTTCCGGGACCGCCGCTCAGGTCGTCCTGCAGCAGTTCGAGTTCCCGGTCTGGGGTCTCGTGACGATCCGGATGCTGGGGGCAGCCTCCCTGATGCTCGTCTTCGCCCGGCCGCGATGGCCTCGCCCCTGGACCTGGTCGTTCGCCTCGCTCGCGATCTTCGGCCTGGTCGGGTCCCAGGTGACGTACCTCGAGGCGCTCTTCTACTCGAACGTGACGACCGCCACGCTCCTCCAGTTCCTCTTCCTCCCGATGGTGGCTGGCTACGAGCTCGCGACCGGCGCGATCCGCTGGTCGGCGCGATGGGCGGTCCTGCTCACGCTCGCTGCCGCGGGGACGGTCCTCTTGGTCGGAACGTTCTCCTCCGCCGGGTTCTCGATCCTGATCACCCCTCTCGGGTTCGTCTTCGGGCTTCTTTCGGCCGTGGGGGGTGCGTACTACACGATCGCGACGCGCCGCTTCGTCCAAACCGAGAGCCCGCAATGGGTGACGACCTGGGGGTTCCTGCTCGGCGGGACCGTCACCGCGCCCCTGGGGGTCTGGTCGCTGGTCGGATACCGCTGGCCGTCGGCGCACGGGGGAGCCCCCCTCCTCGCCGGGCTCATCCTGTTCGTCGTGATCGCCGGCACCTTGCTCGCCTTCACTCTCTTCGTGTTCGGCCTTCGACGCCTGACGGCGACCGAGGGCGGGGTCGCCGCCTCGTTCGAGCCGATCGTCGCCGCCGCAGCCGGCTTCGCGATCCTCGGAGTCGCGCTCACCCCGCTCCAGTACGTGGGCGGGGCGCTCATCGTCACCGCGGTCGTTCTGCTCGGCGCCAGCACGCGCGAGGCTTCCGTGCCCTCCAAAAGGACCCGTCCTCCGTAAGTGGGGGACCCGTGCCGTTACATTCTTGCCGGGGTAGGCCCGGCCGATGTCCTACTGGGCTCTGAGGAGGGAGCTTCGATGAGCTCGAACGCTCCGGGACCCCTCGTCTACCGGCCGATCCGTCGGTCGGACTCCGCGCAGTACATCGACCTTCTCCTTCGCTCGATGGGGGAGTTCGAGCAGGTGACCGGCCTCGGTGTCGGCGCCGAGTCGGCGATCCGGTCGTTGTTCCGTCTCCCGGTCTGGTGGACCGTGAAGCTCCTCAACGCGGTCGGCCGTCCGGCCGTGCACGTCATCGTTGCCGCGAGCGACCGAACGATCGCCGGGACCGGAATGATCCTCTGGACTCGAAGCGTCGCGTACGTCGCGGGGATGGCCACCCGGCCCGAGTTCCGCGGGAGAGGGATTGCGTCTCAGGTGCTCGCGCTGCTTGGACTCCAGGCCCTCCGTCACGGTCGGGCGTGGCTGGCGCTGGACGTCGAGAGCGAGAACGAGACCGCGATTCGTGTCTATCTCAAGGCCGGGTACCGAGAGATCGCTGAGTTCTCGTGGTTCACACGGACGGGGCTTCCGCCCGCCTCCGGTTCGGACCCCGGAGGTACGCGCCCGATGGCGAGGTCGGACCGGAAGAGCGTCGCCGCGGCGCTCGACGCGGCTCGGCCGCCGGCGTACCGGGCGGCCTTTCCGGCGTCCCCGCACCTCCTCGACCACAACGAGTTCACGATGCGCACTCCGCGCATCCAGCACCGCGCGTGGGTGAAGCGGGCGACGAACGGCACCCCCTGCGTCGCTCGGGCCTTCTTCTCACCGAGAACGAAGTGGGGCACGGTCCTCCTTCGGACCGGCACTCCCGAGCCTCCGGCGGAGGACCTCACCGCCCTTCTCGATGCGGCCGTGACGTGGCTCGCTCCGTTCGGCCCCGAGCACTGTCTCGCCCCGGCGGCCGACCCCCCGGGGGCGGTGACGGCCGCGCTCGAACGGGCCGGTTTTTCCCGGGCGGCTCGGACCAAGACGATGATCCGGGAGACCCCGGGGAGCGGGGCTCCGGCGCGCGGGGCGTCGGTCGGCGCCTGACCAGCTAGCCCGAACGGAGGTCTCGCTCCATATCGACCGCGAACCGCTTCCAGAGGCCGGCGTCCTCGCTCCGGAGCTCTCGAGCGAGCCGGCGATTCCCGGCGGCGGTCAACCGCGGTCCGTCCCACCGGAGCTCTCGACCCTCGAACCGGAGGGCCGAGCGGTTCCGGCCGAGCGATTCGATCGTGTAGCGGAACTGGGAATGGAGTCGCGGTCCGACGATGTGCGTGCTGACCCAGCTCCGGGTCTCGGGATAGACCTGGACCATCTTCACCTTCCGGACTCTCCGGCCGCCGGGGGCGGGGAACGTGTCGTCCAGGACCACGGTGCGAGGGCCGAGCCATGTGACCTTCCGGGAGCCACGTTCCCCCGACGCCGCCCAGTCGTTCGCGGTGAAGTCAAGGCACCAGCGGAAGGCCGGACCGCTCGGGACGCGGAACGACTGACGGAACCCGTACTCGGCGCAGGCGGTCGCTTTCGTTCGTCGGGGGGCGGTCGACTGGGCGGGCATCGACCCCCGATCGGAACGGAGTATCTATCGTGCGCGTCGACGATTGCCCGGGCTCGAGCCAGCCGAGCGGGGTTCGCGCCCTCGCGTGCGCTCCGCCTCGACCCGGGCGAGGAGGAACCCGTCGTACCCCTTCCGACCCACCGTCTGGATCCCGGTGGCGGTGACAGCGGGGTCGTTCGTCAGGGATTCGACGAACGCCCGCATCCCGAGGACGTTCGGGTCCGCGCTCGCGGCGTTCGCGAGCTCCCCCCTCCGGACGACGTTGTCGACGACGATGAGGGCGCCGGGGCGAGAAAGCCTCTCGGCCCATTCGAAGTAGGCGCGCGTGCTCGGCTTGTCGGCGTCGATGAAGACGAGGTCGAACGGCGCTCCTCCTTCCTCGGCGAGCTTCGGAAGCGACTCGATCGCCGGGCCGACCCGGACCTCCACCCGGGATTCGAGCCCGGCCCGCCGGAGGTTCGCCCGGGCGACCTCGGCGTGCCGGGGGTCGAGCTCGAGGCTGATGAGATGCCCATCTTCGGGAAGCGCGCGGGCGAGCCAGATCGTGCTGTAGCCTCCGAGGGTCCCGACCTCGAGGATGCGTCGTGCACCGATGGCGCGGGCGAGCAGGTGGAGGAGCTTCCCCTGGCTCGGGGAGACCTGGATGCTCGGGAGGCGGGCCGCCTCGCTCGCGCGGAGGCACGCTTCGAGGACCGGGTCCGGCGGGACGAGGTGGGATTCGAAGAACGCGTCGACTCGCTCCCAGCTCGGCTCGGTCATGGCCGCTCCCGCTCCTCGGACCCGGCGGATGGCGCCGCCGAGAGGACCTTCAGCGCGGTCAGAGTGATCATCTTGCTCGGCCGCCCGGCCTTCTCGAGCGCGAACGGGGTCGGCCGTCGGTTCGGATGGGCCGAGTACCACCGCCCCTCGGCGCTGTCGACGTCGGGGTGGACGGCGTCCAGGTTCCAGACCCCGGCGGGACGGCGTCGAGAGCGCAGCCACGTGAGCGCGTGCTGCATCCTCGGGTCGCCGGCGTAGCCGAGCGCAGTGAGGAAGTCGAGTCCGACGAGAAGGTCGTAGTAGTAGTGGACCGGGTAGTGGGTCCGGAACCAGGGAGAGTACGGCCCGCCCTGCCGATGGAGCTCCCGCGAGAGGAAGAACTCCGCTCCTCGTTCCACGGCCGAGCGCATCGAGGGGCTCCACTTCGTGCGAGGGTACACTGCGAACGCGCTGAGCGCTTCCCACGAGTCGAGGTTCCGGCCGACCCCCCAGCACGACCATCCGCCCTTCGGGTCGGAGGTCTCCGTGAGCCATTCGAGGGTTCTACGGACACGTCGGTCGTCCGCGTAGCCCATGCGGATGAGCGCGCGGGCCTGGTTCGCCGCCACGCAGTAGTGCGGGGTGCCCTTCGAATTGCCCCCCAGTCCCCCGTCCCGAGTCGACAGGTCCTCCATCCAGTACTCGCACGCATCCCGGACCGCCGGGTCGGCCCGCGTGACGCCGAGCTCCGAGAGAACGAGCATCATCCAGTTCGTCGAGGTGAACTTCGGCATGTAGGTGGAGTTGCCGTCGTCCCAGCCGCCCGACGGAGAGCGTCGCGAGAGGATCTTCCGAGCCCAACCGGTCTCGAGGGCCCCTTGGCGGGCCTCCCGGACCTCCGGGTCTCTTTCCGAGCGTCCGAGAAGCTCGGTGAGCGTTCGAAGCCGCATCGAGGGCTGCTCTTTCTCGAGCAGCCAGGCCACGGCCTTCGCGGTGGGGTCCGCGGAACTTCTGGGCATACCCGCCCGAGGGGAACACCCCCCTCTCAAAAAGAAGCCGTAGGGGAATCCGGCTCAATCCCGCCCCGCGGCACGACCGGTCCTATCGCGGAGCGGATGCCTCCCGCTCCGAAAGGACGCGGGCGAGAGCGAAGAACGCCTCGGGAGGGAGCTCCTCGGGTCGGCGTCGAGCCCAGTCGAGCGGCCACCCCGCATCCCGGGCGACGTCCCGTGCGTCCAGTCGTCTCGGAACGACCCTCGGCAACAGGTTGGAAAGTTGCTTTCGCCGGGACGAGAAGAGTCGTCGCAGGAGCTCTTCGAATTCGGGGACGGACGGCACGGGAAGCGCTCCCGAACGCGCGACGTGAACCCCGATCCGACTTTCGACCTCGGGCCGGGGACTGAACGCCTCGGGTCCGACGGTCCGGAAGAGCTCCACGTCCCCGTAGAGCCGGGCGACGATCGAAAGACGTCCGTACTTCCTCGACCCGGGGGGCGCCGCCAGCCGCTCGGCGACCTCCCGCTGCACCAGGAATACGACCCGCGGCACGCGGGCCGCGAAGAGTCGCAACAGGATGGGCGTCGCGACGGAATAGGGAAGGTTCCCGACGACCGCCTCGGCCGGCGGAAGCGGGGTCGAGAGCGCATCCCCGGTGATGACCCGGATCCGAGGTCCGAAGGTCGCCTCGAGGAACGTCGCGAGCCGACGATCCTTCTCGATGACGGTGAGCGGCCCGACCCCCCGCCGGAGGAGCGCCGCCGTCAGCAGGCCGAGCCCACCGCCGACCTCCACGACGGGATGCCCCGACGGACGCTCCACGAGCGCCGCCTCCGCGTCGGCGACGAACGGGTCGGTCAGGAACGACTGGCCCCATTCCTTCGAGGGGCGGACCCCGAGCGCGGCGAGCGCGTCGCGCACCTCTTGCGGACGCTCGGGGACGGGCGGGACGGTCGCCCCCTCCGTCGCGCTACGGCGCGACGAAGAGGCGGTACTTGTCCTCGACACCGCTCAGTTCCTGCTCGATCCGGCCGACGATCAGCCGCTCCGGGTTCTTCAGGTGGACCCGTTGCTCGAGGTCCTCGAAGCTCGCGAACGGCGCGTGCTTGCGCTCGTCGACGATCTGCTGCATCGTCTTCTTCCCGATGCCGGGCAAGAGCTCGAGGAGGTGGAACCGACGGGAGACCGCCGGCGCCTCGTTGAAGAAGCGCAAGTAGCGCTCGTGGTGCCGCTTCACGATCGCTTCGAGCGCCGCTGGCAGCTCCGTCCGCCCGGCGACCGTGAGCTCGTCGTAGCCGACTCGACGGCGGACGTGGTCGATCGGGGACGGAGTCGAGCCCGAAGGGAGGAGGGGGACGCGCGCCCCGGGGACCAGCGGGGCGGTGGTGCGGGGCACGAGCTCGAACAGCTTCAGCTCGTCCTCGCCGATGGCGAGAGCGAGCGGCTCACGATGGAACCCGCGTTCCGTCTGCCGACCGTTCGGCAGGTAATCGAGAATGATCGCGTAATTCTCCACAGGCGGCTCCCCCGTTCATCGGTGCTGGGCCACGATCTCGAGGAGCTTCGTGACCTGTTCCTCGTCGAGGGCCACCCGCTCCTTCGAGAAGAGAAGTCGGATCTCTTCCGGGTACTGCGGGAGGGTGTCGGCGATCTTGACGGCGATGTTCGCGTCGACGTAGGGAAGAGCGCGGAGCTCGCTCAGGAGCTTCGCCGTCTGCTCGCTCGAGAGCCGGGCGAACTGCTCGGCGTGCTGGAGCGCGAGACCGGCCTCGCGAGGCAGCGTGCGGCGGGCCGCCTCCTCGGTCAGGAGGTCCTTCACTTTGGCGAGCGGGACCGGTTCAGGCATCGGCCGAACCTCCCCCGGCGGGGATCAGGTGGATGGAGTTCGCGATCAGCTCCTTTCGCTTCCCCCCGTCCAAGAACTCAATGCGGTAAGCCCGGCCGCTCTTCGCGACGACCGTGCACGTGCGCCCCTGGTAGCGGGGATGGGGCTGGCCGTGGGGGTCGGACGCCTCGATCCGGACGATCACGCGGTCGCCGACCGAGAACTCGCGCAGGAACCGGCTCACGGGCGGGAGCCCACGCTCGCGAACCTCCTTCGTGAAGGTCCCGCGCGAGCGGGAGCGGAATCCCTTCGAGCTCTTGACCATCGTTCGCACCTCCGACCGATCTAGGAATCGTGGATCTCCAGCACGTCGAGGAACTCGACCTTCAGGGCCGCTCCGGTGAGCGAAGCGAGGCTCGGTGTCGTCCGACCATCATCTCCCTCGACCCACTCCTTGACGTACGTGCCGGCTTCGGTCCGAATCTCGAGCGTGAATCGCCCCGGGTTCGCCTCCACGACGCGCGCGGCGACGACCCGCCGCGTGCGAACGCGGTCGGACCGACGATGCGCGACGCGCTTCGGCGTGCGCTGGGCGATCGCCTGAGTGAGCGCGAGCTCGAGAGCCTCATTAACTTTTGCCACCGGGACATCCCCCGCCACCCCGACACGGTAGCTCTTCTCCGGACTCGCCTCCTTCACCCGGACGACCTCGGGCGCCTCGGCGACCCGAAGGTCGAGGACCTCGACCCGGCCGGCGGCCCCCCGGGAGAGCGCCTCGCGGACCGGCTCCAAGTCGACCGTGCGCCGGTGGGGGTGCAGGAGCTCGAGGACGAACGGCCGACCTCGTCCGAGCATTCGTGCGTCAATGTCCTCGCGGCCCATCCCATGGAACCGGGTCCCGTCCGCACCCGTCGCCGCCACGAACGGAGCGGCGATGACCTCCTCAACGCTCGTCGAGTAAGTCTTCCCCGTCCCGTTGCACGAACTGCAGCCGCGGCCCCGGCACCGGCGGCACGGCCAGCGCGTCTGGGGGAGCGTTCGGTCGAGCTTGCGGTACCGACCCGCGAAGTAGACCGGAAGGACCGTGAGCTCGACGCGCCCGACCGGAAGGTCGGCGAGGAAGACGACGTCGGGTCGTTCCGTTCCCCCCGAGGCACCGCTCGCCGCTTCGATTCGCTTCCCGAGCTCCCGATTGAACGCCGAGCGAGCGCTCTCCCCCCACTCGGTCCCGACCTCGATCCAGAGGGCTTCCTCCCGCGCGAGACGCTCCGGCTCCCAGCGGGAGCCGCATGTGAACCGGTGCCACTCGAACCCGTCGGCGGCGCGAACCGACCGGTCGACCCAGGTCGGCAGCCGGGAGAAGATCCCCCCGCAGACGAAGCAGTCGGAGGTCTCGGGAACGGGAGGCACGCCGAGGGCCTCCGTGAGCCGTCGGGCGCGTTCGGGGTTCGAAAGACCGTGGCCGAGCTGACCGAAGAGCCGGCCGAAGCACTCAGGGCAGAGCCCCCGACCGAGCGCCTTCGGGGCGCACGCGGCCGCGGCCGGTGGGATCTCGAAGTCGACCGGGTCGGTCACTCCCGGGCGACCGGCGCGCGCCACAAAAGTTCGCGCCCGCCCGGTTCCGATGGCCGCAGAACTTTATCTTCGGCGATTCCGTTCCCCGTGCGACCCATGCCCTCCTCGATCACCGAGGCCGAGCTGACCCGGGCGATCGAGCGCACCTTGGTGGCCCGGGGCAAGATCGCCCCGGCCGAAGCGCGCCCCGTCGCACGGATGGTCCTCGGCTACTTCGGAGCGGACGACAGCGTCCTCGACAACAAGCTCTCGAGCGACGACCGGGACCGGTTCTACCAGCTCGAGGAGGAGGGACTCCTCACGAGCGAGGAGGAGGACGCGACCGTCTCGCGCGGGAAGACCTGGCGGATCCACTACTGGCTTCTCAAGAAGGCGAGGATCCGCGACGTCGGCCAGGGGGGCGAGGCCCCTCCCACGGACGACGCCGAGCACGTCTACCGGTCCATCGGGGAGGCGGCGTGGTCTCGTTCCGCGGACGCGAAGGCCCCCCGGGGGACCTGAAACCAACCCGTTAGCGTCGCGGCGGGGATCCCCGCCGGGGCGGGGGCGAATACTGACGAGACTGGGCCAGGAGCCCCGGGTAGTCGGACGCCTGGATGATCGACCGGACGTGCTCGATCGCCCAGAACGCGAAGAAGATCGCCGCGAAGAGAGCGAGATAGCCGGCCGCGTCGCTCGCGAACCCGTTCACGCCGAGGACCGCGAGGATCACGGAAAGGGAGGCGAGGGCGTTGAAGCTCGCG
>DAEB01000038.1:3227-10083 GCA_002495185.1 Thermoplasmata archaeon UBA184 | reverse complement strand
GGTTCTTTTCGGAGGACGTCGCAAAGGGGATCGACACGACCCTGGTCCGCCAGCCGGTCGGGGTCGTGGCGGGGATCACCCCGTTCAATTTTCCCGTCATGATCCCGCTCTGGATGGCGCCGTTCGCCATCGTGTGCGGGAACACCTTCATCCTGAAACCGTCCGAGCGGGACCCGTTCTCCCCCTCGCTCTTCCCGGCGCTCTTCGAGAAGGCCGGCTTCCCTCCGGGAGTGTTCAACCTCGTCCACGGGGACTTCGATGCGGTGAACGCGATCCTGACCCACCCGGGAATCGACGCGGTCTCGTTCGTCGGGTCGGCGCCGACGGCGAAGCACATCTACACGACCGCGACCGCCCACGGAAAGCGCGTCCAGGCGCTCGCGGGCGCGAAGAACTTCATGATCGTGATGCCGGACGCCGACCTCAAGCACACCGTGTCGGCGATCATCTCGAGCGCCTGCGGGATGGCCGGCGAGCGGTGCCTCGCGGGCGCCGTGGTCGTGGCGGTCGAACCGGGCGGGGACCGGATCGTGAACGCCCTTGCGGACGCGGTGCGAACCCTGGTTGTCGGTCCCGCGAGCGACCCGAAGACCGAAATGGGCCCCGTCATTCGCCCCGAGAACCGGGACCGCATCCTGAAGTGGGTCGCGGAGGGGGAAGCGGCGGGCGCCAAGCTGGTGGCGCGCTCGAAAGTCCCCGAGAACTCGAAGGGCTTCTTCGTCCCGGCCGTGCTCCTGGACCAGACCAAGCCCGAGTGGCCGATCAACCAGGAGGAGGTCTTCGGACCCGTGCTGACCGTGATCCGGGTGAAGTCGCTCGACGAGGGTCTCGAAGTGGCGAACCGCTCGCGGTTCGGGAACGCCTCGTCCATCTTCACTCAGAGCGGCAGGGCCGCTAGGGAGTTCGTCCACCGTATCGAGGCGGGGATGCTAGGGATCAACATCGGGGTCCCCGCCCCTGTTGCAACGTTCCCGTTCGTCGGATGGAAGGGGTCGTTCTTCGGCGACCTCCACGCTACCGGGCGGGACGGGATCGAGTTCTACACGCGGAAGAAGGTCGTCACGGAGCGCTGGTTCTAGGGGCCCGCGCCCTTCGGGCGTCCTCCTCTAGCCCGAGGCGGACGGAACGACCTTTGCGTCCGTGATCGCGAGCGCCCGGTCGAGGACCGCGAGCCCGTGGTCGAGCTCCTCCCGGGTCACGATGAGCGGAGGCGCCACGACGAGGTGGGAGACCCAGCCGATGCAGAAGACCCCCTCCTTCATCATCGCGCCCGTCACCTGGTCGATGACGAGCGGCTTTCCGGCCATCTTCTCGTCCTCCGTGTTGAACGGCTCCTTCGTCGTCCGGTTCTTCACGAGCTCGACGGCGGCGAACAGCCCGAGTCCGCGGACCTCGCCGACCGACGGGTGACGGGCCTGGATCTCCTTGAGCCGCGAGAGGAGGTACTCTCCGTCCTTTCGCGACTTCTCGAGGAGGTCGAGGCGTCGGTACTCCTCGATCGCAGCCACGGCCGGGGCGAGGGTGAGCGGATGCGCCTCGTAGGTGTGCCCGTGCGGGAAGTAGTTCTCCCGGAAGGCATCGTGGACGGCGGGCGTCGTGGCGGTGAGGCCGAGCGGAATCTGCGCCCCCGTGATCCCCTTCGCCGTCGTCAGGATGTCGGGCGTGACGTTCCAGTGGTTGACCGCGAACCACTCCCCCACGCGACCCCAGCCGCTCATCACCTCGTCCGCGATCAACAGCACGCCGTGCTTCTTCGTGATCTCCCGGATCCGCGGGAGGTACTCCGGCACGGGCACGATGACCCCGTTCGTCCCGACAACTGGTTCGACGATCATCGCCGCCACGTCCCCCTCGCGGGAGATCTGGTAGTCGAGGTACTCGGCGCAGGCGACATCGCAGTCGGGGTACGTGAGACCGAACGGGCAGCGGTAGCAGTAGCAGTCCGGGGCGAAGACGGTCCCGGGTACCTTCTGCAGTTTGTCGATCGCCTTTCGTCGGAACTCCCCCGTGACCGAGATCGACGCGGCGGTGGAGCCGTGGTAGGAGCGGTACCGGGCGACGACCTTGGTGCGGCCGGTCGCGGCCCGGGCGATCTTGAGCGCCGCCTCGTTCGCTTCGGTTCCGGAGGTCGAGAAGAAGAGGCGGTTCACTCCCGTGGGGAGCACCTCGAGGAGCGCGAGACTGGCCCGGGCGCGGGCCTCGGTCGCGAATCCTGGGGCGGCGTAGGCGAGCTCCCTCGCCTGGGTCGCGATCGCCTCCGCCACGGCGGCGTTCCCGTGGCCGAGGTTGGTGGCGACGAGCTGGCAGGAGAAGTCGAGATACTCCTTCCCCGCGGAGTCCCAGAAGCGGGACCCCTCGGCCCGCGAGATGACGAGCGGTTCCCATCCCCCCTGACGACGCCACGTGACGTAGTTCGTCTCCCGGACCACCTTTCGGATCTCGTCGCCGTCCATCGAAGCGCTCCCCGGACGCCTCTGTCCGTGAGGTCGAGGTCGGCGAGTCCGCGGTAGCTTATGACGGCCCGGCCCGCGACGCTCCGTGCGGAGGGGGAAGGCCGAACAGGCGCCGGGCGTTCCCGCCCAGGATCGCCTCCCGGTCCCGCTCGGGAAGGTCGAGGCGGGTGACGAGCGAGGTTGCGACCCGGAAGTCGATGAGCGGCCAGTCGGAGCCGTACAGGACCCGCTCCGCCGTCCCGGTCATTGAGATTGCGTCCTGGATTCTCCGTCGCACGAGATCGACGTGTCGGTCGAAGAGGGGGTAGGAGGGGTGGGCGAGCAGGCCCGAGGTGTCGCCGTACACGTTCGGGTTCTTGTAGATGATCTCCATCGCCTCGTCGATCCACGGGTTCCCGAGGTGGCAGACCACGAATCGAACGTCGCGGAATCGGACCGCGATGTCGTCGATCGGGAGGGGCCGGGAATACTTCACGTGCCCCCAGTTGTCCATCGTGTCGCCCGTGTGGATCAGGACGGGGACCCCCCGCTGCGCCGCGTACTCGTAGATCGGGTCGAGCCGCGGGTCGTCCGGATAGAAGGGGTTGTACCCGGGGAACAGCTTGATCCCCTTGAGCTCGGGCGTCCCGTCCCACAGCGCGACCATCTCCTCGACGGCCGAGGCTCCCAACGTCGGGTTGGCGGAGGAGATGAGCGAGAGACGGCCCTTGCTCTCCGCGACTAGGGAGCGAGCTTCCGCATGCCCTTCCGGAGGGGAGGGGGCGTCATTGACCTGGATGAGCATCGAGTGGTCGATCCCGGCCGCGTCCATCTCCCGCAGCATCCCCTCGAGCGTGTAGTCGATGTCGCGGCGGTACCCGGTCTCTTGGATGTCCCGCCACCATCGGCTGAGGTGCGTGTGAGTATCGACTGCGTTTCGCGCGGCCGTCATTCGATTCCTCGACCTGCGATGCGACAGCGTGCTTAGGCGTGGCGGCCGTGGGTCCGCCGGGCGGTTCTTCCCTCACACCGCCGACGTCCGGACGGGGATTCCAGACCGGAGCGTTGCAGCACCTCTAGGGCTTCGGCGACCGTCGGCTCGCTTGCACGAGCGCGATGCTGCCCGCCGCGGACAGTGCGAGGGCGACCGCGACCCAGCTGCCGTCGTTCTGGAAGAACGTTGGTGCTCCCCCTCCCCATGGATGGGTTTCAGTCCATCTTCCGTCGGAGTAGATCCAGGCGTCCTGCCAGTAGAGCGAGAGACCCGAGAAGTCCGCCCAGCAGCACCCTCCGACCAACACCATCCCGCCATCGGAGGGGTCGTCGACGAACGAACTCTCTTCGCGCGGGGGCGGAGACGTCGACGGGGTCACATCCTTCCACGTGCCGTTCGAGAACGCGAACGTCCCACCAAAGTGGTGGACGCAGGTCACGGCGGCGTTCCACGTGCACGTTCCGACTCCCAGGACCGCGCGGCTCGTCGAGTCGTAGCCGATTCCGGCGAAGAAGAGCAGCTGGGGGGCCGGAGGGAAGGTTGCGGTCCGGTTCGTCCACACACCGTGCGAGTAGGTCCACGTGATCGGGGCGAAATGGGGCGGCCCCACGATCCCGTCATAGTACAGCAAGTAGCCGTCCGCGGGGTCGTCCACGAGGCGAAGGAACGGATTTCCCCCGTAACTTCCGCCCAGCGGTACCGGTCCGGGGACGGTTGCGTTCGTCCACGCTCCCCCGGCGTACGTCCAGGTCTCGTTCATGGGGTACAGCGCGTAGAGGTAGGGAGGGGTCGCGTTCACGCGGCTCCCGCCGAACAGGACCACTTTCTGGTCGGTGGAATCGTAGGTCATGGTCCCGGGAATCATCGGCGGCGGGGAACCATGCACGGTTCCGGTCAGGTTGGTCCACTGCCCTCCCTCGAGCCCCCAGGTGTCGGCCAGGGGTCGACCCTCCGGCGGCCCGATCGCACCTCCGAAAAGGAGGGGGTATCCGTCGCGGGCGTCGTACACGAGCAGCGAGTTGCCGGGCATCCGGGCCGGGACGCCCGCGCTCGACGTGATATTCGACCAGGCACCGTGCGCGTACGTCCACGTCGAACCGTCGCCAAGCAGCCAGACGTCGTAGCCCGCCGCGGCATCGTAAGCGCCCTGGCCAAACGCGAGGAGCACGGGCGCTGGTCCCGACGGGGATGGCGCCGTCGGTGCGAGCGCTGGACCGCCCACCACGGCCACGGCGAGCAACGCGGCGGAGACGGCCAGAACGACCGCCCATAGTGCCGGACCTCGCGGAGCTCGCACGAACTTCGACTCGGGGATTTCTCGCCGGGTGGTAGTCGTTGGCGCTATTTTATCATCGGCGCCCCGCTGCGTGCGGCCGGCGAGCGCGTCCGTGATCCCTCGGTCGCCCCTCGATGTTCCGGATGCCTCAGGGAGGACGCTGTGAGCGCTCCGTCGACGCCCGCCCCCTCTCCCACGACGTCGGAACCATCTCGCCCCCGCCGCCGCATCACCCTCGAGATGGGGCTGCTCCTGGCTGTCGTCGTGCTGCTCTCGATCTCGGTCGTCAGCCCGTGGTGGTACGAGACCGAAGTCCCCTCGGGCCCGAACGCGGACACTTCGACCCAGACCTACTCTCCGCTCTCGGGAGTGACGGGGACGTGCGCGACCGGTTGCTCCCCGTTCTTCACCGGCCCTCCCGTAGGACCGGTCCAGGGTACCCATTCCTTCGGCTCCCTCGGGCTGAACGAGACGGCGATCCTGTACGACGCGTCCCTTTCCCTCGTGGTGGTCGGGTTGGCCGGCGGCGTTGCCACGCTCGCGGTCATGATCGGTCGACCGCCGCGAGACCGCCGGCGCTTCCCACTGTTGGGTCTCACGCTCGTCGCGACCGTCCTCGCGAGCGGCCTCCCGGCCGCGCTCCAGCCCGTGACGCTCCGAGCGGACGTGGCCACGTTCCTCCCGAACTCCACGTGGACCGCCGCACCGTCCCCCGAGACGAGCTTCTGGGGGAGTTGTACGCCCGGTCCCTGGAACGGGGTCTGCTCCTCCGGCTGGGCTACCACCTGGGGACCGGATGCTGGCTGGTACATGATCGCGGTCGCCGGCACATTGCTCGTCGTCGTCAGTTTTCTCCTCTGGCGGAAAGGACGAGTTCCGGACTCGGCCGCGAAGGGCGATGTTCCGGTCGGGCCGTAGCGACGGTCGACCTGGCCTGACAAAGACCCCGTGACGGCCCGGAGCGACCTTCTGAGCTTTCCCGACGCGCGCATCGTCGTTCTTCCTTCCGGCCCTCGACCGCACCGGGCGAACCTCCGAACAGTAGATACACGGAGGGGCCATCGAACGCCGGGATGGTGATGGGGCGGGCCCCTGAATCCGAGGTCCTCGCCCTCGGGGCGGTCGGGGCGTTCCTCGTCCTCGCGAATGCCGTCGGAGACCTTGCCCTGGGCCTGGTCTACGCACCTCTTAGCGCGGGGGCCGACCCGGTGATCTCCGGGGTGTTCGGGGTCATTCTGGCGATCATCATGATGGCCTGCGTCGGAATGTACGGCGCCCAGGACGACCCCGACGAGCAGAAGGGATGGGGGACCGCTCTGGCCATCTTCGCCGCGTTCTCTCTGTGGACCGGGGGTGGGTTCCTTGCGGGATTCGTCCTCGCGTTCACCGGGGGCATCCTCGCCGTGATCCTGGTGCACGTCCACGAGGCACCCCTCGTCGACCACCGGACCGGCCCGTCGTCCTCCAAACCGCCCCCCTCGGGCGGGGGCCCGGCGCCGCCCCCAACCGGCTGGGCGTGTCCCAAGTGCGGGTGGAAGAATCCCGCGGATACGCCCCTCTGCGAGCAGTGTCGAACCTCGCGCGACTGGTGGTCGGGAACGGGTCGCTGAGCGGCCCCGACTGTGGGTCCCCCGCGCATCACTCGAGCCCGATCTCTGCCGAGTCTTGATATGGCTCGCAGGGCCTGAGCCGTCGGAGGTCCCCGTGACGGCCAAGAGCGANNCGCGAGCTCCTCGCAGACCAGGAGCGGCTCGAGACGGACGCGATCGGCTACCCGCACTACTTCCCCATCGCCCCGAAGGTCGGCCAGGGTGCGACGATCGAGGACGTCGACGGGAACCGGTACATCGACTGGGTCGCCGGCATCTGCGTCCTCAACCTGGGCCACCGCCATCCGCGGCTGATGGCGGCCGCCGAGGCGCAGCTCCAGTCGATCTGGCACGCTCTCGAACTCCCGACCGAGGCGCGGGTCCGGTTCCTGAAGGAGCTCGAGAGCGTCCTCCCGGGCCACCTGCGGAACCACTCCCGGATCTTCTTCACCGTCACCGGCGGGGATGCGGTCGAGACCGCGGTGAACCTCGCGGACTTCGCCCAGGGAAAGCGGGGGACGGTCGCCTTCTCGGGGGCGTACCACGGCGTCCACGGAGGCGTCGT
>DAEB01000038.1:0-3065 GCA_002495185.1 Thermoplasmata archaeon UBA184 | reverse complement strand
CTGAGGGAGTTCTGCGACCGCCACGGGATCCTGCTGATCGCGGACGAGGTCCAGACCGGGCTCGGCCGCACCGGGAAGATGTGGGCGGTCGAGCACTCGAAGGTGACCCCCGACATCCTCTGCATCGCGAAGACGATCGGCGGCGGGATCCCGCTCTCGGTCGTCGCCTACCGCTCCGACCTCGTGAAGGAGCTCCCGCGGGGATTCCACCTCGGGACGTACCGGGGGAACGCCCTCTCGCTCGCGGTCGGGGCCGAGACGATCCGCGTCCTGAAGGAGGGGACGATCGTCGACCAGACCCGGACGCGGGGCGAAAAGCTCCTCGGACGGTTCCGCTCCCTCTCGGGCCGGCACCTCCCGATCGGGGACGTCCGCGGGAAGGGGTTCATGATCGGAGTCGAGTTCGTCCGGGACCGCGCGTCCCGGCTGCCGTGGGGCGACCGGGCGAAGGCGATGCGCTCCGCGCTCCTCGCCCGCGGGGTCCTGATGCACACCTCGGGCGCCTGGGACCAGACGCTTCGGTTCATGGCCCCGCTCATCATCGAGGACGAGCTCCTCGACCGAGGACTCTCCGCCTTCGAGGACGCGCTCTTAAGCCTCGAGAGCACCCCCGAACGAGCGCCGCCGAGCCCCCCCGTTTCGAAGGTCGGCACGCCGACCGCCTACCCGCACCTGATGCCCGAGCACCCGATCCCCGCACCGGCCGTCCCGGACTTTCCGGGACGGACCCTCGAGGACGAGAAGGACGAGTAGAGGGGGGTCGCCGCCCTCCGCTATCTAGCCGAAGTTGACCGAGACGAGCTTCACCTCGGTCATCTCCTGCATCGCGTAGCGAAGCCCCTCGCGGCCGAGCCCGCTCTCCTTCACGCCGCCGAACGGGAGGGCGTCCCAGCGGAGGGTCGTCGGGTCGTTCAAGTGGACCCCGCCCGCACGGATCCGCTTCGCGAGCGCGAACCCCCGGGAGATGTCGCGGGTGTAGACGGACGCCTGGAGGCCGTACGGCGTCGAGTTCGCGATCCGGACGGCGTCGTCTAGGTCGCGGAACCGAATGATCGGGACGATCGGCCCGAACGGCTCCTCGCGCGCGACCCGGGCCTCCTCAGAGACCTGGTCGATCACGGTCGGCTGGTAGAAGCTCCCGACGGTCCCCTCGGGCCGCGACCCACCGACCAGGACCTTCGCCGAGTGAGCCCTCGCATCCGCGACCAGCTCCTCCATCCGGGCGACGGACGCCTGGTCGATGAGCGGACCGACCTCGGTCGTCTCCTCGATCGCCGGGCCGACCCTCAGCGCCTGGGCGCGCTCGGCCATCGTGCGGGCGAACCGGTCCCCGACCGCGTCCTGGACCAGGATCCGCTTCGAGGCGGTGCAGACCTGGCCGGAGTAGCTGAACGCGCCCCGGACGGCCGCCGGGACCGCGACGTCGAGGGGAGCGTCGTCGAGCACGACGAACGGGTCCATCCCTCCCATCTCGAGGATGACCCTTTTCGCGTGCCGGCCCGCCTTCTCGGCGATCCCCTTCCCGACCTCGGTGGAGCCGGTGAAGGTGATCAGCCGGGTCCTCGGGTGCTCGACCAGCACGTCCCCCACCGACCGACCGGGTCCGATGACGACGTTCAGGACCCCCTTCGGGACCCCCGCGGCGACCAGGTGCTCCGCGAGGCGGAGCGCGGTGAACGGCGCCGCGCTCGTCGGCTTCGCCACGACCGGGTTCCCGGCGGCGAGCGCTGGAGCGATCTTGTGGGAGAGGAGGTTCAGCGGGAAGTTGAACGGTCCGATCGCCACCACGACCCCGATCGGGTCGCGGACGGTGAAGAGGAACCTCCGTTCGTTGCCGGGGGGACGCTCGTACGCGTCCGCGGGGAAGCTCTCCCCGCCCAGCTGCCGGACCTCCTCGGCGGCGAGCTCGTAGACCCCCACGGCCCGGTCGACCTCGACCCGGGCGTCGACGATCGGTTTCCCGACCTCGGTCGCGATGAGGCGGGCCATCGTCTCCCGGTCGTTCTGCAGCCGAACGGCGGCCGCGCGGAGGACCTTCGCCCGGACGTATCCGGGGGTCGTCCCCCACGACTCCTCGGCGGCGGCCGCCGCCTCGACGGCCGCGGTCGCTTCGCTGGCGGTCGCGACCGGCGCTTCACCGATCGACGTTCCCGTCGAGGGGTCGATGACGTGGATGTACCGTCCTCCCTCGGGCGGCCGCCACTCCCCTCCGATGAGGAGAGCGCCCCGGCCGCTCGTCGGAACTCCTGCGACCATGCGGAACCGCCCTCCACCGCTACCCGGGGTCGCCGTACGTCGTGTAGTGCCAGGACTTGCGCGCCTTCCCGGTGAGGTCGACGTAGATGTTCTTCACGACCGTGTAGTCGAGCAGGGAGTCGGTGCCGAGGTCCTTCCCGAACCCGGACTGCTTGAACCCGCCGTGCGGCGTCTCCGAGCCGAGCGGGAGATGGTCGTTCACCCAGACGTCCCCGAACCGGAGTTCGTTCGCGGCCCGGATCGCGGTCCTGAGGTCGTTCGTCCAGACGCTCCCGGCGAGCCCGTAGGCGACGCCGTTCGCGACCTCGACCGCCTCGTCGAACGTCGAGAACTCGAGGACGTCCAGCACCGGCCCGAAGATCTCCTGCTGGGCGATCGCCATGTCGGGCGCGACCGCGTCGAAGACCGTCGGGACGACGAAGGCGCCCTTGGGGTGCTTCTTCTTGTCGTCCGTCCCCCCGACCTTGAGCTTCGCGCCCTCCGCCTTCCCCTTCTCGACGAAGTCGAGGACGCGCTTCTGCTGGACCGGGCTCACGAGGGGTCCCAAGTCGGTCTGGCGCGAGAGCTGGTCCCCGATCCGGATCGTCTTGACCCGGTCGAGGAGGAGCTGGACGAACTTCGGGCGGACGTCCTTGTGGACGATCAGCCGGGTCGCGGCGGTGCAGTCCTGGCCGCCGTTCACGAAGCCCCCGACGATCGCGCCCTCGACCGCGGCGGCGATGTCGGCGTCCGGAAAGACGATGAACGGCGCCTTCCCGCCGAGCTCGAGCTGGACCCGCTTCACGGTGCCGCTCGCGGCCTCCATGATC
>DAEB01000010.1 GCA_002495185.1 Thermoplasmata archaeon UBA184 | reverse complement strand
CAACCTCGGGAGCGCGGTCGGTCCGGTCCTCGCCGCCGTGATCACCGCGAGCTTCACGACCCAGGTCGTGGTCGCCACGACCCCGGTCGGCCCGGTGTACGCCTCCGTTCCCGCGATCACGGGGTTCGTCGTCCTCTTCGCGATCACGGCGAGCGTCGCGCTCCTCGGCCTCCTGCTCTCGCTCGGCCTCCGGAACTACCGGTTCGGCGCGGACGGGGTCCGCGTCTCGGTGAAGCGCGAGGCGCCCGGGCCGACCCCGGCTCCGACGGACCCCTCGCCCGCCGTCGGCGCCGAGCGGGTCCCGTAGCGGGCCCGAACGGCCGAAGCCCGGTCAGCGAGCGACCCGGGGTCGTCCCCAGCGCAGGAGCGCGAACGAGCCCGCGCCTCCGGCCGCCACCAG
The DNA here is from genome assembly GCA_002495185.1 of Thermoplasmata archaeon UBA184. Classification (GTDB taxonomy): domain Archaea; phylum Thermoplasmatota; class Thermoplasmata; order Lutacidiplasmatales; family UBA184; genus Lutacidiplasma. Next base: position 2,344 of record DAEB01000010.1, on the reverse strand, counting down.
CCCCACGACCGCCGGCCAGAACCAGGACGGCGCGGGTGCGGTGACGTTCGTGGTCCGGACGACCGTGGTCGAGTTGTTGGACGGCGGGGGCGGCGGCGGGCTCGAGAGCTTCGCGGCCGAGACGGTGATCGACGCGGTCTCGAAGGAGCGTCCCCCGACCGTGTCGTTGACCCAGAGCGTGACGCGGTACGTTCCCGGCGTCCCGAAGGTATGCGTGGGGGAGGGGATCGAGCTCCCGGTCCCGTCCCCGAACCGCCACGAATAGCTGAGCGGAGCCGTCCCGCCCGAGACCGATGAGTGCCATTCGACCGGCGTCGTGTTGTTGGGCGCCGCCGGCGAGAAGGAGAGGGGGGCGGCGGACGGGAGAGCGACAACGGTGACGGTGAGCGAGTCGTTCGCCGTGACACCGAAGGCGTCGGTGAGATTCGCTCGGACCGTATACGTGCCGGGAGCGCTAAAGGCGTGGGAGGGGCTCGCTCCGGTCGCGCTCGCGCCATCTCCGAAACTCCAGGCGTAGGCGAACGGCGCCGCTCCCGAGATGTTGGTGGCGAGGAACGAGACGGCGAGGCCGACATCGGTCCAAAGGGGCGTCGCGGTCGCGTTGAGCGCGGGTCCGCTCGTCACGCGGATCGACGCGGTCGACGCCGATGCGACGAGCCCGTCGGCGTCGGTGAGGTTCACCGAGGCCACGTACGCGCCCGCGAAGCCGTACCGATGGGCGAGCGAGAACGTCGGTCCCGGGCCCGAGACCGCGGCGCCCGTCCCGTCCCCGAAGGCGACCGTGAGGTGGTAGGGAGCGACCCCCCCGGTCACGGAGGCGTTGACGTCGACGCTCTGCGTCGTCTCGAGCGCCAAGGCGGAGGAGGTCAGGAGGACGGAGTCGGGGACGGTGAAGAGCCAGGTGTCGTTCTCCGAGGTCCCGGCTACATTCCCCCCTACGAGGAGGAGCGCGGTCCCGCTCGCGTCGAGAGCGAGGCCGGCGTCGGAGCGGGCGGATGGGCTGGAAGCCGGGGCGAGAGGCTGCCAGACGCCTCCCGAATAGCTCCAGGTGTCGGAGAAGTAGATCGTGAAGTTTTGACCGCCGAAGAGCACCATCCGGTGGCCGACCGGGTCGTAGACCAGCTCGGTCCCCGCCCGGGCGACCGGGTGGGTCGCGGGCGTTCCCTCCCACCACTGGCCCCCGTAGAACTCCCAGGTCTGATTGCTGAGGCCGAGGCAGAACACTCCTCCGCACCCTCCGAACAGAAGGAGGTAGTCGTCCACGGGGTCGAAGGCCATCGCCTCGGAACTGACCGCCGGCCCGGGACCCGCGAGCGTGAGGTCGGTCCATCCCGCGCCCCCTTGCCAGACCCACGTATCGTTGAACCCGCAGGAGAGGCCGCCGCCGCAACCGCCGTAGAGGACGGAGCCGTTCGCCTCGGGGTCCGGGTCGAACGCGAGCGCCGCTCCCCATCGGGCCGGAGGGGCCGGGCTCACGTAGGTGAGGTTCGTCCAGACGCCTCCCCGGTAGAGCCACGTGTCGTCGAGCGGGCCATGGTTCGTGCCCTGCCCGCCGAACAGGAGAACACCGCCCATGTGGGGGTCGTAGTCGAGGCTCGCGTAGTCGCGCGCGGGGGGCGAGCCCGAACGGGGAGTGAGGTTCGTCCAGCTGCCGTTCGTGAACGCCCAGGTCTCGTTCCCCGGACACTGCTTCACGTAGCACCCGCCGAACAGCAGGGTCTCGTGCGCAGCGGGGTCGTAAACAACGCTCTCCGCGTACACGGGCGGGGGCGACCCGGCCCCGCTCCTTGACACGTTGACCCAGGTGGGGGGAGGTGAGATCGCGGGAGCATCCATAGTGCCTCCGCGGGGAGCGGTCGCGGCGTCCGAGGCGTTCGCGGCCGACGGCGTGTGTGGCATCGGAGGGCCGGAGGAGAGCGCGAGCAACGACGTGGATGGGGGCGCGCGGGGTTCGGGTCCGTTCGTAGGTGGCACGATGAGGACGGCGACCAGGACTGCCAGCACAAGTCCGGCAACGACGCCCCGACGCAGGTTCCGAATCGACGGAGGAGGAGAAACGGCCGCCATCAGCTACTTCCCATCCCGGAGGAAGGCGGACCACCTGCCGCGGTCGTCTCCGCTTCTTCCGTGGTCCCGGCGCTCGGGTGGGGGTTTTCCGCATCCGCCGGGGGAGGAGCCGAGGAGCCCGGGGCGGAGGGGGGTCGGCGGCGGCTCACGATCGTGACGACCGCGAGAAGTGCGACGACGGCCGCGGCCGCCAGCTCCGCGTAGAGGGGGTAGTCCGCGGAGACCGTGTTGGTCACGTTCTTCGTCGTCGTCGTGGAGGGCGGAGGGGGCGGGGGTG